>NZ_JBQFUQ010000003.1:0-389453 GCF_056539245.1 Ruegeria sp. BC2
TCAAGGACCGCGACGTGAACGACATCATCGCGCAGGGCTTTCCGATTTCGCTGACCTACGGGATGCTGTCCTTCCTCGTGGCCACGCTGGTGGGCGTCAGTTTGGGCATCGCCGCCGCGATCCGCCACAACAGCTGGATCGATTATTTCGCCGTGGGTCTGGGCATCGCCGCCCAGGCGCTGCCGAACTTCATAATGGGTCCGATCCTGATCCTGACCTTCACCCTGTGGCTGGGCTGGCTGCCGGGCGGCGGCTGGAACGGGGGCCAGTGGCAATACCTGATCATGCCCGTCATCGCGCTTGCGACCTCGTACATGGGCTCGATCGCGCGGATCACGCGTTCGTCGATGCTCGAAGTACTGAATTCGAACTTCATCCGCACCGCGCGGGCCAAGGGCCTGCCCACCCGCACCGTGATTTGGCGCCATGCGCTGAAACCCACGCTGCTGCCGGTGGTGTCCTATCTGGGGCCGGTTTTCGTCTATGTGCTGACCGGGTCGGTGTTTGTTGACATCTACTTCTCGACCGGTGGGCTGGGGCAGGCCTATGTGGGTTCGGCCTTGTCACGCGACTATGCTGTGCTGCTGGGGGTCACGATCCTCTATGGCGTTCTGACCGTTCTGGTGAACCTGCTGACCGACCTGGCTTATGCCTGGTTCGATCCGAAAATCCGTTACTGAGGGGGCTGGCAAATGCTTGGAAAATCTCAGAAAGCCGCCCATCTGGCCGAAGACATCACCGATTACACGGTCATTCAGGGACGTTCGCTTTGGCAGGACGCGCGGATGCGTTTTGTCCGCAACAAAGCCGCCATGGCCAGCGTGTTCATCCTGGGCCTGATCGTTTTGTTCACGATCATCGGGCCCTACTTTGCCGTCTGGAGCAACGAAGAAATCGACTGGAACGTCATGGGCGACGTGGCCGGCATGGGGATGCCGTCCATCGAGACAGGGCATTATTTCGGCGTCGACGATTTGGGGCGCGACCTGTACAGCCGGGTCATCCAGGCCACCACCACCTCGTTGCTGGTGGGTCTGATCGGGGCGGCCACCGCGCTGATCGTGGGCACGTGCTATGGCATCGCCGCCGGTTACATCGGCGGACGCGTCGACGGCGTGATGATGCGCTTCGTCGACATCCTGCTGGCTATTCCGGCCACGCTGGTCATCATCCTGCTGCTGGTCGTAGCGGGGCGGTCGTTCTTCATGCTGTTCATCGCGCTGGGTGCGGTGGGCTGGCTGACCATGGCGCGGATCGTGCGCGGCCAGACCCTGACCCTGAAAAACCGCGAGTTCATCGAGGCCGCCCGCGCCGCCGGTGTCAGCGAGTTCACCATCATGTACCGCCACATCCTGCCCAACCTGCTGGGCGTGGTGATCGTCTATGCCTCGCTGCTGGTGCCCGAGATGATCCTGACGGAAAGCTTCATCTCGTTCCTGGGGCTGGGGATCTCCGAGCCCTATACCTCGTTGGGTCGTCTGATCGCCGAGGGCGCCGGAACCATGGGTTACGGCACGTTGTGGCAACTGATGTACCCCCTGGCATTTTACGTCACAATCATCATAACGATGTTCTTCATCGGCGATGGCCTGCGTGACGCACTGGATCCGAAGGACCGCTGACATGAGCCTGCTTTCCGTAAAGAACCTGAGCGTTCAGTTCGACACGCCCGACGGGGTGGTCGAGGCCGTCAAGAACATCAGCTTTGACATCGCGCCGGGTGAATGCCTGGGCATCGTCGGCGAAAGCGGGTCGGGCAAAAGCCAGACCTTCATGGCCGCGATGGGGCTGCTGCCGCCGGCGGGCCGGGCCACCGGGTCGGTGCTGCTGAACGGGCAGGAAATTCTGAACCTGCCCGTGGACAAGCTGAACCAGATCCGGGGCGATGACGTGGGCATGATTTTTCAGGACCCGCTGACCGCCCTGACCCCGCATTTGCGGGTCGGCCAGCAGATGCGCGAAGTCTTGCAGGTGCACGAAGGCCTGCAGGGTTCGGCCGCGCGGCAACGGTGTCTGGAATGGCTGGACCGCGTGCGCATCCCCGAGGCCGCGCGCCGTCTGGACCAGTTCCCGCACGAGCTGTCGGGCGGGATGCGCCAGCGGGTGATGATCGCCATGTCGATGCTGTGCAATCCCAAGCTGCTGATCGCCGACGAACCGACCACCGCGCTGGACGTGACCGTTCAGGCCGACATCCTGGACCTGATGGTACGTCTGCAAAAGGACGAGGGCACGGCCATCGCCCTGATCACGCATGACATGGGCGTCGTGGCCCGCATGTGCGACCGGGTGCAGGTCATGCGCCTGGGTGAGTTCGTCGAGGCCGGTGACACGCGCGAGATCTTTCACGCGCCCAAGCACGACTATACCCGCACGCTGATCGAGGCCATGCCCCGCATCGACGCAGGCGACGCGCCCAAGGCGGTGGAGACCGACGCGGCGCCGCTGCTGAAGGTCGATGACGTCAAGGTGCATTTCCCGATCCACGTTCCGGGCGGCATCTTTGGCCGCAAGGTGCCGTTGAAGGCGGTGAACGGCGTCAGCTTTGACATCCGCAAGGGTGAAACCCTGGGCGTGGTCGGTGAATCTGGCTGCGGCAAGTCCACTCTCGCCCGTGCCGTGCTGCAGTTGATCGAGCCGAGCGACGGGAATGTCAGCTGGCTGGGTCATCCGATCGTCGGGTTGAAACGGGCCGAGCTGAACAAGTACCGCAAGGATCTGCAGATCGTGTTCCAGGACCCGCTGGCCAGCCTGGACCCGCGAATGACGATCTCCGCCTCGATCGCGGAACCGCTGAAAACCTATCGCCCCGACCTGACCGAGCGCGAGCGCAAGCAGATGGTCGCCGAGATGATGGAACGGGTCGGCCTGAACGCCAACATGATCAACCGCTACCCGCACGAGCTGTCGGGCGGACAGAACCAGCGGGTGGGCATCGCCCGGGCGATGATCAACAAGCCCAAGCTGATCATCTGCGACGAGGCGGTCTCGGCGCTGGACGTGTCGATTCAGGCGCAGATCGTGCAGCTGCTGAAGGAACTGCAGCAGGAATTCGGCCTGTCGATGATCTTCATCAGCCACGACCTGTCGGTGGTGCGCGCGGTGTCGAACCGGATCATGGTTCTGTATCTGGGTCGCATCGTCGAGCTGGGCGATGGCGAGGTGATCTGCGCGAACCCGGTTCACCCGTACACGCAGTCGCTGATCTCGGCGGTACCGATCCCGGACCCGGATGTCGAGCGCAGCCGCCAAAGGCTGAAACTGCCGGGAGAGTTGCCCTCGCCCATGGACCCCAAGGCGGCGCTGCGGTTCCTGCCCAGCCGTCTGGCGGCGGGTCAGACCGACTATGTTCCCGCGCTCAGCGAGATTGCGCCCGGGCACTTCGTGGCCGAGCATGATCCGCTGGAAGCGATCATGGCAAACGCTTGATCCTGTCCCCGAAGCCGGACAACCGGCTTCGGGGCGCTTGCCCGTTAGGGCAGTGTTATTGGGACTGGGTGTTTTGACTTTGCCATAATCAAATGGCACCCTTCGGTCGTTTTCGGCCTGTTTCTTCGGGCATCATTGATTGATCCGGTTTCGCAGCCTAAGAGGAAGCCCCGGATGCACCACGTCCGCCGGCTAAGTTTTTGAATTTGAGAGGTCACATGTCACGCAAGGTCACCAAGGCGATTTTCCCTGTCGCAGGATTGGGCACCCGGTTTCTTCCGGCAACGAAATCCGTTCCGAAGGAAATCATGACGCTGGTTGACCGGCCTCTCGTTCAATATGCCATCGACGAAGCCCGCGCTGCGGGTATTACCGAGTTCATCTTCGTCACATCACGCGGGAAATCGGCGCTCGAAGACTATTTCGACCATAATCTCGTGCTGGAGCAGGAGCTGAAGGCCAAAGGCAAGGATGATTTGCTGGAGGTTCTCGAGAACACCAACATGGAAAGCGGTGCTATCGCCTATATCCGCCAACACAAGGCTCTGGGGCTGGGACACGCCGTCTGGTGCGCCCGCCGTCTGATCGGCGATGAACCCTTTGCGGTCATGCTGCCGGACGACGTTATTGCGGCCGACAAACCCTGCCTGCAGCAGATGGTCGAGGCTTATGAGGAAACCGGCGGCAACATGGTCGCCGCGATGGAGGTCGCACCCGAAAAAACCAGCTCGTACGGGATACTGGACGCCGCCGACAGTTCCGGCAAGGTGATCCGCGCCCGCGGCATGGTTGAAAAGCCCAAGGCCGACGAGGCTCCGTCGAACATGGCGGTGATCGGTCGATATATTTTGGGGCCGTCGGTGCTGTACAACCTCAATCAGATGAAGAAAGGCAGCGGCGGGGAAATCCAGCTGACCGATGCCATCGCCGAAGACATCGGCAACGGTGTCCCGGTTTTCGGATACCGCTTTGATGGTCAACGCTTCGACTGCGGATCAAAAGCGGGCTTCCTGCAGGCCACCGTGGCCTTTGCCCTGGCCCGGAATGACCTGCGCGACGACCTGAGCGCCTATCTGAATGATATTGTTGCCACAGGTCGGGCTGCCCAATAAGCGGCGGTCCTTCACCCACCCTGTGATGACTGCGATAAAACGTCAGAAAACCAGCCGAAAAGCCCATTCGTCATGACCACCATCTATCCTGTCATTCTGTGCGGCGGCTCCGGAACCCGGCTTTGGCCGCTGTCCCGAAAAAGCTATCCCAAACAGTTCGTGCCTCTGGTCGGCAACAGCAGCCTGCTGCAGGACTGTGCGGACAGGATGCGAGGGCCCAAGGACGCACCGTACGCCAAGCCCCTGATACTCACCAATGAATCGTTCCGCTTCATCGTCACCGAGCAGCTTACCGCCATTGGTGTCGACCCCGGTCCGATCCTCATTGAACCTGAGGGCCGCAACACGGCTCCGGCGGTCTTGGCGGCCGCGCTTTACCTGTCGAAGGTAGACCCGGATGCTTTGATGCTGGTGGCGCCGTCCGATCACGTCGTTCCCGACAAGTCCGCGTTCCACGCGGCGGTTTCGCAAGGTGTGACCGCCATCGCGAGGGACCGCCATCTGGTGACGTTCGGGATCACTCCGGACCGGCCGGAAACCGGATATGGATATCTGAAGCTAAGCGCTGCGCCCGACGCGACAGGTGATGCGGTCGCATTGGACCATTTCGTTGAAAAGCCCGATCTGGATCGGGCCAAGGCCATGATTTCCGATGGCAGTTACCTGTGGAATTCCGGCATTTTCCTGTTTGCGGTGCGCGACATCATCGCTGCGTTCCAGGATCATGCACCCAACTTGTTGCCGCCGGTACAGACTGCCGTCGAGGACGCGAAGGCCGATCTTGGCTTTCTGCGACTGGATGCATTGGCCTGGGGGAAAGTCGAAGACATTTCGATCGACTACGCGGTCATGGAACGGGCCAAAAACCTGAGCGTTGTTCCCTATGCCGCCGGCTGGTCGGATGTCGGCAGCTGGTCGGCCGTCCAGGAGCTGAGCAGCCCCGACGAAAACGGCGTTGCGACCACCGGTGAGGTGACGACGATCGACTGTAACAACGTGTTGATCCGGTCCGAGTCAGCCTCCCAAGAAGTCGTGGCCATGGGGCTCGAGAACATGATCGCTGTGGCCATGCCAGATGCCGTTCTGGTGGCCAGCATGGACAAGGCACAGGATGTCAAACAGGCCGTGGCCTCCCTGAAGGCCAAAGGGGCACCGCAGGCTGAAGCTCTGCCGGTCGACCATCGCCCTTGGGGCTGGTTCGAGAGCCTGGTTGTGGGCGATCGATTCCAGGTCAAACGGATCCACGTAAACCCCGGCGCGGCCCTGAGCCTGCAGTCCCACCACCACAGGTCCGAGCATTGGATCGTCGTGGAAGGTACCGCCAAGGTCACGATCGATGACGAGGTTCGTCTGGTCAGCGAAAACCAGTCTGTCTACATCCCCCTTGGCGCGGTTCACCGCATGGAAAACCCCGGCAAGGTGCCTATGGTCCTGATCGAGGTTCAGACCGGCGCCTACCTCGGAGAGGACGATATTATCCGGTACGAGGATGTCTACGCCCGCAACTGATCGTGGCTGAACATCGCGGCTCTGATCACCAACGGTTCGCTCTTTGGGCGTACTGGATAGAATCAGCTGACCGACCTCCATCGCAAGACTATCCACAGCCGCCCCAAAAGGGCGGCTTTGTTTCGTATTTGGAAATCCACAAGTAACCAAATCCTTTTTGTTCCGTTCGCACGTGAAAGCAGGGATTCACCCCATCCGCGGCAGGGTGGCGCGCAGCGAATTCCGTGAATCGATGGCCCAAGGAGGATCCCGCCCGTGTCCCAAAACACCCCCCGTTTGAATCTGCCGTTTCTGCAACCCTCACAGGCGCAAAAACACGTTACCCACAACGAAGCGCTGCAGCAGCTGGACCTGATCGTGCAGCTGAGTGTTGTGGCTCTGGATGAAACCATTCCACCTGCGGCGCCAGATCAAGGCGCCATCTACGGCTTGGGGGCCAGCCCGACAGGCGCCTGGGCGGGGAAGCCTGGCCAGCTCGCGGCTTGGTTGGACAATGCTTGGGTCTTTGTCACTCCGGCAAACGGATGGCGCGTTTGGGACCAAGCCAACGCCGCACTCAAGGTCTGTGACAACGGGGGGTGGATCGATCCGCCGGTCAATACTGCGAACCTTGCCGGTGTCGGGATCGCAACCGGATACGATCCGACCAACCGCCTTTCGGTTCGGAGTCCCGCCACATTGCTGAGCCATGACGGAAGCGGCCACCAGGTGAAGATCAACAAGGCAAGCGCGACTGACACGGCCTCCCTCCTGTTTCAGTCCAACTGGACCGGCCACGCCGAGATGGGCCTTGCAGGCAGTACCGATTTTTCCATCAAGGTTTCACCGGACGGAGGCTCTTGGACCGAGGCGGTGCGCGTGGATGCCACATCGGGAACGATCAGTGGCGCGGCCGTTCAAGCCACCCCTGAAGATGTAACACCCGGACGGCTGATGCGAGCCGACTACGGATATTGCCCCGGCAACCTCGTGGGTCCGGTGACGCAGTCTGGCGGGACCCCGACCGGCGCAGTGATCGAACGCGGCGCAAATGCTAACGGCGAATTCGTTCGTTTCGCGGATGGAACCCAGATCTGCACCCTCGCGGCGAGTGCGGTGGCCTGTACTGCCGGTATGGGGCCACAGTTTGCAAGCGCCCAGAATACTTGGACTTTCCCCGCGCCTTTTGCTGTGGGCAGCACCGCGGCCTTGAGCGGCAGCGGTAATGCTCTGGGACGGTTCATCAGCTTCGATTTGCCATCCGAAACGCAGGTAGAGTGGCAAGTTCTGTCCGTGGTGTCCGATCCGGCAGCGATAAGCCCGACAGTCGCAGCCATCGGCCGCTGGTTCTGATCACCGAACGCACCCGGTCTTTGGGCCGGGTGCCTATTTGGCCCGCAGGTCGTCTGCCGATTGATCAAGGAACCAAGCATAGGTCTCGCGGATACCATCTTCCAGCTCTATGCGTGCCTTCCAGCCCATCTTGGCCAACCGGGAAACGTCCATCAGCTTGCGCATCGTGCCATCTGGCTTGGTGGTGTCCTGCGTGATCCGGCCGGTATATCCGGTGATTTTGGCGATCAGTGCGGCCAGCTCGGCAATTGAAACGTCCTGCCCGCAGCCCACATTTATGTGGCTCAGCATGGGTTGTGTATTGGCCTGATACACGTCCTGCGGCAAATCCATTACGAACAGCGATGCCTCGGCCATGTCATCGACATGCAGGAACTCACGCCGCGGCTTGCCAGTTCCCCAGATCACCACTTCGTCCAACCCGTCGCGTTTGGCTTCGTGGAAGCGGCGGATCAGTGCTGGCAGAACATGGCTGTTCTCAGGGTGGAAATTGTCTCCCGGCCCATACAGGTTGGTCGGCATGACCGACCGGTAGTCGACCCCGTGCTGGCGGTTGTAGCTTTCGCACAGCTTGATCCCGGCGATCTTGGCAACCGCATAGGGTTCGTTCGTCGGCTCCAAAACTCCCGTCAGCAACGCGTCTTCACGCATCGGCTGCGCTGCCTCACGCGGGTAGATGCAGGAACTGCCCAGCTGCAGAAGACGCCGTACGCCGGCCGCAAAAGCCTGATGGATCACATTGCACTCGATCATCAGGTTTTCGTAAATGAAATCTGCAGGATACGTGTTGTTTGCGTGGATCCCGCCCACCTTGGCAGCGGCCAGGATCACTACGTCTGGGCGCTCGGCCTGCATGAAGGCGCGGACGGCCGTCTGATCCGTCAGATCCAATTCGGAATGGGTTCGGGTCACCAGTTCAAGCGCCTCACCATCAGCCTGGCGCGCCTTGAGCTGGCGCAGGATTGCGCCGCCAACCATACCACGATGTCCGGCGATGTAGATCTTGCGCATTTCTGCCTCCTCAGCCGTTTTCCAGGCTGACCGGCAATTCGAACCCGTGCTCTTTCAACAAGGCGTGTCGCTTGGCGGTTTTGAGGTCTTCCCGCACCATCTCTGCGCACATTTCCTGCACGGTCAGCTCCGGCTCCCAACCCAATTTGGCCTTGGCGTTCGACGGGTCACCCAGCAGCGTCTCCACCTCGGCTGGGCGGAAATACTGCGGGTCGATCCGCATGATCACGTCGCCGGGTTTCAGCGCTGGGGCGTTGTCGCCGTCGATCGCCGTCACCGTTGCAACCTCGTCCACACCGCTGCCCGAAAACTCCAAGGTGAGCCCAAGCTCGGCCGCCGACCATTCGATGAATTGCCGCACGGAATACTGCTTGCCGGTGGCAATAACGAAATCCTCGGGCTTGTCCTGCTGCAGCATCATCCACTGCATCCGCACGTAATCCTTGGCATGGCCCCAATCGCGCAGGCTGTCGATGTTCCCCATGTAAAGGCACTTCTCCAAGCCCTGGGCGATGTTGGCCAGACCACGCGTGATCTTGCGGGTGACAAAGGTTTCGCCGCGGCGCGGGCTTTCGTGATTGAACAGGATTCCGTTGCAGGCATACATCCCGTACGCCTCACGGTAATTGACCGTGATCCAATACGAATACAGCTTGGCCACCGCATAGGGCGAGCGGGGATAGAACGGGGTCGTTTCGCGCTGCGGAGTTTCCTGGACCAGCCCGTAGAGTTCCGAAGTTGACGCCTGATAGAACCGGGTCTTGTTTTCAAGTCCCAGGAACCGGATCGCCTCAAGCAGGCGCAGGGTGCCGATGGCATCGACATCCGCAGTATATTCCGGAGACTCGAAGCTGACGGCCACGTGAGATTGGGCGCCCAGGTTGTAGACTTCGTCGGGCTGAACCTCCTGAATGATGCGGGTCAGGTTCGAGGTATCGCTCAGATCGCCGTAGTGCAGCCGCAGCTTCGGATCAGGCTCGTGGGGGTCCTGATAGATGTGGTCGATCCGCTGGGTGTTGAACGAGGATGCCCGACGCTTGATCCCGTGAACCTCATAGCCCTTTGCCAACAGAAATTCGGCCAGGTAAGACCCGTCCTGTCCGGTAACTCCAGTGATCAGCGCTTTTTTGGTCATCAGTTTGTTCCACCAGTTTCATGGACGCCCATTTGTCGCCCCAAAAACAGCAAGATGTCATGGAATGCAACCCGAGGCCACTGTCAGGCATTGAAACCGGCGGAAGTTTCTCCGAATGTGTGGCCGCCCGAGGTGGCATTGGTAACAAGGGAATTTGAATAATGCGTATTGCGATGATCGGCACCGGATATGTGGGTCTGGTGTCGGGTGTGTGCTTCTCGGATTTCGGTCATGACGTCATTTGCGTCGACAAGGCCGAAGCAAAGATCCAGATGCTGCAGGACGGAAAAGTTCCAATCTACGAACCGGGGCTGGATGTTCTGATGGCCAAGAACGTGGCCGCCGGCCGGCTGAGCTTTACCACCGATCTGGCGAATGCGGTGAAGGGCGCGGATGCCGTCTTTATCGCCGTCGGGACACCAACCCGCCGCGGCGACGGCCATGCGGATCTGACCTATGTGATGGCAGCGGCCGAGGAAATCGCCCATGCGATGGATGGCTACACCGTGGTGGTGACCAAATCCACGGTTCCGGTCGGGACCAACCGCAAGGTTCAGGAAGTTGTCGCGGCGGCAAACCCCAAGGCAGACTTTGATGTCGCCTCGAACCCGGAATTCCTGCGCGAAGGCGCTGCGATCGACGATTTCATGCGTCCTGACCGCGTCGTTGTAGGGGTCGAGAACGACCGCGCCGCCGAGGTGATGGCCGAAATCTACCGCCCACTTTACCTGCGCGATTTTCCGATCCTGACCACGGATCTGGAAAGCGCCGAAATGATCAAATATGCGGCAAATGCCTTTCTCGCCACCAAGATCACGTTCATCAACGAAATCGCAGGTCTGTGCGAGCGGGTCGGTGGCGACGTCAAGGAAGTGGCGCGCGGCATCGGCTTGGATGGGCGCATCGGAAACAAGTTCCTGCATGCCGGCCCCGGTTACGGCGGATCATGCTTTCCCAAGGACACCGCGGCGCTTGCGCGTATCGGACAGGAACATGCCTTTCCAATGCAGATCACCGAAACCGTCATGCGCGTGAATGACGAGGTCAAAAAACGCATGATCGAAAAGATCCGCGAAGCTTGCGACGACAGTTTCAACGGCAAGACCGTGGCGGTTCTTGGGGTGACTTTCAAACCCAACACCGACGACATGCGCGACGCTCCATCACTGACCATCGTGCCCGCCCTGATCGGTGGCGGCGCCAAAGTTCGCGTGGTCGACCCTCAGGGCCGATCCGAGGGTGAGGCTCTGCTGCCGGGTGTAGAGTGGGTCGAAGACCCGTATGCCGCTGCCAAGGACGCGGACGCAGTGGTGCTGTTGACCGAATGGAACGAGTTCCGCGCGCTGAACCTGACGCAGATGGCCGCTGAGATGAAATCTCCACGCATGGTCGACCTGCGGAACATCTATTCACGCGACAAGGTCAAGAAATCTGGTTTCGAAACCTATGTCGGGGTTGGGCGCTAGGCGTCCAATCCCCTGGCCTTTGGGTTTCGAACCCGGCTCAATCATAGAGCGGAACGGTGGCCTTGGCCCCAGCTGCCAGCGCCTTGCCCAGATCGCGGCGCACCTGTTCGTACAGGGCAAGCGACTCGTCGGAAAACAGGGTGGCGGGCGGATCGACATGGATGAAGTTTCCCTGCCGGTCCTCTCCGCGCGCGACCATCGCGTAGTCGCGGTCCGCCACCAACTGCTTCGCATTCGGGCTGATATAGCGGATGGCCATCCCGATACGCCGATCGTCCGACCGGTTCGGACCCGAGCCATGAATGGTCAGCCCGTGGTGCAGTGACATCTGCCCGGGCGCCAGTTCGATATGGGTTTTGTCTTCCTCGGCCACTTCGACCGCAATCTCCTGCCCGCGCGACAGCAGGTTGGTCTCGGAATAGGTATCATTGTGCGGAAGTATTGGGTTCTTGTGGCTGCCCCGGACAAAATCCATGCAGCCGCTTTCCACGGTTGCCGGCGACAGTGCCAGCCAGGCCGTAACCTGATCCGGGGTCTCGCCCATCCCCCAATAGGTCAGGTCCTGATGCATGCCAACTGTCTGGACGGTGCGCGGTTCTTTGATGAAAAACTCGGCCGACCAGATCATGATGTCCGGACCCAAGACGCCTTCGACGGCATCCAGTATACGCGGATCCATGGCCAGTCGCGCCGCCAGAGGCATGACGAGGTGTGAGTTCACGCGCTTGTAGGTATTCAGCGGCAGAGGCAGATCGGCGGCCATCCAGTCGCGTTCAATCTGCTCGAGTTCCGAGCGCACCTGCGCGGGCTCGTCAGCAGACAGAATATCCAGCGGAAACAGGAAGCCGTCTTCCCAGTATTGCGCTGCTTGCGATGGGGTCAGTTTGTGCCGGGCCAGGTCTTGGATGTCGGGCATGGGTGCACCTTTTCGGATCGGTTCACGCACAGCCTAGCCGAACCGGTCTTGCGACGAGAACGCAAAGCCTTGCCTGTCAGGACAAGTTCAGCTTAGCCTGATTGCCATGTCGACCCGCATCCCCTCTCTCAACTGGCTGCGCGTTTTCGAGGCCGCGGCCCGCACCGAAAGCTTTGTCCGTGCTGCCGCCCAGCTAAACATGTCGGCCGCCGCTGTCAGCCAACAGGTCAAGGCGCTGGAAACTCGTCTGGGCACGCCGCTGTTTCATCGCCATGCCCATGCCGTCACTTTGACCGAGGCCGGGCGGGCGTACCTGCCGGTCGTGCAGCAATCGCTGGTGATGCTGGACTCAGCCACTACCGGCCTGTTCGGCCAGACCCGGGACCAACGGCTGTATGTCCAATCCGTGTTGTTGTTCGCGCAAGGGGTGCTTGCGGCGGGCCTGACCCAGTTCCAAAAATCCCATCCTCAGATCAACCTGTCCCTGACGACCGGGAACCGGATGGCCGACTTCGCCAATCGTTTTACCGACCTGCAGATCGTGTTCGGCAACCCGACGCTGTTCGGCGCCGAAGGTGACATGCTGTTGACCGAGACCCTTTTTCCCGTGGCACCACCGGACATTGCCGACCAGATCAGCACTCCGCTGGATCTGGCCCGGTTTCCGTTGATCGAGGTTTCGACCCACAGGGCCAGTTGGCCGCACGTGTTCGAAGCCCTGCGGCTGCCGACCGGGCAGGCTCAGTATTTCTTCGCGGACAACTCAGTGATGGCGGCCGAGCTATCCGCGCAAGGGGTCGGGATCGCCCTGGCCCGCGCGCCCGCGTCTGACCGGATCATGCGGATGTCTGGCCTGGTGCCATGTCTGCCCGAGGTGGCCGTGCCGGGCCGGGATGCCTACCACCTGATCTACCCTTCACGGGCCACATTGCGGCCACCCGCGCGCGCGTTCCGTGAATGGTTGTTGGACTACAGCGCGGCAGCCCAAACCCGATAACGGCCCTGCCCGGTCACTTCGCGGATCAACCCACGTTCGGTGAACCTGTCGAGATTGCGCTGCACGGCTGCACGCGAAGCCTGCGTCAACTCCTCAGCCAATGGCGCAGATACCATGGGCCATGCGGTCAGCACATCGATCAGGACCGGCGGCGTCCGCCCGCTGAGATCCGTGGTGGCCTCGCGCGCCCGGGCCTCCCACGCGCTGACGCGATCCAGATGCAGCAGCGCGGCCAAGGCCGCCTGCCCTGCCCCCCGAACCCAAGCGTTGAGTTTTTCCTCTGGCGTGCCGATGCCGCGCAGCGCCCCGGGGCCCGACAGTGCCAGCGGCATGAACAGCGCCCCTCCCCGACCCATCGTGGCCGCATGCCGCGCAGCGATCACCGCTGCTTCGGTATCCTGTCCATTTCCTTGCGAAAGCGCGCGCCATGCGTGAAAGGCAATGGCCGACTGCGTGACAGGGTGCAGGGCTTGCGCGCTGTCCATCACTTCGGCCAAGTCCGCGACCGCTTCTGGAACTTCGTCTATCCCCTGAGCCATCCGGTCCAGAAAGGCGGCCAGTCCCGATTGCCAGCCGCCGTCCGACGGCCCTGCGCCCGAAGTCAGTCGCCGAACCGCCCAACCCGCCCGAAACAATGCTTGCACATCGTCCCCGGTGGCTCCGATACGCAATCCGGTCCACAGGGCAAGCCGATCAACGCTGATCCGGTCACCGGTCCACCACCCCAGGTCGGATACGTCCATCAGGGCCAGCCGATGGGTCCACCCCTTTGGACCACTGCGCAACCGCTCGTCCAAGGACCCGAAGGTCAAGGTCAGATCCGCCAAGCCCTGCGCCACTTCGGCCTGCGCGGCGCGCCAGTCCCGCGGGTCGAACAAAGCGCCCCGATCGGCACGCGGACCCGGCGGCAACATGTCCTCGGGCGCCGCTGCATCTTCGGGCGGCAGAAACCAAAGGTCTTCGTCGTCCGGCGGATCGACGTCATAGATACTGCGCGGCCCGTCCAGGACATCGTCCTCGTCCGGGTCCGGGTTCGTGGCCTTGGTCGTCATGCCATGCATTGTTCGGCCAATCGCACCGGTTCACAAGAGGTTTCGCGCAAGGCGGCTCAGCCGGCGAATGTCTGGGCCAGGTAATCCAGCTGCAAAGTCAAATCGTTGTCCGGCCGGTTCCCCAACAGCATGTATCCGTATCCGTCGCGCGCCCACCGGGCCGTTGCAAGCCCGCTCAGGACTTCCTGCTTCAACTCTGAATTCGGCGCGCCATCGCCCTGGCGGATCACGCACAGCGCAAAGGGATTGCCATCAGCGTCGGCAAAAACGATCTGAACCAATGGTTTGCCCTTGAAGGACAAAACCTGCGCGGCCTTCAGTTCCAGCCCCGGCAAACCTTCAAGCGAATCCCGGTTCAGCGGGCGGCCCAGTTTCTCTTCGGCCAATGAGATCTGGGCGTCGACGAGCGCCGGCGGGTATTCCAGCGTTGCAATCGAATCCGGCGTGTAAAGCGACTGGTACAAGGCCGCCTGTTCTGCCCATCCCATCGGCTGAGGGCGGGTCAGCCAAAAGGTCAGAGATACGGCCAACACGGCCGCGGCAGCCGCGACGCCCAACAGGCGCCAGGGCCCCGCCGAAGCCGGAATCCTAGGCGGCAGTTCAACTTGTGGCGCCGCGGCGGGAATGTCACGGAACACCTCGCGAACCACCGGCGCGATCGGATCCAGATCCATCAGGCGCTGTTCCAGTTCCGGATCGTTCTCAACAGCGGCCTCGATGGCATCGCTTTCCTCAGACCCCAATGAGCCTTGCAGATAGGCTTTTAGCGTATCGTCGGAAAAGGTCATGAGTCCCTCCGTCGGTCGGACGCACCGGCATCCTGCGGCATCGCAGCTTGCAGTTTCTTGCGGGCATTGGAAAGCCGGCTCATGATCGTACCAATCGGAACCTCCAGCAACGCGGCGGCCTCGCGATAGCTGTAGCCCTCGACAAAGACCAGCATGACCGTTTCGCGTTGCGCCTCAGGCAGTTGCATCACCTGTGTAAACACTTCCCGCGCAAAAATATTCATTTCGGCGTCGGTACCCGGTGCGATCAATTCGGCGTCCGGCGTTGTGGCCAACCCCTGGGACTTGCGCACGGTCCGCGCCCGCAGCTCGTTCAACCAGATCGACCGACAGATCGTCATCAGCCACGAATCCAACCGATCAGTATGCGTAACCTGATGGCTGCGCTCCAACGCGCGCAGGCAAGTGGCCTGGGTCAAGTCGTCGGCAACATCCTGCGCCCCCGACAGAGCCAGCGCAAACCGCCAGACGCGTCTGGAATACGCCCCAATCGCCTGACGCACGGCCTGTTCCGAACTGTTGAGGTCATCACTGGGCACTTGGTCGATCCATGTTTCGGCACGCATCCCGCGACGCCAGAACTGGCACAGACAGAGAAGAATTGAAAACGCTTTCTTTCCGGTCGCTTGGCGTCAGCGTCCGACCGCTTCCTCGGACGCTCGCTTGGCAGCCACCAGTGCCAACAATTGGTCCTTGGTTCGTCCGATATGCGCGGACAGAAGCGCACAAGCCTGCTCGACCTGTCCATCCCGGGCAAGGCGCAGCAATTCGCGATGCTCTTTGCGGGCCGGTTCGCGTTGTTGCATCACACTGAGATGCATTCGGATGTACCGGTCCGACTGCAGGCTCACACGGTGCAGCAGCTCGTTGGTCAGGCTTCGGTTCGCGACCGCATAGAGGGCCGAATGGTACTGGTAGTTCAGCGCGCCCCACCGGCTGACGTCGTTGGCGTCGTACGACGCCTCCATCTGCTCCAGCAGTTGTTCGCAGCGCGCAAAGTCAGATTGGGTCATCTGCGGAATTGCCCGACGGAACAGGTCGGTCTCCAACAGCGACCGCAGGTCGAAGATCTCGCCGATCTCGGACAGGGAATGGCGCGTGACCCGCGCACCGCGATTGTTCGTCAGCTGAACCAGTCCTTCGGCATCAAGCTGTTTCAGCGCCTCGCGCACCGGCATGCGCGACACGTCATAGTCTTCGGCCAATGCCTCCTGACGGATGGTCTCGCCTTCCGCCAGATCACCGCTGAGAATGCGTTCACGCAAGTCGGACGCGATTGCATCGGGAAGGCTTTGACGGGTGATTGCGCGTTTTGCTGCCAAGGGTCTGTCCGCATTTGCATTTTGGATACAAATATCCGCCCCGAGGCGCTTTTCCAACCGCCTATCGGGTTGAACAGGGCTAGGGTTCCCCGCTACCCCTTTGGCAACCGAGATCAAACCCAAGGACGGAACATGAGCGAAACGGTACGGCTGACGCCTGAAGAAATGACCGATCTGAGCCTGAAGGTTCTGTCCCATGTGGGTTATGGCCCCGACCACGCGCAGGCGATCGCGGAACTATTGACCACCTGCCAGATGGACGATTGCCAGTCGCACGGGCTGTTTCGCCTGTTCATGTGCGCCCAGACCATGCAGGCCGGCAAGATCGACGGCCATGCACAGCCCCAGGTCGCCCCCTCGGACAATGCCATCGTTCGCGTCGACGCGCAGGGCGGCATGTCGTTGCTGGCCTTCGAAACTGGCCTGCCGCATCTGATCGACAAGACCCGCACCCACGGGATCTCGGCCATGGCGATCAACCGCTGTTTTCATTTCTCGGCCCTGTGGCCCGAGGTCGAGGCCCTTTCGGCCCAGGGGCTTGCGGCCATGGCGATGGTGCCCAGCCATTCCTGGGTGGCCCCGGCCGGAGGCACGCGCGGCAGCCTGGGCACCAACCCACTGGCCTTCAGCTGGCCCCGCATGGGCAAAGACCCGTTCACCTTCGATTTCGCGACCAGCGCCTTCGCCCGCGGCGAGATCGAGCTGTACAAGCGCGCGGGCAAACCCCTGCCCGAAGGCGTGGCGATCGACAAAGACGGCAACCCCACGACCGACCCGCAAGCGGCGCTGGACGGCGCGATGCTGACCTTCGGCGGCTACAAGGGCTCGGCCCTGTCGATCATGATCGAGCTTCTGGCCGGCCCGCTGATCGACGACCTGACCAGCTTGGAAAGCATGGAGTTCGCCCAAGGCACGGGCGGCGCGCCTTATCACGGCGACATCATCATCGCCTTCGACCCCGACCAGTTCAGCGGCGGGCGGCGACAGGCCAACGACGCGCGGGCCGAGCGCCTGTTCGCCGATATCCTCGATCAGGGCGCGCGCCTGCCGTCACAGCGCCGCTTTGCCGCCCGCGCGCGCAACACCGCCCGGGGATATGCCGAGGTTTCCGCGCAACTGCATCGCGACCTGCTGGCCCTTCTGGACTAGGCACCCCAGGTGTCGCGCAGGCGGTAACCTTGCGGCCAGGGGTCGTCGGGGTCCAGCATGTGCTGGTGGATGCCGGTGATCCAGCCACGGCCCGAGATCTCGGGCAGTATGGCGGCGCGGTCTCCGACCTGGGTCGTGCCCAGTATCCGGCCGGTGAAGCGCGAGCCGATGATCGACACCGCCTCAAAGCTCTGGCCCGGCAGCAACTGCCCCCGCGCGGCCATCAGCGCCATGCGGGCCGAAACGGCAGTACCGGTGGGCGAGCGGTCGACCTTGCCGGGCTGGATCGCCACCGCGGATCGGCCGGTCAGGCCGGTTTCGGTTTCAGTCAACGGTCCGCAGAAGGCGCAGAACGAGATGTGGTCCCAGTCCGGGTTTTCGGGGTGCGCGAAGCCCAGCTGCGCATTGGCGGCGTCGGTGATCGCCACCCCCAGGCGGGCGATGTCGGCGGCCTCGTCCTCGATGATGCGCAGCCCCAGCGCCGCGGCGTCGACCACCACGAAACTGTCCCCGCCATAGGCGGTGTCCACCGTCAGGGTCCCCAGCCCCTCGACCTCGAGCGGCGCGGCGAGTCGGTCGGCAAAGCTGGGCAGGTTCTGCACGAAGATCCGTTCGGCCTTGCCGTTGCGGCACTCGGCCCGCACCCGCACCAGCCCGCCCGGCGCTTCGAGCGTCAGGTGGGTTTCCGGCTCGGTCATCGGCAGGATGCCCCCGTCCAGCAGCACCGTCGCCACGCAGATCGCGTTCGAACCGGACATGGGCGGGGTGTCCTCGGGCTCCATGATGATGAAGGCGGCGTCGGCATCGGGGTGTTTGGGCGGCACCAGCAGATTGACATGGCGGAACACCCCGCCGCGCGGCTCGTTCAGCACGAAGTTGCGCAGGGTCTGGTCGCGGGCGATGAAGCTGCGTTGCTCCCAGATCGTGTCGCCCGGCGGCGGGGCGACACCGCCGACGATCACATCCCCCACCTCACCCTCGGCATGGGCCGAGATCACGTGGATGGTCTTGCTGCTGCGCATCCCCCGCTCAGAACCGGGTGGCGGCGAAGGGGTCGACCGGGATGGCCGGATCGGTGCCGTCGACCAGTGCGCCCACCAGTTCGGCGGTGCCGGCCGACTGGGTCAGGCCCAGATGGCCGTGCCCGAAAGCATAGACGAGGTTCGGCGATTTCGAAGACCGCCCGATCACCGGAATGCTGTCGGGCAGCGAGGGGCGGAACCCCATCCACTGCGTCCCGCCTTCGGTCTTCAACCCCGGCAGGAACTGGCGCGCCTTGTTCAGCAAGGTATCGGCGCGTTTGAAATTGGGCGGCAGGTCAAGCCCGCCCAGTTCGACCGCACCACCGATGCGCACACCACCGTTGATCTTGCTGGCCACGAAGGCATGACGCGAGAACGCCAGGTGCAGCCGCAGGTCGAACGCGCCCGGCGGCAGGGTCGTGTTGTAGCCCCGCTCGGTTTCGAGCGGGATCAGATCGCCCACCGTTCGGGTGAGGTTGTGCGACCACGCGCCCGCGGCCACGACCACCTTGCTGGCATCCGCCGCACCCTGGTCGAAGCGCACCCAGACGCCCGTGTCCGACAGCTCCAGCGCGCGTACGGGGCGCGTTTCGATCACCCCGCCACGGTCGCGAAACACCTGTGCCAGATGCTCGACCCAGCGTTTGGGATCGACGGTATTCCACCAGTGTGGCGTGAACCCGGCATGGGTAAAACGCGGGCTGAGCCCGGGCTGGATCTCGGCGATCGCTTCGGGGCTTTCCAGCAGATCGAAGGCGATGCCATGCCGGCGACGCAACTCCCACGTGGGCAAGGCGGCGCGGAACTCGGCCGCGCTTTCGTACAACTGCAACTGCCCGTCGCGCTGCATCATCGCCTCGCCACCCGTATCGGCGATCTGCCGTTCGGTCGCGGCCTGGCACAGGCGCATCAGGTTGGCCTGCGCGACGACCAGCGCCTGGTACCGGCTGGGGCGGCTGGCCCGCCAGAACCGCCACATCCACGGCGCGATCTGCAGGGCATAGGCGGGCGGGATCGACAGCGGCCCCAACGGATCGAGCAGCCATTTCGGGGCCTTTTTCATGATCCCCGGCGTGGCCAGAGGTTCGACCTCGGGGAAGGCGAACGCCCCGGCATTTCCCGCCGAACTGCCCGCGGCCACGCCTTCGCGGTCCAGTATCTGAACCGTGTAACCCCGACGCTGCAATTCCAGCGCTGCGCTGATACCAACGACGCCGGCACCTATGACGATGACATCTTTCTTCATGTGATCTCTATACCCGAACGGAATGGATCGGCGGGATCAAAAATCAAGCGGCTTTCGGCCATCACGAAAGCCTGACCGGTGATCGAGGGGATCACCCCGCCGTTCGGACCCGGCTGATAGGACAGCCGATAGGGGCTGCCGATGACGCTAGCCTGCACGATTTCTTCACCCGGCGCCAAGCGCCCATCGGCCGCCAGACAGGCCAACCGCGCCGAACTGCCCGTGCCGCAGGGCGAGCGGTCATAGGCGTCATCGGGGCACAGAACGAAGTTTCGGCTGTGGACGCCGGAGGCCGGCGCAGTCTCCTGAAAAATCACATGATCGATCGGCTCGCCCGCTTCGCCGCCCACGCCCTGCGCGACCGAGGCCTGCCGAATGGCGACGCCCAGATCGGTCAGTTGCCGGATGTTCGCGGGCTCGACCGGCACCGGGCTGGGATCGACGATAAAGAACCAATTGCCGCCATAGGCCACATCACCTGTAACCGGCCCGAAATCCGGAACCTCGATCGTCACGGCCTGATGCACCTGCCGGCTTTCGATGTTGGTTACTGTCACTGTGTTGGGATCGTGCAGCTTCACCGTGACCACCCCGGCCGGCGTTTCGATCCGGTGGGTGCCGACACCGATCCGCCCCAGATGGGCCAGCGTCACAGTCAACCCGATCGTGCCATGCCCGCACATGCCAAGCACCGCATCCACGTCGAAATAGATCACCCCGGTCACGCAGGACGGATCGACCGAAGGCACCAGCAGCGCCCCCACCATCGCTGGCTGACCGCGCGGCTCAAGCATGACCGAGCGCCAGAACCGGCGGTGCTGGGTCGCCAAAAGCCCTGCGCGTTCGGACAGAGGACCGCTGCCCAGATCGGGCGCGCCGTCCAGAATCACGCGCGTGGGCTCTCCGCCGGTATGGCTGTCGATCACATGCACGCGGCAATCACCCCGCCTTGCCTTGACCAGTCTGCAAACCAGGCGCGGAACAAGCCGTACTGCTGTTCGCAATAGTGGCGCTGCGCATCGGTCAGCGCGTCAGTTTCGTTGAAGTGCAAGCGGTATTCATCCTCGCCGTTCAGCACCAGAAGGTGCTTGTAGTACAGAACCAGATCGGGGCCTTCATCGAAACTGGACAGCACGTGGATGGCCTCTGTCAACTCCTGCGCGCGCTGGCGAGCCTCGGCGCTGCCAGAAGCCGCTTTTTTCGACAAAGCGGTAAGCAGCAGAACCTCTTTGGGCAGTACGTTGCCGATGCCGGTGATTGCGCCGGTTGCGTCGCAATTGACGATGCCATGATAAACCGCCGTATCGACCCCCACCATCAGCGTCACCTGATCATCGCGGCTGGTAATGCTCTCAGCCGCGTATCGCAGATCGTCCTTGCCACCGAATTCCTTGAAGCCCACCAGATTGGAGTGCTCGGCCCGCAGCGCAAAGAAAAGGTCGGCGCGGGTGGCAAACCCGTAATGCGGACTGTTGTAGATGACCGCCGAAATATCCGGTGCCGCCGCCAGGATGGCCTTGAAATGGTTGCGCTGCGCCATGACCGAACTGCCGCGCGACAGAACCCGGGGGATAACCATCAGCCCCGCTGCACCTACCTTTTGCGCATGCGCTGCGTGCGCCACGGCGGATTGCGTGTTGACCGCCCCGGTGCCCACCACCACGGGCAGGCCCGCGGCGACCAACCGCTCGACCCCTTCCATCCGCTGTTCGTCGGTCAGCAGTGGCCAGTCGCCCATCGACCCGCAGTAGACGACCGCGGACATACCCGCCTCGATCATCTGCCGACCCTTTCGCACCAAGGCGTCAAAGTCGGGCTGACGGTCGGGCGTACAAGGGGTCATAAGCGCCGGCATGGTGCCGGTAAAGACGTCGGGTGACATGTGGCCGATCCTTTCCAAGTTGCCCGCGTCTGTCTCCGGGCGGTCAAATTTCGTGTCTCAGCCCCGCAATATCGGTTTTTGTATCCAAAATCCAACAGATTCGTCTGACAAAAGAAAAACGCGCCAGGCAGATGGCCCGGCGCGTTGACACTTTCCAATTGAACAGCGGTTCAGCGCAACCGCATCCCGCTTTCCGGGTCAAACAGCATGGCCCGTTCGGGCCGAACCGAGATTCCGATCCGTTCTCCCGTTTTGCTGCGCTGGTCGTCCCGCTCTTCGACGATCAGCTTGTCGCCGTTGGGAGTCAGCAAATAACTGTAGGAGACGCCGCCAAGCGCCTCGGTCAGATCGACAGTACAGGTGTCGCCGGATCGATCCACGGCAATATGTTCCGGACGGATTCCCAGGATCACCTTCTTGGCATCGGTCGGCACGCCATTGGTGACGGGGATCGAGTCCGTCAGAGCGGGGTGGCGCACCGTTCCATCGACGACATCGCATTCCAAAAAGTTCATTGCGGGCGAGCCGATGAACCCCGCCACGAACCGGTTGTCGGGGTCGCGATACAGATCCATCGGAGCGCCGACCTGCTCGATCCGGCCATCGCGCAGCACGACGATCTTGTCGGCCATGGTCATCGCTTCGACCTGGTCGTGGGTAACGTAGATCATCGTCGCGCCGATCTCCTGGTGCAGACGGGCGATCTCGACTCGCATTTCCACGCGCAATTCGGCATCGAGGTTTGACAGCGGCTCGTCGAACAGAAAAACCTCGGGGCCGCGCACGATGGCCCGACCGATGGCGACCCGCTGACGCTGACCACCCGACAAGGCCTTGGGCTTGCGCTTGAGATACTGCTCCAGTTTCAGGATTTCCGACGCTTCGGCCACCTTCTTGTCGATCTCGGCCTTGGGCACACCGTTCATGCGCAGACCAAAGCCCATGTTCTCGGCCACGGACATGTGCGGATACAAGGCATAGGTCTGGAACACCATCGCGACACCGCGCTTGGCCGGGTCCATGTGGGTCACATCGCGCTGACCGATACGGATTTCGCCCTCGGTGGTTTCCTCCAGCCCGGCGATCATCCGCAACAGGGTGGATTTGCCACAGCCCGACGGCCCGACGAAAACGCAGAACTCGCCGTCCTCGATTTCCAGATCAATGCCGTGAATGACCTGGGTCTGGCCATAACGCTTGATTGCGCCCTTCAGGGTAACGCCTGTCATGATGCTTGCATCCTGTCCTTGCGGCCCTCGGGGAACCGCCATGCTTCGGCTTCGGCCCCGATCTGGTCGGCCGATCGCCGAACCCGAGGGACCCATTTCTTCAACTGGTCGAAATCCATGCGCTGGGTCGATCCGGTAATCGAGATCGCCCCCAGCACCCGCCCGCCCGATGTCAGGATCGGACAGGCCACGCAGATGATGCCGGGCTCGTGCTCTTCATCATCCATGGCGAACCCCCGTTCGCGGATCCGGGCCAAATCCGCCCGCAGCACCTCCTCCGAGGTCAGCGTCTTGTCGGTAAAGCGGTGAAAGCTTTGCTGCGAGATCGCCTTGTCCAGCCGGTCATCATCCAGAAAGGCGAGCATCGCCTTTCCCACACCGGTGCAATAAGCCGGGCCAACTTTTCCGGCCTCGGAATACATTTCGACCGGGTTCTTGGCATTGCGCTTGTCCACATACAGAACTTGGCTCGAATCCAGCTGCGCGAGGTGCACCGTCTCGCCGGTTTCCAGGCTGAGCGCATCCAGGATCGGCCGCGCGATCGGCGCGAGCGAGCTTTGCGTCCAGGCCGAATGCGCCAGCCGCACCAGCCGCAGGCCGGGCGAATAGGTCTGCCGGTCTGGGTCGTAAGACAACATGCCCTGATTGGTCAGCGACTGCAGAAACCGGTACAGGGACGCCTTGGGAAAGCTGCTGCTTTCCAGCAATTCGGCAAACCGCACAGGCCGGCCGAACGCCGCGACCTGTTCCAGCACGTCACATGCTTTGCCGATGGTTCCGTCACCTGCCACGGGTCTGATTTCTCCTCCACTTCCCCTTGCGGACGGGCCGCGAGGGTATTGACAAGCCTAGCCGATTCGATGTGTAGTTTTCAATATATAAAACTTGGTTTCACTATTTGGAACCACTGAATGGAAGCTAAGGGAGGAAACCATGCATTCCATGTTCAAGCGCACTGCGGCGGCTCTGGCGGCCAGTGTGGCACTTGCAGCGCCCGTTTCGGCAGAACTGACCGGCGAGCTGCGAATCTTCCTCGACACATCGAATCCGGCGCCGCGTGCGACGATGGAAGCGATGATCGAGCGGTTCGCGGCTCAGCACCCGGGTTTGGAGATCGAGACCACGGTCATCGACCGCGAGGCGTACAAGACCCAGATCCGCAACTTCCTGACGGCGGATACGCCCGACGTCGCGACCTGGTACGCGGCCAACCGCATGAAGCCTTATGTCGAAGCCGGACTGTTCGAAGATGTATCGGACCTGTGGGCCGAGCCGGAAATCGCCGAAAACCTTGCCTCGACCAAGGGTGCGATGACCATCGACGGCAAGCAGTGGGGCGTGCCCTACACCTACTATCAGTGGGGCGTCTACTACCGCAAAGACATCTTTGACGAGCTGGGCCTGTCCGAGCCGACCACCTGGGAAGAAGAGCTGGCCAACTGCCAGAAGATCGTCGACTCGGGTCGCGCCTGCTATACCATCGGCACCAAGTTCCTGTGGACGGCTGGCGGCTGGTTCGACTACCTGAACATGCGCACCAACGGCTTCGACTTTCATCAGCAACTGGCCAATGGCGAAGTCAGCTGGGAAGACGACCGGGTCAAGCAGACCTTCGCCAACTGGAAGCAGCTGATCGACATGGGCGCGTTCATCGACAACCACCAGACCTACAGCTGGCAAGAGGCCCTGCCCTTCATGGTTCAGGGTGATGCAGCGGCCTATCTGATGGGCAACTTCGCGGTGGCTCCGCTGCGCGAGGCCGGTCTGACCGACGACCAGCTGGACTTCTACCAGTTCGTCGCGATCAACCCCGATGTCGAGCTGGCCGAAGATGCGCCGACCGACACGTTCCACATCCCGGCGAACGCGTCGAACAAAGAAGCCGCGCGCGAGTTCCTGCGTTTTGTCGTTTCGGCTGACGAGCAGACCGAAATCAACAACGGCAAGAACCTCGGACAACTGCCCGTCAACGCCAAATCCTCGGTGGATGACGACAAGTTCCTGCAGGAAGGCTTCAAGATGCTGTCGACCAACAGCCCCGGCGGCGTCGCCCAGTTCTGGGATCGCGACGCACCGGCGGAAATGGCCAAAGTGTCGATGGAAGGCTTCCAGGAGTTCATGGTCAAGCCGGACAACCTGGACAGCATCCTGGCCAAGCTGGAACGCGCACGTCAGCGCATCTATGACAACTGATCGGGTTGTGGCCGGGGCAACCCCGGCCACGCCGTAGCCAAACGCAGGACGGGCACGATCCCGTCCTGCCCATTCCAAACCGGGATTGACCATGACCGCTGTCGACGTCACCGAACACGAAAGCTGGTTCCACAGAAATCAGCAACGTATCGCACCCTGGCTGTTTCTGGCTCCGGGCGTGCTGTTCTTCATGGTCTACGTGATCATCCCCGTATTCCAGTCCTTCAACCTGTCGCTCTACGAATGGGACGGGCTGGGCGCGGCCGAATATGTCGGAATGCGCAACTATGAAGACCTGTATTGGGAATGGGTCGATCGTGACGCCTTCTATGTCTCGCTGAAGAACAACCTGATCTGGCTGATCATGTACCTGCTGGCGATCCCGGCTGGTCTGTTCATCGCGCTGTTCCTCAACCAGACGGTCTGGGGAATCCGGTTGTACAAATCCCTGTTCTTCTTTCCCTTCGTCATCAGCCAGGTCGTAGTCGGGCTGGTCTTCACCTGGTTCTACGACCCCACTTTCGGACTGCTGAACGAGCTTTTGGGCTTGGTCGGGTTGGGTCCGCTGAACGTACTGGGTGATGAACGCTTCGTAACCTACGGCATCATTTTCGCGGGCCTCTGGCCGCAGACCGCCTATTGCATGATCCTGTATCTGACCGGCCTGAACGCCGTGGACCCCGAACAGATCGAGGCCGGCCGGCTGGACGGCGCCAAGGGCGGGCGGATGCTGTGGCATATCATCCTGCCGCAACTGCGCCCGGCGACCTTCATCGCCTTCGTGGTGACCATTATCGGCGCGCTGCGCTCGTTCGACCTGATCTCGATCATGACGCAGGGCGGGCCGTTCGGGTCAAGCCGCGTGCTGGCCTATTACATGTTCGAAGTCGCCTTGTCGGAGTACGGGTTCCGCATGGGCTATGGCGCGGCCATCGCCGTGATCCTGTTCCTGATCATGCTGTGCTTCATCGCCTACTTCCTGTGGTCGATGTACCGCGAAGAAAAGGGGCACTGAGATGTTTCCCAAACCGATCGAAAAACAACCCCGCGCGGCGCAGATTTCCTATCAGGCAATGCTGCCGGTCGCCCTTCTGCTGTGGCTCGGCCCTCTGCTGGCGGTGGCCCTGTTTTCCATCAAGCCCGAGGCGGATTTCACCAACGCCAACTACTGGGGCCTGCCCTCCAGCTTTGAAGGCGCCAGGAACTATGGCCAGGTCTTCTTCAACTCGGACATGCCGCGCTATCTGCTGAACTCGTTCCTGATCACGGTTCCCACGGTGATCGGCGCGGTGGCGCTCAGCTGCATGACCGGGTTCGCGCTGGGGATTTACAAGTTCAAGTCGAACCTGTGGATTTTCTTCATGTTCGTGGCGGGCAACTTCGTACCCTTCCAGATCCTGATGGTGCCGGTGCGGGACCTGACGCTGGACTTGGGGCTCTACAACACGAAAACCGGGCTGGTGCTGTTCCACATTGCGTTCCAGACGGGGTTCTGCACCCTGTTCATGCGCAACTTCATCCGCGCCCTGCCCTTTGAGTTGATCGAGGCCGCCCGGGTCGAGGGCATCAGCGAATGGCGCATCTTCTGGTACGTGGTCCTGCCGCTGATGAAGCCCGCAATCGCCGCGCTCAGCGTGCTGATCTTCACCTTCATCTGGAATGACTATTTCTGGGCCGTCGTGCTGACCCAGGGGGCCGAGAGCCAACCCGTCACCGCCGGCATCACCAGCTTCAACGCGCAGTTCCGCGCCGCCTATCACTTGATGAGTGCCGGCTCGATCGTCGCGGCCCTGCCGCCGGTGGCCATGTTCTTTCTGATGCAGAAACACTTCATCGCGGGTCTGACCCTCGGTGCCGTAAAATAACGCCTAGTCAAGGTTTACAGTCATGACCAAGATCACCTTCATCGGTGCAGGTTCCACGATTTTCATGCAAAATATCGTGGGCGATGCCCTGCTGACCCCGTCACTGGCCGACAGCCATTTTGCCCTGATGGACATTGACCCCGAGCGTCTGGCCGAAAGCGAAACCGTCGCCCGCGCCATGATCCGCTCGGTCGGGACCGGCGCGACCGTGTCCACCCATACCGACCGCCGCGCGGCGCTGGACGGGGCCGATTTCGTCATCACCGCCTTCCAGATCGGCGGCTACAAACCCTGCACCGTCACCGATTTCGAGATCCCCAAGCAATATGGCCTGCGCCAGACCATCGCCGACACGCTGGGCGTGGGCGGCATCATGCGCGGCCTGCGCACCGTGCCCGTCCTGTGGGATGTGGCCCGCGACATGGCGCAGCTGTGCCCGGATGCCACGCTGCTGCAATACGTCAACCCGATGGCCATCAACACCTGGGCGCTGGCCGAACGGTTCCCGGCACTGAAACATGTGGGTCTGTGCCACTCGGTCCAGAACACGGTCGAGGAACTGGCCCATGACCTGGACCTGCCCAAGGATGAAATCCGCTATCGCGTTGCGGGCGTGAACCATGTGGCGTTTTTCCTGCGGCTGGACCATCAGGGCCGCGACCTGTATCCGGCGCTGCGCCGGGGCTATCACGCGGGCCAGCTGCCCAAGGCGCCGCTGCTGATGCCGCGCTGCCCCAACAAGGTGCGATACGAGGTGATGGATCACCTTGGCTATTTCTGCACCGAAAGCTCGGAACACCTGGCCGAATATGTCCCGTGGTTCATCAAGGACGGGCGTCAGGACCTGATCGACCAGTTCCAGATCCCGCTGGACGAATATCCCACCCGCTGCGAAGAGCAGGTCGCGAACTGGAAGGAACAGGCCAAGACCCTGACCGACGGGCGCGACATCGAAGTGATCCGCAGCCACGAATTCGCCGCCGACCTGATGAACGCCATCGTCACCGACACGCCGTACGTCGCCTATGGCAACCTGCCCAATACCGGGCAGATCCCGCAGCTGCCTCTGGGCGCGGCGGTCGAAACGCCCTGCCTGGTCGACAGCAACGGAGTGCAACCCTCGGTCGTGACCGACATCCCGCCGCAGCTGGTCGCCCTGATGCGCAGCCAGATCAATGTGCAGGAACTGACCGTGCGCGCCTTGGTCGAGGAAAACCCCGAACACATCTACCACGCCGCCATGATGGACCCGCACACCGCCGCCGAACTGGACCTGCGCCAGATCCGCAGCCTGGTCAGTGACCTGCTGACCGCCCATGCCGACTGGCTGCCAGATTGGTGCCGCCCGGCCCGCGCGGCCTGATCATCCAGCAAACACACAAGAAAACCACGACCCAATACGAAAAAGAAACACAGACATGAAGAAACGCCGCTCACAGCACTGGTACGGCAAGCTCGATAAGGACGGGTTCATCCATCGGTCGTGGATGAAGAATCAGGGCTTTCCCGATCATGCTTTCGACGGACGCCCGATCATTGGCATCTGCAACACATGGTCGGAACTGACGCCGTGCAACTCGGGCCTGCGCGACCTCGCCGAAGGCGTCAAGCGCGGCGTGTGGGAGGCCGGCGGCTTTCCCGTCGAATTCCCGGTGATGTCGCTGGGCGAAACCCAGATGAAGCCCACCGCCATGCTGTTCCGCAACCTGCTGGCCATGGATGTCGAGGAATCGATCCGCGCCTATGGCATCGACGGCGTGGTGCTGCTGGGTGGCTGCGACAAGACCACGCCGGGCCAGCTGATGGGCGCGGCCTCGGTCGATCTGCCCACCATCGTGGTCAGCTCGGGGCCGATGCTGAACGGCAAGTATCGCGGCAAGGATATCGGCTCGGGCACCGATGTCTGGAAGTTCTCGGAAGCCGTGCGCGCCGGCGAGATGACCTTGCAGGATTTCATGAACGCAGAATCCGGCATGAGCCGGTCCAAGGGCGTGTGCATGACTATGGGCACGGCCTCGACCATGGCATCGCTGGTCGAGGCGATGGGCATGAGCCTACCCACCAACGCCGCCCTGCCCGCCGTCGATGCCCGCCGGATGGCGCTGGCGCACATGACCGGCAAGCGCATCGTTGAGATGGTGGACGAGGACCTCAAACCCTCGGACATCCTGACCAAAGCGGCGTTTGAGAACGCCATCCTGGCCAATGCCGCGGTGGGCGGGTCCACCAACGCCGTGGTGCACCTGTTGGCACTGGCCGGCCGGGTGGGCGTGGACCTGACCCTGCAGGATTTCGAGATCGGCTCGGACATTCCGCTGCTGGTCAACTGCATGCCCTCGGGCAAGTACCTGATGGAGGATTTCTGCTATGCCGGCGGGATGCCGGTGGTCCTGTCCGAGCTGAAATCGCATCTGCGCCCGGCCAGAACCGTTCTGAACAAGGACATCTCGGCCCACTATGAGGGCGCGGAATGCTTTGACCGCGACGTGATCCATTCCTTCGACGACCCGGTGAAACCGGCCGCCGGGCTGCGCGTTCTGCGCGGCAACCTGGCGCCGAACGGGGCGATCGTGAAACCCTCGGCCGCCACCGACAGCCTGCTGGAAACGGAAGGTGAGGCCTATGTCTTCGACAGCATCGAGGACCTGAAAGCCAATATCGACCGCGACGACCTTCCGGTGACGCCCGAGACCATCCTGGTGCTCAAGGGCTGCGGGCCAAAGGGCTATCCGGGCATGCCCGAGGTCGGCAACATGCCGATCCCCGCCAAGCTGGTGAAACAGGGCGTGCGTGACATGATCCGCATTTCCGACGCACGCATGTCGGGCACCGCCTTCGGCACAGTAATCCTGCATGTCAGCCCCGAGGCGCAGGCGGGCGGCCCCCTGGCGCTGGTGAAAACCGGCGATCGCATCCGCGTGTCCGCCAGCAAGGGCGCGCTGGAACTGCTGGTCGACGAACAGGAGCTGGCTGCCCGCCGCGCGGCCTGGCGGCCCGACGACCCGCATTACACCCGCGGCTATGCCAAGCTGTATATCGACCATGTCCTTCAGGCCGACCGCGGCGCTGACCTTGATTTCCTGGTGGGCAAGGACACCCGCCTTGTGACCAGAGAGAGCCATTGATGACCCACCCAGCCACCTTCCATGACCTGAACGGCGCATCCGTTTTCATCACCGGCGGCGGGTCGGGCGTGGGCGCGGCCCTGACCGACGGGTTCCTGGCCCAGGGCGCCAAGGTCGCCTTTATCGGCCGGTCGGACGCCAGCGCGTTCGTCGAAGAGATGCGCGCCAAACACGGCCGCGCGCCTTTGTTCCTGCAGGGCGACATGACCGACACTGCGCTGCTGCACGAAACCATGACCAAGGCCGCCGAGGCCCACGGTCCGCTGAACGTACTGGTCAACAATGCCGCCAATGACAAGCGCCACAGCCTCGAGGAAACCACGACCGAGTTCTGGGACTGGATGATCGAGGTCAACCTCAAAGCCTATTACTTTGCCTGCCAGCAGGCCGCACGCCAGATGGCTGAAACCGGCGGGTCGATCATCAACTTCAGTTCGATCAGCTACATGATGGGCAATGCGGGCTATCCGATCTATACGACGGCCAACGCCGGAATCACCGGCATGACCCGCTCGCTCGCGCGCGAGCTGGGGCCGAAGAACATCCGCGTCAACGCGCTGGCGCCCGGCTGGGTGCTGACGCAGAAACAACTGGACATGTGGGCCACGCCCGAGGATCTGGCCGCGCATATGGATCGCCAATGCCTGAAGGAACATCTGAGCCCGGACGACATGATCGCGCCGACGCTGTTTCTGGCATCAACGGCCAGCCGCGCCATGACCGGGCAATGTATGGTCGTCGATGGCGGCGTGGTCACAACGGGGTGAGGACATGAACACCGAGTGGATCGCAGTAGACTGGGGCACCTCGCATCTGCGCGCCTGGGCGATGCAGGGCGACACGGTGCTGGACCACGCCCAATGCGACCGGGGCATGGCAACGCTGGGTCGAGATCAGTTCCAGAACGCGTTGCTGACGCTGGTCCAGGGCTGGCTGGGCGCGGCGCCCGTCGACGTGATCGCCTGCGGCATGGTCGGTGCCCGGCAAGGCTGGGTCGAGGCGCCCTATGTGACGGTGCCGGCCAAGCCGATCTCGACCGTTCCGGTCCGCGTGCCCGGCACCGATCCACGCATCCGCGCCTTCGTGGTACCCGGCCTGAAACAGGACGACCCCGCCGACGTGATGCGTGGCGAGGAAACCCAGATCGCCGGCTACCTGTCCACGCGCCCGCATTGGGATGGTGTGATCTGCCTGCCCGGCACCCACACCAAATGGGTGCAGGTCAGCGCCGGCGAGGTCGTCAGCTTCCGCACCTTCATGACGGGTGAACTGTTCGATCTGCTGGGCCAGCACTCGGTGCTGAAACATTCGGTGGGCGACGGCTGGGACGACGACGCCTTTGCCACGGCCGTGGCGGACACGCTGTCCAAGCCCGAGCAACTGGCCGGGCGGCTGTTCGGGCTGCGCGCCGCCGACCTGCTGCACGGGCAGGATCCGGCCACCGCCCGCGCCCGCCTGTCCGGTGCGCTGATCGGTGCCGAGCTGGCCGCCACCCGCCCCTATTGGCTGGGTCAGCAACTGGCCATCATCGGGGCCGAGGCCCTGTCGAACATCTATGCCACCGCGCTGCAGCAACAGGGCGCGTTCGTCGAAACCGCCGACGCGACCCAGGCCACGCTGGCCGGTCTGCTGCTGGCCCGCACCCTCACGAGGCAAACCGCATGAGCCGCCCCATCATCGCCATTCTGCGCGGGCTTGACCCAGCGCAGGCCGAGGCCGTCGGCCAGGCCATTCTGGACGCCGGCATCGACCGGATCGAGGTGCCGCTGAACTCGCCCGACCCGCTGGACAGCATCGGCCGCCTGGCTCGTTCGATCGGCGACCGCGCGCTGGTCGGGGCCGGAACCGTCCTGACCGTGGACGAAGTCGAACAGGTGGCCGCCGTGGGCGGCAAGCTGATCGTATCGCCCAATTGCGATGCCGAGGTGATCGCGCGTACGGTGGATCTGGGCCTGCAAAGCTGGCCCGGTATCTATACCCCGACCGAGGCCTTCGTCGCCCTGCGCGCCGGAGCCACCGGGCTGAAACTGTTTCCCGGGGTGATGGCCGGACCGGTGGGGCTGGCAGCGATGCGCCCGATCCTGCCCAAAGGCACGCAGGTCTATGCCGTGGGCGGCGCGGGGCCCGAGAATTTTGGCGACTGGCTCAAGGCTGGGGCCGACGGTTTCGGCATCGGCTCAGCCCTGTTCAAACCTGGCATGTCCGTGGACCAGATCGCCGAGAACGCCCGCCGGATCGTCTCCGCCTATGACGAGGCCACGCGATGAGCCAGGTCTTCGACGACCGCCCGTGCGAGCTGGGCGAAGGCCCGCTGTGGCATCCAGAACGGCAACAGCTGTTCTGGTTCGACATCGTCAACAAGCGCCTGATGACCCGCGACGCGGATGGCCCGCAAAGCTGGGATTTCGCCGAGCACGTCTCGGCCGCAGGCTGGATCGACCGCGACACGCTGCTGATCGCGTCGGAAACCGGGCTGTGGACGTTCGGGCTTGAGACCGGTCGCAAGGACCGCATCATCGCGCTTGAGACCGACAACCCGGTGACCCGCTCGAATGACGGGCGGGCTGATCCGTGGGGCGGTTTCTGGATCGGCACCATGGGCAAGCGCGCGGAACGGGGCGCGGGGGCGATCTATCGCTTGTGGCGGGGTGAGCTGCGGCAGCTGGTGCCGGACGTGACCATCTCGAACGCGATCAGTTTCGCGCCCGACCGGTCCTGCGCCTATTTCTGCGACACGGCCACAGGGCAGGTGCGGCGCTGGGGCCTGAACCCGGAAACCGGCTGGCCCGAGGGCGACAGCGCGGTGTTTCTGGACCTGCGCGCCGAGGGTCTGAACCCCGATGGCGCGGTCGTCGATGCCGCGGGCAACCTGTGGCTCGCGCAATGGGGCGCGGCGCGGGTTGCGGCTTATGACGCCAGCGGAACCTTTCTGCGCGCGTTGCCTTTCGCGGCGGCCCATACCTCGTGCCCCGCTTTCGGCGGACCGGATCTGACGACGCTGTTCTGCACCTCGGCCCGTGAAGGGCTGGATGCGGACACTATCGCATCGCACCCCACCAACGGAATGACCTTTGCCGCCGAAAACGCGGGCCAAGGTCAGGCGGAACACAGAGTCATCCTATGAACCCCGAACTTGGCGTTTGCTATTACCCCGAACATTGGCCGCAAGAATTGTGGGCCGAAGATGCCGCGCGCATGGTCAAGGCCGGGTTGCGCTGGGTCCGGATCGGCGAATTCGGATGGAGCCGGATGGAGCCGGAACCGGGCCGGCTGACATTCGACTGGCTGGATCAGGCCATCGAAACCCTTGGTGCGGCCGGGCTGAAGGTGGTGCTGGGAACCCCAACCGCCACGCCGCCGCGCTGGATGCTGGACCGGCACCCGGACATGCTGGCGGTGGATGTAAACGGGCAGCCGCGCAAGTTTGGCTCGCGCCGTCACTATTGTTTCAGCCATCCCGGATATATCGACGAGTGCGTCCGCATCGCCCGGATCATGGGCGAACGTTTTGGCCACAACCCGCATGTGGCCGCCTGGCAGATCGACAATGAATATGGTTGCCACGACACCACCGTCAGCTACGGCGAGCCTGCCCGGCAGGCCTTCCGTCGCTGGCTGGCCGAACGCTATGGCTCGGTCGCGGCGCTGAACGCGGCCTGGGGCAACGTGTTCTGGTCGATGGAATACGGCGATTTCGATCAGATCGACCTGCCCAACCTGACCGTGACCGAACCCAACCCCGCGCATGTTCTGGCTTTCCGCCGGTTCAGCTCGGATCAGGTGGCGGCCTTCAACCGGGCCCAGGTTCAGGCGCTGCGGCCCCTGACCGACGCGCCGCTGCTGCACAACTACATGGGCCGGGTTCTGGATTTCGACCATTTCGAGGTGGGCGCCGATCTGGATATCGCCACCTGGGACAGCTACCCGATCGGGTTCCTGTCCGACCGGCTCGAGGCTGACGCGGCGCACAAGACGGCCTTTCTGCAGCAGGGCGACCCGGACATGCAGGCCTTTCACCACGATCTGTACCGCGCCGTCGGGCGCGGCCGCTGGTGGGTGATGGAACAGCAGCCCGGACCGGTGAACTGGGCGCCCTACAACCCGGCCCCCCTGCCGGGCATGGTGCGGCTCTGGTCGCTCGAGGCCGTGGCCCACGGGGCCGAGGTGGTCAGCTATTTCCGCTGGCGGCAGGCGCCTTTTGCGCAGGAACAGATGCACGCGGGCTTGCTGACGCCGAACAACCGCCCCGCCCCAGGTCTGGCCGAGGCGCAGCAGACGGCCGAAGATCTGGCCGCGCTGGGACCGGTCGAACCGGTGCAGGCGCGGGTGGCCATCATGTTCGACTATCCGTCGGACTGGGCCTGGGCGACCCAGCCGCAGGGCGCTGGGTTCAACTATTTTCGGCTGGTGTTTTCCGCTTATCGCGCACTGCGCCGCGCCGGGCTGTCGGTCGATGTCGTGCTGGCCTCGGGCTTGGACGACGCCGACTATGATCTGATCCTCGCCCCCGGACTGGCAACGCTGGACGACGCGCTGGCCGACCGCCTGCGGGCGGCCGCGAAACTGACGGTTCTGGGCCCGCGTACCGGGGCAATCACTGCTGATTTCCAGATCCCGGCCCAGGGCCGCCCTGGCCTGCAAGCGCTGGACTGCGACGTGGCGCTGGTGGAATCCCTGCCGCCCGAGATCACCCGCCCGGTTCAGGGCGGCGGAGCGGCGCAACACTGGGTCGAGCGGCTGACCGGCAACGCGCCCGATCTGTTGACTTTCGAAGACGGGACTCCGGCGCTCAAGGGCGGTGACCAGCTTTGGTATCTGGCCGGGTTCCCGGACGAAGACCTGTGGGACCGGATCGTTGAGATGGCGGCGCAGAAAGTCGGGCTGACCCTGCACCCATTGCCGCCCGGCCTGCGGCGGCGCGAGACCGCGACCCATGACTTCCTGATCAACTACAACGCCACACCGGTGGATTGGAACGGCCACAGCATTGCTGCCTGCGGAGTCGCTATCCTGAAACGCAATCCGCCCGGCCAGGAATGAACCTGAACCGGGCGGATGTGGTGCTCTGGTAGGCGCTTCTTCCTACTCGTCGGTCTTCAGACTGTTTGGATCGAAGACGTTGCCGAACCCACTGTTGCCCGAAGGCTGATCGTCAGGCTCGGCTGAGCTTTCGTCGTCCTGACCACCCAATGTGTTCGGAGCGAACACATTGCCAAAACCGCTGTTGTTCGACGGTTTGGGCGTGGATTGCTGCGCGTCGCCTTGCTCGGCCTCGCGCTGCTTGCGCTGCTCCTCGCGTTGCTTGCGCAATTCCTGAATGCGCTGTTCAGCTTCCAGACGCTTTTCTTCCTTGACGTCCGCGATGCACTGGGCCGGGTTGTAGGCCATGGCCGTCCCGACGACAGTGATCGTTGCCACGGCAAACATGACCAGCAGCACGGCCGCCATGTTCCCCGAGAAAAAGCTGGGCAACTTGATCTTGCCCGCCAGCTCCTCGACCGTGGCTTCCTTGCGCGCGGCGGCGACCAATTCCTGACGCTTCAACTTGGCTTCGTTCAACAGGGCGAAGAACACGGTCAGCGCCACGATGATAAAGGCCAGCGCCGAAATCGCAGGTGTAATGCCGTAGCGCACCTTTTGAGCCAGTTCGATTGTCAGTGTCGGGTATTCGCCGAACGTGAAGGTGGTGGTGTTGTAGTTCTCGAACGAGGCAAGAAACGCAAGCACCGCCGCCGAAGCAATCGCCGGGCGCATGAACGGGAGCAGGATCTTGCGAAACGCCTGTGCATGCGTTGCACCAAGGTCCAGTGCCGCCTCGGTCAGCGCCAGGTCATATCGCTGCAGCCGGGCCACCAGAACCAACATGCAATAGCTGGCGATGAAGGTGGATTGGCCAATCACGGTCAGGAAAACACCGTTCGACAAAAAGCTGTCGGCACCCAGCCCCAGCATCCGGTTGATCCGGTCCCAGAAGACCAGCGTCGAGATACCCAGAACAACGCCCGGGATCAGGATCGGAGCGATGATGATCGTGTAGTAGGTGGCGCGCAGCTTGGGCCAGATCTGGGTCAGCATCAGCGCTCCAGCCAAGCCCATCGCCACCGACAGAACCACGGTTCCCGCGCCGATGATCAACGAGTTCTTGATGCCGTTCAGGATGCGTTGGTCCTGAAACAACTCGCCGAACCACTGGAAGGTCAGGCATTCCCACGGGCTCATGCGCGGGAAACCGGACGAGTTGAAGGCGGTGATCGACATGATCACCAAGGGACCCAGCAGGTAGGCAAAGAAGATCGCCAGATAGACCCAGATGCTGATACGGAGGAAGGACATGTTCATTTCCCGATATCCCCCATGTTCACCTTGAACAGGCGCATCATTGCCAGCACGAACAGGATACAGGTGACCAGCAGAACGATGGCGTAGGCCGCGCCTTGTGGCCAGTCGTTGTTGTCATTGAACTGCTGATAGATCAGTTGCGTGAACCACAGACTGGACGGCCCACCCAGGATTTGCGGTGCGGCCAGCGCACCGGCCGACAGCATGAACACCATCGTACAGCCGGAACTGATGCCAGGCTTGGCATAGGGGATGACCACCCTCCAGTGGATCCGCCACCACGGAGCGCCCAAGTCGCGCGCAGCTTCGATCTGGTTTCCATCCAGGCTTTCGATGACGTTGTACATCGGGAAGATCATCAGCAGGATGTACGCGTAGCCGAGGCCCGCATAGAGCGCGATGTCGTTGCGGATGAAATCGAACGGCGTGTCCCAGATCCCCAATCCGACGAACAGCGTGTTCAAAACACCCGTCTCTCCGAAGATGATGCGCAGCGCAAAGGCACGCAGGATCTCGTTGATCCAATAGGGGATGATCAGCATGATCGCGAAGATACGGATGTGATTGCCCTTGGACTGACCCAGGTAATAAGCAATCGGATAGCAAATGATCAGGTTGAAAACCGTCACGCAGACCGCGGCAATCAACGTCCGGAAGAAAACGCGCAGATCAACGGCGTTGTAGGACTGGCTACCGCCTTCCGGGCCGTAGATCAAATATTTGTAGTTCTCCAGCGTGTACACGTCCTTGGGGCCGCCGATTTCTGGGGGCGGCAGGTTGGGACGGAAGGAAAAGTCCAGCATCGACAGCTGCGGCAGGATGATCAGGCCGATCGTCCAGAACAGGACAAGTCCCAGAATCGCGAGCCCCATGCCGAAACCGTTGCGGTTGAAGAAGTCCCTGAGGAAGCCAGGCATCGTCGGGCCTCCTTATTCCGCAGCCAGCTCACCCGCCGGAACGACAACCGCGTTGCGGGTTTCGTATTCCAGCGTGATGTTCTGCCCGGTGTGATCTTTGAACGACTGCCCGTGGTTCGGGATCGAGACCTTGATCTCCTTGCCGCCCTCTCCTTCGGTGAAGATGTTGAAGACGTTGCCTTCGAATTCCTCGTGGGTTACCCGCGCCGTGACGAAGTGATCGCCGCTCGTCCCCTCGGGCGCAATCGAGAACGCCTCGGGTCGGATGAACATCATGGCGTCGTCACCTTCGGCCAACTTGCCCTGATTGGCGGTCGATATCCGCGCCACCAGATCGCCGGACCGGTTGGTCGAGATCAGGGCCTCTTCGCCCATCACTCTTTTGACCTTGCCGCGGAAGACGTTGTTTTCGCCCACGAACGAGGCGGCAAAAGCGGTTGTCGGGTCGTTGTAGATGGTCTTGCCATCGGCGATCTGGTCGATCACGCCAGCGCGCATCACGGCGATGTTGTCCGACATGGTCAGGGCCTCGCCCTGGTCATGGGTGATGTAGATGAAGGTGATGCCCACACGCTGCTGGATCTCACGCAGTTCGGTGCGCATGTGCTGGCGTAGCTTGAGGTCCAGCGCCGACAGCGGTTCGTCCAACAGCAGCACGTCCGGTTCGGCGCACAGGGCGCGCGCGATGGCGACACGCTGGCGTTGGCCACCCGACAATTCGCTGGGCAGCTTGTCGCCCTGGCCCGGCAGCGCGATCATGTCCAGCAGCTCATCCGCGCGTTTGCGGCGCTCGGCAGCGCTGGCGCCCTTGATCTCCATCGAGAAGGTGATGTTCTCCCACACTTTCATCAGCGGAAACAGTGCGAGGTTCTGAAAGATCAGCGCGGTCGGGCGCTTGTTCGGCCCGATGCCCTTCATGTTCTTTCCACCGATCAGCACATTGCCTTCGCTGGGCTCCAAGAACCCGGACACCGCGCGCAGAATCGTCGTCTTGCCGCAGCCCGAGGGCCCCAGGAACGAAAAGAAATCGCCGCCGTTGATGTTCACGTTCGCATCTCGCACAGCGACAAAATCGCCGAAGCGGATCCACAGGTTTTCCAGATCGACTCCGATCCCTGCACTCATTTTTGGTATCTCCCTGTGATGCAGCTTCAGGCCGCACCGCATCGTTGTCCGTCACGCGGGGCAAACGCGTGCGGGGTCCAAAGGCCCCCCGCGCGACAACGCGAGGGGCGCGATCTCAAGGCGATCAGGCGCTCTTGAACTTGTTGACGAACTCGGTCCGGGTCTCGGCGTACCAAGGTGCTTCGGCAGGCCACGGGTTCAGGTTGGCCAGCGAGTCGCCCGGATAGGCCTCGGCAAAGTTCTTCTTGTAGGTGTCGCCCGAATACTGGTCGGCACCCAGAACCGGCGAGTTATAGCCGTGGCTGTCGATCGCGACACCGGCCGGCTTGGCCTGATAGGCGAAGTCGATGAAGGCGTAGACCTGGTCGATATTGGTTGCGCCGGTCGGCATCGACATGCCGTCGACCCAAGCCATCGCACCCTCGACCGGAGCCTGGTAGTGCACCGGTTCGCCAGCGGATTTCAGTGCCAGCGGCGGACCATCCCAAGTCTGTCCGACGACAACCCCTTCGTTCAGCAGGCCGTTCTTCTGGGTGTCGGCATCGTTCCAGATCAGTTTGATCCGGTCCTTGCGGGCGATACACCAGTCGGTGATCTGACCCCAGACCTTGCGCATGGTGTCTTCGTCGCCATATGCGGCCCAGACCGAGCCGGGCTCCATCTCGCCGATGCGCTCCATGTACAGACCCGCGCCCAGCATCATCGAATGTGCGCGACCCATGGTCTTGCCGGCGTTTTCTTCCGACCAGACATCACCATAGGACGGAGCGTCGCCTTCGGGCAGCCACAGGTCGGTGCGATAGGCTATGCCTTCGGTACCCCAGATATGCGGCAGCCAATGCGCGCCGCTGTCACCGAAGTTCCAAGCATCGGTGCCGATCTTGGCCATCGCCGGGTTGACCTTGTCGATCGGAACCCTGTTCATGTCGAACGGCTGCAGAAGCTCCAGCGGCTCCCACTGCAGCGACCGGTTGTTGGTCGGCGAAACGATGTCAAAGCCCTGGCCCTTGGTGGCCTTCATCTTGTTGATGATCTCTTCGTTCGAGCCGATACCGGTGTAGTTCACCTTGATCCCGGTCAGGGTTTCGAACTCTTCGATGAAGCTGGGCGGCAGGTAATCCGACCACATCAGGATGTTGACTTCGCCCGAAGATGCCAGGGCGCTTTTGCTGTACAGAGGTGCCGCCAGCGCTGCGGCGCCGGCCCCTTTCAACACCGTACGACGGCTGAAGTTTGACGATTTGGTCATTCGTGTTTCTCCCGTGTTTGGACTGAGTTTTGTTTTTTATCCGTGCGTCACGTTAGAGTTTTGCGGTCGCCCCGTCAGTCCAAAAAGTGACAGTTTGCGAAATTCTTAGGTCCAGTTCCCTTGGAAGACCAAGCCCGGAGCCCGCCCAAACAGGGCGCGACTCTGCGGGAATTCGCGCGAGGATCATATATCAAAAGGGCCGACGATACCTAGCGGCGCATCGGAACTGGCCTCATGTCACACAGGGTGATCACGCGAATTTTTTGCGCATCCGCCTAATAGGTGCGCATCATTTCAGCCGCAAAAAACGATTTGCGACAAATTCAGACCAGAATCACGACGCGGTCCGAGCTATTTGCGCATTGACCGGCCGTCATAGAACAGGTGGATCTTCTCCGGCGCGGCAGTCACCGAAACCGTCTGGCCACGCAAGCCACGATGGATGCCCGGCAGTTTGCCGATCACCGACTCGGCGCCGGGGGCTTTCGCGAAATAGAGCAACGTCACCTCGCCCAATGCTTCGGTAAAGTCCACGGTCCCGGTCAGGATGGGGTCACCGTCGGCGACCACCAGATCCTCGGGGCGCACACCCACGTTGACCTTCTTGCCGGTGTCGGCGTCCTGGGTCGGGATGGCCGAAACTGCCGTGCCGCCACAGTCCAGCGCGACGGTCGTGGTGGCACCGGTGCCGGTGATCGTGCCCGGCAGCAGGTTCATGGCGGGCGAGCCGATGAACTGGGCCACGAATTCATTGTCAGGCGTCTCGTACAGTTCCAGCGGCGTGCCGACCTGCGCGATACCCTTGTTGGCCAGAACCACGATCCGGCTGGCCAGGGTCATCGCCTCGACCTGGTCGTGGGTGACATAGATCATCGTGCTGTCAGGCATCGCCTCTTTCAGGCGCGCGATCTCGATCCGCGTGGCCACCCGCAGGGCGGCATCCAGGTTCGACAGCGGCTCGTCGAACAGATAGACCTTGGGGTCGCGCACGATAGCCCGGCCGATGGCGACCCGCTGTCGCTGACCGCCCGACAGGGCCTTGGGCAGCCGGTCCAGAAACGGTTCCAGCTGCAGGATCTGCGCCGCGCGGTTTACCGCCGCGTCGATCTGATCGGCGGGCATCTTGGCGATCTTCAGGGCAAAGGCCATGTTCTCGCGCACGGTCATGTGCGGATACAGCGCGTAGCTTTGGAACACCATGGCGATGCCGCGCTGTGCCGGGGGCACGTCGTTCATCACCTGCCCCTCGATCTCCAGCGTCCCGCCCGAAATGCGTTCCAGCCCCGCGATCATCCGCAGCAGGGTGGACTTGCCGCAGCCCGAAGGGCCGACGAACACGATCAACTCGCCGCGCTCGATTTCGAGGTTGATGCCCTTCAGGACATCGACATTGCCATAGGTCTTGGCGACATCGGTCAGCTTGAGCTCGGACATGGGTTACCCTTTCTCTCGGACCATCAGGCAGAATTGCGACGGCGCCAGCGTGGCGCTGCCCTGCGCCTCGACAGCGCCCAGATCCTGACCGATGCAGCGCCAGTTGCCTTCGGGCAGGTCGATTTCCGCGGCGCCATCTCCCAGGTTGAAGGCGCAGAACACCTGCTGGGTATCATCCTCGCGCAGGAAGCTGAGGATCGGGCCGGTTTCGCGCATGTCGGACTGGGTGCCCGACATCAGCGCCGGATATTCATGGCGCAGAGCGATGGCGCGGCGATAATGGTTCAGCACCGACTGCGGGTCGGCGTCCATCCGGTCCACGGCGCGCTCGGCCTGCGCGATGCTGACGGGCAGCCAGGGCGCACCGGTGGTAAAGCCCGACTGTTCGTCCTGCGCGGCCCAGACCATGGGCGTGCGGCAGCCGTCGCGGCCCTTGTATTCAGGCCAGAACTCGATGCCATAGGGGTCCTGCAGGCGCTCAAAGGGCACGTCGGCCTCGGGCAGGCCCAGCTCTTCGCCCTGATACAGGCAGGCCGAGCCGCGCAGGCACATCATCAGAACCGCGTGCTGCCGGATGCCGGCCTCGTCCAGATCCCAGCGCGAGGCGTGGCGCTGCACGTCGTGGTTGGAGAACGCCCAGCACGGCCAGGCGTCGCCGGCCTTGGACAGAAGCTGGTCGAACACATGCTTGGTGTATTCTGTCGTCAGGCGGCGTTTTTCCAGAAATTCAAAGGCATAGCACATGTGCATGCGCTTGTCGCCACGGGTGTATTCGCCCATGATCTCAAGCCCGCGCTGTGCGTCGCCAACCTCGCCCAGACAGGCGCGACCGTCATATTGATCGGTCAGGGCGCGCAGCCGTTCCAGGAAGGCGATGTTTTCGGGCTGGCTCTTGGAATACAGGTGGTCCTGATGGTTGTAGGGGTTGACCATCGGCGCGATGGTTGCGTTGCGCTGATCCAGCGGCAGCGCCGGGTTGTCGCGCAGTTGCGCGTCGTGGAAGTAGAAGTTGATCGTGTCCAGTCGGAACCCGTCAACGCCCATGTCCAGCCAGAACCGCGCGACGTCCAGCAGCGCGTCCTGCACATCGGGGTTGTGGAAATTCAGGTCCGGCTGCGAGGTCAGGAAGTTGTGCAGGTAATACTGCTGCCGGCGCGTATCCCACTGCCAGGCCGAGCCGCCGAAGATCGACAGCCAGTTGTTGGGCGGGGTCCCGTCAGGCTTGGGGTCGGCCCAGACATACCAGTCGGCCTTGGGGTTTTCGCGGTTGCTGCGGCTTTCGACGAACCACGGATGCTGGTCCGAGGTATGCGACAGAACCAGGTCGATCATCACCCGCAGACCCAGACCATGGGCGCGGTCCAGCAACGTCTGGAAATCCTCCATCGTGCCGAACATCGGATCGATGGCGCGATAGTCGCTGACATCGTACCCGAAATCCTTCATCGGCGACTTGAAGAAGGGAGAGATCCAGATCGCATCGACCCCCAGACCAGCGATGTAATCCAGCCGCTGGGTAATGCCCCGCAGGTCTCCGATGCCGTCGCCGTTGCTGTCCTGAAAGCTGCGCGGGTAGATCTGATAGATCACGCCGCCGCGCCACCAGTCGGACGCCGTCTTGGTTGAGTGCTTGAGGTCCACGTTGTTCTGCACGTTCATCACACGCCCTTATTTGACTGAACCGGCCAGCAATCCGCGGACCAGATATTTCTGCATTGCAAAGAAGACGACCAGCGGCACCGCGATCGACACGAATGCGGCCGTAGCCAGGATTTCCCAGTTGCCGCCACGGGTGCCCAGAAGCTCGACGATACTGTTGGTCATCACGGTAGTCTCGCCGGATGCGTCGATCAGGAACACCTTGGCCACCAGCAGGTCGTTCCATGTCCACAGGAACTGGAAGATGGCGAACGAGGCCAGCGCCGGAAAGCTCAGCGGCAGGATCAGCTTGGTGAAGATTTGAAATTCGGTGGCGCCATCGACCCGCGCATTCTCGATCAGGTCGCGGGGCAGCCCGGCCATGTAGTTGCGCAGAAGATAGATCGCCAGCGGCATGCCAAAGCCGGTATGGGCCAGCCAGACGCCCAGATACCCTTTGCCGATGCCTATGTTCAGGTGAAATTTCAGCAGCGGGATCAGCGCCAACTGCAAGGGAACCACCAGCAGACCGACCACCGCGGCGATCAACAGCGCACGGCCCGGGAAATCCATCCAGGCCAGCGCATAGGCCGCGAAAGCCGCCACCAGGATCGGAATGATCGTGGCCGGAATCGTGACTGTCAACGTGTTGAAGAACGCCTTGGCCATGCTGTCAGTGCTGTCCTCGGCCAGCAGGACCTTGTGGTAGTTGTCCAGCGTGAACTCGGGCGGCAACTCGGCGGTCACGAAGACGCGCGACCCACGGCTGCCGGTGAATTCCTCGATGTTCTCCATCCGGTAGTCGCCATTGGTCTGAACGGTGATCGTACCGCCCTTGCGCAGTTCGGCCGTCTGGCCCGGCTCAAACGCATCGATCTCGCGCGAGCTGATGCCCCATTTCGAGATGCGCGCCTTGGTTCCGGCGTCGAACAGGTTGCCCTCGATCACATACAGGCCGTTTTCCTGCACCTGGGTGTCGGGCGCGGCGCTGCGCAGCGTCAGGTTCTGCTCGGACGGGAAAATCGCCCGCCACCAGCCGCTGGTCGCGATCTGGTCCGCCGTGCGAAACGACGAGATGAACAGGCCCAGCGTGGGCACCACCCACAGCACCACCAGAAACAGAACCGAGGCATGTACGGCCCATCTGAGCGCCGGGCGGGTTCCTGCGATCTCACTCATGACGCGCCCTCCTATTCCATTTCCTTGCGCGCGTTGCGCACGTTCCAGACAAGGATCGGCGTCACCAGCAGCATGATGACCATGGCCGAGGCCGAACCCACGCCCCAGTCATTGGCGCGGAACAGCTTGTCGAACATGTAGTTGGCCAAGACCTGTGTCTCCCACTGGCCGTTGGTCATGGCGAATACGATGTCGAACACCTTCAGCACGACGATGGTGATCGTGGTCCACACCACCAGAATCGTCGTCTTGATCTGCGGCACCTTGATCTTGAAGAAGATCTGGAACGGGCTGGCGCCATCCAGAATGGCGGCCTCGACCGTTTCTTCGGGAATGCCGCGCAGGGCCGCCGACAGGATCACCATGGCAAAGCCCGTCTGAATCCAGACCAGCACGATCATCAGGAAGAAATTGTTCCAGAACGGGATCGTCAGCCAGGTCTGCGGGTCGGTTCCGCCAAAGAAGATGTACAGGGCATTCAGCATGCCGATCTGGTCCTGCTCGACCGGACGGGTGTCATAGACAAGCTTCCAGATCACCGATGCGCCCACGAACGAGATCGCCATCGGCATGAAGATCAGAGATTTGGCGACATTGCCCCATCGGATGCGGTCGGTCAGCTGGGCGACCAACAGGCCAAATGCTGTCGACAGCGCCGGGACCACGATCAGCCACAGCATGTTGTTACGCATCGCTTCCCAGAATTTGGGCTCTCCCATCATTTGGGCGTAGTTGTCCAGACCCACCCACTCGTATCCGCCGCCGGGCACCCGGTCGGTCAGGGACAGGCGTAGCGTTTCCACCACAGGGTAGGCCAGGTACAGCCCCAGCGCGACCAGAGCGGGCAATAGAAACAACCATGGCCGGACCATGTTCGCCCGATTGATGTTGCGTCCGGCGTTCGGGCCGCGCGGCGGAAACAGAATCTTGTCCAGAAACTGGTTGGACAAGTAGAAGTAACCAACACAGCCGGATACGCCGATGGCGATCGTCAGCAGACCTTGCAATGCGGGATGCATGTCACCCTCCCTGGCGACAATGGGTCGGGCAACCCTGAGGTCGGATTGCCCGGTTTCATGGCTTTATTGGATCGCGTCCCAAGACGCCTGGATCTCGTCCGCCACGTCTTGCGCGGGTTTGCCACCGGCATAGTCGACCATGCCCGTCCAGAACGTGCCTGCGCCAACCGCGCCCGGCATCAGGTCAGACCCGTCAAAACGGAAGGTGGTCGCACCCAGAAGAATGTCGTTCATCTTCTTCAGCGTCGGATCCGAGAAGGCCGAGGTATCGACACCCTTGTGCGGGGTCAAAAAGCCGCTGAGCGCCATCCAGGTCTCATGCGCCTCGGGCGTCTGCAGATAGGCGATCAGGTCATGCGCGGCGGGGCTGTCATTGGTGATTGCCCACAGGGTGCCCGCGCCAAGAACTGGGCTGCCCAGATCCTTGCTTTCATAGGCCGGGAAGTAGAAGAAGTCCGCATCTTCACCCACGACCGTGCCTTCGGGGAAGAAGGCCGGGATGAACGAGGCCTGACGGTGCATGTAGCACTGCGGCGGCGAGCTGAACATGCCTTTGGGGCTGTCGCGGAAATCAGTGGTCGCAACCGCACCTGCCCCACCGGCGACGTAGTCGTCATTGCGGGCGAATGCGCCGAATTCCTCGATCGCGGCCACGACCTTGGGATCGTTGAACTTCAGCTCGTTGGCAACCCACGCGTCATAATCCTCGGGGGATTGGGTGCGCAGCATCATGTCCTCGACCCAGTCGGTCGCAGGCCAGCCGGTTGCGCCACCCGACCCCAGACCGATGCACCAGGGCGTGCCGCCATCGGCGACGATCTGGTCGGTCAGGGCCTTGAGCTCTTCCATCGTGGTTGGAACTTCATATCCCGCGTCCTCAAAGTTCTCGGGCACGTACCAGACCAGCGATTTCACATCGACCTTGTAGAAGAAGCCGTACAGGTGGTCCTGACCGTCCGGGCCGGCATAGGTGCCCAGATCGACCCAAGACTGGCCCGCGGCATAGTTGTCCCGGATCCAGTCGGCGGTCCCGTCAGCAAGCGGTGTCAGAAACCCGGCCTTGGCCATATCGGCTGCAAGACCCGGCTGGGGGAACACGGCGATGTTCGGGGCCGACCCGGCCTCGGCGTCGATGCGGATCTGCTGCTCGAAGCTGTCCGACCCGACATAGGCATATTCATGACCGGTGGCCGCGGCAAAGCCGTCCAGCACCTTTTCGACATTCTCCTGGTCCGGGCCAAGCCACGGGCCGAACACGGTGACCTTTTCGGCCTGGGCCGCGCCCGCCATCAGGGCAAACGTGGCCGCACCTGCCAAAAGCGAGTGTTTCATTGATTTTCCTCCCAACTGTATCCGCGCGTGTGAGACTCAGTTTTCAAAGCGCTTTGAATGCGGCCGTTATCCGCTAACATGTTGGCCCTGTCAATGACTAGATTTCGGCGCAGGCAGACTGCGTCCATGTTTTCCTGACGTATCGCGGATAATGGCAAAACAACTTGACGCAAGCCGCAAATCCCCACACAACAGGGCGCACACAAGAATTGAAAGCCTTTTGAAACCGCTATGAACCTCAAACAGCTCTCTCAGATCCTGGGTCTGTCACAGACGACGGTCAGCCGCGCGCTGAACGGTTACCCAGAGGTGAACGAAGAGACACGCATGCGGGTTCAGGCGGCGGCGGCCAAACATGGTTATCGGCCGAACGCGCGGGCCAAGGGGCTGGCGACGGGTCGGTCGATGGTGATTGGCCACGTGATCCCCAGCTCGTCGCGCCACGAGATGGTGAACCCGATCTTCGGCGATTTCGTCGCCGGCGCGGTCAAGAAATATGCCGAGCACGGCTATGACATGATGTTCACCAATGCCGACGACACCTCGATCGAAGCCGCCTATCGCAGCCTGTTCCAACGCGGTGCGGTCGACGGCGTGGTGCTGCAAGGCCCCAAGGTGAACGAGCCGCGGATCGAGGTTTTGACCCGGATGCAGGTGCCGTTCATCGTGCATGGCCGGTCGACCGGCGTCAGCGTGCCCTATGACTGGATCGACGTGAACAACAAAAGCTCGTTCCTGCGCGCGACCCGCTTTCTGATCGACCTGGGCCACCGGAGGATCGCGCTGATCAACGGTCTGGAAGACATGGACTTTGCCCAAAGGCGCCGCGACGGGTATCTTGAGGCGCTGAAACAAGCCGGTCTGTCGCCCGACCCGGCCCTGATGCGCAGCGCCGAGATGACCGAAGTCTATGGCCATCACGAAACCCGCGACATGCTGCGGCTGGACGATCCGCCGACCGCGATCCTGACCTCGTCGATGATCTCGGCGATCGGGGTGCGGCGCGCGCTGGACGAGGCCGGGCTGAAAATGGGCCGCGACGTGTCGGTGATAGCACATGACGACGACCTGTCCTATCTGAAGAACGGGCAGGACGTTCCGATCTTTACCGCCACCCGGTCTTCGGTGCGCCACGCCGGCGAACTGGCCGCCGAGATGCTGATCGAGCGCATCCGCGCGCCCCACGACCCGGCCAAGACTAGATTGCTCGAAGCCGAACTGGTAGTCGGCGGCTCGACTGGTCCCGCCCCCAACAGGTTCTGAACATGAAATACTCCCGCGCTGATTTCCCCAAAGACTTTCTCTTTGGTGTCGCAACCTCGGCCTATCAGATCGAAGGCCACGCACAGGGCGGCGCCGGCCCGACCCATTGGGACAGTTTCGCGGCCACGCCCGGCAACGTTGTGCGTGCCGAAAATGGCGATCTGGCCTGCGACCACCTGCATCGGTTCGAACAGGATTTCGACCTGATCCACGAGGCCGGGTTCGATTGCTATCGCTTTTCCACCAGCTGGGCGCGCGTGCTGCCCGAAGGGCGCGGGCCGGTGAACCAAGCCGGGCTGGACTATTATGACCGGCTGGCCGACGCCCTGCTGGAACGCGGCATCCGCCCCTGCGCCACCCTGTATCATTGGGAGCTACCCTCGGCCCTGGCCGATCTGGGCGGCTGGCGCAACCGCGACATCGCCGACTGGTTCGCCGATTTCACCGAGATCATCATGGGCCGCATCGGCGACCGCATGTACAGCGTCGCCCCGATCAACGAGCCCTGGTGCGTCAGCTGGCTGAGCCATTTCGAAGGCCACCACGCCCCCGGTCTGCGCGACATCCGCGCCACGGCCCGCGCCATGCATCACGTCCTTCTGGCCCACGGCCGCGCGATTCAGGCGATGCGGGGCCTTGGCATGTCCAACCTGGGCGCGGTGTTCAACCTGGAATGGGCCGAACCTGCCGATGATACCCCCGAGGCCCGCGCGGCCGCCGATATGTATGACGGTATCTACAACCGGTTCTTCCTGGGCGGCGTGTTCAACAAGGCCTACCCCGAGAACGTCCTGCAGGGGCTGCAGGCCCACCTGCCCGATGGTTGGCAGGATGATTTCGACACGATCGGCACGCCGGTCGACTGGTGCGGGCTGAACTACTATACCCGCAAGCTGATCGCGCCCGCCGACACGCCCTGGCCCAGTCTGCAAGAGGTCCCCGGCCCCCTGCCCAAGACGCAGATGGGGTGGGAGATCGAGCCAAGCGCGCTGACCCGGTTCCTGACCCGTACGGCCCGGGACTACACGGGCGATCTGCCGATCTATGTCACCGAAAACGGCATGGCCAGCCCCGAGCGGCAGCAGGATGACGACCGCATCGACTATCTGAATCAGCATCTGTCGGCGGTGCAGGACGCGCTGGATCAAGGCGTTCCGGTCAAGGGCTATTTCATATGGTCGCTGCTGGACAATTACGAATGGGCGCTGGGATACGAAAAGCGGTTCGGCCTGGTCGATGTCGATTTCGACACGCTTGAACGGCGCCCCAAGGCCTCGTTCCGCGCGATGCAGACAGCTTTGGCCCAGGGCGATCCGATCTCGGTTCCGATGGCACAGCCCAGGGGCGCGATGCACGACCACTGGAACCTGGTGGCCGATATCGGCGGCACCAACACGCGGCTGGGGGTCGTCACAAATGGCACGCTCACCGATCTGCGCAAATCGCCCACCGGAACCCTGCCCGAGTTTCTGGCCGCCCTGCACGACCTGTGTGCCGAGATCGGAACGCCGCCGCGCGCCGTGGTCGCCGCGGGCGCCGGCCCGGTGCGCAATGGCACGATCCGCCTGACCAATGCCAATCTGGACCTGTCCGAGGCCGACATCGCAACAGCCACCGGCGCGGACCATACCTTTGTCATCAACGACTTCACCGCCGCCGCGTGGTCGGTGGCCGAGATTACCCGCGATGACGTGCAGGCCCTGCAGGGCGACCCGACCCCGCCCAAGGGCACCCGACTGGTGGTCGGCCCCGGCACTGGGCTGGGCGTCGGCGCGCTTTTGTATTCCGAAGGCCACTATCACACCGTCTCGGGCGAGGGCGGCCATGTGGGCCTGTCCCCACGCACCCGCGACGAGGTGGACGTGTTCGAAGCCGCCCGCCGGATCGCGCCCGAGTGCTTCTTTGGCGACAGCCTGACGCTCGAGGCCGAGATGTTCCTCAGCGGTACGGGCCTGCCGATCCTGTACCGCGCCGCGGGCATGGCCGCGGGCCAGCCCGACACGCCCGTCCTGCCCGCCAAGGACATCCTGCAGGCAGCGCAGAACGGATCCGATCCGCTCGCCATGCGCGCCGCGCAGATCTTCACCACCCACTTGGGCGCCGTGATGGGCGACATGGCCGTGACCGTGATGCCCACGGGCGGCGTCTTCCTGGTGGGCGGCGTGGCCGAGAAGAACCGCTGGCTGTTCGGCAACGACTTCCTGGCGGCCTTCAACGCCGGAGGCAGGTTCGACGCGCTGCGGCAGGGCTTTGGCGTTTATGTGTCGGAACAGGCCGAATTTGGCATTGTTGGCGCTAACAACTTCTGCAAAAATGCGCTCGCGCGGTAAACTCACCGCCAGATCTTTGCAGAAGGAAGGAGCCGGGACATGATCCTGTGCTGTGGCGAGGCCCTGATCGACATGATCGCGGAGCCGACGGTTTCGGGCGCGCAAGGTTTCGTGCCGCATTCGGGCGGGGCGGTGTTCAACACCGCCATCGCGTTGGGCCGGCTGGGTGCGCCTGCCGGAATGCTGACCGGGTTGTCGCGCGACATGTTCGGCCAGCAACTGGCGCAGGCCCTGAAAGACAGTCATGTGGATGGCTCGCAGGTTGTTCTTTCGGACCGTCCGACCACGTTGGCCTTCGTACAACTGCAGGACGGGCACGCCACCTATTCCTTCGTCGATGAAAACTCGGCCGGGCGGATGCTGCGCCCCGAGGACATGCCGGACCAGCTGACCGCGACCTCGGCGCTGTATTTCGGCGGCATCAGCCTGGCCTGCGAGCCCTGCGCCGATGCCTATGCCGCCCTGCTGGACCGTCACGGGGCCGAGCGCGCGGTGATGATCGACCCCAACATCCGCCCCGGCTTCATCCAGGACCAGACCCGCTATCGCACCCGGCTGAACCGGATGATCGCGCAGGCCGACATCGTCAAGGTCTCGGACGAAGATCTGGACTGGATCGTCCCCGGCCCTGAAACGCTGGAAGAAAAGGTGCCGCTGCTGCTGCAGGCCGGCCCCGCCGTGGTGATCGTCACGCGCGGCAGCCAGGGCGCGACCGGGTATTTGGCCGATGGCCGCACGGTTTCAGTGCCGGTCACGCCGGTTCAGGTGGTCGACACGGTGGGCGCGGGCGACACGTTCAACGCCGGGGTTCTGGCGCAACTGCACCGCGCCGGGCTGCTGACCAAACAGGCGCTCCGTGCGATCTCGCCCGACGACCTGCGCGCCGCGCTGGAACTGGGCGGCAAGGTTGCTGCCGTCACCGTATCCCGCGCCGGGGCCAACCCGCCCTGGGCACACGAGCTGTAAGTCATCGAAAGCACCGATATGAAACGATCCGAAATCAACCGCATCAAGGCCGAGGCGCAGGCCTTCATCAATTCGTTCGGCTTTGCGCTGCCGCCCTTTGCCGACTGGACGCCCGAGCAGATGCGCAGCCCGCAGGCCGCCGGCATCCGCGCCCGTGGCCTTGGCTGGGACATCACCGATTACGGCCAGGGCAGGTTCGACGAACTGGGCCTGTTCCTGTTCACCCTGCGCAATGGCGACGAAAAGGACCTGAGCGCAGGAAGGGGCATGCTCTATGCCGAGAAGCTGTTGATTTCGCGCGACAAACAGCTGTCGCCGATGCATCGCCACATCGTCAAGGCCGAAGACATCATCAACCGCGGCGGCGGCGATCTGGTGATGGAGATCTACGCCTCGGCCCCCGATGGCAGCATCGACCGCGACACCCCCGTCACCGTACCCAGCGACGCCTGCCCGGTGACCATCCAGCCGGGCGAACATCTGCGCCTGAAACCGGGCGAAAGCGTCACGCTGATGCCCGGCATCTGGCACGCCTTCTGGGCGGAAAAGGGCGATTGTCTGATCGGCGAGGTCTCGACCGTCAATGACGACCGCACCGACAACGTGTTCGAACAGCCGATCCCGCGCTTTGCCACGATCGAGGAAGACACCGCGCCCGAATTCCTGCTGGTTGCCGACTACTGAACGCGCGGGGCCCGACCAAAGGGCGGGTCGGAGGCCAGCGTCAACGCGACCCGGCCCGGGCTTGCGGCTTGGGCCAGCCGGTCGCGGACGGCCTCGAAGGCTTCGATCGTCACGGATTCGGCGGGTTTCAGATAGACAAGATGGAACAGCGCCCGCCCGCTGCGCACCGTCGCCACGTCCAGCACTTGAAACGGGCTGTCTGCACAGATCCGGCGGGCCTGCCCAATGATCTCGGCCCGGGCATCGGCCGGCAGCGCCACACCCACGATATCGCGCAGCGCGCCCAGAAACACCTTGATGGGCTGCGGCAGCAACGCTAGGCACAGCAACAACACCACCAGCGCATCCGACACCGGAACCAGACCGGCAAGCGGCCCGCCCTCAAGCAGGTTGATCACGAAAAACGCCGCCCCGGCCCCAAGGCTCAGCACCCCGTCGACCATCGCGGCCCGGGACTCGACCCGCAGCAGATCGCTGGTTTTGCCGGTGCGGCGCCAGTTCCAGCGATGATAGGCGAAAAGCGTCAGACAGATCGCCGCCATCGAGCCGGCATAGATCAGGATCCATTCCAGAACCACCGGCGCGGCTTCGCCCGTCTTGGCATAGGCCAGCAGACGGTTCACCGCCGAACCGGCTGCCATCAGGATGATCCCGAACAACAGCAGGCTGCGGAACATTACGAAGACGGATTCGTCGATCTCGTATCCAAAGGGGCGGTTCTGGTCCGGAGCGCGCCGGATCGAGGCGGCGACCCATCCCGCCACCACAGCCGTTGCGAAATTGAGCCCCGAGAACAGCCCGTCCAGCAACAGCGCATCGGAGTTTGCCAGAAACCCGGCCACAACCCCGGCGCCCGCCATGAACAGGCTGGCCCATTTTGCCGCGTTCAGCGACCGGCGTTCAAAGATCAATGTGTCCTGCATCGGTTCAGCTTTTCGGTTGATGAGGCTGGCGGTCATTTATGTCCGACGGGCCAAGCCGCAAGCCCCGTGTGCCGTGCTCATGCCCGTCCGCGTATCATGTCGGCAGCCTTTTCCGCGATCATGATCACCGGCGAGGCGGTATTGCCCGACACGATCTTCGGCATGACCGAGGCATCGACCACCCGCAACTTCTCCAGACCCCGAACGCGCAACCGTGGATCGACCACCGCGGCGGCGTCACTGCCCATGCGGCAGGTGCCGACCGGGTGAAAGATCGTGGTGGCGATGTCGCCCACCGCATCCAGCAGGCCCTGTTGGTCGTTGATCTCAGGGCCCGGCAGAACCTCTTGCGGGTGGTAGGGTGCCAGCGCCCGCGCGGCCATCACCCGCCGGGCCTGCTGCACGGATTTGACCGCCACCTGCCGGTCACGCTCGATCGAGAGGTAGTTCAACCTGATCTCGGGCTGGGCCTTCGGATCGGGCGTGGTGATGTGGCAGTGCCCCCGGCTTTCGGGCCGCAGATTGCAGACCGAGACTGTGATCGCGGGGAACGGATGCAGCGGGTCGCCCAGCCGGTCGGTCGACAACGGCTGCACGTGATATTCCAGATCCGGCGTGACCAGCATCGGGTCGGATTTGGTGAACATGCCAAACTGGCTGGGCGCCATCGCCATCGGACCCGACCGGGTCAGGGCGTATTGCGCCGCGATGCGCGCCTTGCCCCACAGGCTGTTGGCCATGGTGTTCAAAGTTTTCGCGTTCTGCACCTTGAACACGGTTCGGATCTGCAGGTGGTCCTGCAGGTTTGCCCCCACGCCCGCGTTTTCATGCTGAACCGCGATCCCCTGCGCCGCCAGCACCTGAGGGTCGCCGATCCCCGACAGTTCCAGCAGCTTGGGCGAGTTGATCGACCCCGCCGCCAGCAGAACCTCGGCCCCGGCCAAGGCCCGGTATTCGGTGCCGCCACGGGCAAAGTGCACGCCACGCACGGTCTTGCCTTCGAGGATCAGGCCCAGCGTCTCGGCCTCGGTCAGGACCCGCAGGTTGGGCCGTTTCCTCGCCGGGCGCAGAAATCCCTTGGCCGTGTTCCAACGCACGCCGTTCTTCTGGTTGACCTCGAAAAACCCCGAGCCTTCGTTGTTGCCGTCATTGAAATCGGCGCGCGGCTGGATGCCGATCTCGCGCGCGCCGTCCTGCACGGCTTTCAGGATCTCCCAACTCAGCCGCTGTTTCTGAACCTTCCACTCGCCGCCGGACCTGTGCATTTCGCTGTCGCCGGCGTGGTGATCTTCGGATTTCAGGAAATAGGGCAGCACATCGTCCCAGCCCCAGCCCGCATTGCCCAGCTGCCGCCAATGGTCATAGTCGGCCGCCTGCCCGCGCATGTAGATCATCCCGTTGACCGAGCTGCACCCGCCCAGCACCTTGCCCCGCGGATAGACCAGCGACCGCCCATTCAGCCCAGGCTCGGGCGCGGTTTTCATCATCCAGTCGGTGCGCGGATTGCCGATGCAGTACAGATACCCCACCGGGATGTGGACCCAGTGGTAGTTGTCCGACTTGCCCGCCTCGAGCAGCAGAACCCGTGTCTTGGGGTCCTCGGTCAGCCGGTTGGCCAGCACGCAGCCCGCGGTACCCGCGCCTATGATGATATAATCGTACTCGCCCTCAAGCCGGGCGGTTTCAGATGTGGCGGAATTCATTCTCGGCCTGCTCTGTGCATTGTTCCTGATCCTGCGGAGCGCAGCTTAGCAGCTGTTGCGGGCAATGCACGGGTCCGATGTCGCATTCCGCAACAGTATTTCGCAATCCTGCAGGTCGCGCCCCCGGTCAGCGGTCAGACTGGTGTCAAAGGAGGCCCAGAATGACCCAGATCGCCACCCGCGTCCGCAGCGGAGGCCGCGCCGCCCGCCGCGCCCTGCGCACCGCACCCAGCTTTGACATGTTGCCGGGCCTGACCCGCAACATCCCGCTGTGCGAGGTGATGGACGGGTCACAGGTCGAGCGGATCGACGCGGCCTCAATGGACATCCTCGAAAACGTTGGCGTGCAGTTCCGCGACCCGATCGCGCTGGCCGCCTGGAAGGCGGCTGGAGCCAAAGTCGACGGCGAGCGGATATATCTTGATCGCGGGCTGGTCCGCGACTTGATCGCGACGATCCCCTCGGATTTCACCTATTACGCCCGTAACCCGCGCAAGAATGTGCGCCTAGGCGGACCGCACGCGATTTTCGTGCCGATGACCGGCGCGCCGTTTCTGCGCGATCTCGACGACGTGCGCCGCAATCCGACGCTGGACGATCTGGCGATGTTCCACAAGCTCAGCCACATGCTGCCCGCGCTGCATTCCTCGGCTCACCACATCGTGGAACCCTATGATCACCCGATCAGCCAGCGCCACCTACGCATCACCTATTCGTCGATGAAGTATTCCGACAAGACCTTCATGGGCATGACCACCTCGCCCAAAAACGCCGAAGACGTGATGGAGATGTGTGCGATCCTGTTCGGCGCAAAGTTCATGGAGGATCACCCGGTCACCACCGGCAACTGCAACGGCAACTCGCCGCTGGTCTGGGACGAGACCATGCTGGGGGCGATGCGCGCCTTCTGCCGCCGCAACCAGCCGGTGCTGTGCTCGCCCTTCGTGCTGGGCGGGGCCAACACACCTGCGAGCGTGCCGGCGACGGTCGCGCAGCTGAACGCCGAGGCGCTGAGCGCGCTGGCCTATACGCAGGTGATCCGGCGCGGCTGTCCCGCGATCTACGGGCACTACCTGTCGACCGTCAGCATGAAATCCGGCGCGCCGATGGCCGGCACGCCCGAGATCAGCTTGATGAACTTCATGATCGGCCAGATGGCCCGGCACTACGGCGTGCCCTGGCGCAGTTCGAACACGCTGGGCGGGGCCAAGACATTCGATGCGCAGGCGGGATATGAATCGGCGACGACGCTGTCGGCGGTGATCCATGCGGGGGCCAACTATATCTGGCATTCGGCGGGCTGGAACGAGGCCGGGATGCATTGTTCGACCGCCAAGTTCGTTGTCGATGCCGAGCAATGCGCCATGGCCTACCGCATGGCCGAGGGCCCGAAGTGGCACGATTTCGACGAGGCCGTTGCGGCCGTATCCGATATCGGCCCCGGCGGGCATTACCTGGGCCATCCGCACACGCAGGACAATTTCCAGGAGGCGTTCTTCATGCCCGAACTGTTCGACAACAACTCGATCGAACAATGGGTGGCCGAGGGCGAAGTCGAGATCACCGAGCGCGCCCTGAACCACGCCCGCAAGCTGCTGGCCGAGTATCAAGAGCCCCGCCTGGACCCGGCCACCGACGAGGCATTGCGCGACTACATCGCCCGGCGGGAGCGGGAGATCCCCGCCGCCGACGAGTTGAACCAGCACTGTTAGGAAACACTCCACTTGCCCGCCTGCCTGTCAGGCGGGCCTTTTTCATTCGTTGCGCGCGCGCCATTCCTTCCAGCGCAGCACCATGTTGGCGCCGACCTCAGACAACGGTCGGGGCGGCAGGCGTTTGGGACGGTCCTCGGCTTCGAAATGCTCGCTGATCCCGGACCGCACGCCACAGGCCATTTCGGCCGCTGCGATCCCGGTCAGGGTGCCGCGCGCTGTGCCCAACCCGTTCTGGACGCAGGCGGAATAAACGCCGGTCTCGATCTCGCGGGTGACCGAGACGCCGTTCAGGCTCAGGCATAGATGGCCGGCCCATTCGTACTCCATCGCGATGCCGCGCAACTGCGGAAAGCGCCGGTCGAACTTGCGCCGCATCACCGCAGCTGCGCGCCGCAGGTCCGCTGCCCGCGCCTCCATGCCCGGGCGCAGCACGGCGCAGGTGCGGGTGATGATCCGGTTGCCGCCCTGCCCGGTGTCGATCCGGCGCATGGTGGCGCCCATCGGATCGGACGGGGTCACGCCCCAGCGCGGCTGGCCACCCAGCCGGGCCAGCGCATCGGCCTCCAGTTCTCGCGTCATCGCCGCGAACAGAAACAGCTGCATCAGCCGGCCACGTTCCACCCCGAAACTTTCCAGATGGCCGTTCACCGACAGGATCAGCCGGCCGGTCGAGACCTGCCCACGCGCGGTCTGCACGCGCCAGCCCGCCCCGTCGCGCTGGAACCCAGTGACCGCGCCGCATTCAAAAATCTGCACCCCATCGGCCGCCAACCCCGCCGCCAAACCGCGCACATAGCCCGCCGGCTGCAGCATGACCGTGCCCGGCGTGTACAGCCCCGAGACATAGTGCCTGGACCCAGTGAGTTCCTGCATCTGCTGCCGGTCCAGCATCTCGGACCGCTCGCCGAGGCTGTCCAGATGGCGGGCATAGCTTTGGTTGTGCGCATGTCCCGCCGGACTGGCCGCGCCGTTCACTTTGCCCGCCGGATCGAAATAGTTGGGGTCAATGCCGTATTCCTCGACCGCCGCACGGGCAAAGGCGATAGCCTGCCGGTTCAGCCTGATCATCGCCCGGTCATCGCCCGCCCCGGCATAGTCGTCCGAGGCCAGATCATGCGGCAGATCGATCATGAAGCCCGAGTTGCGCCCCGCCGCGCCTTCCGCCACACGCCCGGCTTCAAGCACCACGATCCGCGCATCGGGCGCCAGTTGCCGCAAACGCCGCGCAGCAGACAGCCCGGCAAAACCGGCGCCCACGATGGTGAAATCTGCGGTGATTTTGTCCGAAAGCTGACGCGCGGCAGGTTGCGGGTCCAGCAGGGCATTCCACGCCGCCGGGCCGCGCTGCACCGGCAGGCGGCAAGCGGTGAACCGCGTCAATCCACCGCCTCGTCGGCATCATCCGACAGGTCGATCCACAGCGTCTTCAGCTGCGTGTACTGGTCGTGCGCGTGCAGCCCGTTGTCCCGCCCGCCAAAGCCCGACTGCTTGTAGCCGCCGAACGGGGTCGAGATGTCGCCCTCGCCAAAGCTGTTCACCGTCACGGTTCCGGCCCGGATCGCGCGGGCACCGCGCAGGGCACGCTTGGCATTGGCGGTGAATAGCGACGCGCACAGCCCGTATGGCGTGTCATTGGCCATCGCGATGGCCTCATCGAACCCCGCGACCTCGATCACCGACAGGACCGGCCCAAAGATTTCCTCGCGCGCCAGCAGCGCGTCATTGTCCGGAATCTCGACCACGGTTGCTTCGACGAACCCGTTCTCGGCCTTGCCGCCCAGAAGAACTGACGGTGCCTTGTCCAGATAGCCGCAGACCTTGTTGAAATGGTCTTTGCTGACCAGCGCGCCCAGCCGGGTTGCAGGGTCCAGCGGATCGCCCACAGTCCACTGGCGGGCGTGATGGGCGATGCGCTCCAGCAACTCGGGTTTGACCGCGCGGTGCACGATCAGGCGCGACGTGGCCGAGCAATTCTCGCCCATGTTCCAGAACGCCCCGTTCACCACATGGGCGGCAACCCGGTCGAGGTTCTCGGCATCCTCCAGCACGATGGCCGGGTTCTTGCCGCCCATCTCCAGCACCACCTCCTTGGCGTTGCTTTCGGCGGCATAGGACAGGAATTTCTTGCCCGTTACGGTCGAGCCGGTGAAGGACACCATGTCGACATCTATATGCCGCCCGATGGGTTCGCCCACCTCGGCGCCGCCACCCGGAACCACGTTCAGAACCCCGCGCGGCAGCCCGGCCTCGGCCGCCAGTTCGGCCAGACGCAGGGCGGTCAGCGGGGTTTCCGTCGCCGGCTTCACAACAACCGAGCACCCGGCCGCCAGCGCCGGGCCGATCTTCCAGGCCAGCATCAGCAGGGGGAAGTTCCACGGCAGCACCAACCCCACCACCCCGATCGGTTCTCGCAGGATCATCGCGATGTGGTCGTCGCTGGCGGGCGCGACCTGGTCATAGATCTTGTCGATCGCCTCGGCATGCCATTTCAGGCAGTGGATCGCCTCGGGCACATCGACGGTTTCGCAGTCATGGATCGTCTTGCCGCTGTCGACGCTCTCCATCACCGCCAGTTCGCGGGCATTGCGGGTCATCAGCTTGGCCAGCCGGATCAACACATCCTTGCGCGCCGACGGGTGCAGGCGCGACCAGCGGCCGTCATCGAAGGACTCGCGCGCCTTTTCCACGGCCAGGTCCACATCGGCGGCGGCGCAGGCCGCGACCTCGGTCAGCACCGCGCCGGTGGCCGGGTTCACGGTGGGAAACACCGCGCCCAATATCGCCGGGCGATAGCCGCCGTCGATGAATGCGCCGGTGGGCAGGTCCAGCCCGGCGGCGATGGATGCGTATTCGTCCCGTGTCAGCAAGCCCATGCCTCAGCCCTCCGCCATGATGTCTGCGATCTTGCGTTTCAGCACGCGGGTCACCTGTTCCAGCGCGCGCGTGTCATCCTTGTTCAGCCCCTTCAGAGGCGGCCGCACCGCGCCCGCCGGGATGCCGTTCATCGTGACCCCATGCTTGATGGTCTGGATGAACTTGCCGCCCTGTTCGAGCACCCGCATCAACGGCATCAGCGCCGACATGATCCGGCGGCCCTTGGCGAAATCGCCCTTCAGCACGCAGGTCTCATACAGCGCCACATGCTCGCGCGGCAGAAAATTCGACCCGCCACAGACCCAGAACGGCGCGCCCCAGGCGAAGAATTCCAGCGCCTGATCGTCCATGCCGCAGCCCAGCTGGATATGCGGATAGTTCCGCGCCAGCATGTGTACACGGTTGATGTCGCCCGAGCTTTCCTTGATGCCGCAGAAATTGCGGCTGCGCCCCACACGGTCGAGGAACTCAGCCCCCATCATCGTGCCGGTGCGGTGCGGATAATTGTACAGCATCACCGGCAGATCGGCCGCCTTGTCGATGGCCAGCGCATTAAGGGCGTTTTCCCGGTCCGTCGGTACCGAATAGGGCGGGCTGGCCAGCAGGATGGCATCGGCCCCGATCTGGCGCGCGCCTTGGGCCAACGCGATCGAATCCGGCGTCAACATCGCGCCGGTCCCGACCACCAAAGGCAGCCGACCCTTCAGTCGTTGGTGGGTAAAACGCGCCAGTTCCAGCCTTTCATCGACGGTCTGGGCATAGTTTTCGCCGGTGGATCCGCCCGAGATCAGACCGTGCACGCCATTCTCGACCAGGTATTCGATCACCTCGGCCAGCGCATCCCAATCGACGCTGAAATCATCCGCATAGGGCGTCACCACGGGGGTATAGATCCCCTGAAATCTGAACACGGGCGTCATCTCAATCCTCTTGCCGGGCACGCGTGAAGCTTGCGCCCGACACCAAGGCTAAGAAGAATACAAGATGTGCACAATGTAGATTCCCGACATGAACGGCCCAGGGTCCGACATGTCGAAAAAATCAGACGACCAAAAGTCGGCCTGCAAACCGTCAGCTGAGTGGGTGACCTTCCTGCCAGACCTGGAGCAGCCCGTGGTCGGAGACATGCAGCACATTGGCGCTGGCACCGGCCGCCAAACGGCCAAGATCTGTTCTACCGATCAAGTCCGCAGGCAACCGGGTCGCCATGTCGAAAGCAGCTTGCAAAGGCAGTTGCGCAAATGCAACCACGTTGCGAACCGCGTCCAACAGCTCGAGATGCGCACCGGCGAGCGTTCCATCGGCGAGGGTCAACCGGTTGCCGTCGCGCAAGATCTGCCGTCCGTTCAGCAGGAAGCTGTCGATATCCGACCCGGCGGTCGCCATAGCGTCGCTAACAAGGAAGACACTACCCGGCCCATTATTTGCCCGGATGGCATTGCGCACTGAAACCGGGTGGACGTGAATTCCATCAGCGATCAGGCCCGCAGACAGCTCGCCAAGCGCCAGCGCCGCGCCTACGACGCCGGGCTCTCGGTTACCCATCTGGCTCTGAGCATTGAACAAATGTGTGACGCAACGCGCCCCGGCCTGAGCCGCTTTCTGACAGGTTTCAAAACTCGCATCCGTATGGCCCAGCGAGACGACGATCCCCGCTTGGGTCATGGCGTGTATCTGATCATCGGTCACGCTTTCCGGCGCCACCGTAACCTTGAGAACCGGCAACTGCGCGGCTGTGTCCAGCAACAAATCCAAATCAGCCTGCGCCATCGGTCGGATCAGGGCAGCATCATGTGCACCCTTGCGGGCTTGGGACAGGTGCGGACCTTCCAGATGAAGCCCGACAATGCCGGGAACACCCTCGTTCACGGCTGCAATCGTGGCCGCGATGGCCCGGCGCGTGACCTCAGGCGTATCCGTGATCAGCGTTGGCAAGATCGACGTTGCTCCGATACGAGCATGGGCCCGCGACATGGTCCGGAGCGTTTCCAGTTCGGGGGCGTTGTTCAGCATTGCCCCGCCCCCGCCATTCACTTGCAGATCGACGAAGCCCGGAACCAGCAGGCCACCGTCCAGCCGCGACACCCTCGCTGTGCCAGGAGTGTTCGAGACAGGCGTCACGCCCTCGATACGCCCTTCCGCGAACAGAAGGGCATGATCCTGCAGGATACCTGCAGGGGTCAGAATGTCCGCGCCCGCCAGAGCCTGCAGTTCGCTGGTCATACGGTTTCCGTCACCTTGTTCAGATGCCGCGGTGCGTCCGGATCGATCCCGCGCGAGGCGGCAAAGGCCTCGACCATCGCGTAGAAGGAGACGATCAAGCTCAGCGGATCAGTCAGGGCATGCCCCGTGCGGACATGCGGAATGCGCGTCGCGGCAGTAACCCTGTCCGTGGTCGCAAAGACACGGGCACCCTTGGCGCTGATCGCGTCGGCCACCTCCGCCAACGCAGGCTCCGCCGCATCTGCCGCTGCAAAGCTGAGTACCGGAAAACCGTCCTCGACGATGGACACCGGCCCGTGCAGAACCTCGGCCGAGGAATAGCTTTCAGCGTGCAACTGGCAGGTCTCCTTGAACTTCAGCGCAGCTTCGTTCGATACAGCCAGTGCCTGACCTCGGCCAAGCGTGAACAATGACGGGTGAGCACCGATAGCGTCACGCACTTCGGGCCAATCGATCCGGGCCGCCTGATCCAGCTGCTCGGGCAGGTCGCGCAACGCCGCCAGCAACGCCGCATCCTGCCCCCACTCTGCCAACAGCCACAAGCCGGCCACCGCCGACGTGACGAATGTCTTGGTGGCCGCAACACTCAGTTCGGGGCCCGCCTGTATCTCTATGGCGTGATCGCTGACTTCGGCCAACGGTGAAGCCGCGTCGTTGGTCAACGCTACTGTCAATGCGCCGTCGCGTCGGGCATTGCGAGCCATGGCCACGATGTCGGGGCTTTTGCCGGATTGCGACACCGACAGGCACATCGCCTGGCGCATGCGCAGAACCGAGTCGTAGATTGATCCGATCGACGGCCCGACCGAGGCCACCGGCACACCCAACAGGATTTCCGACGCGTATTTGAGGTAGGTGCAGACGTGATCGGAAGACCCGCGTGCGACCGTCACGACAAATGTCGGGTCCAGTTCGCGGGCAACCGAGGCGACCGCCTCAATATCTGCCTGACCGCGGCTCAGAAGCCGCTCTACCGCCACAGGGATTTCATCAATTTCCCGGCGCATCCGGGTGATCTGCTGTTGCATGATGTGTCCTAGCTGTTGGCCAACCGCAATTCGGCGACAAAATCATAGGCGTCGCCGCGATAGATCGACCGAGTGAATTCAACGACCCGCCGATTGGACAGGTATGATGTTCGAACGATGCGCAGTCCGGCCGCACCGGGTTCGACCCCAAGCAAACCCGCGTCGGCGCTGTCCAGATTGATCGCCGATATCCGCTGCAGCGCCCGTACTGGCCGGTTTCCATCCCGCTCCAGGACTTCGTACAATGAGGCTTCGACCTCCTGCGGGCGCGGTAGAATGTCGATCGGCAGCGAGGCCCGTTCGATCGCCATGGGCCGATCATTGGCCATACGCAGGCGCGAGATGCGCGCAACCGCTTCACCCGAGGACAGGGCCAGCGCCATCACCTCCTCGGGCGACGGAGTGTGCACACCGCGCTCAAGCCACTCGCTTGAGGATTCAAGACCGCGCCGGTTCATGTCCTCGGTGAACGAGGTCAGCCGTGACAGAGATTGCTCGACACGAGGCGTGCCGTCGGCCACGAAACTGCCCGAGCCCTGGCGCTGAATGACGATTCCCCGATCTACCAGATCCTGCATCGCCCGACGCACGGTGACGCGGGAAAGGCCCGTGAGATTTGCGATCTCGCGTTCGGCCGGGAGCGGTGCACTTTCCGCCAGCAGACCATTCTCGATGCCCTCTTCGATCCGCTTGCGCAACCGAACGTACCGCGGCCCAACGGCCCGCTGCATCCAGTCACCGGTCCTGAGGAAGGTTTCGATCGTTTCGGCGGTCATGCTGCCCCCAATCTGGCGCGCTCGGCCAGCTGTGCGGCGAGCTGGAGCGCCCCGTCAAGGGCGGTGCCCGCCGGTTCGATCATCACGCTCTGCACCTCGGCGGAAAGATAGGGGATGTAAAGCGATGCCACCCCGCCCACTGCACAGACCGGCTCGGCATCATCGCGACCAAGGGCCTGAAGCCCTGCAGCGACATAATCGGCGCCCTCGCGCATCAGGGCCACGGCCACCACATCGCCTTTTTGAGCCGCCGCAATGATTTCGGGTGCGAAGTCTGCGATTTCGGCCGGCCGTGCCTGCCCCGCAAATCGCACGATCTGCATCGGGTCTTCGTCAAAACGTCTGCGTACGGATCGTGTCAGCGCGCTGTCGGGGGCTATTCCGTCCGCTGCAAGCAACACCCGCCGCAGCAGCTGCTGTCCCAGCCAATACCCGGACGCATCATCACCGATGAGTGCCCCATATCCGCCAATCAACCGGATTTCGCCATTGCTTTGCCGCGCCAGGAACGATCCGGTGCCGATCCCGATCAAACATCCATCGACCGGCCCCAACGCCCCAACCACGGCCGAGCGGCGGTCATCCTCGACCTGCACAATGCGCGATGGCAGGTGCCGTGCGATTTCAGCGCCTGTGTCCGCGTCGGTCACGCCAGCAAGCCCTGCGTAGATCGGAATCCCGGTCAAAGCCGCTTCGGGCATCGCAGCACGCTCGGCCAGTGCCCGCAGCCCGGCATTCAGCGTTGAGATAGCCGCCGCGCGATCCGAATAGACATTGGCGCTTCCCAGAACCAGATCATGCCGCCCGGTGGGGCCGGCCATGGCAAACCGGCAGCGCGTACCGCCACCGTCAATTGCAATGAGATATGGGAGGGACTCATCCATATAGATACCTTTACAATACCTTTTGGATGAAAAAAAGACCTCTTGTGGCCAAGACTCGCTATTTTTTGCGCTTTTTGGTGGGTATTTGGCGATTTGAAACGAATGGTAGACAAAAGGTATTATATAGGTATTATCTTCGGTGCCAAAGGGGAATCACATGACACAGCAAATGCTGCCGCAAACCGAAATGCTGCGCGACGAATCCGAGGGGCTGGATCTGCGCCCGGACACCGAAGTTCTGCGCCTGCTGCTGGATGCGCAGAAAGCCGCGCTGAACGGGCTGGATGCTTGCCTTCCGGATATCTCGAAAGGTGCGGCATTGATGGCAGAAACCATCCGCGCCGGGGGGCGGCTCTATTATGCCGCCGCCGGGTCGTCCGGGCTGATGGGCTTGGCCGATGGGGCGGAAATACCGGGAACATTCGGCCTGTCGCCAGATTCGATCGCCATCTGCATGGCCGGCGGCATACCAACCGGGGCAGAGATGCCGGGCCACACCGAAGATGACACTCGGACGGCCGAAATCGCCGCTGCCGACCTCCGCCCCACGGACACGGTGATCGCGATATCCGCCAGCGGCACCACGCCCTACCCATTGACCTTTGCCGGAATTGCAAAGTCCCGCGGCGCCAAAACCATCTGCATCGCCAACAACGCCGACGCTTCGCTGTTCGAGCACGCCGATTGCGCAATTTGCCTGAACACCCCGCCCGAAGTCATTGCAGGATCGACCCGACTGGGCGCCGCAACCGCGCAGAAGGCGGCGCTCAACATGCTCTCGACCCTCATGGGTGTCAGGTTGGGGCATGTGCATGACGGCATGATGGTCAACGTGGTCGCCGACAATGCCAAGCTGCGTCAGCGTGCAGAAGGAATCATCCGGAACATAACCGGCGCCACACCTCAGCACGCCGCTGATGCCCTCGATCGCGCCGAAGGCAACCTGAAGCTTGCCGTGCTTTTGGCCGCCGGTGCCGCAACTCGGGCGCAGGCCAGTGAACTGCTGGCGGCATCGGGCGGCCATCTGCGCCCTGCGTTGGACCAGATTTGAACCAAGAAGAAGACCAAAGGGAGAATACATCATGAGAATAACCACACTGACCGCCGTGCTACTGGCGTCATCGGCCCTGGCCGGTGCGGCAATGGCCGAAACCACGCTGACCATCGAGAGCTGGCGCAACGACGACCTGGCCCTGTGGCAGGAAAAGATCATCCCGGCCTTTGAAGCCAAGCATCCCGACATCAAGATCAAGTTCACCCCATCAGCCCCCGCGGAATACAACGCCGCCCTGAACGCCAAACTGGATGCCGGTTCGGCCGGAGACCTGATTACCTGCCGTCCCTTCGACACCTCACTTGGCCTGTACGAGGCAGGCAAGCTGGCCGATCTTTCTGATCTGGAGGGCATGGCGAACTTCTCGGACGTCGCCAAATCAGCGTGGCAGACCGATGACGGATCGGCCACCTTCTGCGTGCCGATGGCCTCGGTGATCCATGGGTTCATCTACAACAAGGACGCGTTCGACGAGCTGGGCCTGTCGGTTCCGGAAACCGAAGCCGAGTTCTTTGCCGTTCTGGACAAGATCAAGGAAGACGGCACCTATATCCCCATGGCCATGGGCACCAATGATCAATGGGAAGCGGCCACCATGGGTTACAACAACATCGGGCCGAACTACTGGAAGGGTGAAGAAGGTCGCCTCGCCTTGATCGAAGGTTCTCAGAAGCTGACGGACGAGCCGTGGGTCGCCCCCTACCGCCAGCTGGCCAAATGGGGTGCCTATCTGGGCGACGGGTTCGAAGCGCAGACCTATCCCGACAGCCAGAACCTGTTCACACTGGGCCGCGCCGCCATCTATCCGGCCGGCAGCTGGGAGATCAGCGGCTTCAACAACCTGGCCGATTTCGAGATGGGCGCTTTCAAGCCGCCAGTCCAGAATGCCGGGGACGAGTGCTATATCTCGGATCACACCGACATCGCCATTGGTCTGAACGCGGCGTCGCCCAACGCCGATGCGGCACGCACCTTCCTGAACTGGGTCGGTTCCGAGGAATTCGCGCAGATCTATGCAAACGCGCTGCCCGGCTTCTTTTCTCTCTCCAGCTTCGATGTGGCGATGGAGGACCCATTGGCACAGGAATTCGTCAGCTGGCGGAACGAGTGCAACTCGACCATCCGGTCCACCTATCAGATCCTGTCGCGTGGAACGCCCAACCTTGAGAACGAGACCTGGAACGCATCGGCTCAGGTGATCAAGGGCGAGGAATCGCCCGAGGACGCCGGCAAGCGCCTGCAGGACGGGTTGGCCAGCTGGTACGCCCCGCACCAGTAAACCGTCTTTCGTAACGCAAACGGCTCTGGCCAGACGGCCAGAGCCACCCTGAGCTTTCGAGGAACAACATGGGCAATCGCCGGATCAAATGGCACATCGTGGTGTTTCTGGCACCCGCAGTGCTGGTCTACTCGGCCGTCATGGTCTTTCCGCTGTTCAACACGCTGCGGCTGGCGCTTTACACCGAGGTTGATCAGGCCCGTGTTTTCGTAGGCCTGGACAACTTCCGCACCCTGTTCGGCGACCCGATTTGGTCGGATGCGTTCTGGAACGCACTTGGCAACAATTTCTGGTTCTTCTTCATTCACATGCTGGTGCAGAATCCGATCGGGATCGCACTGGCGGCGATCCTCAGCCACCCTCGCCTGCGCTTTGCGGCGTTTTACCGTTCGGCCATCTTCATCCCGACGATCCTGTCCTTCGTGATCGTTGGCTTCGCCTGGAAGCTGATCCTGTCGCCGATCTGGGGCATCGCCCCCGATATGCTGGCCGCGGTCGGACTCAAATCTCTGTTCGCGCCTTGGCTGGGCAAAGAGGAATACGCGCTGACCACGCTGGCCCTGATTTCGGTCTGGCAGTTCGTGGGCATTCCGATGATGTTGATCTATGCCGCCCTGCTGTCGATCCCCGAAGAGATCCTCGAGGCTGCCGAAGTCGAAGGCATCACCGGCATGTCCGCATTCTGGAAGATCAAGCTGCCGCTGATCCTGCCTTCGATCGGCATCATCTCGATCCTGACGTTTGTCGGTAATTTCAATGCGTTCGACCTGATCTACGCATCCCAAGGTGCTCTGGCGGGGCCGGACTTCTCGACCGACATCCTTGGCACGTTCATGTACCGGACCTTCTTCGGGTTCCAATTGCAGCTCGGTGACCCGCATATGGGATCGGCCATCGCAACGGGCATGTTCGCCATCATCCTGACGGGGGTCTGCATCTATCTGTTCCTGATCCAGACCCGCATCCGCCGGTATCAGTTCTGAGGGGCCCGAGGAGAATGAACAAAGCCCGCAGAAACCGCTTCAACATCGCAGCCATGCATGGCGCGCTGATCCTCTATACGCTGATCGCCCTGTTTCCGGTCTTCGTGATCGTGATCAACAGCTTCAAATCGCGAAAGGCGATCTTCCGTGAACCGTTGGCGCTGCCGGATGCCGACTCGTTCTCGATGATCGGATACCAGACGGTGATGAAACAGGGCGACTTCTTCCTGTATTTCCAGAATTCGATGATTGTCACCGTCGTGTCGCTGTTCCTGATCCTGCTGTTCGGCGCAATGGCGGCTTTCGCGCTCAGCGAATACCGGTTCAAAGGCAACACGCTGATGGGCCTGTACCTTGCATTGGGCATCATGATTCCGATCCGCATCGGCACGGTTGCGATCCTGGACATGATGGTGGCGACCGGTCTGGTCAACACGCTGATGGCGCTGATCCTCGTCTACACCGCACAGGGCCTGCCGCTGGCCGTATTCATCCTGTCCGAGTTCATGCGGCAAGTCAGCGACGACCTCAAGAACGCAGGCCGCATCGACGGGCTGAGCGAATACACCATCTTCTTCCGCCTTGTTCTGCCGCTGGTGCGTCCGGCGATGGCGACCGTGGCCGTGTTCAACATGATCCCGATCTGGAACGACCTGTGGTTCCCGCTGATCCTGGCCCCGGCCGAAGAGACCAAGACCCTGACCCTCGGTAGCCAGGTCTTCATCGGTCAGTTCGTCACCGACTGGAACGCGGTGCTTTCCGCGCTCAGCATGGCGATCCTGCCGGTCATGGTTCTGTATGTCATCTTCTCGCGGCAACTGATCCGCGGGATCACTTCGGGGGCGGTCAAATGATCCGGGTTCTGATCGCAGGTTTGGGAAACATGGGCCTCAGCCACGCGCTGGCGCATCATCACCATCCCGACGCCCAGATCGTGGGTCTGGTGAACCGATCCGGGACAGTGGATCACCCGGATTTGCAGGGGTATCCGGTCTTCACCGATTTCAATACGGCGCTTGCGGACACCAACCCTGATCTGGCCGTGATTGCCACCTATTCCGACAGCCATGCTGACTATGCCTGTGCCGCGATGGATGCCGGTGCGCATGTCTTTGTCGAGAAACCCCTGGCCACCACGGTCGCAGACGCACGCCGTGTGGTAGAAAAGGCCACTGACACCAACCGCAAGTTGGTGGTTGGTTACATCCTTCGGCATCACCCCTCGTGGATGCGGCTGATATCCGAGGCGCGCGACTTGGGCGGCCCCTATGTCTTTCGCCTGAACCTGAACCAGCAGTCCGACGGCCCGACATGGGAGACGCACAAGGCGCTGATGCAAACCACCTCACCCATCGTGGACTGCGGTGTGCATTACGTCGACGTCATGTGCCAGATTACCGATGCCCGGCCCGTCCGGGTCAACGGCATGGGCCTGCGTTTGTCGGATGAGATCGCGCCCGACATGTACAATTACGGCCAGTTCCAGGTGGTGTTCGAAGATGGCTCGGTTGGTTGGTACGAGGCTGGTTGGGGTCCTATGATGTCCGAAACGGCGTTCTTCGTGAAAGATATCGTTTCACCCAATGGCGCGGTTTCCATAACCGAGGGCAACAAGGGCGCATCCGACGATGTGGACGGCCACACGAAGGTAGGCGGCATTCTGGTGCACAAAGCCAGCGGCGACACCCTGATCGAGATGGATGGCGAACCCGGCCACCAGGAACTGTGCGACGCCGAACAAGCCTACATGCTGCAAACCATCGCGCAGGACATCGACCTGACCCGCCATATGAATGACGCGGTGCAATCCCTGCGGATCTGCCTTGCCGCCGACCAAAGCATTCGATCCGGCCAGCCGGTCGACCTGAAGGAGACGTGACGTGACCGCCCTGAAACTGACCAATGTGTGCAAGTCCTTCGGACAGGTAAACGTGCTGAAAAACATCGACCTGACCGTCGAGGAAAACGAATTCGTGGTCTTTGTAGGCCCCTCGGGATGCGGCAAGTCCACCCTGCTGCGCGTGATCGCGGGGCTTGAAGAGGCGACCTCGGGAACGGTCGAAATCGATGGCCAGACCGTCAACGAGGTCCCACCCGCCAAGCGCGGCATCGCAATGGTGTTCCAGTCTTATGCGCTGTATCCGCATCTGACTGTTCGGGGGAACATGGAACTGGGCTTGAAGCAGGCCGGGCATCCCAAGGACGAAATCGCGCGCCGCATCACCGAAGCCAGCCGCATGTTGTCGCTGGATCCCTATCTTGAACGTCGCCCGGCCGAGTTGTCCGGCGGTCAGCGCCAGCGCGTCGCGATCGGCCGCGCGATCGTGCGCAACCCCAAACTGTTCCTGTTCGATGAACCGCTGTCGAACCTGGATGCCGCGTTGCGCCTGAACACCCGGGTCGAAATCGCAAACCTGCACCGCCAGATCGACGCCAGCATGATCTACGTGACCCACGACCAGACCGAGGCGATGACTTTGGCGGACAAGATCGTCGTGTTGCGGGACGGCCGAGTCGAACAGATCGGCAGCCCGATGGAGCTGTACAACAACCCCGCCAACCGGTTCGTGGCCGAGTTCATCGGGTCTCCGGCGATGAATTTCGTGCCCGCCGATCGGATCGGTGGATCTGGCCGGCAACTTATCGGCATTCGCCCTGAATACGCTCGCCTTGGGCAGACGGGTCCGCTGTCAGGCACAGTCGTTCACGTGGAAAACCTTGGCGCAGATACCAACGTGTTGGTCGATATCGGTACCGAAAAGCCTTTTACCGTTCGGGCCTTTGGTCAGCATCAGGTGTCCCCGGGGACACAGGTCGGCATCGACTATGATCCGACAAATGCACTGACCTTCGGAGAGGACGGGTTGCGGGTTTGACCGGGCGCGTTCAGCGCCCCCAATTGTCGGCCGGGTCGCTGTCGGCATAGTCGCGTAGCTGCGGAATATCCGAGATTTCCGCGTGGTTGCGGTTGATCTTCACCCCCACCGCCTTGAGCCGCGAAAACGCACGGCTCAGGCTTTCGGGCTTCATGCCCAGACGCCCGGCGATCAGCATCTTGTCATAAGGCAGCTCGACTTCGCAGGCGCCTTCGTCGCAATCACACAGGTTCAGCAGGAACTCGGCCACCCGCTGCGCCCCGGTCTGGGCCTTGAGCTGTTCCAGCTGGGACACCAGCGAATGCAGATGGGTGAAGGTCGAAGCCAGGATCGAGATCCCGATCTCGGGGTCGGTCTTCATCAAGGAAATCAGCACCGGGCTGGGAATGTGCATGATCTCGCAGGCCGAGACCGCCTCGGCCGAAACCGGATAGGGCACGTTGCGCAGCGCTACCGCTTCGCCAAAGCTTTCGCCGCGGGTAAAGACGCTGACCACGGCCTCAGCCCCGGTGGGCGACATGCGGAACAGCTTGACCCATCCGGCCAGCACCACATGCACGGCCTGGGCGCTTTCTTCCTGCACAAAGATCGTCTCGCCACGGTCATACTGACGCCAGATCGCGTGGCTCAGCAACGTTTCGACATGCTGATCCGGCAGGCTTTTGAGCAGCAGCGACTGCCGCGCAATGGCTTTTTGTGCTTCATGCGCCACGAAGGCATCCCCTTTTGTCCGGCCGAAAACCCGGCCCATCCATCCCTGCGCCAGCCTATGCCAAACCCGCGCGCCGCGCACCACCCTTTTCCCGGCGTCGCTTGACTATTGTCATGTTCCCGGCGTGCGCGCACCCATAGTCTGCCCGCCAACAGCCAGTTTTCCGGGGAGATCGAGACATGGATTACGAGCGTTTTTTCAGCCAGAGCCTCAGCGACCTGAAGGCCGAGGGCAACTATCGTGTCTTCATCGACCTGCAGCGCAAATGCGGCGCCTTTCCCAATGCCCGCCAGACCGATGGCGCGGCGGCACGGGACGTGCGCATCTGGTGTTCGAACGACTATCTGGGCATGGGCCAGCACCCGTCGGTTCTGGCGGCGATGCATGATGCGCTGGACCGCTGCGGCGCCGGTGCGGGCGGCACCCGCAACATTTCCGGCACCACCCATGACCACGTCCTGTTGGAACACGAACTGGCCGACCTGCACGGGAAAGAGGCGGCGCTGCTGTTCACCTCCGGCTACGTCTCGAACTGGGCGGCGCTGGGGACGCTGGCGGCCAGGATCCCCGGCCTGATCGTGTTCTCGGACGCGCTGAACCATGCCTCGATGATCGAGGGCATCCGCCATTCGCGGGCGCAGAAGGTGATCTGGAAGCACAACGATCTGGACGACCTGCGCGCCAAGCTGGCCGCCGCCGACCCCGAGGCGCCCAAGATGATCGCCTTTGAATCGGTCTATTCGATGGACGGCGACATCGCTCCGATCAAGGAAATCTGCGACCTGGCCGATGAATTCGGCGCCATGACCTATCTGGACGAGGTCCATGCCGTCGGCCTCTATGGTCCCCGCGGCGGCGGCATCGCCGAGCGCGAGGGTCTGATGGACCGCCTGACCGTGATCGAGGGTACGCTGGGCAAGGCCTTCGGTGTGGTGGGCGGCTATATCGCCGCGTCGGTCGCGCTGTGCGATTTCGTGCGCAGCTTTGCCAGCGGGTTCATCTTTACCACCGCCCTGCCCCCGGCGGTCGCGGCCGGGGCCGCGGCCTCGATCCGGCATCTGAAGCAGTCGAATGCCGAACGCGACCTGCAGAAGGCGCGCGTGGCCCAGGTGCGCGCCCGGCTCGACGCCGAGGGCATCCCGCATCTGCCCAACCCCAGCCACATCATCCCGGTGATGGTGGGCGACCCGGTCAAGTGCAAGTTCATCTCGGACACGCTGCTGGAAGAGTTCGGCATCTACATCCAGCCGATCAACTATCCCACCGTGCCCAAGGGCACCGAGCGGCTGCGCATCACGCCCTCGCCCGTGCATACCGATGCCGATATCGACCATCTGGTCGGCGCGCTGTCGGCTTTGTGGCAGCGGTGCCAGATCGCCCGGATGCCGATGGCCGCGCAATAGATTTCTGTCCCTGAACTGGCAAGCCGCCGTGCCCCTGTGCGCGGCGGTTCTTTTTTGCCTCAGACCAGGCAGAGCGCGAAGATCAGTGCCGCAAAGGCGCTCAGCACCAGCGTGAAGCCCCGCAGCCAGGCCGGGCTGCATTCAAGGTCGAGATACCGCGCCAGGATGATGCGGGCCTTGAACAAGGCCAGCAGCAGGATGCCGCCCCCGACCAGCCGGGGCTCAATGGGCACAAGGGTCAGCAGGGCCGAGGCCAGGCTGAGCGCGATCAGGCCGGCCCAGGCGCGGGTCAGGCGATCCGCGCGGGTGTATCGGGCAAAGGAAAAACTCGGCACCGCATCACCCCAACAGATAGATCACCGGAAACAGCAGGATCCAGACCAGATCGACCATGTGCCAGAACTGGCCGCCGGCCTCGATATTGCGGGGATCGTCGCGCCAGGCGACAAGCAGCAGAATGGCGACCCCGGCCAGCACATGCGCGGCATGGAACCCGGTGAGAAGGTAGTAGAACAGGAAAAACGGGTGGGTCTCGTAGCTGATGCCCTGTGCCGCCTTTCCCGCATATTCCGCGCCCTTGATGATCAGGAACACCAAGCCCAGCAGGGCCGCGCCGATCAGCGCCAGCCTTGTGGCGGCGCGGCGTGCGGCCTGTCGCCAGCGTAGGGCCCGCGCCGCCAGAAAGCCCGAGGTGACCAGAACCCCCGTATTGAGCGCGGCCCCGGTGCGGTAGAGATGCGATTGCGCCTCGGCAAAGCCTGCCGGGTCGGTCAGGCGGACGCCCATGAAGGCGATCAGTCCGGCCCCGAACACCAGCAGTTCCGAGACGATCAGAACCCACATCAGCAATTCGCCGGGCAGCTCGTCGATCAGGGACGTATCGCTCATGCGCCGACCAGTTGGCGATAGATCTGCGGCAGGGCCATGTTCAGGCGGTTGGGGTCGGGGATCACCGCAAACCCGCCCTGCCCGAACATGCGCGGGAACCAGCTTTTGCCGGTCTTGTCGATGGTGACGCCAAAGACCGACTGCCCCGCCCGGCGCGCCTCGCGCACGGCCATGCAGGTGTCTTCGATGCCGTGACGGCCCTCGTAGTGGTCCAGATCATTGGGCTTGCCATCGGTGATCACCAGCAGCAGCCGGCGTTTGCGCGCCTGCGCCGCCAGATCGGCCGAGGCATGCCGGATCGCCGCCCCCAGCCGCGTGTAATGGCCCGGCCGCAGAGACGCGATGCGCTGCTCCACGGTGGCGGTCATGGGCTCATTGAACTTTTTGCAGCGCTGCACATATACCCGCTGGCGTTTCAGCGAACTGAAGGCGTGGATAGCGAAATCGTCGCCGCAGGCGTTCAGGCCCCAGGCCAGCGCCGCCAGTGCCTCGCGTTCGATGCCGATCACCGCACGCCCCGCGACCGCGCTTTCGGTCGAGCGGCTGACATCCAGCAGGATCGACACCGCCAGGTCGCGCGCCTCGGGGCGGGATTGCATCCAGACGCGCTCGTTGCCCTCGCCATTGGCGTGGCGGTCCACGGCGCTGCGCACGGCGGCTTCGATGTCCAGCTGGTCGCCGTCCAGATGGCCGCGGGTCATCACCCGGCCCGGGCGCAGGGCCTCGAACTGTCGTTTGACGGCGCGGATGCGGCGGGCGGTGGCCGGGTCCTTGCCGAATTCGGCGGCCTCCTCGCGGATCTCGGCATCCGAGGTCAAAACGTTGACGTGATCGGGCAGGTATTGTCCGGTGCGCACGTCCCACTCTGGGTACAGCACACGCCCCGACAGGCGTTCGCGGTTCACGTCCTCGGGCGCCAGATCGAGATGAAGCTTCAGCCGCGTCGGCGGCGCCTTCGATATCTGACCCAGCCCGATTTCGTCCTGATCATCGGCGGCCTTTTTCGCGTTGTCCGGATCGTCATCGTCGATACGACGGTTGAGGTTCAGGAATTCGGCCCAGCTGAGGATCGCTTCGAACTTGTGCAGGATCAGACTGTCCTGCCGCTCGGCCTGGTCGGATTTGCGGCGGCGGGCGCGGTGGGTCTTTTCGCCCGATTCCTCGGGTGGGCCGTCGGTGTCGCGGCTTTCGACCTCGGTGTGTTCGGAAAAGGCGACCGCGCGCAGTTCGGGCCACAGGGGCACCGGGCGAAACGGCTGGTACCCGCGCGGGGCGGCCACGTCGTCGCCCAGGGCGTCGTAGGCCTGGGCGCGGGCGGACAGGGGGGCCGGGTCGCCCAGCATCCGGCGGATCAGGTCTTCGACGGCGGCCTCGGCCGGGGGCAGGCCGGGCAGGTCACGCTGATACAGCACGCCCTTGCACAGTTCGGTGTAAAGCGGGCGCAGGCCCGGCGCGTCCTCGAGCGTGTCGGCGACCATCGCGCGGGCCGCCTGCAGGGCGCGGATGTCGGCGCGCAGAGGATCGTCCTCGTCGATGCGGGTTCCGGCATGGGCCGCCACCGCCGCCAGCCAGACATAAAGCGCGCCGTTGGCTTCGCGCGCGGGAAACACCGCCAGCCGGTCGGGCAGGCGCAGGACCTCGCCGTCGAAACTGGCGCGCGGGATCAGTTCGGCCTCGGTGGCCAGCTTGCGCCGCCAGCCCAGCCGGTGGCGCGAGAGCTCGGGCGAAACCGGGCGCAGCTCGACGCCCGGACTGCCCCCAAGCCCCCGGAAAAGAACGGCCAGCCGCCCCGCGACCTGCGACAGGTCGACCGCGGCTCCTTCGTGCACCTCTGGTGCATCAAGGCGGCTGGCAAGGGTGTGCCACAGTTTCCCGATCGTTTCTTCGGGTTCCCATGGCTCAAAGTCGATCCAGACCATCGCCGGCCTCACCCAAAGACGGCGGTGACAAGATCGAGGAGCCCGCGTTTGATATCCTCGTCATCGGTCAGAGGTTCGATCATGGCGGCAAGGATGGCGCGGTCGGTGGACATGCCCTGCGCGATCAGCGTCGCGGCATAGACGACCAGGCGGGTGGACACGCCTTCCTCGAGGTCCTGACCCTTGAGCCCGCGCAGCTTGCCCGCCAGCCGCACCAGCGGCTTGCAGCGGTCCAGCGGCAGTCCGCTTTCCTGCGCGACCACCTCGGCTTCCATCTGAGGCGAGGGGAAGTCGAATTCCAGCGAGATGAACCGTTGCCGGGTCGAGGGTTTGAGGGTTTTCAGAATGTTCTGATAGCCGGGGTTGTAGGAGGCCACCAGCATGAAGCCGGGCGCGGCCTCAAGCTCTTCCCCGGTGCGGTCGATCGGCAGGATGCGACGATCGTCGGTCAGCGGGTGCAGCACCACGGTCACGTCCTTGCGCGCCTCGACCACCTCGTCCAGGTAACAGATCGCGCCCTCGCGCACCGCGCGGGTCAGGGGGCCGTCGACCCAAACGGTCTCGCCGCCTTTCAGCAGGTAGCGCCCGATCAGGTCGGCCGCGGCCAGGTCGTCGTGGCAGGCCACGGTATAGAGCGGCCGACCCAGACTGGCGGCCATATGGGACACGAAGCGGGTCTTGCCGCAACCTGTCGGCCCTTTCAGCAGGACCGGCAGCTTGTTGGTATAGGCGGCGGCGAACACGTCGCATTCGTCGCCCTGGGGCAGGTAGAAGGGGGCGTCTGCCGCCCCCGTTCCCAGTTTCATGGAGCCGTCCATATCCATCACTCCGCCGGGGTTTCCACGACGCCGGGTTCGATGACCTCTTTGCGCGGAACCCAGATCGAGTAGATGAACAGCAGCGCACCGATGACCACGACCAGACCGGAGCCGAAGCGCATCCAGTAGAAGATCGCGACCTGATCCTGCACATCCATGTAGTAATCACCCACCACGCGCTGCATGTGCGTCTGGACGGTGCCGGCAAAGGTCAGCACGAAGGTCATGAAGACCATGCCGCCGGTCATCAGCCAGAACGAGGCCATGTTCAGCACCTGATTGTACGGATCACGGTTCTTCAGGATCGGCATCGCATAGGTGAAGATCGCCAGGTTGAGGCAGACATAGGCGCCGTAGAAGGCCAGGTGCCCGTGCGCCGCCGTGATCTGCGTACCGTGGGTATAGTAGTTCACCCCGTGCAGCGTGTGCAGGAAGCCCCAGACGCCGGCGCCGAAGAAGGCCAGCGTGGCACAGCCCAGCGACCACAGCAGCGCGGCCTTGTTGGGGTGGTCCCGACGGCCCTTCCAGACCATGACGAACGCAAAGGCCATCATCGCAAAGAACGGGATCACCTCGAGGCTTGAGAAGATCGACCCGATCCACTGCCAGTAACCCGGCGTACCGATCCAGTAGTAGTGGTGGCCGGTGCCCAAAATGCCCGAGAACAACGCGGCGGCGACGATGACATACAGCCATTTCTCGACCACCTCGCGGTCAACTCCGGTCAGCTTGAGCATCAGGTAGGCCAGGATCGAGGCCATGATCAGCTCCCACACGCCTTCGACCCACAGGTGAACGACGTACCACCAGTACTGCTTGTCGAGGCTCAGGTTGCCCGGGTTGTAGAAGGCGAACAGGAACAGCAGCGCCAGACCCCACAGGCCCAGCAGCAGGATGTTTGTGATGGCGGTCTTCTTGCCCTTCAGAACGGTCAACGACACGTTGTAGAGGAAGATCAGCGCTGCCACGACGATGCCGGCCTTGACCCATTTGGGTTGTTCAAGGAACTCGCGCCCCTCTTTGCCCAGCAGCCAGTTGCCTTCGAACAGGTTGAAGACATAGGTCAGCACCACACCCAGCGTGCCCAGAATCAGGATCGCCAGCTGGATATAGGCCAGCTTGGTCGAGTGGATCTCGCGCTCGGCCTCTTCGGGGATCAGGAAATAGGCCGCGCCAAAAAAGCCGGTGATCAACCACACGATCAGCGCGTTGGTGTGCAGCATCCGCACGATATTGAACGGCAGAAGCTCGCTCAGAAAGTTGGGGGATACATAGATCCAGCCGGCCAGCAGACCGCCGATCACCTGGATCGCGAACAGGCCCATTGCGAATGCGAAATAGGCATAGGCCACTTTTTGGGATTCGTATTTCATTGCTCCGTTCCCTTCTCAGCCCGCGTCATTCGGGGGCCAGTCCTGAGCGTCGATATTGTCCGTCCAGATCAGGAAGTTGGCCAGATCACGGATCTCTTCGTCGCTGAGGTTGAACCTTGGCATCTGCCGGCGACCGGGAATGCCGGTGGGTTGCGCCTCCATCCAGCCCTTGAGAGATTCAAAGGCCGATTCCGGGTCGTCCAGAACGCCCCAGCGGGTCATCACGTTGGCGACCTCGGGGGCGAAATAGGCACCCTCACCCATGATCGAGTGACAGTTGATGCAGGCGTGTTTTTCCCAGACGTGTTTGCCCCGGATCACGCTCTCATCCAGCTTCGCCGAGTTCGGCGAATTGACGATGTACAGGTGTGAGTGGGCCGACAGGGCCAGAAAGATTAAGATGAAGAACAGTGACCCGCCATAGAATATGTTGCGGGCCATGCTCTTGGTCATGACTTCTCGCATTGCGCTCTCCTTTGCGCCGCTTTGCTGGTGGGGGGACAATGGCGGGATGGGCGGTTTGCCGCCTTAACGAAAGTCAAGACTCTGTCCTGGCACGCGGCCAATAGGCTACATTCCCTTAAAATAAGCGTGAAATGCCCCGAAATCGCCTTGAACCGCTGTTATCAGGGTGCGAAGTCAGATGGAGTGTCCGGGTCCGTGATGTGCTGTTCCGGTGTCTTTGATTGAGCGAGTGAACGAGTAAGAGATGGCGAACTATTCCTATATCGGCTACGCGCCAGGGGTGATTTCACTTAGTTTTACCGGGTTTAACTCCGGTACCATCACTCTGAGTTCAGGCTATGATCCGAACACCGATCGCCGGGTATTTGACGTAACCGACGCGGCCGGTGGAACGCTCGTGAACGGAGATCCGGACAACGGAACTGATTTCAACGGCGACCGTTTCAACAACGAAGTCGGCGATGACCTGACACAGACAGGCGTCGTCACCAGCCTTGACGGATCAACCACCTTTGATTCCGGCGCTATCTATCTGGAAGAATCCTACTCCCTGACCAAACCGGGCGGCGGTACGATCGATGTTTTCCGGGTCGAGGTTGAAGGGAATCTTGTCGGATACATCACGTCCGAACCTTTGGTACCCGGTACCGCCTATTCCTTCATTCGTTCGAATGTGACCCCTTCAAACGCTCCGGACACCACCGATCCCACAGCCATTGTCGACGTGCCCTGTTTTACCGCCGGTACGCTGATCGAAACACCCACCGGCGCCAAGGCGATAGAAGATCTGGCCGAAGGCGATCTGGTGCTGACGCTCGATCACGGCCCGCAACCGATTCGCTGGATCGGCTCGCGCATCCTAACGTCGGTCGATTTGCAGGCCAACCCACGCCTGCGTCCGATCTGTGTATCAGCCGGAGCGCTGGGGGCGGGTCTACCGCGGCGCGACCTGCGGGTCTCTCCGCAGCACCGGATGCTGGTTCGCTCGGCGATTGCCGTGCGCATGTTCGACGCCCAAGAGGTGCTGATCCCCGCCCACAAGCTGGTCGGCGTTCCCGGCGTTCATGTCGATGAAACCGCCAGCAGCGTGACGTACTACCACATCCTGTTCGACCGCCATGAAATCGTGACCGCCGAGGGGGCTCCGTCGGAAAGCCTGTACACCGGGCCAGAAGCACTCAAAAGCATCGGCCGGGATGCCCGAGACGAGATCTTCGAGATTTTCCCCGAGCTTGACGACCCGGATCATGTCCCGATCGCAGCTCGGCCCATTCCCGAAACCGGCAAGCGTGCGCGGCACATGATCCATCGGCATGTCAAAAACGCGCGACCATTGATCGACCGGGCCTGAGCCGCTCAGGACGGTACCGCACGCGGACCCACCAAGGCCGGCCACATCGCCACCACATACAGCGCCATCGCGCTGATCCACAGCCCGTCGGCGACCAGCATGGAGGTCAGAAAATGCGCGTCCAACCCGGACCCAATCCAGCGCAAAATCGCAGCCAGAGCCATCGCACCGTAGGCGACGACCACCGGCGCGGGGGCGACCAGCCCCCGTCCGCTATGGCCAAGCGCCGCGCGGCTCATGACCGCCAGGGTCATCCCACCCACACAGCCGATGCCCAACACATGCAGCGCACCAAGTTCACTGCCGAAGCCCAAAAGGCTGATACCCCACAGTACCAGCCCAAGGCCCAGCATACCCAAGGCCAGATGCAGCGCGAACAGGATCGGCTGCCGGAGCGCCCAAGCCCCCCGCCAACCTGACAGGCGCAAGCCCTGTATCGCTCCGAGGACCAGCGCCAAAATCGCGACCGGGTACCCGGCCCCGAAGATCAACATCGCAGCGGGCAGCAGCAGGGCCAGCACCATGTTGCTTTTTTCCATCCAATCGCGACTGACAGGCCACTCAGCTTCGGGCACGCCTTCGCGCTTCATTGCGTTGCGCGTAAAGGCCGGAGTGATCCGACCTCCCAGAATGGCGATCATGGAACACAAGGCCAGCAGTCCTGTGCGGAGGCCGACATCGAGGGTTCCGGTCGTCACTCCGATCCAGTCCAGATGGGTCAACAGGTTGGACACCCAGATGTAGGCCAGCAACAGAAGAAAGATCATGTTCTGCGGTTTTGGTCGCCGGATCAGCTGGGTGGCAATCTTGGCCGCAAGAACCGGCAGGAAGGCGAGATCGAGCACCGCGACAATCACCGGGTCGATCACACCCGAAAACCACAGTGCCACGCGCCCGGCCAACCACAGCGCCGCTGCCGCGGCAATAAACAAGCGCCGCGCCTCGGGGGCGCCGGTCCAGTTGGGAACGGCGGTCAGAAAGAACCCGCCCAGTGCGGCACTGGCATAGCCGAAAATCATCTCGTGCGCGTGCCACATCGGCGGGCTCATGGCATAGGGCGTCTCGGTCCATATTTCGATCCCTGCCAGCGTTGCCAGCCACCCTCCCCAGGCCAGACCGGCAAACACGCCGTAAAGACCTGCAAACAGAAAAAAGACCCGGAACCCCTCACCCATAACGCGCGTGATTGCCGATGGCATGCCTGCTCTCCTTGACCAAGCTGTTCGATGGCCAAGCACTAGCAACCGGCGGACCCGCGCCCCTTAACCAAAATCAAGCGTCGGCGAAAACATGACCCCAAAAAGCACTTATTTTCATGGCTTTTTTCCGCGTCATTTCCGTCTGAACACCCCCTCCGTTGACTTTCGTCAAGGAGAAGACGCCCGTCCCGGCGCAGTGTCCGGCCTGCCTCACCAGCAAACGGAGAGTGATCATGTCACTTGGAATCAGCCATTACACCACCGGCCGCGCCTTCAGGGTCGGTCTGGCCATGTTGTTGGGCAGCGTCGCTGCTCCGACATTCGCCGAAGAGCCAACCCTGAGCGACGAAGCCTTCGAGGCTTCGAAACAGCTCTACTTCGAACAATGTGCCGGCTGCCACGGCGTGCTGCGCAAGGGCGCCACCGGCAAGAACCTCGAGCCACACTGGAAGAAAACCGCAGCCGACGGCACCGTGACCGAAGGCGGCACCTTGCAACTGGGCCAGGAGCGCCTTGAAAAAATCATCGCGTGGGGCACCGAAGGCGGTATGAACAACTTCTCGGACATCATGACCGAGGAGCAGATCCGCGACATGGCGACCTACATCATGATGGACCCGCCCAAGCCGCCGGAAATGTCGCTGGAACAGATGAAGGCGACCCGCAAGGTCTATGTCGAAGAGGCAGACTATCCGACCGAGCCGCTGCACGGTCGCAACTGGGAGAACTTCTTCGTCGTCATCGAACGTGACGTGGGCAAGGTGGCCGTAATCGACGGCGACACCAAAGAGGTGCTGACCCACATCCCCACCGGCTATGCCGTGCACGTTCTGAAAGCGTCCGAACACCATAGCCTGACCGAACCGGAACATCCCGGCCGCTTCTGGTACACCATGGGTCGCGACGGCAAGATGACCAAAATCGACCTCTGGCAGACGCCGGACAAGATGTTGGTCTCTGAGGTCAAGATCGCCTATGACGCCCGCGACGTCGCAGTTTCCGGCGATGGCAAATACGTCATCGGTGGTGGTTACTGGCCGCCGCACTTCGCGATCGTTGACGCCAAAACCATGGAACCGCTCAAGGTCGTTTCGACCCGCGGCGTGAACGTGGACGGCGACTATGTCGAAGAAAGCCGCGTGGCCGCGATCTACACGACACCGAACGAACCGACCTGGATCGTCGCCGTGAAAGAGTTGGGCCAGTTGTGGCAGGTCGATTACACGGACCTCGACAACCTGCGCATCGACAAGATCGACAGCGCCAAGTTCCTGCATGACGGGTTCTTTGACCCGACGGGCCGCTATTTCCAGATCGCCGCGAACGCGTCGAACAAAATGGTAGTCGTCGATACCGAAACCCACAAGCTGGAGGCGATGATCGACACCGCCGCCCTGCCGCACCCCGGACCGGGCGCAAACTGGGTCGATCCGAACTGTGGACCGGTTGCCGGCACGACCCACCTGGGTGTGGGTACCGTGACCGTTTGGGGCAACGACCCCGAAGGCCACCCGGATCAGGCTTGGAAGGTCTGCTACGAAGTGGAGACGGACGGCCCCGGCCTGTTTGTCCGCACCCACCCGAACTCGGACTACATCTGGGCTGACCAGACCAAACACCCCGAGCCGGAAATCCAGCAGTCGGTGCAAGTCATCTCGAAAGAGACCGGCGAGATCGTGAAAACGATCCAGATCACCGAAGACGAAGGCAGTGCCGCCGTTCACTTTGAATTCAATGCCGACGGCACCGAGGTCTGGGTCTCCAAGTGGAACCTGTCGGACTCCAAGGAGCCCAACGGTCAAATCGTGATCTTCGACGCCAAGTCGCTGGAAGAGATCGGCCGTATCGACGGGCTCTATGCGCCGACCGGCAAGTTCAACGTCTACAACCGCTCGAACCACGTCACCTGACGGGTTGGCAGCAAGCACAGGAAAGGGCGGGCCCCTCGCCCGCCCTTTCCACGTTTGTCCGCGGCGGGCGCCCTGCCCGGCATCCCAACCACCATTCCAACCGGCCTGAAATCCAAGGCCAGACATGACAGCCAAAACGGAGCCTGGACATGACCCAGTCCGAACCGGAAAAGAAAAAACCGATCTGGCGCCGGTATTTCCTGTGGGGAATGCCCGTGGCCGGCATTGCCGCGGCCTTTGTCGCCGGCATCATCTTCTGGGGCGGGTTCAACACCGCCATGGAAGCCACCAACACCGAGAAATTCTGTGTCTCGTGCCATGAGATGCGCGACTATATCTACACCGAGTACAAGGGCACGATCCATGACGTAAACCGCTCGGGCGTGGGCGCGGTCTGTTCGGACTGCCACGTGCCCAAGGACTGGACACACAAGATCATCCGCAAGATCAAAGCCTCGAGAGAGCTGTACGGCAAGATAGTCGGCTCGATCAGCACGCCCGAGAAATTCGAGGCCAAGCGCATCCATCTGGCCATGAACGAATGGCAGCGGATGAAAAAGACAGACTCGCGCGAATGCCGCAACTGCCACGATTTCGAGTCGATGATGCCCGAGTTCCAAAAGCCACGCGCGCGGCAGCAGCACCTGAACGCGATGGAGGTCGGCCAGACCTGCATCGACTGCCACAAGGGCATCGCGCACTCGAACATCCGTGACCGCGCACCCGAGGATTTCCTGGAAGAGCTCGAAGCCCCGAACCCGGCCTTCGCCCGTCCGATCCCGCCGGAATACCTGGCCAGCCTGGAACGGATCGAAGCCAAGGAGGCCGCCGAGGCCGAAGCCGAGAAAGCCGCCCGCAAAGCCCAGCAGGAGGCGGTGCAGGCACAGATCGCCGCTGCGGTCGACGCTGCCGTGGCCGAGGAACGCGCCAAGGCCGATGGCACCGCAACCGACGCCGCGGCCTCGGGCGGCAGCGACGTTGGTGGCAACATCGACTGGAACGCCGTGGCCAGCACCGATCTGAAACTGTTCTATCCGGGACAGGCTTCGTTCGAATGGGTACAGAATGGCAAGACCCACGGCGGCGCCCGTCCGCTGACCAAAGGTGGCGACCAGTGCTCGACCTGCCACTCCAAGGAGCTGGACGCGATCGGCAACAAAATCGTCGCCGGCGGTGAACTCGAACCGACCCCCATCCCAGGCAAACGCGGGGTGATCGACGCCACGGTTCAGGCCGCGCATGACGACGAAAACCTGTATATCCGGCTGCAATGGGCGGATGCAGGCCACAATCCCGTGCCCTTCGTCGACGGCGGCAAGATGGACCCGGACAACCCGATCAAGGTCGCCATGATGATCACCGGCACCGGGATCGAGCTGGGCGAACAGGTGGGGTGCTGGGCTTCGTGCCACGCCGACAACACCTACATGCCCTTTGCGCCCGATGCCGAAACCATCGCCGCCAACCCGGACGTGGCCGCACGCCTAACGGCCAAGGACACCGTCACCAAGTACATCAGCGAAAGCCGCACCGAGGTCGAAGTCAAAGGCCGGCGCGGCAAGCCGCTGGGCGGTTGGGACAAGCTGCAGGCCGAAGAACAGATCGCGCAGTACCTGCAGGACGGCACTTTCCTTGACCTGATGCGCGTCTATGCCGATGGCAGCGCCACCAACGGCTATCTGCTGGAACAGCGCGTGGTCAACGATGGCGAGATCTCGGCCTCGGCCAGCCTGTCGGGCGGCATGTGGACGGTGGTGTTCTCACGTCCGCTGAACTCGGGCGCGCCGGGCGACGTGCCGCTGGAGCCGGGCAAGTCCTACACGGTGGGCTTTGCCATCCACGATGATCACTCGGCGGCGCGGTTCCACCACGTCACGCTGAACACCAGCCTCGCGCTGGACGACGATAGCGCCGACATCAACGTGGTCAAACAGTAACGAAAAGGGGCCGGCAATCCGGCCCCTTTTCCACGGCCGAGGAGACACGCGACCATGACGACCAAGCCCCTTCTGACCGCAGTCCTGACCCTAGCGATGGTTCTGCCAGCCCTGGCCGATGAAGCCGACCAGATCTGCGCCCAGGCCGAGGAACGCTATGTCGAACTCTTCGGCGAACCCTCCGACGCCGTGCAGGATGCCGAGGTGGTGCTGATGTACAAGTACCACTTCTGCCCGGCCCGGATCACGATCAAGCCCGGCACCACGGTGCGCTGGGTCAACGTGGACAAGCGCACCAGCCACTCGGTGCTGTTGAAGGATGGCAGCCAGCCCGAATCCGACCGCATCTTTCCCGAGGAATCGGTCGAGATGACGTTCCTTGAACCCGGCCCGCAGGACTATCTGTGCGGCCCGCATTGGGAAACGCAGAACATGGTCGGCATGGTCACCGTCGAGCACTGAACGCAGGCAGACATACAGGCAAACTAAAGGAGCGCGGGCGCAAATCCCGCGCTCCTTAACTTATGTCAAGGAGGCCTCTTTGCGAATGCGCCAGTCTGCGGCCATGACACGCCCGGCCATCCCAGCAACGTCCCGATCCGCCGCTCTGTCCGCGCTCGGAACCGACCGGAACACCCGGGTCCCGATGACATTCAGACCAAGCGAGATTGCACCATGAGCGGTAAGGTTTTTCTGATCGGCGCCGGACCCGGAGACCCCGAATTGATGACCCTGCGTGCCTTGCGCATGCTGCGCGAGGCGGATGTGGTGGTCTACGACCGTCTGGTTTCGGAGGAGATCCTGGCCATGCACGCCCCCGGTGCGCGGCTGATCCCCGTGGGCAAGGCGCCCAAATGCCATACCGTGCCGCAGGACCGGATCAACCAGATCCTGCTGGAACAGGCCCGCGCGGGCCACAGGGTTGCCCGCCTCAAGGGGGGCGATCCGATGATCTTTGGCCGCGGCTCGGAAGAGGCGGCGTTTCTGATGGACCATGGCATTGCGGTTGAATACGCGCCCGGCATCACCGCGGCGCAGGGGGCAAGCTGTTCGACCGGCGTGCCGCTGACCCATCGCGGGCTGGCCACCTCGGTTCAATATGTCACTGGCCATCGTCAGGCCGATAAGGTGCTGGACCTCGACTGGAAGCGCCTGGCGGACCCTGACACCACCTTGGTCATCTACATGGGCGTCGCCAATATTGGCCAGATCGCCATGGGCCTGATGACCGAGAACCTGCCGGGATCGACCCCCGTCCTGGCCGTCGGCAAGGCGACCACCCCGGACGAGCGCCGCCTTGTCTCGCGTCTTGACCGTGTCGCCGCCGACGTGCGCGCGGCCGGTCTGGCCGCCCCTACCCTGTTCATCATCGGCAAGGTCGTGTCGCTTTATGCCGAACGGCCGGTTGCCGAGTTGCTGGAGCACGCTCATGGCTAGGACTCTGCCCATTGACCCAGGCCGTCGGGACTGGCCCGGGCGCGCGGTGCTGACCGCCGCCGTGCTGGTGGCCACCTCAGCCTTTGCCGCCGACACGCTGGACCCCAACGCGCTGAAGCGTCTGGTGCATCAGGATTGCGGGTCCTGCCACGGTCTGACCCTGAAAGGCGGGCTGGGCCCCGATCTGCGGGCCGGAAACCTGCAGCACTATGACCCCGAAATCCTGACCGGCGTAATCCTGGACGGCATCCCCGACACGGCCATGCCGCCGTGGCGGCCCCTCATCAGCGAGGAAGAGGCCGAATGGATCGCCCGTTATCTGCTGAAACCGGAGGCGCAATGAAACAGTTTGTCCTTGGCCTGGCGGCCGCGCTGCTGATGACCGCAGCCCATGCCGAACCCACCGCCACCGGAGACCTGGGGCTGGTGATCGAACGGGCCACCGGCTCGGTCCTGCTGATCGATCAGTCCGACCGCGCCGCGCTGGCCCGGATCGAGGGGCTGGGCGATCTGTCCCATGCCTCGCTGGTCTATTCGCCCGACGAACGCTTTGCCTATGTCTTCGGGCGCGACGGCGGGCTGACCAAGGTCGATATCGTGACCCGTCAGATCGCCAAACGGGTCGTGCAGGCCGGCAACGCCATCGGCGGAGCGATCTCTGACGATGGCACGCTGGTGGCGGTGTCGAACTATGAACCCGGCGGGGTGCGCGTCTTTGACGCCGACACGCTGGATCTGGTGGCCGACATCCCTACCGGCAGCAAGACCATCGGCCTTGTCGATGCACCGGGCCGCCGTTTCGTGTTCACCATGTGGGACACGGGCGAGACCTGGATCGCCGATTTCGCGCGCGGCACCGACCCGCAGATCACCAAGATCATTGACATGGGTAAAAATCCTTATGACGCACTGATCACCGCCAATGGCCGCACCTACATCACCGGCCTGTTCGGGCAGGACGGGCTGACCGCTCTGGATTTGTGGGACGACACGCCCGAACCGATCCGGGTGCTGCCCGGTTATGGGCGCGGCCAACAAGAGATGCCCGTCTACAAGATGCCCCATCTGGAAGGCTGGGCGCATACGGGCGCCGAATTCGTATTGCCGGCCGTCGGCCATCACCAAGTGCTCTGGGTCGATGCCGATAAACTCACGGAAACCGGGCGCACCCAGACTTATGGCCAGCCCGTCTTTGCCATGGCGCGGCCCGACGGCCGGCAGGTCTGGGTGAATTTCGCCCACCCGATGAACGACACGATCCAAGTGATCGACACGGTCAGCAAACAGGTCATCCACGAATTCAAACCCGGCCCGGCGGTGCTGCACATGGAGTTCACCCCGCGTGGGCACGAGGTCTGGATCAGCGTGCGCGATGCCAACAAGATCATGGTCTATGACACCCACAGCTTTAAAAAGCTGCGGGAAATCCAGGCCGACAGCCCCTCGGGCATCTTCTTCACCGCGCGTGCGCACAGAACGGGGCTGTAAGCGATGTGCCATATCACCGACCCGATCGACCGCAGGCTGCTGGACGACTGGCAGCGCGATTTTCCCGTTGCTGACCGGCCGTTCCAGGTGCTGGCCGCGGCGCTGGGGCTGGATGAGGCCGAGGTGATCGACCGCCTGGCCCGCATGCGCGCGGCCGGGCGGATCACCCGCGTCGGCGCGACGGTCGCGCCCGGCGTGGCCTCGGCCAGCACACTGGCCGCCGTCGCCGCGCCCGAGGACAAGGTGGAACAGATCGCCGCTCTGATCGACGCCGAGCCGGGCGTGAACCACAATTACCAGCGCGAGGATGACTGGAACCTGTGGTTCGTAGCCACTGGCCCCGACCGGGCGCATGTGGACGCCACTTTGGCCCGGATCAGCGACCGCACCGGGCTGCGCGTGCTGGACCTGCGGCTGGTCCGCCCGTTCAACGTCGATCTGGGTTTTCGCATGTCGGATTGTTCGCGCCGCGTGCCACGGCCGCGGGCGGTCGACCGGAGCGTTCTGCGGCAAGGCGACCGCGACATCCTGCAGGCGCTCAGCGCGGGACTGCCGCTGATGGCCGACCCCTACGCGGCGCTGGCCCGGTCCCTGAACCGCGCCCCCGAGGACGTGATGGACCGCATCCGGGTGCTGCACAGGGCCGGCGTCATCTCGCGCCTGGGGGTCATCGTGCGGCATCGGGCGCTGGGGTGGTCGGCCAACGCCATGGTCGTATGGGACCTGCCCGCCGACCGGATCGACCACGCGGGCCCCGCACTGGCCGCGCATCCCGGCGTGACCCTGTGCTATGAACGCCAACCAGTCGAGGGCGTATGGCCCTACCGGCTCTATTCCATGATCCACGCCCGGTCGCGCTCCGAGGCGCGGGGTATCCTGGCCGGCGCCGCCGCCCTACCCGAACTGTCGGGCGCCGCGCACAAGGTTCTGTTCTCGACCCGCTGCTTCAAGCAGACCGGCGCACTGATCAAACCGAAAGAGGCCGCCGCATGACCCCGCTGGACGACACCGACCGCCGCCTGCTGAACCGATTGCAGGAAGACCTGCCGCTGACCCCCCGCCCCTATGCCGACGTGGCGGCCGAACTGGGGATCGCCGAGCAGGACCTGCTGGACCGGCTGGCGCGGATGAAGGCCGACCGGGTCATCACCCGGTTCGGCCCGTTCTTCGACGCCGCCGCCATGGGCGGGGATTTCTGCCTGTGCGCCATGGCGGTGCCCGAGGCCGAGTTTGAAACCGTCCTGACCAAAGTCAATGCGCACCCCGAGGTGGCGCATAATTATGAGCGTACGCACCGGCTGAACATGTGGTTTGTTCTGGCGACCGAAACGCCCGAGGCGATCACCGCTACGACCGACGCGATCGAACGGGAAACGGGAATCACGGTTCACCGGTTCCCGAAACTGCAGGAATTCTTCATCGGCTTCCGGGTGGCAGCATGATAGACGCAACCGACAGACGGATCATCGAGGCACTGCAGGGTGGGCTGCCCCTGGTGCCCGCGCCTTTTGCGCAGGTCGCCGACGATCTGGGGATCGAGGAAGCCACCCTGCTGCACCGGCTGGCAGCGCTGAAGGCACGCGGGGTGATCCGGCGGATCGCCGCGGCCCCCAACCACTACAAGCTGGGCATGACATCGAACGGCATGACCGTCTGGGATGTGCAGGACGACCTGATCACCGAACTCGGCGCCCGTATCGGAGCACTGCCCTTCGTCACCCATTGCTATGAACGGCCCCGCGCCCTGCCCGACTGGCCCTACAACCTGTTCGCCATGGTTCATGGCAGCTCGCCCGATGAGGTCGAAGACAAACGCGGCCAGATCGCCGCGATCCTGGGATCGGCCTGCCGGGGCAGCAACATCCTCTATTCCACGCGCATCCTGAAAAAAACCGGGCTGCGCCTGAAAGCGAAAGGCTGAGACCGATGTTCCGCCTGACCGAATACATGCAGCAGCTGGTCAACCCGACGCCGGTGCGCAAACGCCGCCCCGGACCGGTAAAACCGGTGGTGATCTGGAACCTGACCCGGCGCTGCAACCTGAAATGCCGCCATTGCTACACCGTGTCTGCGGATGTGGCCTTCCCGGGCGAACTCAGCCACGAGCAAGCCATGGTCACCCTTGAGGATCTGGGCCAGTTTCGCGTCCCGGCCCTGATCCTCTCGGGCGGGGAGCCTTTGGACCGGTTCGATTTTTTCGACATCGCCCGGCGGGCGCGTCAGCTGGTGCCGATGTTGGCGCTGTCAACCAACGGCACGCGGGTCCACGACGAAACGGCCGACATGATCGCCGACGTGGGCTTCAATTATGTCGGCATCTCGCTTGACGGAATCGGGGCGACGAATGACTGGTTCCGCGGGGTCGAGGGCGCCTTTGATGACGCCCTGCGCGGCGTGCGCGAATGCAAAAAGCGTGGCATCAAGGTGGGTCTGCGGTTCTGCCTGACCGAAGGCACCCAGCACCACCTGCCCGACCTGCTGAAACTGTGCGACGACGAGGGGGTGGACAAGTTCTATCTCTCGCATCTGGTCTATGCCGGCCGCGGCGACAAGAACCGGGGCGAGGACGCGGAACATCAGCGCACCCGGCAGGGGCTCGACCTGTTGCTGAACCGCGCATGGGAGGCCGCCTCGGGCGGACGCCCGTTGGACATCGTGACCGGCAACAACGACGCGGATGCCGGGTATTTCCTGAACTGGGCCGCCGCCCGGTTCGACGCCGATACCGTCGCGCATGTGCGCGAACATCTGGCCCATTGGGGCGGCAATTCCAGCGGTCTGGGCGTGGCCAATATCGACAATCTGGGCCGCGTCCATCCCGATACCTACTGGTCGGACTACACGGTCGGCAACGTCAAGCTCACTCCGTTCTCCGAGCTGTGGTCCGGCGATGACCCGATGCTGGCCCTGCTGCGCACGCGGCCGCGCCCGTTGAAGGGGCGGTGCGGCACCTGCCGGTTGCAGGATGTCTGCGGCGGCAATACCCGCATCCGGGCCCTGCAACTGACCGGCGATCCGTGGGCCGAAGACCCGGCCTGCTACCTGACCAATGACGAAATCGGCGTGGACGGCGCGGGCGAGCGCCTGCAGGTCACGCCTTTCCGGGGGAAAAGCCATGATCCGGCGCATCAGTTCTTTTAAGGCACTTAAATTCGGTACTTTGTGCTCGGTGTTGCTAGCTGGAACGGCTTGGGCGGATGCTCAATCAGATTACGCCGAACATTGCGCCAGCTGCCATGGCGAGGCGCGGCTGGGCGGCGTCGGCCCGGCGCTGATCCCCGAAACGCTCAAACGCATGCGCGGCCCCCGCGTAGCCGCCGTCATCGCCGAGGGGCGTCCGGCCACCCAAATGCCCGCCTTCGCACACGAACTCGACGCGCTGCAGATCGAGGAACTGGCGGGCTGGCTGAAATCTCCGCTGGAGGTGGACCCCGAATGGGATGCCGAACAGATCATGGCCAGCCGTACTCTGGATGCCGATTACGCACCGGTCGATGCGCCGGTTTGGGACAGCGACCCGATGAACATCACGCTGGTGGTGGAAACCGGCGATCACCATGTCAGCGTTCTGGACGGCGACACCTTCGAGGTTCTGGACCGGTTCGAGACCCCCTTTGCCGTGCATGGCGGCCCCAAGTTCAGCCCCGACGGGCGCTATGTATTCATCATGTCGCGCGATGGCTGGGTGCAGAAATACGACATCTGGGCGTTGAAACAGGTGGGCCGCATCCGCGCCGGCCTGAACAGCCGCAACATCGCCATGTCGGGCGACGGCAAGTGGCTGGCCGTTGCGAACTATCTGCCCAACAGCCTGACCCTGCTGTCGACCGAGGATCTGTCGGTGGCCAGGGTGGTCGAGGTCAAGGGCAAGAAGGGAAAGCCCAGCCGGGTCTCGGCCGTGTACCAGGCCCCGCCGCGCGAAAGCTTCGTGCTGGCGCTCAAGGACGTGCCCGAGATCTGGGAAGTGTTCTATGGCGACAACCCGCCGCAATTCGGGCTGGGCCATGATTTCCGGATCGAGGGGCAGTTCAAGAACCCCGACCCCTTCCCCGTCCGCAAGATCACCACGCCCGACTATCTGGACGATTTCTTTTTCGACCAGAGCTATGAATACGTCATGGGCGCGTCGCGCGATGGCAAGGGCGGTCAGGTGATCGACCTTGTTATCGGGCAGAAAGTGGCGGATCTGGACCTGCCCGGCATGCCGCATCTGGGCTCGGGCATCACCTGGGAACGGAACGGCACCACGGTGATGGCGACGCCGCACCTGACCGAAGGCACCATCTCGGTCATCGACATGGGCACCTGGGAAACGATCAGGCGGATCGAGACCGAAGGCCCAGGCTTTTTCATGCGCAGCCACGAGAACTCGCCCTATGTCTGGGCCGACGTGTTCTTCGGCCCCAACAAGGACGCGATGCATGTGATCGACAAGCAGAGCCTCGAGATCGTCAAAACCCTGCGGCCTGCGCCGGGCAAGACCGTGGCGCATGTGGAATTCACGCGCGAAGGCGCCCATGCGCTGGTGTCGATCTGGGAGGATGACGGCGCGGTGATCGTCTATGACGCGCAGACGCTCGAGGAAATCAAACGCCTGCCGATGCGCAAACCTTCGGGGAAATACAATGTCTGGAACAAGATCACCTTCTCGGAAGGCACCAGCCACTGACGGGCGCTGGCCGGTCTGGAAACTTGCCATTCTGTTGTATCCGGCGACGGCGCTGACCGTCGCCATCAACCTGTTTCTGGCCGGGTTGATCGCCCATGCGCTGGGGTTCGGCGCCGTGACACCGGTGGCCGCGCTGATCTGGTGTGTGCCCCTTGGGGTTCCGGCCAGCTGGCTGGCGGGGCGCTGGGTGCGGCGGCTGATGGATGAGGCCGAGGGCTGAGCAAGGCCGGAATTTCGCGGCGCCTAACCGAAGTCAAGTAGCCGGTATCCGCGATCCCTTACGACTCGGGCAACATCAAATCCGAGTCGGAGTCTCCATGCCCGCCGCCCGCCAAAACCACAGCCTCCCTGTCCGCGCGACACGCGTGGCAGCCGGGCTGGCGGGCATTTTTCTTTTGATGTTGCAGGTGCTTGGGCCAGCGCTGGCGAGTCCCGGCCAGGGCACCTGGATGGAGATCTGCTCGGAGGCAGGAGCGGTCTGGGTCCAGGTGGACCTGGAAGACGACACCGGCGACCCGACCGCGCCCTGCCCGAAATGTGCCGATTGCGCCCTGTGCGCAATTACGGCTGCGGCGCCGGTCCCGGACCTGCCGCAGCTGCAGCAGCCCGGGTTTGTACAAATCCCACGGTGTGCGTTCACTGATCTGTTGGATCTGTACAACTCCGAACGGCTGTGGCCCGAAACTCGCGGCCCCCCGGCCGCGCCCGAAATCAGAACCGAACGCGCGCCGCGCGCGCCCATGGCGTCAACCCGAACCGAAGGAGGTGCGCCGTGGTCGTGACCCGCGCAGCCCATTTCCTTGTGGCCCTTGTCCTGTCCTGCCTGCTGGCGTTTGACGCGCGGGCCGACAGTCTGGCCAGCTTCCTGCCCGAGATCGAACCCGCCGAACTGGCGCCCGGTGCCGATGCCATTGGCCCGGTCCGCGACGACGTGCCGGTCGCCCCGGTGCTGAAGGGTGGCGAAACAGTCGCTTGGGCCTTTATCACATCCGATTTCGTGGGCACCACCGGCTATTCCGGCAAGCCCATTCACGTCGTCGCCGCCATCGACGGTGATGCGGTGCTGACCGGCGTCAAGCTGGTCAAACATTCCGAACCCATCGTTCTGATCGGCATTCCCAACGCGCGCATGGTCGAGCTGACCGAAGGCTATGCCGGGCTGGACCTCAAGCGCGAGGTCGAGACCGGCGGCGAGGGGCATGATCTGGACATCATCTCGGGTGCGACGGTGACGGTGATGGTCATCGACGACAGCGTCGTGCGCGCCGGGATCAAGGTGGCCCGTGCCATGGGTCTGGGTGGGCTGTCCGAGGTTCAGGCGGACGGACCCAAGCGCGAAGTCGACATGGCCAACGCCGACACCCATGACTGGGCCACGCTCTCGGGCGACGGCTCGATCCGGCGGCTGACGCTGGACGTGGGTCAGGTGAATGCCGCCTTCGAGGCCACCGGCGACCAGCGCGCGATCGAGCGCCCCGAGAAGGGCAACCCCGAGGACACCTTCATCGACATGCATGTGGCGCTGGTCTCGGTGCCTTCGATCGGCAAGTCGCTGCTGGGCGAGGCCGAGTACAAGAACCTGGCCAATTGGCTGGACGAGGGCGAACACGCCATCCTGGTGCTGGGTCGCGGCAAGTACAGCTTCAAGGGCTCGGGCTATGTGCGCGGCGGGATCTTCGACCGGATCCAGCTAATCCAGGGCGACAATTCGGTGCGGTTCTTCGACCGTCAGCATCGCCGCCTGGGCACGGTGGCCGCCGAGGATGCGCCCAGCTTTACCGAGCTGGACATCTTCAAGATCCCTGCCGATGCCGAGTTCGACCCGACCGAACCATTCCGCCTGCAACTGCTGGTGCAGCGGGCCATCGGCGCGGTGGAAAAGACCTTCCTGACCTTCGATCTGGGCTACAAGCTGCCCGAACAGTACCTGTTGCCGGTCGCGGCCGCGCCCAAGGTGGTGAACGATGCCACCGGCGAGGCCGCCGCCAAGTCGGCCCTGTGGCAGCGCATCTGGAAGGACCGCCAGGTCGAGATCGCCGTGCTGGGCGCCATGCTGCTGGTGCTGACGATCACATTCTTCTTCCAGTTCCACGCGACGATGAACGCGCGGGTCTTCTACTGGTTCCGCATCGGGTTCCTGACGATGACGCTTTTCTTCATCGGCTGGTACGCCAATGCGCAGCTGAGCGTGGTGAACATCATGGCGCTGGCCGGCAGCCTGCGCAGCGGCTTCACCTGGGATGCCTTCCTGCTGGACCCGCTGGTGTTCATCCAATGGTTCGCCGTGGCCGCCGCGCTGCTGTTCTGGGGACGCGGGGCCTATTGCGGCTGGCTGTGCCCCTTCGGCGCCCTGCAAGAGCTGACCAACAAGATCGCCCGCGCGTTTAAAGTGCCGCAATGGACCCTGCCCTGGGGCCTGAACGAGCGCCTGTGGCCGATCAAGTACATGATCTTCCTGGCGCTGTTCGGCCTGAGCATGGTGTCGATCCCGCTTGCCGAGAAATACGCCGAGGTCGAGCCGTTCAAGACCGCGATCATCCTGAAATTCATGCGCGACTGGCCCTTCGTAGTCTTTGCGGTGGGTCTGCTGGTGATCGGTCTGTTCATCGAACGGTTCTATTGCCGCTATCTGTGTCCGCTGGGTGCGGCGCTGGCGATCCCCGCCCGTATCCGCATGTTCGACTGGCTGCGCCGCTACAAGGATTGCGGCAACCCCTGTCAGACCTGCGCCAACGAATGCCCCGTTCAGGCCATCCACCCCACCGGTGAGATCAACCCGAACGAGTGCGTCACCTGCCTGCATTGTCAGGTGCTCTACCAGTCCGAGAGCAAATGTCCCGTCGTCATCCGCCAGCTGAAACGGCGGGCCAAGACCGGGTCGGTCAAACTCAAGACCCCCCTCGGACAACCACCGGCGAACCATCCGAACGCCAAACCGCAAACCGTTTCCTAAAAGGAGGAACGATCATGTCGGATCATGACACCAAACTGAACATTACCCGCCGCGGGTTGCTGGGGGCCTCGGCCACCGGGGCCGTGCTGGCCGGAACCGGGCTGGGCGTCGGCAGCACGCTGATGACCGCCAAACAGGCCAGCGCCGCCGCCAAGGTCGAACTGGCCCCCGGCGAGCTGGACGAATATTACGGCTTCTGGTCCTCGGGCCAGACCGGCGAGCTGCGCATCATGGGCTTCCCGTCCATGCGCGAGCTGATGCGGGTGCCGGTGTTCAACCGCTGCTCAGCCACCGGTTGGGGCCAGACCAACGAGTCGCTGAAGATCCTGACCGAGGGCCTGCTGCCGGAAACCAAGGAGTTTTTGGCCAAGCGCGGCATGAAAACCTATGACAACGGCGACCTGCACCACCCGCACATGTCGTTCACCGATGGCACCTATGACGGCCGCTACCTGTTCATGAACGACAAGGCCAACACCCGCGTGGCCCGCGTACGCTGCGACGTGATGAAATGCGACAAGATCATCGAGATCCCCAACGCCAAGGCGATCCACGGTCTGCGCCCGCAGAAATTCCCGCGCACCGGCTATGTCTTTGCCAATGGCGAGGACGAAACCCCGCTGATCAACGACGGCAGCGTGCTGGACGATCCGTCGCAATACGTCAACATCTTCACCGCCATCGACGGTGACACGATGGAGATCGCCTGGCAGGTGATGGTGTCGGGCAACCTCGACAACACCGATTGCGACTATCAGGGCAAATACGCCTTCTCGACCTCGTACAACTCGGAAATGGGCATGAACCTGGCCGAGATGACCGAGAGCGAGATGGACCACGTCGTCGTCTTCAACCTCAAGGAAATCGAGGCCGGCATCGCCGCGGGCGACTATCAGGAGATCAAGGGCGTCAAGGTTCTGGACGGGCGCAAGGGGTCGAACAAGAAATACACCCGCTACATCCCGATCCCGAACTCGCCGCACGGCATCAACACCGCCCCCGACGGCAAGCACGTCTGCATCAACGGCAAGCTGTCGCCGACCGTGTCGATCATGGACGTGACCAAGCTGGATGCCCTGTTCGAAAGCGACGCCGATCCGCGCTCGTGCATCGTGGGCGAGCCGCAGCTGGGCCTTGGCCCGCTTCACACCGCCTATGACGGTCAAGGCAACGCCTTCACCACGCTGTTCCTGGACAGCCAGATCGTCAAATGGAACATCGACAAGGCCATCCGCGCCTACAATGGCGAGGACGTGGACCCGATCATCTCGAAGGTCGACGTGCACTATCAGCCGGGCCACAACTCGACCTCGATGGGTGAAACCAAAGAGGCCGACGGCAAGTGGCTGATCTCGATGAACAAGTTCTCGAAAGACCGGTTCCTGAACACCGGTCCGCTCAAGCCCGAGAACGAGCAGGTGATCGACATCTCGACCGACGAGATGAAGGTTGTTCATGACGGCCCGACCTTCGCCGAGCCGCATGACTCGATCATTGTGCGGCGCGACATCGTGAACCCGGTCAACGTCTGGGACCGCAACGACCCGACCTGGGAAGATGCGCGCAAACAGGCCGAGGCCGATGGCGTCGATCTGGAGGAAGGCGCCGAAGAGCCCATCCGCGACGGCAACAAGGTACGGGTCTACATGGTCTCGCAGGCCCCGACCTTCAGCCTCGAGAAGTTCACCGTCAAACAGGGCGACGAGGTCACGATCTACGTCACCAACCTGGATGACGTGGACGATGTGACCCACGGCTTCTGCCTGGGCAACTACGGCATCGCCTTCGAGGTCGCGCCGCAGGCTACCGCCTCGATCACCTTCACCGCCGACCGTCCGGGCGTGCACTGGTTCTACTGCCAGTGGTTCTGCCACGCGCTGCACATGGAAATGCGCGGCCGGATGCTGGTCGAACCTCAGGGAGCCTGACCCATGCGCTGGCCCCTGCTCATCCCGCTTCTGCTCGGCTCGCCGCTTTGGGCGGCGGACTGGGACGTGCCCAACCGGGCGGGGGCCATCACCGAGACACTGGCGCAGGCGGCGGATGGAGACACCCTCCGCCTGAGCCCCGGCGTTTATGCCGAACGCCTGGTTCTGGACCGGCCCATCACCATCGACGGGCAGGGCCAGGCCACCATCGACGGCCAGGGCACTGGCAGCGTCATAACCGTGACCGGGCCCGGCGTCACTCTGCGCGGCCTGACCGTGATCGGGTCGGGATCGGACCATGGTGAGATCGACAGCGGCATCCAACTGACCAAGACGGCCCGCGTCGCCGTGGTGGAAAACAACGTGCTGCTGGGAAATTTGTACGGCGTGGACATCCACGGCGCCGATGACAGCATCGTGCGCGGCAACCGGATCGAGGGCCGGCAGGACCGCCGGATGAACGACCGCGGCAACGGGGTCTATGTCTGGAACGCACCCGGCGCGGTGGTCGAAGGCAATGACATCAGCTTTGGCCGCGACGGGATCTTCGTGAACTCGTCAAAGAAGAACACCTTCACCGGCAACACTTTCCGCGATCTGCGCTTTGCCGTGCACTACATGTATGCCGACGATTCCATCGTCAGCGACAATGTCTCGATCGGCAACGATCTGGGCTATGCGGTGATGTTCACCTCGAACGTGCAGGTGATCAACAACGTCTCGGTCGGCGACCGCGAACACGGGGTCATGCTGAACTATGCCAATGACAGCGTGATCTCGGGTAACGTTGTGAAAGGCGCCAAGGAGAAGTGCACCTTTCTGTACAATTCCAACAAGAACGAGTTCACCGACAACTGGTTCGAAGGCTGCGGCATCGGGATCCACTTCACCGCCGGCAGCGAACGCAACCGGATCGTCGGAAACGCCTTTGTCGGCAACCGGACACAGGTGAAATACGTCTCGAGCAAATGGGTCGAGTGGTCCGAAGACGGCCGCGGCAACTACTGGTCCGATTTTGCCGCCTATGACGTGAACGGCGACGGCATCGCCGACGCCCCCTATCGCCCCAACGATAGCATGGACCATGTGCTGTGGACCCAACCCGCAGCCAAGCTGCTGCTCGGCTCGCCTGCCGTGCAGCTGGTGCGCTGGTCGCAATCGGCCTTTCCGGCGCTGCTGCCGGGCGGCGTGATCGACAGCCACCCCTTGATGCAAGCCCCTCAACCCCCAGCCATGAAAAAGGTGCCTCATGACGGATAAGGCCCTGACCATCGAAACGGTCTGCAAGGATCGCGGCAAGACCCGCGTTCTGAGCGATATCTCCCTGACGCTCGAGCCCGGACAGCGCGTGGCGCTGCTGGGCCACAACGGCGCCGGAAAATCCACCCTGATCAAGTCGATCCTGGGCCTGACGCCCATCCAGGCCGGCACGATCCGCATCGGCACCGCCGCCCCCGGCAGCGCGCAGGCGCGTCGCGATACGGCCTATCTGCCCGAGGCGGTCTCGTTCCACCCGGCCCTGACCGGGCGCGAGCAGCTGACCCTGTTCGCCAAGCTGTCAGGCACCCGCGCCGACGTGCCCGCCCTGCTGGATCGTGTCGGGCTGGGTGATGCGATGGACCGTCGGATCGGCGCCTATTCCAAGGGGATGCGGCAGCGGCTGGGCCTTGCACAGGTGCTGCTGGGCCAGCCGAAACTGGCGCTGCTGGACGAGCCGACATCGGGGTTGGACCCGATCTCGCGCCAGGACCTGTACGCCATCATCGACGAGTTGGCCGCGCAGGGCACCGCGGTGCTGATCGCCAGCCATGCCCTGACCGAGGTCGAGGCCCGCACCGACCGCATCGCCATCATGCGCGAGGGCCGGATGGTGGCCAATGACACGCTGGCCAAACTGTCGGCGCTGGCCGGGCTGCCGATCCGGCTGCGGGTCCGCGCGCGCGCCAATGCCGACGCGCTGGCCGCCGAACTGGGCGGCAACCGGATCAACGGCGCCTCGGTCGAATTGCTGTGTTCGCCCGCCGACAAGATGCAGGCGCTGCGCCGCATCGCCGGGCTGGGCGATGCGGTGGCCGACGTGGAAATGACCCCGCCCAAGCTGGAAGACCTCTATCGCCACTATGCTCAGGAGGCGCTGCAATGACCCGTTTTCTTGCTATCACCCGCACCGAAATGCTGATCCTGCGCCGCAACCGCTGGCTGCTGGTCGCCACCCTGATCATGGTTCTGTTCGCGCTGGCCCTGACCTTTGCCGGCAGCGCGCCCACCGGCACGCTGGGGGTCGACATGCTGACGGTGTCGGTTGCCTCGATGACCACGCTGTCAGTGTATCTGGCGCCGCTCTTGGCGCTGATGATTTCCTTTGACGCCATCGCCGGCGATGTGGACCGGGGCAGCCTGTCGCTGCTGCTGTCCTATCCGGCGGGGCGCGGAGAAATTCTGCTGGGCAAATTCACCGCCCACCTGGCGGCGCTGGCTTTCGCCATGACCGTCGGTTTCGGCACTGCCGGGGCGGTCGCCGCGTGGTTCGGCGGCGCGGGCGCGGACAGCCTGTTCGCGCTTGGCCGGCTGATCGTCACCTCGATCCTGCTGGGCGCCGTGTTTCTGGCGCTGGGATACCTGCTGTCCGCCCTGGCGAGGGGCGCAACGGCGGCGGCAGGTCTGTCGGCCGGGCTCTGGCTGGTCTTCGTCGTCCTCTATGATCTTGGGCTGTTGGGAGCCGTCGTCATGGACAAAGGCGGCGTCTTCACCCAATCCGTCTTTCCCTGGGTGATGGTGGCCAACCCGGCCGACGCTTTCCGTCTTTGGAACATCGCCGCAACCGAGGGCGTGGCCATTGCGTCCGGCATGACCGGCGCGGCGCAGGCCCTGCCCGCCTGGGCGGCGCCCGCCTCGCTGCTGATCTGGCCGGTTCTGGGCTTTGCCCTGGCCCGGTTGGCCTTCCGGAGGGTCGAACCATGACACGCCTTGCCCTGATCGCGCTGATCGCGCTGGCGGCCTGCAAGGAAGAACAGGCCGCCGCCCCGCCGGATCCGGTCGATCTGACCGAAACCGCGCTCAGCTATTTCTGCCAGATGAACGTGGCCGAACACGGCGGGCCCAAGGGGCAGATCCATCTGGAGGGCTATCCCGCGCCGCTGTTCTTTGCCCAGGTGCGCGACATGGTGGCCTATTTCAAAAGCCCCGAGCGGGATGCCGAGATCACCGCGATCTATGTCAGCGACATGGGCGCGGCCCCCAGCTGGCACGAGCCGGGCATATCGAACTGGATCGCCGCCGATCAGGCCACCTTCGTGGTGGGCGCCGGCGTGGCCGGCGGCATGGGCGCGCCCGAGATCGTGCCATTTGCAACGCCGGACGCCGCCGCGGGGTTCATCGAAACCTATGGCGGCACCGCCCTGCCCTTGACCGACATTCCCGACGACGCGGCGCTTGGCCCCGTCGATCTGACCCAATCCCTGGAGACACCCGCATGACCCGCCTGTCCCGACGCCGTTTTCTGACCATCTCGGCCGCCTGCGCCGCCTTGCCGACCGTGGCGCACGCCGCACCGGTGGCCCGCTGGCGCGGCACCGCGCTGGGGGCACCCGCCAGCCTGCAACTGGTCGGGCTGAGCGACGCGCAGGCCGCGCCGATCATCTCCGCGCTCGAGGCCGAACTGAACCGGCTGGAGAATATCTTCAGCCTGTACCGGCCGGACTCGCAGCTGAGCCGCCTGAACCGGGACGGCACCCTGCCCGCCCCGGCGCCGGAGCTGCTGCAGGTGCTGGCCCAAAGCGCCGCCCTGCACGACGCGACCGGCGGTGCGTTCGACCCGACCGTTCAACCGCTGTGGATGGCGCTGGCGACCGGCGCGACGGATGCCGAAGCGGCGCAGGCCCGGGCGCTGGTCGGCTGGCAGGGCGTTTCGGTCTCGGCCGAGGCGGTTCGCCTGCCCCAACCGGGCCGCTCGGCGCTGACGCTGAACGGGATCGCGCAGGGCGCCGTGACCGACCGCATCGCAGCGCTGTTGCGGGCGCAGGGGCTGACCGATGTGCTGGTCGACATGGGCGAGATCGCCGCCATCGGCACCCGCGCCGACGGGTCGGGCTGGCGCGTCGGCCTGGCCGGCCCCGAGGGCGTGACCCGGCGCATCGAACTGCGCGACCGGGCGGTGGCAACCTCGGCCCCTGATGCGACACAGCTGGCCGGGCGTCATGGCCACATTCTGGGCCCGCAGGGTCAGCCGGTCCGGCATCGGGCGGTTTCTGTCTCGGCCCCTGACGCGGCGCTGGCCGACGGGCTTTCGACCGCGCTGTGCCTGCTGCCCGCCGACCGGATCGCGCCGGTTCTGCAACGCTTCCCCGACGCCCGGCTCGAGATGCTGATCTGACCGGAATGACCGCCCCGGAACTCTGCCGTTGAAATTTGTCGCGCGATAAGAAAAGGTAAAACATCGACAAATTCAGAGCGGCGCGGGCCTGGCCCCGCGCCAGAGGCAAGGCATGGCACCCAGAAAAATCCGGAACATGGAGGAGTTTGCGGCGGTCAGCGGGATTTCGCGCCCGACGGTCTCGAAATACTTCAACGATCCCGACAGCGTGCGCCGGTCGACGCGCGAGCGGATCGAGCAGGCGCTGGAGCGGTTCGACTATCGCCCAAACATCTTTGCCATGAACCAGAACCGCAAGCTGACCAAGAATGTCGGCATCGTGGTGCCCTATCTGGCCGACCCGTTCTTTGCCGAGATCGCCCGCAACATCGAGGAAAAATGCATCGATGCCGGGTTCCGCCCAACGCTCTACAGCGCCTATGGCGACCCCGCGCAGGAGGCCGAGATCCTCGACAGCCTGCGCGCGCTGAAACCTGCGGGCGTGCTGCTGGCGCCGCTGGGGCGCGACTCCGACCGGTCGTTCATCGAGAAATTCTGCAAGGACATCCCCACCATCCTGTTCGACAGCAACCTCGAAGGCATGGGCGCGGCTTTTGTCGGGTCGGACAATGCCAGCTTCATCGAACAGACCGTCGATTACCTGTGCCGCAGCGGCGAGCCGCCCGCGTTCTTCGAGATGCGGCACCCCGCCAACCCCAACGCCAACAAACGCCGCATAGCTTACATCAAAAAAATGGAGAGCCTGGGCTTTGAGCCGCAGGTGATCAAGGTCGACGGTCGCGGCTGGGGGTTCGAGGAAATCGGCCGTCAGGGCGCGTTCAAACTGTTGGAACAGCCCAGCCTGCCCTCTCGCACCATCCTGTGCAGCAATGACCGGCTGGCCATCGGGTTCCTGTCGTCCTGCTATGAAAAGGGCCTGCGGGTCGGGTTGGGCGAGGATTGCGACCTGCGCGTCGCCTCGCATGACGACCATCCGTTTTCCAAGTTCACCTGCCCGTCGCTGACCACCGCGGCGCATGACTACACCGCAGTATCGAATCGCTCCGTCGAGACGCTGACGCAACTGGTCGAATCCGGTGGGCGGCTGAGCGCCCGCACCGAAACCCTGTTTCCCGCACGTCTGATACTGCGGAGTTCGGCCTGATTTTCGACACCTTTTTTACGCGCGTAAAATTTTAGTTGACGCGCGCCAAATAATTCGTGATGCTTTCCTCCAGGTAATTCGACACCAGGGAGGAAAGAATGTACCTGAAATCCGTTCTATGGGCGGCAAGCGCAGCGGCTTTGACCGCCGGCGCCGCAACTGCAGAGACGATCACGATCGCCACGGTAAACAACGGCGACATGATCCGAATGCAGAAATACACCGACAAGTTCACCGAAGCGACCGGCCACGAGGTGGAATGGGTCACTCTGGAAGAGAACGTATTGCGCCAGCGTGTGACCACCGACATCTCGACCAAGGGCGGCCAGTTCGACATCATGACCATCGGCATGTACGAAACGCCGATCTGGGGCGCGAACGGCTGGCTTGTGCCGCTGGACGGAATGTCCGCGGAATATGACGTGGACGACATCCTACCCGCCATGCGCGGCGGCCTCAGCCATGATGGCACGCTGTATGCGGCGCCGTTCTATGGCGAAAGCTCGATGATCATGTACCGCACCGACCTTATGGAGAAGGCCGGTCTGGAGATGCCCGAGGCGCCGACCTGGCAGTTCATCCGCGAAGCGGCGGCTGCGATGACGGACCGCGACAACGACATCAACGGCATCTGCCTGCGCGGCAAGGCCGGTTGGGGTGAGGGCGGCGCCTTCATCACCGTGACCGCCAACTCGTTCGGCGCGCGCTGGTTCGACGAAGACTGGAAACCCCAGTTCGATCAGCCCGAGTGGAAAGAGGCTCTGACCTTCTTCGTCGACATGATGAACGAATCCGGCCCCGCCGGGTATGCCACCAACGGCTTCAACGAGAACCTGTCGCTGTTCCAGCAGGGCAAATGCGGCATGTGGATCGACGCCACCGTTGCGGCATCTTTCGTGACCAACCCCAACGACTCGACTGTCGCCGATCAGGTTGGATTTGCTCTGGCGCCGAACTCGGAAGGCGTTGACAAGCGCGCCAACTGGCTGTGGGCCTGGGCCCTGGCCATTCCGGCCGGCACCCAGAAAGAGGACGCCGCCAAGCAGTTCATCGAATGGGCCACTTCGAAGGAATACATCGAACTGGTCGCCGAGAACGAGGGCTGGGCCAACGTTCCGCCGGGTGCGCGCACCTCGCTGTACGAGAACCCCGACTACAAGGACATCCCCTTCGCGCAGATGACGCTGAAGTCGATCCTTGCGGCCGATCCGGAAAACTGCTGCGTCAAGCCGACGCCGTATACCGGGATCCAGTTCGTCGCCATCCCCGAATTCGCGGGCATCGCCACCCAGGTGAGCCAGGAATTCTCGGCGGTTTATGCCGGACAGCAGTCGGTTGACGAAGCTCTGGCCAAGGCACAGGCCTTCACGGCCGAAGAAATGGAAGCCGCAGGGTACTGAGGCCTCCTCCCGGCGGGTGGGCAGGTTTCTGTCCCCCGCTCTCCCCCTTCCACAACCCGTGTTAGTCTCGCAGGCAACAAGTCGCCTGAACAGAGAGGTCTTGCGTCATGGCAACTCAACACTCCCGATCCGTCGCACGCCTGATGATGGCGCCCGCCGTCGTCCTGCTGCTGGGCTGGATGCTGGTTCCGCTGACGATGACGCTGTATTTTTCCTTCAAGAAATACCTGCCGCTGCGCGGCGGTGATCTGGGTTGGGTCGGGTTCGACAACTACGTCCGGTTCGTGACCTCGAGTTCCTTCTGGCCCGCAGTTCAGGCGACGCTGGTGATCGTGGGCGGCGTGCTGGCCATCACCGTGGTGTTGGGCATCCTGCTGGCGCTGCTGCTGGATCAGCCGATGTGGGGCCAGGGCGTCGTGCGCATTCTGGTGATCGCCCCGTTCTTCGTGATGCCCACCGTTTCGGCGCTGGTCTGGAAGAACATGTTCATGGACCCGGTCAACGGCCTGTTCGCCCATCTGTGGCGGTTCTTCGGGGCCGAGCCGATCTCGTGGCTGTCCGAGGCGTCGATGCCGTCGATCGTGATGATCGTGTCCTGGCAATGGCTGCCCTTTGCCACGCTGATCCTGCTGACCGCGATCCAGTCGCTGGACAGCGAACAGCTGGAGGCCGCCGAAATGGATGGCGCGCCACCGCTGAAACGCTTCTTTTTCATCATCCTGCCGCATCTGAGCCGCGCGATCACGATCGTCATCCTGATCCAGACGATCTTCCTGCTGTCGATCTTCGCCGAGATCTTCGTGACCACCGGCGGCGCCTTCGGCACCCGCACCCTGACCTATCTGATCTACCAGCGCGTGCTGGAAAGCCAGAATGTCGGGCTGGGCTCGGCCGGCGGGGTCTATGCCATCATCCTTGCCAACATCGTCGCCATCTTCCTGATGCGCATCGTCGGCAAAAACCTGGACGCGTGAGGAGGACGAAAACATGGCCCGCACCGTCACCACACCACGCAAGCTGATCAACACCGCCTTTGCCTGGGCTGTCGGCCTGCTGATCTTCTTCCCGATCCTCTGGACGATCCTGACCAGCTTCAAGACCGAGGCCCAGGCCATCGCCAGCCCGCCGATCTTTCTGAACTTCGACTGGACGCTGGAGAACTATGCCGTGGTTCAGGAACGGTCGAACTACATGCGGTATCTGTGGAACTCGATCATAATCGCGGGCGGGTCCACCCTTCTGGGCGTGATCGTAGCGGTGCCGGCCGCCTGGGCCATGGCCTTCGTGCCCTCGGCGCGCACCAAGGATATCCTGTTGTGGATGCTGTCCACCAAGATGCTGCCGGCGGTGGGGGTGTTGTACCCGATCTACCTGTTGTTCATCCAACTGGGCCTGTTGGACAGCCGCGCCGGGCTGGTGGTGGTTCTGATGCTGATCAACCTGCCGATCATCGTCTGGATGCTGTACACCTATTTCCGTGAAATCCCCGGCGACATCCTGGAAGCCGCGCGCATGGACGGCGCCACGCTGAAAGAGGAAATCCTATACATCCTGACGCCGATGGCGGTGCCGGGCATCGCCTCGACCGTGCTGCTGAATTTCATCCTGGCCTGGAACGAGGCGTTCTGGACCCTGAACCTGACCGCCGTCGACGCGGCCCCGCTGACCGCGTTCATCGCCAGCTATTCCAGCCCAGAGGGCCTGTTCTTCGCCAAGCTCAGCGCGGCATCGACAATGGCCATCGCCCCGATCCTGATCCTTGGGTGGTTCAGTCAGAAACAACTGGTCCGCGGCCTGACCTTCGGCGCCGTGAAGTAAGGAAAGACACATGGGACGCATCGTACTTGAGAAAGTCAGCAAGAGCTTTGGCGACGTGGAAGTCATTCCGCCGCTGGATCTGGAAATCAACGACGGCGAATTCGTGGTGTTCGTGGGCCCATCGGGCTGCGGGAAATCCACCCTGCTGCGCCTGATCGCGGGGCTAGAGGACGTTAGCGGCGGCCGCATCCTGATCGACGATCAGGACGCCACCGCGGTGCCACCGGCCAAGCGGGGCCTGGCCATGGTGTTCCAGTCCTACGCACTTTATCCGCACATGACCGTGCGCAAGAACATCGCCTTTCCGCTGCGCATGGCCGGGCTGGACAAGGCCGAGCAGGACCGCCGCGTCGAACAGGCGGCCGAGGTTCTGAACCTGACCGACTATCTGGACCGCCGCCCCGGCCAGCTGTCGGGCGGCCAGCGCCAGCGGGTCGCCATCGGCCGCGCCATCGTGCGCGAACCGGCGGCCTTCCTGTTCGACGAGCCGCTGTCGAACCTGGACGCCGCGCTGCGCGTGGGCATGCGGCTTGAGATCTCCGAGCTGCACAACCGGCTGGAAACCACGATGATCTACGTCACCCATGACCAGGTCGAGGCCATGACCATGGCCGACAAGATCGTGGTCCTGCAGGCAGGCGTGATCGAACAGGTGGGCTCGCCGCTCGAACTGTACCGCGCGCCGCGCAACAAGTTCGTGGCCGGCTTCATCGGCTCGCCCAAGATGAATTTCATCGAAGGCCCCGAGGCCGATAAACATGGCGCCCACACGATCGGCGTCCGCCCCGAGCACATTGCCGCCTCGCCCAGCGAGGGCCTGTGGAAAGGTATGGTCGGGGTGTCCGAACATCTGGGTTCGGACACGTTCTTTCACGTCCATGTGGACGGCTTCGCCGAGCCGATGACCGTGCGCGCCGGCGGCGAGGTCGGCCTGCGTCACGGCGACACGATCCATCTGACGCCGGAGGAGGACAAGATCCACCGGTTCGACGCGGCGGGGCTGCGGATCGCATGAACCGGCTGGTTGGAAAACGGGCCCTGATCACCGGGGCGGCGCGGGGCATCGGGCTGGCCTTTGCCCAGGCCTATGCCGCCGAGGGCGCGCAGGTAGCGCTGGCCGACATCGACGTGCAGCAGGCGCGCAAGGCCGCGCGCGAGATCGGGCCGCAGGCGATTGCGGTCGAAATGGATGTCTCGCAGCAGGACAGCATCGAGGCGGGCGTGGCCGACGCCGCGGCGCGGATGGGCGGGGTCGACATCCTGATCAACAACGCCGCGATCTTCACCGCCGCCCCGATCGTGGAAATCATCCGCGCGGATTACCAGCGCGTGTTCGACATCAACGTCGCCGGCACCCTGTTCACGATGCAGGCAGTCGCGCGCCAGATGATCGAGCAGGGTACCGGCGGCAAGATCATCAACATGGCCAGCCAGGCCGGCCGCCGGGGCGAGCCGCTCGTGGCGGTCTATTGCGCCAGCAAGGCGGCGGTGATCAGCCTGACCCAATCGGCGGGGCTGAACCTGATCAAACACGGGATCAACGTGAATGCCATCGCCCCCGGCGTGGTGGATGGCGAGCACTGGGACGGCGTCGATGCCTTCTTTGCCAAATACGAGGGCAAGGCGCCGGGTCAGAAAAAGAAGGAAGTGGGCGAAGCGGTGCCCTTCGGCCGGATGGGCCGGGCCGAGGACCTGACCGGAATGGCGGTCTTTCTGGCCTCGTCCGAGGCCGACTACATCGTGGCCCAGACATACAACGTGGATGGTGGAAATTGGATGAGCTGATGGTGGAGCGCCCCGCGGATACCCGACCGGTCCGGTTGTGTCAGGCCAATTTGGACGCGTTGCCCAAGGGCGTGCTGCGGCCCGAATACGATCGCGCGGCACTGACGCCGGGGATCGTGCATATCGGGGTGGGCAATTTTCATCGCGCGCATCAGGCTTGGTACCTGCACCGGCTGATGCAACAGGGCGCGGCGCAGGATTGGGCCATCATCGGCGCCGGCGTGCGCGCCTATGACGCCGAGATGCGGCGCAAGCTGCTGGCGCAGGACTGTCTGACCACGCTGGTCGAACTGACCGAGGGCCAGCGTCGTGCCGAGGTGACGGGCGCGATGATCGATTACCTGCCCCCGCAAGAGGACAACGGCCCGCTGATCGCGCAACTGGCCGATCCGGCGATCCGCATCGTCTCGCTGACCGTGACCGAGGGCGGCTATTTCGTGCACCCTGTGACCAAAGGGCTGGACACCGACCACCCCGACATCCGCCACGATGCCGCCAACCCCGACCGTCCGCGCACCGCCTTCGGTGCCATCGTCGCGGGCCTGCGACGGCGGCGCGATGCAGGCGTTGGTCCGCTGACCGGGCTGAGCTGCGACAACCTGATCGGCAACGGGCAGGTTCTGCGTCAGGCGGTGGTGGGGCTGGCGCGACTATCGGACCCGGATCTGGCCGACTGGATCGCCACGCAATGCACCTTTCCCAACTCGATGGTCGATTGCATCGTGCCCGCCACCGGCCCGACCGAACTGGAGCTGGTGCGCGCGCTGGGGATCGACGACGCCGCCCCCGTCACTCATGAAAGCTTCCGCCAATGGGTGATCGAGGATGCCTTCTGCGCCGGTCGCCCGGATTGGGACAAGGTCGGCGCCACATTTACCGACCGCGTTCATGACTATGAGGTCATGAAGCTGCGCATTCTGAACGCGGGCCACCAGGTTCTGGCCAATGTCGGCGAGATCCTGGGCCTGAATACGATCGCAGACTGCATGGCCGATCCACTGGTTTCAGCATTCTTCCGAAAGGTTTTGGTCGAAGAAATCGCGCCTTTCGTGCGTCCGGTGCCCAATCAGTCGGTCGCGGACTACATAACCTTGATCGAGGAGCGGTTCCGCAATCCAGCCATCGTCGACACCACGCGTCGCGTTGCTTTTGACGGATCATCCCGGCATGTGGGATTTGTGCTTCCCACCGTCTATGATGCGTTGACTGCCAGTGCGCCGATCAACGGGCTGGCCCTGGTCGAGGCGCTGTGGGCCCGCATGTGTGCCGGCACTCGCGAGGATGGGAGTATCATCGAACCCAACGATCCCAACTGGTCCGATCTTGTCTCCTCGGCCAACGCGGCCCGCGACGACCCGACCACCTGGCTTGAGCAGACCCAATACTATCAGGACCTGTCACAATCCGGCGCGTTTCGCGACGCGTTTGACCGCTGGCTCAGGGTGACCTGGGATCAGGGAGCGCGTCAGGCCTTGACGACGTATCTGGGCGACCAACCCTGACCGGTGCATGAATTAGCTGTGTGCGGCATTACCCAGGCCCTCTTCTGCATCGAACAGGGTTTCGGCAACCGACGCCGCATCGTCCAGATGCCGTTCGACGGCTCGGCGCGCGGCGGAGGGGTCGCCGGACTGAATAGCAGAACAGATGGCCTCCATATGTTCGATCCCGGGGCGGTCGCGTTCTGTTGCCGCCAAGGTCATCATCCGCAACCGGCTGATCCGACCATTCAGGCGCTGCACCACATCCCAGGCCACATGATGCCCTGCCCCCTCAAAAATTTCTGAGTAGAAATCGGAAGTGGCGCGGAAGATCGAGCCCGGCGTCTTGTCCACGAATCCCTGCTTGAGCCGCTCCAGCGCCCCATGCAGGCTGCTGGCCCTGTCTAATGTGATATTGCGCGCGCAGTTTTCGGCGGCCGCGGTTTCCAGCATGCGGCGGATATCGTAGATCTGCCGTGCCTCGTCCCGTGTGATCGAAGCCACGATCGGCCCGCGCCCGGGCAGAATTTCGACCAGCCCCTCGGCCTCGAGATAGCGGATCGTTTCCCGGATGACTGTCCTGCTGACACCAAGCTGATCACATAGCGGACGTTCCACCAGCCGTTCGCCGGGCTGGAAAACACCTTCGATGATGGCCTCGCGCATGCGCTCCTGCACCATGTCGCGCAGGGTTGCCGGAGGATGATCGATTTTGGTGAGTCTTGGCGTTGTCATGGACGGGAATCTATCGGTCGCGCGTTGCCTCAGCAAGGTATGATTGACATCCTGTCTTATGGTATACCATCATGTCGGAAACGGAATCACAGGACCTTTGCGATGCCCGCCACCATCCGTAAAACACTGCTGCATGTCGAAAACACGCTGATCGAAGGTGGCAAAGCCGCCGAGCGCCCTTTGACCTTGATCGCGGCGGTCGCCGTCGTCACCAACCCCTGGGCCGGCCGCGGCTTTGTCGAAGACCTGCGTCCGGAGATACACGATTGTGCTCCGGGGCTGGGCCAAATGCTGACCGAGATGATTCTCGAGGCAGCCGGCGGCGGTCACCGGGTTGAAGCCTATGGCAAAGCCGCCGTTGTCGGAGTGAATGGCGAGGTCGAGCACGGGTCGGCCCTGATCCATACCCTGAGGTTTGGAAATGCCTATCGCGAGGCGGTCGGCGCAAAATCCTACCTTGCCTTCACCAACACGCGCGGACCGGCGAATGCGGCCATGCAAATTCCCCTGATGGACAAGAATGATGGTGGGCGGCGCAGCCACTATCTGACCATCCACCTGCAGGTCGCCGACGCTCCGGCCCCGGATGAGATCATGATCGCTTTGGGCGCTTCGATCGGAGGGCGCCCGCATCACCGCATCGGGGATCGTTATCAGGATCTGAAGGATTTGGGACATGACGTCGACAATCCGGCAGCTGTCTGAACCATTCGGACGCCTTGGCTTGCGCTTTGCCGGCCCCCCCGATGGCGAACCTCTGGTCCTGTTGCACGGGGTCGGTATGCAGTCGGAGGCCTGGGCGCCGCAGATCGATGCCTTGTCCGACTTGCACGCGGTCTACGCACTGGATCTGCCAGGGCATGGCCAGTCCGGCCCGATCGCTGTGGGGGCGCAGTTACCAGCATTTGTGGAGTGGCTGCGGGCGGCGCTGGACGCTTTGAACCTGGATCACGTGAACCTTGTCGGTCATTCGATGGGCGCACTGATTGCCGGCGGGTTTGCGGTCGAACATCCCGATCGGGTCCGGCGCGTCGCCTTGCTGAACGGAGTGTTTCGTCGGGATGACCAGGCCCGGGACTCTGTGCTGGCGCGCGCCGGCTTGATCAGCGCCGGAACGTTTGATCTGGAAACCCCGCTGCAACGCTGGTTCGCAAACAGTCCGGCCGACCGCACCGCTCGGGACAGGGTCGCCGCATGGTTGGCCGCGGTCGACATAAACGGCTATGCGACGGCCTACGATGCCTTTGCCCGGGGCGACATGGTCTACGCTGATCGCTACCCTCAGATCTCTTGCCCTTTGCTGGCGTTGACGGGTGCTGAGGATCCGAATTCCACACCCGACATGACCCGCGCCATCGCCGCGGCCGCCAAAGGGCAGGCGGTTATCGTCGAGGGTCATCGGCACATGGTGAACCTCACTGATCCAAAGACTGTCAACGCGGCCCTTGTTCAATGGCTGAAGACCCCAACGCACGAAAGGTCGCCCGCATGACCGATTTCGACCCTCGCGCCCTGCGCAGCGCGTTCGGAACCTTTCTCACCGGTGTCACGGTGGTCACGACCCATGACGAATCCGGCCGACCGATCGGCTTTACCGCCAATTCTTTTTCCTCGGTTTCGCTGGACCCTCCGCTGATCTCGGTCTGTCTTGCCAATACTTCCAGCAATTTCAACACATTCTCTGAAGCCGCCGGTTTCGCCGTCAACATCCTGTCGGAGGATCAGATCAGCGTTTCGAACACCTTCGCACGCCCTTCGCAGGACCGGTTTGCCGGTGTCGATTGGAAGCCAGGACCCAACGGCGCACCAATCCTTGACGGGGTTTCAGCCTGGTTTGACTGCTCGGTTTTCAAGACGGTCGAAGCCGGCGACCACCTGATCCTGATCGGTCGGGTCGAGGCCTTCGACCACTCGATCGCACCTGGCCTGGGCTATGCCCGCGGCGCCTATGTGACGCCTGCCGCCGAAGCCCGGGCGCTCAACCGTCGCGCGGGCGTCGTGGTTTCCGCGCTGATCGAGCGGGACGGCCAGATTCTGCTGCTGGACGATGGCAACGGCGGACTGACCATTCCGGCAACCGAGGACATGGCGAACGGCGCCGATACTGCGCTAGCCCAGCTGATCGCGGGATGTGGGATCAAGGCAGAACCGGGCTTCATCTATTCGGTCTACCAAGACAAGTCGCGACGACAGCATATCTCGTTCCTTTGCCAAGCCGAGGACGGCACCCCAGCCAACGGAGCTTTTACGCAAATCGTCAAGTCGACGCTGATGGATGTCGCGGACCCGGCGATCTGTACGATGCTGGAACGTTTCGCCCGGGAAAGCCGCATGGGCAATTTCGGCATATACTACGGAGATGAAACCAACGGACGGGTCAAACCGTTGGTTCGGGGGAGTTGAAATGAAGTTCTCGCTGTTTGCGCATATGGAGCGGATTTCGCCAGAGCAGGACCAGAAGCAGTTGTATGACGAGTTCATCCAACTGTGCAAAATCGCCGACGACGGCGGGATGCATGCCGTCTGGACGGGCGAACACCACGGGATGAATTTTACAATCGCACCCAACCCGTTTCTCAGCCTGATTGACGTGGCTAGGCACACCCGGAATGTCCGGCTGGGCACCGGCACCGTGATCGCGCCGTTCTGGCACCCGATCCGTTTGGCCGGTGAGGCCGCGATGACGGACATCATAGCCGACGGACGGCTGGATCTGGGCATTGCCCGCGGTGCCTACAGTTACGAATACGAACGCATGATGCCTGGCATGGATGCGTGGGAAGCCGGGCAGCGCATGCGCGAACTCATCCCTGCCGTGAAACAGCTCTGGCAGGGAGATTACGCCCATGACGGCGAATTCCACCAATTTCCCAAGACCACCTCGTCGCCCCTGCCCCTGCAACCCGGTGGGCCGCCCATCTGGGTGGCCGCACGCGACCCCAACAGCCACGAATTCGCCGTACGCTCAGGGTGCAACGTACAGGTCACGCCATTGTGGAATGGCGACGACGAGGTCATCGACCTGATGGCCAAGTTCAATGCCGCCTGCGCAAAGTTTCCTGACATGCCGCGCCCCAAGATCATGTTGCTGCGCCACACTTACGTGGCCGAAGATCAGAACGACGTGAAACAGGCCGCCATCGAGTTGAACCGGTTCTACTGCTATTTCGGCGCATGGTTCATGAACAAGCGTGACGTCACACAGGGCCTGATCGCCCCGCTGAGTGACGCCGAAATCGCCGAGCATCCGTTCTATTCGCCCCAGAACATGGAGCGGGACCTTGTCATCGGAACAGCCGATACCGTGATCGACCGGCTTCGGAGATGCGAGGAACTGGGGTATGACGAGTATTCATTCTGGATCGACTCCAGCATGCCGTTTGAACGCAAAAAGGCCTCGTTAAAGCGTTTCATCAAGGATGTGATGCCGGCCTTTCAATAGGGGAATTCTGGATGCAACGGTTTCAGAACTATATCGGCGGCACTTTCCGCGATGGCGACACCTGGTTCGAAAGTGTCGACCCATCCACAGGTGAGGCTTGGGCGCAGATGCCCGCCGCCGGCCCAGTCGATGTGGACCAGGCCGTGATGGCAGCGGACCAGGCTTTCAGATCCCCGGAATGGGCGTCACTGACCGCAACCGCGCGGGGCAAGCTGCTATACCGGTTGGCAGATCTGATTGCTGAAAACGCACCGAGACTGGCCGAGCTGGAAACCCGCGATACAGGTAAAATCATCCGCGAAACCTCGGCGCAGATTGCCTATGTCGCGGATTACTATCGTTATTACGCGGGCCTCGCGGACAAGATCGAAGGCGCCCATTTGCCCATCGACAAGCCAGATATGGAAGTTTGGCTGCGGCGAGAACCCGTGGGGGTTGTCGCGGCGATCGTGCCCTGGAACTCGCAATTGTTCCTGTCGGCGGTCAAGATCGGCCCGGCCCTCGCGGCCGGTTGCACAGTTGTGCTGAAGGCCTCGGAAGACGCCCCTGCCCCAATGCTGGAATTTGCACGGATTTTTCACAAGGCCGGATTTCCCGAAGGTGTTCTGAATGTCCTGACGGGCGGGCCCGATGTCGGCGCTGCCTTGACCCGGCACGAAAGAATTGCCCATGTCGCCTTTACCGGCGGGCCGGAAACGGCGCGGCATATCGTGCGAAACTCGGCAGAGAATCTGGCGTCTACCTCGTTGGAGTTGGGTGGAAAGTCGCCCTTTATCGTGTTCGAGGATGCGGATCTGGACAGCGCGGTCAACGCTCAGGTCTCCGGAATTTTCGCAGCGTCGGGTCAAAGCTGCGTTGCCGGTTCGCGGCTTGTGGTTCAGGCATCGATCAAGGACGCGGTCCTGGACCGTCTGAGGCAAAAGGCCGAAGCGGTCGTGATCGGCGCACCGGATGACATGGCGACCGAAGTCGGGCCCCTGTGCACGCAGCGGCAGCAGAATTGGGCCGCCGAACTTGTCGCCCGGTCGCAGGCCCAAGGCGCGCAATTGATTACTGGCGGCCAGCCACTTGATCGCGCGGGATTCTACTTTCCACCGACCATTCTGGATTGCAGTCGGGCGCGCGATGCTGATTGCATGACGCGCGAATTCTTCGGCCCCGTCCTGTCGGTCGTTTCCTTCGAAACAGAGGATGAGGCCATCGCGATCGCAAACGATACCCGGTTTGGCCTAGCCTCGGGCGTGTTCACGCAAAACCTCACGCGGGCCCATCGGGTGGTTCGGTCAATCCGAGCCGGCATTGTCTGGGTCAACACCTACCGCGCAGTCAGTCCGATCGCTCCGTTTGGGGGGCATGGATTGTCGGGGCATGGGCGCGAGGGCGGGCTGCAGGCTGCATTGGACTACACCAAAATCAAGTCCGTTTGGCTGCGCACCAGCGACGACCCTATTCCTGATCCTTTTGTCATGCGCTGACCCGCCGGCCACCCCGAAATGCGTAAAACTCGGCAGGAAACTCAGAGACCACGAAACAGATCGGCTTGGCAGTAGCTTGCCCACCGTTAAACACTGCGCATCCCGGTTGCAGCGTAAACGAGTTGCAAAACAAGGGTTCAGATTCCACAAGCCGATTTCGAATAGTGCGTGAGGTTCACCGCGCCCGAATTCACTTCGCTCTGCCCGATGAATGGACAGGCTGACTATGGTCATCTGGTGATCGATTGAATTCGGGGGGCTGGCTTGTCAGTTCGAAGTCTCTGAAACTGTTTCTGGGAACGTTCCGAAACCACGGCTCCTTCCAAGAGAACTGCACCGTTTCCATTGCCCGGCGCCGGGTCAGGTTTCCGACGCAGCGGTGGTTCCGGATTGGAAGGCACTGGTATCCACGTGGCGGCATCCCGATCGACCTGTCCTGGCAAACAGGCGCCATGCCTGAAAATGTCTCGATCTCCGATCAGGGTGTGCCGCCTGATCGCGGACGGGGAAATTTTGGGAAACCCTGCGCCTTGATCAGACGAGAAATGTCGCGGCGCAGGGTCCGCGGTATGGTCAAACCGGAACAGAAGTAGCCTTACTTGGTAGCGCTTACATCTCCGGGAATGCATCCACGGGCGCAGAACCTCATGTCGCTGGGCGCAACAGACCACACGTCGACATCATTCGGCGGCTTGTTCTTGAAGTCGATATCAAGGCAACTTGCGGCCTTCGGAGTGTAGTACTTGTTTCTGGGGTCGACATTGCCGAGTTGGTCGAACCCGGAAATTAGACGCATATCCGGTCCCCATCTTTCGCCATGCAGTGTCAGATTGGAGTAATAAGCCATCAGCTTGATCGATTTACCCTGCGCGAACATCTTATAGGTCATCTGGACCCCACCGATTGTCTTGTCGATCGGCCCCTGTTCCAACCCGGAACCAATCGAGATTACCCACCGGCGCTTGAGAGGAATGGAAATATCAACTCCGTCTTCACTGCATTCCAGCAATTTGTACGAAAAAATGTTCAGCACGGCGTTTGTTCTAATCGGGTTCGTGTGAAGCCTCAGAACGCTGTAAACCGGCTTGATGGTGGCACTTTGGATCGGAGCGCCGTTGACGACACAATTTTTCTGCAGCACCGCAAGTTCCGTCAGAACCATGTCCGAAAAGGACGACGCAAAACCGCCTTCCAGGGACTGCGCCATAAGCGCCGACATTCCGGGGGCTTCCAAAACCCGCGTGGAGTCTCCGTATTCACGGAAGAGTTCAACGGGATCCAAGGAAACCAACTGACGGTCAGCTGAAAACAGCAGGTTCTCAGGATCATTTTCATCGATGACTTGATGATATTGAAAAGTAAACAACTCGGTGCCGCCGGAGTACTGCGGTATCCCATCTTCAAATTTTACGGTTCCGTCTTCGGACAAAATCTCTTGTGCCGTTGCTGGTCCGTGGATTGCAAGCGCCATCGCTGCGCAAAGAATTGAAACGCCTAAAGCCTTAAGTCTGAACATGATTATCCCCAGTTTTTTGATCTAAAAATCGAAACAATGCCGTCAAACACTATCAAATTTTCGTATATGTTTCAATAATCGCACCTTTCGGCAGTTCGGTTGAAGTTATGTCCAGACCAAAAACTTGGCACGAAAAGTGCGTCGACCGGGTGGCTCACTTCATTGCGACTTCGGACTGCGCATTGCGCAAGGCCGCCTCGACCCGGTCGGTGAATGGGAGCTGGTACCGGACACTCCAGGATTTCTCACCCGCTCGCACAAATTCGATCACCTTCAAGCCTTCAGCGATCTCTCCGGCCATCAAGTGCGCGTCTGCGAGCAACGTCTGAGCGTAGAGAACGATCTGAGTTGAACCTGTATCAACATAGGCGTCGATCCCGGCCGAGATCTCGGCGATCCCCTCGGCAGGGTGACCTTCTGATGCCCGCGCCCAGCCGTGCAGGATGCGGCCCCAGGCATCCCAGTAGTGGAACTCCCGTTGCCCACTGATCTCGAGAGCCCGGTTGACCATATTCAGCAATGCACTTGTGTCGCCCAATATCTGATAGATGGTCGCCAGGATGTTCAGCCCGTAGCAACGCGTGAAATCGTGTGGTTCACGACTGATCCGCTCAGCCAGTTCCGTTAGCTCGGCGCGAAACGTTTCGCCGTCTCCGCTTTGCAGCGCCACGGCCCAGCACCGCATCGCCTGATCAACCAAGTATATGTCTGCCTCGTGATAATTCAGCAGATCGTCCGGATCAGTTGCCCCGCGCAACGCAATCGCTCGATCGAAAGCAGAAATGGCGACCTCCAGACGGCCGAGCATGAAGTTGCTCATGCCGATATTGTGCGCCGCGAGCGCCTCCATCGTCGGGTTTTCCGCGCGCCGTGCGACCTCCTCCAGGTAATCACACAAAGCCAACGCGCCCCTCGGATCGCCCAGAGTCAACTGAGCACCGAACTGCACATGCACGGCCAAAAACGCATCCGTCACACTGGCGGAGGAACGGTCAAGCAGGTGGCGGAACCGGTCCAGATTGGCCAAAACCTCTTTCGACCCGAACGCCCTGGTACTGAGGGCCACGTTCAGCATCTTGCGCAGCGAAATCTCTTCTCGATCCCGTTCGGGGCTTGGGGTGATTTTGTCGTTCTCGGTCAAGGCTTCATTGAGATGGTGGATGGTTTCTTCGTTGGCAAATCGCTCGCCCGAGATGACTGCCGCCCGGCGCCACGCGTCCCGGGCCTGTTTGGGCATGTCCGCGCGGGCATAGTGCTGGGCCAGCAATTCAGGGTTCTGACCCACAAGGTCACTGAACGAAGTGTCGAGGACCTCGGCGATCCGGCTGTGCACCGCCCGCGCCCGACTGGGCAACATCAGGTCATAGGCCGCGTCCCGTATCAAAGCGTGGCGGAACGCATAGGCACCTCCCATATTGACCCCGCGCCGCACCAATATTTGCGCTTCGACCAACTCGTCCAACATGCGCAGGGTTGCCTCGTACGATTGACCGCTGACCGAACTGACCATCGCAGGCAGGATGTTGCGGTCAATGGCGGCGCAGACCGGCACGATATCGCGGGCCGTGCTCAGCCGGTCGAACATGGCCCAGAACAGTTCCTTGAGCGTCGATGGCAGTGCCTGTTGCATCTGCATTGCGGACGCGTCCATCTGGTCGAAGAACCCGTCCTGGATCATTCGTGCCATCTCTTCCGCAAACAGAGGGACACCATCCGTCCTGTTCGCGATCCGGTCTTTCATGGTCTGTGTCACTTGCTTGGACTGCAAAAGCGCATCCAGCATCTGGTGGACGTGGTCCCGGTCGAGGCGGGAAATCGTCAGCGGGACGACACCCTCCCGGCCTTCCCACGGTGGATGGTAGGACGGGCGGAACGTGCACATGATCATGACGGGCATGGACCTGAAGCGCTCGATCAACAAAGCGATGATTTCCTCAGTCGAGGGATCGATCCAATGCAGGTCTTCAAACAGCAACAGAACCGGTCGATGCCGCGCCAGCGCAGCAACGGTCTGCACCAAGGCCTCCTGAAACTGCTGCTTGAGCCGGTCAAAGGGCAGTTTCAGCAGGTCTTCCTCGGCCTCCACCGGCAACGACATGGCATAGGCAAACAAAGGAAGATAGTCTTCCGGAACCTCCGACCATTCCTGAAACAGTTGCCTGAGTTTGCGCAGCTTCCGCTGGTCGGAGTCGGTTCTGCGGAAATCGGCCATGTGGCTGATCCAGCTGAGAACCGGGAAATGGGCACTTCGCTCGTGGTTGGGCGAGCATTGGAACCCAAGCCGCAGATATTGTTGCTCTTCGAATCCGCGGGTCGCTTCCTCGACAAGACGCGATTTTCCGATGCCGGCCTCACCGGAAACCATAACCGCCTGCCCTTCTCCATTCAGTGCGGCCTGCCAATGCTTCTTGATCGTCGCGACCTCATCGACCCGGTTGACGAAGGGCGAGCCTTGAACTCCGGGACGCGCCTGAAACCGCAGCATCGGCTCTTCCGCACTCAGAACTTTCCAGATGCCGATCGGGTTCTCAAACCCCTTGAGGCTTTGCTTCCCCTTCCACTCGCAGCGAAAGTTGCTCCCGATCAGCAGCTTGGTGTGCTCGCTGATGGCGACCGTCCCAGGGTCCGCCAGTTCCTGGATACGGGCCGCCAAATTCGGCACCTCACCGACCACCAGACCTCCCAAAGTCGAGTGATTGTCAACCACGGCTTCCCCGGAAGAAATCCCAACCCGAACCCCGATGACCTCACCCTTGCCGTGTTTGATACGACCAATGGAGCCGCAGATTTCCAGTCCGGCGGCAACAGCCCTTTCCGCATCGTTCTCTTCGACCGTCGGATAACCGAAATAAGCAACCACTCCATCTCCGATGAATTGGGCAATGTGCCCCTGGTGCCGGGTCACGACATCAAAACAAAGGGCTTGATAGTCGTGCAGAACGGAGCGGTACTCCTCAAGATCCAGATGACTGGACAATTCAGTCGATCCAACGAGATCGACAAAGACCAAAGTCAGATACCTGCGTTCGGGGACACCTTCCAATGCCGTGGGTTGAGGCGCGTGAGGCCCAGTTTGCGATGACGTGAGAGCATTCTCGGAATGTGAAACGCCACCTTGATCCGAGCGAAGCGCCTCGATCGCCCGCATCATGCGTTTGCGATCCCCGAGGTTCAGTCCAAGCTCGACAAGGTCATTTTCAGTGAGGGTGGCAAGAACATCCAATTCGATCGCGTTCGAGGCGAACACATCATGGTACTTCTCAAGGGAATACCTCTCCAACCACGCCTTGATGTCAGCCATCTTCAGTCCTCGGTCGAAATTACTTCAATGTGCTTTGCCTTTTGTCCAATCGGCGTCAGTCAGAGAGACCTGGTTTCTGACGAAGCTAAAATATGTCCGACCGTATGCCGGCCCTTATAGTCAGCGCGTTGCGTATTAATTGCCAATGCAAGGCGGAACGCCCGCATTGTTGCCCCAACACGAACCTATCCCAAGTCGGAATTTGCGTCTACTGGCTGGCAAAAATGCACCTTCGGGCCAAGCGGGATTCAATCAAGAACGCATCCAGCCAGAATTGGCCCAGCCGACGTTCACACTACCCAAGTTTCAGTCTGTCTCTCCGCTACTCATAGCGGTGGCGGTTCGGCGTCAAAATGGTCAAACGCCGGCGTACTGGAAACAAACCGAGCGTCTGTCATAATGATCATAATTAGGCCTTTTTGCATACTACAGGGGAAGTGGCGGAAAGGTACCTGTTTACAGGAAGGTTTGGCCGGTGGAAGCACAGGCCAAACCAATGGTTAAAAATGGTCAGCCCAAATGCTCAACTAGCCGTTCCAACAACCGCGCGGCTTCGTCTACGCTCAGAGTCCGGCCGCGAAGATGTATCCGCAATTCGCCCGCTGATACCTCTGCTCGCAATTCTCCGCCTTTGGGCAGCGTCTGAATAGGCAGCCGTTGAATCTGTTTCGGGCGGCCCCCACGCGGCTTTTCCTGAGTCGGTGCAGGCGCGTCTTTCAACGCAGCCTCTATCACCGTCAGTTCCGATTTCGGGTCCGTGGCCTCACCCCGGGACAAGGCCTCCCTCAGCTTGGCCTGCGCGCCATCCCGGATAGCCGCGGCAATCCTGAGACCTGCCTTTTCCGACAACGCAACCGGGTACTGCAGTAAGTCGCCCAAGGCCTCGTGAACCACCGCAAAGCTGCGGACCTTGGACCTTTTGGCCTTGGAGGCTGCGGCGAACAGAACATCCACGGCGGCTTCGGTCGACGGGAACACACCCTGCCCCACAGCGAGGACAGCGATGCGCCCACGTTCATACGGGCTGAGGTTTGATCGAAGTTCGTTCTCCTCGACCATCGAAACATACGCCCCCTGCCCTGCGCCAGCCTGGCGCACGAACGCGGGAATTTGGGCGAATTTCGGGTCACCGCCGGCCAAACGGCGGAAGGCGTCCAACCGGCGATAGCCCGATATCAGGCCATAGCCATCCTCGGTTTTGGTCACCTCGATCGGCGTCCGCAGCCCGTTGGAGCGCAGAGATTCCAGCAGTTCGGACATTGCCTCTTCGTCATCGACCATGCGGTCGCGCCGCAAGAAATCGGCATCGATCTGATCTATGGGCACCATCTCTGCGACCAGACCGGCGTCCTGGGCATCCCGCCAGCGCGCAGCGTCGCCTTGGTCTTTTGCAAGGGTTGCACGGTCGGTCACTGCTGCCATGCCATTCAGCGTCGCGGCCTCGGCCGCGACCTGCGCGATTGGCGGAGTTGACGGGTTGGCCTCGAACGGACTGATCGAGGGTTTCGCGGCGAAACCAGCCTCGAGTTGTTCAAGCTCCGCCGCATCCGGCGCCGTCAGTCTTCTGCGTTTAGCCATCTGCCTGTCCTCCCATCTGGGCGTCGCGCCACCAACACCCGATCAGCACTTCTTTGAATTCCGCGTAAGTTCGATCGAAAGTCTCTCGCCCCCGGACATAGGTGTCGCGGTTAAAGTCACGGTAGTCCGCTTCGTAGATTCCGTTCACCTGTTCTCCGGCCTGCCCTACCAAAGCGGTGTAATCCTGCCGATAGGCGTTCATGAAATCACCGAAATACGCCTGTATCACGTTGGCCATGTCCGTCTGCTGACTGGCGTCGAACCGGGTGATGATCGCGCGCACGACATCCCATTCGAACTTGAGTTCGGGCAAGCCAGCTGCCCTTTGTGCCGCGTTCTCGCCATCCTCGATACTGGCGAACGTGGTGTAGAGCATGTCGAAGAAGCGCCCGGTGGAATCAAATTCCAGGAATGAAGCTCCGAGCGGCACCAGCAAAATATCCGCTGCGGCCAGCGCATTGATCGTTAGGTACCCAAGTGCAGGAGGAGTATCGAGGAACACGATGTCGTAATCATTCAATACGGCCTCGTCCTGCAAGAAGTTGGTGAGCCCGTCCCACAACGGCCAACTGCGAAGCCCCATCCGCCAGACCGGAATCTGAAATTCAGCCCAGTACAGGTTGAGTTGAGCACCAATGAGATCAATGTTGGGCCAGTGGGTCTTCTGGATGACATCTTGAGGTTGGGTTCTCAGTGCCTCTTGCAGAGTTTCATCCAATGGGATCTCGGGTTGACCGGCAGCGGCGCGGACCCTGTTTTCCTCCTGAACTGCGCGCGCATAGTCTTTTGCGATCAAGGGGAAAACCGTCTGCCATTCATCCGCGACGCGACCACCCAGGATGGACGTCATGGATCCCTGGCTATCAAGATCAATCACCAGAACTTTATAACCGTCCAACGCGGCCGACATTGCCAGATGAGCAGCGGTCGACGTCTTGCCCACGCCACCTTTGAAATTGGCAACGGCAACAACTTTTGCCGGCAGATTTTCCGGCCGGAAGGGCAGGTATTCCTTGGTGCTTACACCTTCGGCCGCGAAATGGCGCCTCAAGGTCAGAACTTCTTCGAGGGTGAACCATTTCGATCCTGCTTCGCCTTCGCCTTGCGGGAGGTCAGGATTTGCCTTGAGGACGCGGCGCAGGTGGGCCGGAGCCACCGGGATCAGGTACTTGGTAATCTCCCAAATCGAAAACCGGCGGAGGCGCTTTTCGCCATCGGGCGCATACCCCCGGCGGGCCAGATCTTCGCGCCCTTTGGCACAGAAGGTTGCAGCTTTTGCGAATCGAGATGTCCCGATAGGATCGGGTAGCTTTGATGCAGCCTTGGCCGGATCCAAGTTGAAGTACGGCGGTAGAGCAGGTTGTTTAGATTTTGTCACTGTCGATGCCTCGAATAATGTTCGCCTTTCCGGCGTATATCAGGAAATGTACCGAACATTTACCTTCTGCGCTATCCCCGAAAGAGCAGTTTCCCACAGAAGAATGCGGAAGAGTTCGGTTTCGCGACGAAACCTGCATTTATTTCCAGAAATGGGCACACCAAAGAGTTTATTCTTTTTAAGAGTTTTAGATTCTTTGCTGATGGAAAACATAAATAAATCATGTGTTTGTGGTCGCCTTGGCACCCGGATACAGGACCAAGGGTTCCAGGCTTCGGGATCAAAGGCACCCGTATACAGGATCAAAGGGTCCCGAATCCGGGGAGTAGGGCACCGATTCGCGGTTCGGCTCTATCGTGGACTATTTAGGGTCTAATCCGATTGCGTTGATCGCCGCCTACGCGGGTCACGACTCCAAGTTTGAACCATTTGGCCTCCGCTTCTGCGGATAACTGGGACGCCGATTCGGATAGGTACCTGTCTACGGGATTCACTCCGTCCTGCATATGGGGACCCAAATTCAGTTGATCCACGGGTACCTTTTGTGTCACAAACTTTGGAAACGAGCAGCCGGGCAGAATCATGCCGGATACACAACTGGACATGGATCACCTCTCAGGCGCTTTGCGTCGGGAAACGGTGAAAAAGAATGTGGCCGCGATCCATATCAGCGGCAAGCTGACGCTGTTGCAGCGCAAGCTGTCCAACGTGTTGCTTCTCAATGCCTACGACTCACTGACCACGGCGCAGACCCATACGATCGATGCCCGCACCCTGGCGATGATGGTGGGCTACAACTCGAACGACTTCGATACGTTGCGCGCAAGCCTGAGAGCGCTTGCCGAGACAGTGGCCGAATGGGACATGCTCGATGAAAAAGGTCGGCAAGAGTGGGGCGTGTCGTCGTTGCTGAGTTTCGCCAAGCTCAAGGGCGGGATCTGCGAATACGCCTATTCTCCGGCCTTGGCGCAGAAGCTGTACGATCCGAAGATCTATGCGTTGATCAATGTGCATATCCAGCGCAATTTCAGCTCGGGGCACGGGCTGGCCTTGTATGAAAACTGTTATCGTTTCGTCCGTACCGGGTCGACCGGGTGGTGGACGCTCGAGGTGTTCCGCAAATTGATGGGTGTGGACGGCAGCGACTATTACACAAGCTTCAAACACCTGAATGCCAAGATCATCAAACCCGCAGTGGCTGAGGTGAACAAAAGCTCGGATATTCTGATCGAGCCCGAGTTCCGTAAGAAGGGCCGCAGCGTCACCGACATTCGGTTCCTGATCAAGGCGAACCCGCAGAAGGCAATGTTCGAGATCGACGACAGCGATGGGGTGCGCAACCTGGCGGTCTACAAGACCTTGCGCAAACAAGGGGTGTCCGATCGGCTGGCGCGTCAGTGGATCTCTGAGCATGGTGAGGATTACGTGCAGCAGAAGCTGGACTATGTAGCCGGGCAGGGGGACGTGAAATCAACGCTTGGGTATCTTTCGGCCGCCCTGCGCGATGACTACAAGGCCCCTGCGGCAGAGACAGTGAAACCGCCTAGTCCCGAGGCGCTGGCCGCAGCCAAGCAGCGAGAGGAAGAGAAGGCACGCGAAGATCAAGCTTATGCCGCGCGCGTGGCGGAGCGCGCGGAGCGTGCCCGCAAGCTGGCCATCGTCGAAGACCTGGTTTCGCGGCGAAACCCCACTCAACGGGATGCCGACAAACGCTTGTTCATGTCGACTTTGTCCGACGAGCTAGACCGTGAGAACTTCCGGCAACACGGATGGCGATCAGGTTTGAACGCCAATGCCATTTTTGCCTTTTGGGAGGAGTTGGAGCCCGATGCGTTCCAGACGGAAACCCCCGCCTGAGTCTCAGGCGGGGCAGGGGGCTTATTGATTTTTTAGTGCATTTTGCAGCGCATCCCCAATCGCGCTGTGCTGCGCATTATTAGAAGATTTTGCGCGCTGTGATTTCGGGATGCCTTTCTTCCTTTCGCGCGCATTCTGGCCTTTGACGTCGTGATCTTGCCGGGCAGAAGCTCCGCCATTCTTGCGCATGCTCAACCCGATCCGCTTGCGCGGCACGTCCACTTCAACGACCCGGACGCGCACGACCTGACCGGCCTTGACCACCTCATGCGGGTCTTTCACGAACCGGTCGGCCAACTGGCTGACATGCACTAGCCCGTCCTGATGCACGCCGATATCGACGAAGGCGCCAAAGGCAGCGACGTTGGTGACGGTGCCTTCCAGCACCATGCCGGGTTTGAGGTCGGTGATCTCTTCGACGCCCTCCTTGAAGCTGGCGGTCACGAAGCTGGGACGCGGGTCGCGGCCGGGTTTTTCCAATTCAGCAAAGATGTCGCGCACCGTGGGCAGGCCGAACCGGTCATCCACGAACTGTTCGGCACGCAGACCACGCAGCGCACCGTCATTTCCCATGATCTGGCGGATGTCGCGGCCGCAGGCCTGCACGATGCGGCGGGCCACGTCATAGGCCTCGGGGTGGACGGCTGAGGCGTCCAGCGGCTCGTCCCCGTCGCGGATGCGGAGGAAGCCCGCGCATTGTTCAAAAGCGCGGGGGCCGAGGCGCGCGACCTTCAGAAGATCCTGCCGCGACCGGAACGCGCCATTGAGGTCGCGATGCGCCACGATGGCTTCGGCCAGACCGGGACCCAGGCCCGAGACATGGGCCAGCAGCGGCGCCGAAGCGGTGTTCAGATCGACGCCCACGGCGTTCACCACGTCTTCGATCACGGCTTCCAGAGACTGGCCCAGCCGGTGTTGATCAACGTCGTGTTGATACTGGCCGACGCCGATGCTCTTGGGTTCGATCTTGACCAGTTCGGCCAGCGGGTCCTGCAGGCGGCGGGCGATCGACACCGCTCCACGTAGCGAGACATCGAGATCGGGAAACTCGCGCGCGGCCAGTTCCGAGGCGGAATAGACCGAGGCCCCGGCCTCGGATACTACGACCTTGGTGGGGGCCTGCACCTCTTTGGGCAGCAGTTTCAGCGTGTCGGCCACCAGCCGTTCGGTCTCGCGGCTGGCGGTGCCGTTGCCGATGGCGATCAGCTCGACCTTGTGGGCTGCGATCAGGTTCAGGATGGTGGCCTGGGCGCCGCGCAGATCGTTCTTGGGTTGGAAAGGATACAGCGTGTCAGTCGCCACCAGCTTGCCCGTCGCATCCACCACCGCAGCCTTGACGCCGGTGCGGATGCCCGGGTCCAGCCCCAGGGTGGGGCGGGGGCCCGCTGGAGCGGCAAACAGCAAGTCCTTGAGATTGCGCGCAAAAACCTGAATGGCCTCTTCCTGGGCGCGGCTGCGCAGATCGGCCATCAGCTCGACCATCATCGACAGCGACAGTTTCACCCGCCAGGTCCAGCCTGCGACCTTGCGCAGCCAGACATCGCCCGGCCCGTCGCCGCGCGTCTGCAAATGGGCGGCAACGATCGCCTCGGCCCGGGCGGCGCCGGTTTCGGGGTCGGGGGCAATGTCCAGCGTCACGATCCCCTCTTTCGAGGCGCGCAGCATCGCCAGCGCCCGGTGCGAGGGCACCTTGGCCCAGGGCTCGGCATGGTCGAAATAGTCGCTGAATTTGGCGCCTTCCTGTTCCTTGCCCTCGATCACCTTCGAGGTCAGCAGCGCCTCGGCCTGCATGAAGCTGCGCAGCTCGCCCAGAAGGGCGGCGTCTTCGGTCAGACGCTCGGTGATGATGTCACGCGCGCCATTCAGCGCGTCCTTGGTGGTGGGCACGGCCTCGTTCACATAGGCCTGGGCCAGAACTTCGGGGTCGGCGCTGCGGTCGGCCAGGATCGCGTCGGCCAGCGGCTCCAGCCCGTTTTCCCGCGCGATCATCGCCTTGGTGCGACGCTTGGGTTTGTAGGGCAGGTAGATGTCTTCCAGCTGTGCCTTGGTTTCGGCGCGGGCAATGGATTTGGCCAGATCGTCGGTCAGCTTCCCTTGATCCTTGATCGAGTTCAGGATCGTCTCGCGCCGCGCCTCGAGCTCGCGCAGATAGGCCAGCCGGTCGGACAGGGTGCGCAGCTGGCTGTCGTCCAGCCCGCCCGTCACCTCTTTGCGATAGCGCGCCACGAAGGGCACGGTGGCGCCTTCGTCCAGCAGCTTGACCGCCGCTTCGACCTGCTGCGGCCGGGCATTGATTTCGGTGGCGATGGTACGGGCGATGCGGTCCAACGGGGCCTCCTTGATCTCGGGTTGGAGAACCGTCTTAGCCAGCGCCCGCGCCAAGGGAAAGGCGTCGCGTATCGTCGGCGGGCTGAAAATACGAGCATTTGCGCGGTTTTGCGCAAACTGGGTCAAAATGCGCGTTCAGATGCGATTGATCCCGGGCCTCGGGTGATTTAAGGGAAGCCCTGTCAAATCAGAGTCACCCCGGAGCGGAACAGCATTCACGCTCCTCGCACGCCGCGCTGCACGCGGCACAACTCTCGGATCGCACGCCCCTGAAAGGCTTAAAAAAGGTAAGGGAACATGGCAGAAAAATCGAACTTCGACATATTGTATACCATCGTAGACGAAGCGCCGGAGCTGGCCAGTGCCTCGTTCCTGCCCATCATCCGCAAATTCGCCTCGGCTGCGGGCGTCAGCGTCGGCACCAAGGACATTTCGCTGGCCGGGCGCATCATCGCGGCCTTCCCCGAAAACCTGACCGAAGAGCAGCGTCAACCCGACGATCTGGCCGCCTTGGGTGAGCTGGTGAAGACCCCCGAGGCCAACGTGATCAAGCTGCCCAACATCTCGGCCTCGGTGCCGCAGCTGGTCGCTGCCATCAAGGAACTGCAGGGGCAGGGCTATGACATCCCGAACTATCCCGAGGACCCCAAGGCCGACGGCGAGAAAGAAATCCGCGCCCGCTATGACGCGATCAAGGGCTCGGCCGTGAACCCGGTTCTGCGCGAGGGCAACAGCGACCGCCGCGCCGCCAAGGCGGTGAAACGTTATGCGCAACAGCACCCGCACTCGATGGGCGAATGGTCGGCCGACAGCAAGACCAAGGTGTCGTCGATGCCGGGCAATGATTTTTATGCCAACGAGAAATCGGCCACCATCACCGCCGATCAGGCCGGTGATGCGCGGATCGAATTCGTGGGCAAGGACGGTGGTGTTACCGTCCTGAAAGACGGCTGGTCGCTGGAAGAGGGCACCGTTGCGGACGCAACCTTCATGTCGGTCAAGGCGCTGTCGGAGTTCCTGGATGCCGCGATCGAGGACACCAAGAAAGACGGCACCATGTTCTCGCTGCACATGAAGGCAACGATGATGAAGGTCAGCGACCCGATCATCTTTGGATATGCCGTCAAGTCGTGGCTGGCGCCGGTGTTCGAAAAATTCGGTGACCGCATGGCACAGCTGGGCGTCAACCCGAATTCGGGCCTGGGCGATCTGCTGAACCGCGTCAAGGACGATGCCGAGATCATGGCCGCGATCGATGCGGTCAAGGTCGATCGACCCTCGATGTACATGGTGGACAGTGACAAGGGCATCACCAACCTGCACGTGCCGTCGGACGTGATTATTGACGCTTCGATGCCCGCCGTGATCCGCGCGGGCGGCAAGGGCTGGGACGAGAGCGGCAAGAAGGGCGACACCAACTGCGTGATCCCCGACCGCTGCTATGCGCCGGTCTATGACGAGACCATCAATTTCTTCAAAGCCAACGGTGCGCTGAACCCGGCGACCGCCGGTTCGGTGGCCAACGTGGGCTTGATGGCCCAGAAGGCCGAGGAATACGGCAGCCACCCGACCACATTTGAGGCGCCCGCCGAGGGCACGATCCGCGTCGTTCTGGCAAATGGCGAAACCCTGCATTCGCATGAGGTCGAAAAGGGTGACATCTGGCGCGCTTGCACTGCCAAGAAAGCCCCGATTGAAAACTGGATCCAACTGGCGATGGACCGTCAGCGTCTGACCGGCTCCGAGGCGATCTTCTGGCTGGATGCGAACCGCGCCCATGACGCCGAGCTGATCAAATACGTCAAGCCGGCGCTCGAGGCTGCGGGCGTAGCCGACAAGTTCCTGATCCTGGCGCCGCGTGAGGCGACCCGCAAGTCGCTGGAAACCATCACCGCCGGCAAGGACAGCATCGCGATCACGGGCAACGTGCTGCGCGACTATCTGACCGACCTGTTCCCGATCCTCGAACTGGGCACTTCGGCCAAGATGCTGTCGATCGTCAAGCTGATGAATGGCGGCGGCCTGTTCGAAACCGGTGCAGGTGGCTCGGCGCCCAAGCACGTTCAGCAGCTGGTCGAGGAAAACCACCTGCGTTGGGACTCGATGGGCGAATTCTGCGCACTGGGTGAATCGCTGAACTTCCTGGCCGACAGCCGCGGGAACGCCAAGGCCGCCGTTCTGGGCGCTGCGGCCGAGGCCGCAACGCAGGGCATCCTGGACCACGACCGCTCGCCCAGCCGCAAGGTTGGCGAGCCGGACAACCGCGACAGCCACTATTGGTTCGCCCGCTACTGGGCCGAGGCGCTGGCCGCGCAATCGGACGATGCTGAACTGGCCGCGCATTTTGCTCCGATCGCCAAAGAACTGGCGGAGAAGGAAGAGCAGATACTCTCCGAACTGCTGGCCGCTCAAGGCAAACCTGCAGATCTGGGCGGCTACTACCACGGCGATCGCACCAAAACTGCGGCGGTGATGCGTCCCAGCGCGACACTGAACGCGATCATTGGCTGAATTCAGAAGGCCGGGCGAATGAGCCCGGCCTTTTTATTTCGTCGGATCAGGCGACAGTTATTATTTTCCTGCGCTATTGTTTGCTTTTGCTTGATTGGCCGGACCTGAACAGTTCCAGCGCGACTTGGGTTGGACAAAGGGAGTTGCGGCACGGTTCTCAGCCGGTATCATCCCAGAAAGTTTGCACCGTCGAACGGTTCGGCCGGACTGTGCAGTTGATTTGTTAAAGGGTGTTTCAGAGCTCCTGTGTTCCCAGAAATTGGAACCAGGGCTGGCGCTGGATTTAGATTGCCGGACACGGTCGGCGGAGAGTGGTCATGAGTACGCTGAAGATCGCGGTACTGTCCGACATACATGGAAACGCCACGGCGTATGCGACCGCGATCCAAAAGGCCGAAGCTTTTGCGCCGGATGTCGTCGTCATGTTGGGCGATCTGCTGACATATGGTGTGCGCCCTCGGCAGGTGTTGGAACTGACCGACCAACTGATGGCTCGCCAAAACTGCGTGTTCATCCGCGGCAACCACGACCAGTTCTATTTCGATCTGGATAAAGGTAACCCGTCCTTCTACGACAACATTGCAGGATTTGTGTTGGAGTCCGTCGAGTGGACTCATGGTGAGGTCCGGGGCGACCCACCGTTGGCCGACCGATACCCCTGGGCCGACCGCCATAGCATGGGGCCGATCCTGTTTTCACATGCCAACCCTTACGATTATGGGGACTGGTCCTATGTCTCGAAACCGGATCAATGGGCACCAGCGGCAGCGGCCTTGCGACAAATGGGAAAAACGGTCGGGGTCTTTGGGCATTCGCACCGGGCCTTTGCCGTCATGATCGACGAAGCCGGAAGACCGACACCTGCGGATCAACGCAAGTGGATAAGGATTCCGGAAGGGTCTGTGCTACTGCTGAATCCCGGAGCGGTCGGGCAGGGGCGGGGCACGGGTCTGTCTTATCTGACCCTCGAGCTGGATGGCGACCAGGTGAGAATCGACATCCCGTCGATCAGCTTCGATCTGGAACAGATCCGCGCGGATATTCAGGCCACTGACCTCAGTCAGGGGACAAAGGAACGGCTTATTTCATTCATGGAGAAATGAATTGATCACGGTTTTGGTAACGGGTGCGGGTGGCGGTGTGGGCCAGGGCATCATCAAGTCGCTCAGGCTGATTTCTGATTTGCCGCTGCGTATTCTTGGCGCCGACATGTCCGCCCTATCCGCCGGCCTTTATGCCTGCGACAAAGCCTTTCTGGTCGAAGGGTGCCGCTCGCCGGGATATCTCGACTCACTGGCGCGGATATTTCAGTCAGAGTCCGTAGACTACTATTTCCCCGGAACGGATATCGAACTGGCATTGTGTGCCGAAAACCGGGATCGCATTGCGGAACATTTCGGGACAAAGGTCGTGGTCAACAGTCCAGAGACGGTGCGTATTGCCGATGACAAAGGGCTGACCTCGGCTTTTTTGGCGAATAACGGGCTGCCCTATCCGCGCACTTGGCCTATGGCCGAGGCTTTGGAAATGGATGATCTGGTCTACCCGGTTATTGCCAAACCGGCGGTCGGGTTTCGGTCCATCGGGGTCGAGCGGGTGAATTCTCGGGAAGAGCTGGCCAACTACCCTGGTGATCTAGCGGCAACCATCGTACAGGAACTGATCGGCGATGACGCGCGCGAGTTTACGTGCACGATCGTCGGGGCGAAGGGGAGCCTGTCGCCGGTTCTGGCACTGCGCCGAGTGCTTCGGTCGGGCGATACATATCGGGCCATTCCCGAGCGGAACCCGGTGATCGAAGACTATGTCACAGCTATCGCGCGCAAGCTGGACGTCGAAGGGGCCTGCAATTTTCAGCTGCGCCTTGGCGACGACGGAGTACCCAAGGTGTTCGAAATCAATGCCCGGTTCTCGGGCACTACACCGTTTTGTGCTCAACTGGGTTTCAATCCGGTCGAATGTTACCTCAAGACCGATCGCGGCCTTCCCTATGAGCCGGAAATCGCTTGGGACAGCATGGTTCTGCGGTACTGGAGCGAGCTGGTCGTTCCGCGTTCAATGACAGACACATTGGATCAGGCCGGCCAGTTGGAACCTCAGATCCCGGCCCAGTTCAGCCTCTATGGCGGGACGCCATGAAAGTTGCCCTGACAGGGGCAACCGGCCTGCTGGGTCGCCATCTTGTGGCCTGGCTAAGCCGACGTGACATTCCTGTTGCGCGGATCGACCGGTCGAACTGGGATCTGCAGGACGCGATCACCCATGTCAGGCTGGATCAACTGGCGCAAGGTGCGGATGTATTCGTGCACTGCGCGGCCCGGATTGACCTTGCCGGGCCTGCGGATGACGGCTCGGCTTGGCAGGTGCTGTTTGACAGCAATGTGCGAGCCACGTTGAATGCGGCGCGTTGGGCGGCAGATCGTGACGTGCACTTCATCTTTGTGTCCAGCGGGTCAGTTTATCGCGATCCTCATGCCCGCGGAATCGACGAAAGCGCGGAAACCGCCCCGGGGCCGCTTGGGGGTGATTACGCTACAACCAAGCGTTTGGCCGAAGCGGGGCTGGCTGAGCTTGCCCAGACTTCTGGAGCGCGAGTGACCGTGCTCAGACCTTCGGCGCTCTATGGTCATGGGCTGCCTGATGACAAGTTTCTTGTGCGGATGCTTAATGATGCGGCCGCGGGGCAAAACATCACAGTAACAGGTCCAAAGAACAGCATTGATTTTGTGCATGCGCATGACCTGAGCCGGGCGATTTTGCAATCGGCCCATGCCGAAGCTTACGGTGTATTCAATATCTCCGGCGGAGGTCCGGTTTCCTTGGCGGATTTGGCGCAGGAGGTCATGTCCGTCGCAGGTGGCCGGGATGTGATCGAAACCCGACCCGGAGACAGTCCGCCATTCACCCGCTTCGATCTGTCCTCGGACGCAGCCCGGGCAGCATTCGGCTATGCGCCGGTTGTGGACATTGCAACGGGTCTGGAAATGACGTTGAGGGGCCAATTGCTGCCGGCAGCGGCATGACCCGGTCCGGCAGCCGGGCGATGGGAGCCGGAAACATGTTTTTTGAAGGTATCTTGGGTGTTACCCTTGTATTCCGGGTACCAGTCTGCGGGCCAGGTAACCCACCGCCGTTTGGATTGTAGAATATGGTGCCAGTCAACAATATCAGCCGGCCTAAGCCGATTTTGGAGCAGATCGAATTCGCGTGTCTGATGACTGCGTTGCTGTTCAGCACGTTCACTGCCTTTCGCCATCCGGCGGTTCTGTTCACGGCCAGCGACATGTTTCTGACGATTGCCGTGATCCTGCGGTGCAACCGCAGCCTGCCGCTGTTTCCGTTGCATTCCGCGTCCTCGGTCTGGTTCATCGGCATGCTGATGATGGTGGCGGGACTGTCGATCGGCTCTATCGCGCACGGCGATCCGGTGTCGGCCTTCGTCGTCATCGTGCAGTATTTCTTTTCGTTTGTCCTTCTGCCTCTGGCGATCCTGGGCCGCCCGTATGAAGAGGCGGTTACTCTTGCAAAGGTCGGCGTGATCTCGATTGCCTTGAACTGTCTTGTCGGGATGATCGCCTATGGCGTGGGCTATTCCGGTGGCGAATCCCGGTATTTCATGCTGGTCAGCGGCAACTACCGCGTGGCGGGGTTGGTGGATAATCCAAACGGGTTGGCTGGACTGATCGTGCTTTGGTTCCCGGTATTGTGGTATCTTGGGCTAACGGGTGCGCTAAGAAAACTGCCATTCTTGGCCCTCTTCGGGCTGCTCGCCATCACTTTGATCTACGCAAGTTCGAATTCCAGCCTTGCCGGTGCGGTCATCTGCGGTGCTCTGTTCCTGCTGCTGGTCGGAAATCAGCGCGTGCTGATGATCTGGGGAACAGCTGTGACGACGATGGCTTGGATCAGTATCCAATGGGCCGAGTTCATTTTTCCGCCGACGTTCCGCAACCGGGTATTGTCACCTCTGCTCGAGGGGGACCTGAGTCATGCGGGTACATTTGAAGACCGCGCCGATCTCATGATCGAGGCCTGGCGGTTTCTGCCGGATTACTTTCTGGTGGGTATGGGCGCGGGACAGTATCGCGAACTGAGCAGTCAAGGCATTCCCGTTCACAACCTGTACCTGTTGCTGGCCAACGAAGGGGGCATTCTAGCCTTGCTGGGATTGTGCTTCGTTTTGGGGTCCGCCATCGTCTACGCCGTAATGGCCCGGCATAATGTGCCGAACAGGGTGTACGGGCGCGCGACCGTGGTGACCGTCACGCTGACCTTTGCGGCGCTGTCAATGAACTACACCCATGTTTACCAGCGCGGTATGCTGATCCCGTGGATCGTGGCATTGGGGCTGTTGGCTGCGTCCGATCGGTACCGGCGCCGCTAGCGTTACACGTCACGGGTTGCTTTTTCCCATGCCGTTCCCGTCGCCAGCCAATTCGTGCAGGAACTCCTCAAGGTTGGTCCAGCCATCTTCGTCCGAATCCGCAATTGCATCCGTCGGGTCCGTGGGATTCAGGCCCCATTGCGTTTCCCATTCATCAGACATCCCGTCGACATCGCTGTCTGCATAGGGCAGGGCGCTTTCAAGCTCGGGCCAACCGCCGACCTTTTCAGGGTTCTTCTTTAGGATTTTGCCGGAACGGTCACGGACCTCCTGAACAACCCTCTGATCCACCGCGTCGCGAGACGGGCGTGTCGCGCCAGCGTTTTGCAGGACCGTTTCGAACACTGTCGAAACCGGATCGGCCTGGACCAGAGGTGGGGTGACCGGCTCATCAACCACATAGACACGATGTTCGGGGGCAAGGACCAGTTCCTCGGGAAGGTCCAGGCTGTTGCGGTTGTCTTCATCAAGATTGTCCCGAAGGTACAGCCGGTAGCCATTCTTGAAGCCGTCGAACAAGTGCACCAGTAGATTGGAATCGATGCTTTCACCCGACAGCTTCAGGTTGCCAATGATATTGGCGTCCAGCTCGGTCCAGCGATTGTCCAGCGAAACGACATATTGCCAGATCGGCGAGTACATCAGGTTGTTTACGATTTCGGTCGTGGTCCCGGGAGTCTGGGGCGCGATTTGCGGGTTTCTGAACATCCCGTGAGAGAACAGGTTGTGATGGATGCTGAAGTCTCCGCCCTTTGTCAGCAGCATGTTGCGGGCCCGGTTGCTTTTGCCTGGTCCGCCATGCAAGAGGGGCTCGCTGACGATGCTCCACTGAAAGGTCAGCCGTTCGGCGTTTTCTGAGTCAATGGTCTCGTCGCTGCCCCAACTGGCGGAAATGTGGTCGAAGATCACGTCACGCGCGGCTTTGGTGTAGACGCCAATGGCCCCTGAACAGCAGGACTCTACGTCGTGCGGCCCGGGCCGGAACCGAACATGGCGCACGATGACATCATGCGTCCGGATTTCCAGTGATGGGCGCAATTGACGTGGGCCGTTTCGGATCGCAATCCCGCCGCCCGGAGCGGTTTCTCCGGCGATGGTCAGAAAAGGACTGTTTGCGATCAGAGACGCCTTTTCCAGTGTAATCGTTCCGCTGACCCGAAAGATGCAGGTTCGAGGACCTTTGGCGTCGATGCATGCTCGCAGGGAGCCGGGCCCGAATTCTTCGGTAGTGGTGACATAAATCACTCGCCCGCCACGCCCACCTTTGGCCGCGGCGCCATGCCCTTCGGCGCTGGGAAATGCTCTTTGGGAGCCATCCGGCAATTGCGCCGAAAAGGACCGGTTCGCGTTCTCGGCCAGCAGCGTACCGGGGCTGCTGCCAATCGCCAGAACAGTCGCAAATAGCGAACCATGTAATACGGCGAGCAGTCTTGGCCTTTTTGCAATTGGCATTCTGAAAACCTTGGCTGTTGTCAAAATTCTTCTGTCTTTGGTCTAGGGCGCGGTTTCCCGGGTTTGAGTTTTGGTCGCGCAGACCATCATTGAATCCCGCAGGTGCACTGGAATCACCAGGTCAGACAGCCGTGCTGGAACCTTGAAGCGCGCCCATCTGGGTAGATAACGATGCACTCTTTCAACCAGATATCCTAATGGAAAATACCACGTCGGCCGATGAAATTCGGTTTGTTGCAAGCCAGCTTTGGCCAAGGCAAAGCGCAGTGTTTCAGGGTCGAAGTAGCCGATATGCGCAACACGATAGTGCCACCATTGGTCTCCCATGATACGCGCCAACAGGGACGAGCGGTCGGGCGTAACGACGACCAGTACTCCATCATCGGCCAGCAACCGCGCAGCCTGAGTGATCAGGTCCAGCGGATCCGGAACGTGTTCAACCACGTCTACCAGAGTGACTACATCGTAGGGGCCGGTCAGATCGGGATGTGGAAGAACGCCTTGGACCACTGGCAGGCCATGGTGTTTTGCGCGTGCGCAAAACCGCCGCGACGGCTCAACCCCGATCGCGTCGTAACCACAGGCGATGGCCTCCTCGACCAGAATACCGGTTCCGGCCCCCACATCCAGCAGCCGGTTCGCGCCGGCAGTGGGTCTTGGCAGCCTGTTCAGCAGCACCCGCTTCTGCCGCGCCCTTTGGGGGCGCGTCATCTCATAGGCCGGGTCTTCGAGGTCTTCGTAGAATTTAAGGACATCGACCATATCCGTGCATTGGCAAAAACCGCAGCGGACGCATTGGTCGATCGCGGCGGTTGTACCGTAGTCGGCATTCGAGATTTCAAAGTTCCGCGACGTCGGATCCCCGCGCAGGGTGCTTTCCTTTATCCTCCTGAGGCCGCCGGTGCCGCACAACCAGCATCGCCGGGCCGGTGCGGAAACAACATCATCTGAAGGCTGGTTCACCATGCGCGCATCACCTCCAGTCTGGCAGCAAGCCGGTCCGTTGCCCGGCACCTATGACCCGACTGGCCGGATTTCAAGCAACTGTTCAAAGAACGGAAGCTTGATCTCGAGCAGAACGAACATGACCACCACCAGCAGAATAACCTGAAAAACAAGGCCGCGTTGTTTGTACAGATTTTCGGGGGCCTGTGCGATCGAGTCCCGCGCCAGCCCGACGGCAAGATAGCGCCCGAACAACATCGCCACGAAGGGCAGAGACAGAAGAAGCTCGATTTTGTACTTGGTCAGGAAAACGCCCAGGAAAGCGGTGGACAAGATTGCGTAGACCAGCGCCGAAACCAGTAGCTTCGACTCGTCGTAGTCTTTGAAAGATGCGCGGTACCGCGCGGCAAGCGCCGGGTCGTCAATGGTACGATATTCGGCAAAGCGCTTGATCGCCATCAGATACGCGCCCCCGAACCAGTACGAGATCAACACGCTGGATGGTGCCACGATCGGCGGAACCATAATGAACCAGCCCGCAAAGAACCGGATGGGGTTGTTGATGGCCTCGCTCAGAACGTCCAAATAGGCGCGGTCCTTGGACCGGATTGGTTTGACGTTGTAGATGATCCCCATGATCAGCAGGGACAGCGCCGTCAGGAAGAACGGCGTATTGATCAGCAGCGCGAGTCCCAGACCGATGATCGCCAGACCCAGCCATTGCAACCAGACGATCCGGCCGTCGATTTCGGTCACGACCGAGGCACGCTCTTTCTTCTTCGGGTGGTGTCGGTCGAACTCACGGTCCAACCACTCGTTGATGGTATAGTTGGCCGATGCGATCAGACAGATCGAAAAGATCCCGACGGCGAGGTCGATTACCGACCGACCGGTGAACTCGGCGCCCATGATGACCGCAAGAACGGCACCCGGCAGAATGAAGATGTTCTTGAACCAATGGTCGATGCGCGCAATGGACAGATAGTCTTTGAATCCGGCTTTTACCATTGCAACCACTTTCACCGACACAACAACATTTGCCGGACCCGAAAAGGCGGGAAACAGAACAATACGGGCGGCATGTCAGATTTCCAGACTGCGCCTTGCGTGCTTCTTCCGGCGATCATAAAGCTTCAAAACCACAAGGAAACTAGCACATATGACCACCGCGACGATAGGCCAAAGTGCTGCAAGATACCTTACCGACGCAATGGATAGTGTTGCAGACAGAAACAATAGCGCATGCAGGCTCAGCACCCCCAACCCAGCCAGGGTCAGCATCTGACGTCCGGGCCAGTTTCGGCGCAGCCAAAGGATTGAGGCCGCCAGGATCAAGATCGAAGCCAGCCAACCTATCGCAAGCGCGGAATGGATAAGACGTGCATGCGGCGGATCAAATACATCGCGGGTGATGTAGCCGAGCGCATTGTCCATCGGGAACGGCCCATTCTGCGCGATGTAGGCGGTGATGTCGTTCGCGGTCACGGCATGGTAGAAGGGCTGCCAGAGGGCGGCATAGTGTTGTAGCGGCAACCGCAGAAAACCCGTTGGGTTCGCCAGAATTCGTCTTGAACCGATTTCGGCCATGAGTTCAGTCTTTGGAATGCCAATTCGGTCGGCAATGGACTGCAACCGGTCCTTCTCGTACAGAAATATCAAGCTGGCTTCGTAGCTGTGCATCAGAAAGAAGGAGACCGGTCCAAATGGCGCCCGGGAAATCGCCTCGCGTGCGTCTGCCGGACCCTCTTCTTCAAGAATAATCCAGACTTCGGTTCGTGGGTCATCGGGGGCATAGGGGCTTGGGCCTGCAGCGAACATGGCGCTTTTTGCGAATAAGACGTTCCCCAGCACGCTTTCGCGAGGTTCATCGTGGCGAAGATCGTAAGCGGCGCGGTCTGCAAGCAGCACGAAGGTGACGCCCAGAACTGCCAGAGCCAGCCCAGCCCACGGGCGCCTGCCATTGATATAGCTCGCGCAAAGAACCACCACGATAAGGATGGGCAAAAGAGCAAAACCAACTGGACGGATCGCGATCATGGCGCCGACTGTCATGCCCAGGGCTGCAAAGTGCCAGGGCTTGGGGCCGTGGATCGCTTGCACCAGACAGGCAAGATAGACGCATGTCGCGCTCTGGAACAGAGACTCGGACAGGATGCTGTAGTTGAAGTAGATCGTCATCGGGTTGATGATCAGAATTCCAAGCAGGACCAGACCGGCACCGGAGTGGCCAGTGGCCCGGGCCAGCGTGACCGACAACAGACATGCAGCAGCCGAGAATACCCAGATCTGGCCTACAACAGCGGCGCGCAGCGGGTCCGCGAACCCGTCGAAAAGGTCCAGAAAAAAAGGATATGCAAAGCCGCGATATGCTGCGGCTTGAACGTAGTCCGCCGAGTCACTGGAGAAGTTCACGTCAACCAAGGGAAAAGCCGTCTGAATCACCGCCTGGACCAGTGCCAGCGCGATGATTATGAGCCCCCCGTTTTCATCTGCCCTTGAAGAAGCTTTCCCCAAAACCCACTCCAAGCAAAGTCAGGTATTCCGACCGCGCCGCACGTCGGTCAGTACCCGCGCGCAGCATCCGGTGCCTGCATGGTAGCACAGACTCGGCCACCAGACATCCCCGGTGGCCGGAACGGCGCGGTCGCCGGATTTTCTAGTAGTCGTCGTAAGTACCGTAATACCCTTCGTACGTGGTCCAGCGGTACTTTTTGGGGTCGACGTCATTCAGAATCGTACCCAGTACATTGAAGCCGGATGACTGAAGCCGTTTTGCCGCGGCTTGCAACGCATGCTGTGGCGTTTTTCCCCAGCGCGCGACCAGCAGAACGGCGTCGGCGAGGATGTCGTTGCGGTACACTTCATCCATCACCAGTGCCGGGGGTGTGTCCACGATAATGATATCGTATTGATCCAGCAGCGTTTCTTTGAGTTGCTTGAGCTTGTTTGACGCGGCATCAGACAGCTCGTGCGTAGGCGAGGCTGCGGTGATCAGATCCAGTGACCCTTTGGTTTCGGTGGTCAGAGCATGTTGCAGGGTTACACTGTCAGAATAGATTTCCGAAAGTTGCACCTCATCCATGTCCGGAATGAACGTCTTCGTCGCGCCGCGACGGTGCGTGTCCAGATCAATCAGCAGAGCGTTCAGTCCGTCAACCGCCGCCGAGGTCGCCAGAACGCTGCTGACGAAGGATTTGCCCTCGTTCGGCAGGCCAGAGGTGATCAGGATCACCTTGGAATGCTGGAACTTGATACAATTGGTCAAGATGCCCCGGGCGGCTTCGGCCAGGGGCGATTTCTGGCTCTGCAACAGGTTTTCGATCGCCTTGTTCTCACCGGCGAACACTTTGCTGCGTCGCTGACGGGCGATATATCCCAGGTTGCTGAGGCCGGTCATTCGGAAGATCTGGTTTTCGCTGCGCACCGTTCTGTCCAGGCCCTCGCGCACCAGCGCGATGATGAAGCCAACGATCATTGCGAACAGGCCGGCCAGCACCGTGATCAATGACCTGCTGGGGGCATAGGGTTCAACCGGAATTCGTGCTTTGGAAACCTGAATCGTGCCGTCCTCAAGCTGGCCGATGCGAGTTTCCAGCAAGGTCAGGTTGTCGATCGTGGTTTGATAGCGGGTTCGCAGTAGTTCGACTTCGCGTTCCCGGCGCAGCAACGACAGCTCCAGACGGGTGCGGGCCTCCAGCTCCTGCTCGGATGTGACCAGCTGTTCCTGGAGGGCCAGAATTTCGTCTTCCGGCAGGTTGCGTTCGATGCCGATGCGCAGCTGGGCCTTGCGCCGCTCCACCTCGGCCCGCAGCCGGGTCACGACCTGTTCGTCATCCAGATTGTCCTCACGGATGAACTCGGCCAAATTCGATTCCGCCTGGGTCAATTCTTCGCCGAGGATACCGACCCGGCGTTTGAGATTGTCGATCGATGTCATCAAGCGATTGACCCGTGCGTCGCGCTCGTTCGCGATATAGACGGCAATGACGGTATTGGGCAGGGCTGCAGCCAGCACCGGCGATGTGGATCGGCCTTCGATGCTGATGGCGAGGCTTTCTCCCGCGCGGGAGACGGAATAAGAGGCCAGAACCTTGTCGGTGACCGCAGCGCGGTGAATCTCTTCATCCGCCTCGCTGTCCGCGCCGGGCGCACGGCGCACAAAGCTGGGGTCGTCGAACAGACCCAGGCGGTCTGCCACCTGCTCGGCAAAGTCGCGAGACCGCAGTCGGGCCAACTCGGTTTCCACGCTCGACCGGTTCAGTTCATAGGTTTCCAGCTGTCCGGTCGACTCGCTGAATCGTGTTTCCGTGAGAGCCAAAACCATCTGTGCGTCCGACCGATACTGGTCGGGGATGGTCGACATGTAGAAGGCTGTTGCCGAGACCGCACCGACGACCAACAGAAAGATGACCAGAAGGTTCCGGCGCAGTAGCAACCAGATATTGATGAAATCGTTGGTTTCATGCTGGTTGGCAATTACGTCGTCACCGGATTGCACGAGTGTTCTCCATTTTTTTCGGACCGTGAATACGGCTTAAAATCGGCGTCAGAATCGAACTGTTATTTATCATATTGTTTTACCTGTACTTTGATCGGCTCGATAGATTTATCTAGCCATATCAGGCCAAAAGGCCGTCCCTGTGCGTTTGGCGGGCAAAAAAAGCGATGCAAATCCGAGAGCAGAGAGTTTTTGGCCATTCTGGCGTCGGGCGAAGAGCTGCCTTTTCGAGGTCTTAAAATCGTGAACAAATCGCTTGCTTGTCGGCGTTGTTTCCGAATACGACACAGTGGGTTTGGTCCGGCATACCTACCTTCGGGCGTCCTGCGCCCGGGCTTCCGGTGGTTCAGCAGCAGGCTCGCGAAAGGTGATTTTCCAGTTCAGGGTAAAATTCAGAAGGAATATGCACCCGGTCACGAACGCCTGAATGATCAAGTAGTGGAAAGGCAACAACGCAAAGAGAAGAGAGAACAGCGCTACGTTTATCGCCGACGTCGTCGCCGTGACCAAAATGAACCTCTGCAGGGCACTGCGATGTGGAACGCTGGACCGAAACACCCATAGTCTTTGGATGCAGTAATTGAATGTGGCCCCCATCAGGAACCCGATTGCCGAAGCGATCGTTTCGTAGATGCCCAAGACCTCGACCGAGAACGCCATCGCCGAGAAATGGATGACGACGGCCGTGCACCCGGTCACGAAATAGCGACCGACCAGAACCGAGACGTGTTTGAGGTCTTCAAACTTCATCAATCAATCCTTCAGGGCGTGAATGCAGAGCCACCCGATTGAATATCATCGATCCAATCATTGTTCGGCCCCGAGTGTTGGAGCAAGCTTCATGACATACGATCCTTCATTCGGTCGGTTTGAAACTGGCGGGAGATCCATAGATCCGCCCGTCGGCCTCCTCATAGAGTAGGGTCAGATCAGCTTCGCGGATCAGCCGTTCCTCATCGACCAGATAGAACCGCCAGTCGATCTCGTTCAGGATGGCGACAACCGCGTTTTGGTCGGCCACGCGTTTGCGGACCTCCTGAATTTCTTTTTCTGGCGACGTACCAGGGTCAGGCCTGCCGGTTCTGCGCTCGAACAACTCAGGGGACTTGAGCGCATCCACACCCTTGACCAGCCGAATGACATCATAGCCGTTTGAGTAAACCACGACACCGTCCCGCAGATTGTCCAGATGCGCCAAAGTCGGAGAGTTCTTCCAGACCGGTGAGGCATAGAAATTCCCATCCGTCATGTGGGTGCGGGTCATCGCTGCCGTACGTACGGCATAGGTTCCGGTCAACGCCAGCGCAAGTATGAGAGCTACGGGACGCAACCGGTTCATCATATCCGTTCCGGGCTGACCGCCAACGAGAGCAAACCCCAGAACCAGAGTCGAAATGAACACTGGCAAAAGGTACCTGGCATGGATGGTCAGATTGGCCTCGATAAACAGGGCCAGAACAAGGAAAGGAACGTAGACCAGCAAAAAGAACGAGATCGGACGCGCAACTGGCAGACCGGGAAGGTCATCAGGGTTGGTCTGAACCTCCAAAGCTGTGCCGATCAGAGCAATGACGAATCCCAAAACCACAACCAATGCGGTCAACGTGACAATCGACGGCAGAGAGCTTGGCAGCACGTAGGCTGATAGCGTGGTCAGTGCCGCGCGGAAGGTCTCGGTGTCGGGATCCCCAAGGAACGCTGCTTGACGCCCGATGCCGGTCCCGCCGGAAGTTTGATTGTACAGGTACCACCCGATGATGATTGCGGATGCGATCAGGCCGAACACAATCGCCGAAACCAGTCGACGGCGCAGATCACCGTGCCCATAAACAAGGATTGTCAGCGAGCAGGCCGCGATCAGTGGGACCAATGCGAACCGGGTCAGCACGCACAGGGCGGCCAGACAGCTTGCCAACACAAAGGCGGACACGTTGTCGCCGCGCAGGTAACGGGACATGAAGAAATAGGTGCCCAGCAAGCAGTTTGTCGTGAGCGGTTCCGACAGGATCGTGACATGCGCGTACATGAACTGGGGGCTCAGGACCATGATCAGTGCTGCCAGAAAGATCATCCGTGGCCGAACCTTGCAGTCGTTCAGGATCAAGAACATCAAAGCGATGTTCAGGATCAGGCTGAGGATATTCAGTACGGTGGCCGCAAGCACGGGCTGGACACCCATTCCGGCCAGCAGATCAATAAGCGCGGTATAGGTTGGCGCCTGTTGAAACCGGTCAGGGGACAGCCCCAGATAGGCCATAGAATCCGGACGCATTCCGATTCCGTGCCATGTGCCGGCGGCAAAAAGCCCGGTTGCACAGACAATGAGGAAAAAGAAAAATACCTTCAGTTCGGTGGACTGCCGCATGAATTCAACCCAAAAACACTTTTACAACCAACAGCGTGAAACATTGCCGAATGGCGCAAGTAACCGTTTGCGAATTCGGCGTGTCCTAAATTTTCACCGGCGGAGACGATGACCCAGAACGCTAAGTAGGGTCACTTTTGTTGTCAAGTTTACCCACAGCCGCCGCCCAGACCGGCCTAGTTTCGACCTCCGTGCGGACAGCATTGCGCCGGATCGAATGAAGCCGGATCCGCAAGAGGCGATACATTCACATACAGGCTGAGCGCCACAATTCCACTCAACAGCAAGACAAGTCCCGGCTTTTCCCTCAGCAGAATGACCGAACCCAGGATTATGGCCGTGGTCCAGTGAGAGCTGTAAAGCAACACTTCGAGCGGGTTGAAAAACAGGTAAAACACAAAGAACGTACCCACCAACGTCCACACCGCCAGCACAAGCGGGGCGCGGCCAGGTGTTCTGGTGCCGGAAACAATTGCCCATCCGATCAGGATTGTCGCCAGAATTGTCAGGGCCAAACGGCTTGGATCGCGGAGAATCTCCCATAGCCGATCCAGCAAAAAGCGGCACTGAACGGTTTCGGCCGGCGCGACCCAGGAAAACAGGAAGAAGCCGGCGGCATAGTCTTTGATGATTTCCGGGTTGGTGAAGTTCGCAGCGTCCGCGTACCGGCCAACCATCTCGGTCGGTTCCATGAAAGGATCACCGTCCAGAACGATGCCCAGAAAAACGACCGGAGCCATCATGCAGATTACGGCGATCACCGACGGAACCACCAGTCCGAACGTCAGTTTCCGCCCGACACCTCCGCTGAGAGACGCCCATGCAAATCCAGCATAAACCAGTGAGAATGCAGCCGCCGGCAAATGGGACCATCCGGCCAGCACACCGCAAGCCAGGCCAGCGATCACGCTGGTAAGGGCCGGGTATTTGGCGCAGTGTCTGGCCATCTCGGCAATGATCAACAATGACATGGCGATCGCCCAGAGTGAGACGCTGTAGGTCTCGACAACGCTGAGCGTGGTGACGGTTCCGAAGGTCAGGAGAACAGCAAGCGTCGCCAGAATGGAAACGGAGAGCGACAGGTGTTGGCGCAGCAGGAATAGTGCAATCGTGACAGACGACATAGCAGCCCAGAATGCGAGGCTGATCGAAATCGCGACAGGCTGCCGGATGCCCAACCAAGTCAACGGCTCGGCGATGGCGGCGTTCAGCATCACCACCAGCGGGTGGCGCGCAAGGTGGAAAGCCAAGTAGTGCCCCTGAAACAAGCCATGCGAGTAACGGCCAGGGTCCGAGGCAAGAATGCAGTCGTCGTTGTAGAACGGTTTGCCCGGCGGTGCGGGCATGTCCAGAAACTGCCGCGCGAATTCCAGCCGAAAATAGAAAAAAGCAAAGACCACGCCAAACAGAAGCAGTAGCGCGAGGCCCGCCTGCCGTCTCATTGCAGGGGGGTGTGGAGACCGAAATTCGGACCGGATATCGCGCCAAAGGCCCGAGCAGGATGCAATCAGTTCAGTCATGAACAGACTTAGGCACGTCGGTGCAGCGCGTGACAAACAATAGGGGCGTGCACCTCTGTTTCGCATGACAATCGGCTGAATTGCGTCCTTTTGTGCGAATTTGGTGAACAGAAGCCCGCGCTTCGAGGATCAGATCAGCCATTTTTTCTGCCAGAAATGATACATCAGAACCGTCCACAGATGGGGCCCCCAATTGCGACGCCCGCTGAGATGCTCGCGCCATCGTCGCGCCAAGGTGGCTGTGTCGAATACGTCCTCGACCCCTTGTCCTGTTGAAAAAACCTCGTTTGCCACAGGCTTCAGCGGGCCACGCAGCCAGTCGTTGACGGGAATTCCGAACCCTTGTTTTGGGCGATCATACAAGGCCTTTGGTACGCGCTTGTCCACGAGGCGCCTTAGGGCCACCTTGCCCTGTTTGCCGTCGAAACGCAGGGATCGGGGCGCCTGCCAAGCGGCGGCGACGACGCGGTCATCCAACAAGGGCGCACGCGCCTCAAGACCGACGGCCATCGATGCTCGGTCGACTTTCACAAGAATGCCTTCGGGCAAATACAGGCAGGAATCCAGCAGCAGCATCGTGTCGATTTCATCAAGGCCGTTGGGCAATCCGAGTGTTTGATAAACCCCGCCGTCATTCACGTCCTTCAGCGCTGCGGACGGGTCCCAAAGACTGAACAGGGTATTGTATCGGCTTCTGAAATCAGACTGCGCGATGACCGAGGCGACTTTGGAGATCCTGTCGGCTGTGATCTGGTCGCGCATGGTGTCTGAAACGAATTTACGCAGGATCGGCGCAACGGCTGCACGCAGGGCATCAGGGGATGCTGCCAAGACTGTCGCAGCCGGCCTTGGAAGTTTTCGGCCCAGGCGTTCCATCGCCATCATTCGGGCGTAGCGTTCGTACCCGCCAAAGGATTCGTCGCCGCCATCACCCGACAGGACGACGGTCAGCTGATCGCGGGCCAGTTTGGACACCAGCAGGGTTGGAACACCGGATGGGTCGGCAAAAGGTTCGTCATAGACGTGTGGTAGGTCATCGAGCAATTCGAACGCCATGGAGGGTGTCGCAGTGACCTCGTGATGGTCCGTGCCCAGATGTGCAGCGATTGCGGCGGCATGGTCTGCTTCGTTCAGCCCTTCTTCCTGGAAACGGACTGTAAAGCTGGTGACCTTGCTGTTGGTTTGTTCCTGCATCATGGCAGTGATCAGGGTCGAGTCTATCCCGCCGGACAGGAAGGACCCCACCGAGACGTCCGCGACCATGCGCTCCTGCACGGCGCGTTGCAATTCCTCTTCAATACGAGCCAGCGCCCGGTCTTCGTCTTGGATTGGTGCGGCAAGTCCCTGTTTCGCGTAGTCGCGAAGGTCCCAGAACGTCCGGATGGCATCTAGCAGGTCCTGAGCCGTCCCGGGCGGTTGGTCCAAGCGGACTTCGACCATTGATCCGGCGGGCAACTTCATAACTTCGCGATAGATCGAGAGTGGTGCCGGCACATATCCATAGCGGGCGTACTGCGCCTGAGCACGCCGGTCGGCTTCCGGTGAGCCAAATGCGGGGTTCGCGCGCAGCGCCTTGAGTTCGGAACCAAACAAAAGCTGGCCGGATTTGAGGCCTAGATACAGGGGTTTCTTGCCCAACCGATCGCGTGCAAAAACCACCCGGTTCAGCTTGCGATCCAAGACCGCGAAGGCGAACATGCCGTGCGCCTGTTCCAATGTCTTGCGGATGCCCCAGAGGTCCATAGCCGCCAGTAGCACCTCGGTATCTGATGTGCCGCGAAACGTGACGCCCTTGTCCAGCAACGTTTGCCGCAGGGCCAGAAAGCCGTAGATTTCCCCATTGTAGACGATGGTGAACCGGCCGCTGGGCGAGGTCATTGGCTGCGCCCCGGTCTCCGACAGGTCGACGATCGAAAGGCGGCGATGGCCCAGAGCTACACCGGCGTCTGGATCGACAAACAATCCGTCGGCATCGGGACCCCGGTGCTGAATAGCGTCGCACATGGCCTGCAGCGTGGTGCGGCCCGAGTCGGCGCCCATGGGCTGAAAAGTCAGAAATCCGGCGATACCGCACATGGGTCAGGTCCTTTATTCGACTTGAGGCGCTGTGGGTGGCGCCGGGTTGGCAGCTTGGTTCAGGGCCTGATCATAGGCGCGGGCAATCGCGTCGAGGGAGTAGTGTGTGGCGATGCGGTCGCGGGCAGCATTGCTATGGGCCTTGTAGGTTTCGGGCGGCCAGTTGGCAGCTTGGACCAGTGCCTCTGCCAATGCCTGCGGATCACGTGGCGGCACGACATAGCCGCACGAGTCCACCACTCTGGCGCTGTCGCCGACATGAGTCGTCACGACCGGGCGGCCGTGGCTCATGGCTTCGGCGATCACATTCGGAAAGCCTTCGGTGCGCGAGGCCAAAACCAGCAGGTCAATGCTCGCGTAGAACTCGGACATATCGTGCAGGTCGCCGCACAACGTCACGCTGTCTTCGGGCAGATCGTTGTCGGCCAGCATCGCGCGGATCTCAGGGTTCTCCAGCGTTACGCCGTCTCCGGCCAGACGGGCATGCAGGTCCGGGACGAACTGGCGCGCAATCGAGAAGGCGCGGAAGAAAGTTTCGAAGTCTTTCTGCGGGTGAAACCTTGCCGCCACTCCAAGCACGCGGGCAGGTCCCGGCCGCGCCGTTGGATCGGGCGGAAGGATAAACCCGTTTGGAATCACCGTGGAATGGTCCCCGGCAAAGCCGTATTTCTCGTGCTGAGTTTGAGCGCGGGTCGAGTTGTAGAGGATCCCCTGACAGAACCGGGAAAGCACCTTCGACAAAGCCACCGCAGCGCGGGTGCTGCGGGTGAAGGCAGCCGGGTCGTCCAGCGCTTGCCGCACGGTCCAAACGACGGGAACGCGCCGCCCGGCAAGTTTGCCGGCAATCAGGCCCAGGACCATCGCATGGTACATCCAGCACAGAACCACATCCGGCTGATGGGTCCGGATCAAACGTCGGATCTGCCAAACCGCGCGAAACAGGGCCAACGGCGATCTGGCACGCAGCGAAACGTATTCGACCTTGTCATTCGCCGCCATTGCGCGGCAGCGGTCCGAAACCTCGGTCAGGGCGACGACGCAGGCCCGTTCGCCGGAATGGGCCAAAAGTCGGGCCAACATGGCTTGTGCGCCACCTTGGCCTGAGAAATCAGTGGTGACATGCAAGATCATCGGGTCACCCTCCGCAGCTCACCGGTGGGTGTTCGACTCAAGCTGTATGTTGATCGGCCACACATCACCAGTTCGCGCTCAGCCCTGCGCCATGTGGCGGGCCGTCGCCTTTTGGCCCACATCAACAATGACCTTTGCCAGACGAGCGACGTTCTCGGTGGACCAGGCTGGGTCGACCAGGAAGGCAAGGCTGGTTTCGCCCAGCTCGCGCGCCACGGGCAACGGTTCCTTGGGTCCCAGGCCTCGGCTGGTGAAGGTTTTCTCGAGATAAATCTCAGAGCAGCTGCCGGAAAAGGCGGGAAAGCCGGCCTCGGCGATCTCGGCGATGATGCGGTCCCGGCTCCAGCCGGGCGCAAGTGTTTCCGGCCGCACAAATGCGTAGAAGCGGTAAAATGCGTGGGTAACGCCGTCAGGTGGCATTGGCACGCGAAAGGCCGGGCAGGCCGCAAGGGCCTTGTGCAGGATATCCGCATTTGCCGTCCGGTGCGCGCGCCATGCGTCCAGGCGTTTCAGCTGTATTCGACCAAGTGCCGCCGAAGGGCCGTTCATCCGCAGATTGGTGCCGGGTCCCGAGTCGTGCAGCCAGCGAAAGCCGGGCGGGTGTTCGGTGTTGAACACGGTGTTATAACCTTTGCCGTGATCCTTGTAGCTCCAGATGCGGCTCCAGAGATCAGAGTCGTCGGTCAGCAGCAGTCCGCCTTCGCCGCCTGTGGTCATGATCTTGTCCTGGCAGAAGGAAAACGAGCCCAAGGTCCCGATGGTTCCGACATGGCGGTCGCCAATCATCGCACCGTGGGCCTGGGCGCAGTCTTCGATGACCCAAAGGTCGTGGGCGCGGGCCAGATCCATGATGCCGTCCATGTCACAGGGCCAACCGCCCAGATGCACGGGTATGATCCCTCGGGTGCGCGGCGTAATCGTCGGGGCGATGGTTTCGGGCGTAATATTCTGGGTGTCGGGATCGACATCGACAAAGACCGGAACACCGCCCGCCAGCATCACCGAGCTGGCCGAGGCAATGAAGCTGCGCGGCGTTACAATGACCTCATCACCTGGTTGCAGGCCTAGCCCGAGCATCGCGGCGTCCAGCGTAACTGTCCCGTTGGCCATGGCGATCGCGTGTTTGGCTCCGGTATATGCGCAGTATTCGGCCTCGAATGCGCGAACATCTGGGCCGGTCCAGGCGTTGACTTTGCCAGAGGCCAGAACTTGCGCCACGGCGTCAATCTGTTCCTGATCATAGATGGGCCACATCTGCATTTCGCACCTCCTGTCAAATCACCGATCGGACCAGAACAAAGCCTTCAGCCGCCGACCGGTGCACCGTCGCGCCGCGCAGGGTGGCCAGTGCGCGCAAGCTGTCGACCGATCGTTCGTGCGGTGCCTGTTTGACCTGGCTTTCGAACTTGCCGAACGCCTCCAGCTTCCGCTCGATCGTGTCCGAGATGTCGACAAACACGTTTGGCACGAAGGCCGGGGTCAGATAGGGGGCGTTCCAATTTGTTTCGGAAAGGGTTTCGTAGGCCAGAATATTGGCTGGATAGTCATGTTGATGCGGGCGGCTTGCCACCAGCGTGGACAAAAAACTCAGCTGGTGATCCATATGGATGTCGCCCGGATGCGGAGCCAGGATCAGGCTGGGGGCGATGTCGCGGACCAGCTTTCCCAGCGCACCGTTCAGGTCCGAATGGGCATGTTCCGACAACTCCGCCGCGTTGAAGTCCATCCAATGTGTTTCGGTGACGCCCAGCAGATCATGCGCATTGCGTGCCTCGCGCCGTGTGGTTGCGACCTGTTCATCGGTAAACTTCGGGGGTTTGCCACGAGTGACGACAACCACATGCACTTCGCGCCCAGCATCGGCCATGCGGGCCATCGTGCCGCCGGCGCCCAGAACCTCATCATCGGGATGCGGAGCGACGATCAGCGCGGGGCCGGCGTGGCCAGTGGTCAGGTCGGAAGCGATCATGGATGTGTCCTCAGTTTCGCGTGAAGGGCAGGGGGTGTGTCGGCCCCTGACCATTCAGTTATGTCCAGACAACGTCCGTCGCCGCAGGCCACCGTAAAGCCGCCGTTGCCGATGGCCTGGATCTGGCCGGGCAGGCCGATGAAGTAACCCTCCGGCTCGGTATACCTGACCCCTGTCAGAACCAGTTTCACGCCATCGGGGCTATAGGTGTAGGCGCCGGGGTAGGGCGGACCTGAAGCACGGATCAGGCGGTGGATGTCCGCAGCAGGATTGGTCCAGTCAATCAGGCCGTCCTCGGGGCGGCGGCGGGCGCACAGGCTGATTCCGTCGGTGCGTTGTGGTTCGGCCGGGATGTCGCCATTGGAGATCTGGTTCAACAGAGGCGGCAGCAGTCCTGAGACGGCACGCAAAGCCCGATTGTACAACTCGCGTGCAGTGACGGTTTCGGGATCGACCGCATAGATGGCCTGAGCGGCAATAGGGCCGTCATCGGCACCTTCGCCCAACCAGAAAAGCGAGGACCCGACGTTTCGTTCCTGCAACAGGATCGTCCAGGGGATGACACCGCGCCCCCGCAAGCGGGGCAGGGCCGATGGGTGAAATCCGATGCAGCCAATCCGCGCCAACGCCCGGAACTCGGGGCCGCAGATCTGTGACCAACCGAGCACAAGGATCAGGTCGGGTTTGACCTTGGCAATCTGTTCGAGAGTCGCGGGGTCGTTGGTTTTCTCGATATGCAGAACCGGGACACCATACTTTTCGGCCGCCGGTGACAGGTCGACGAAATCCGAATGCCGTGCAGACAGGCGCGGCGACAAGGTTACCAGAAGGGCCGGCACATGCCCGGCACCGCACATCGACATCAGGGCTGCAAGCGTAGTCTCGACGGCGCCGACAAGTACAATATTCACGCGTTCATCTCCTGCATGTCCTGGGCCAGCGGGCCATTCGAGTCCATCCATTTCCGGGCCGCCTCGATCCGGTCGTCGCGGCGGGGTTCGTTGTGCAGGGCCGCTCCGACCGTTTCGCCCAGAATCTGCAGGTCCAGCGCCAGTGACCGATGCGCCACGTACCATAGATCAAGGCTCAGCTTTTCACTGTTGCTGAGGTTGGTGTTGCCGCTGACCTGCGCCCACCCAGTCAGCCCCGGCCGAACGGAACATCGGTATTGTCCGGCGGGTCCGAAGTCTTCGATCGTTTCAGGCAGCAAGGGGCGAGGCCCAACCAGGGCCATTTTGTTCTGCAGGATCAGAACGAGTTGCGGGATCTCGTCGAGCCTCAGGCGTCGGATCATTGCCGTTGCGCGCGTCTGGCGATCCGCATCGGGGTGCAACGATCCATCCGCCGCGCGTGTCTCTTTCATGCTGCGCAGTTTGTAGAGCCGGAAATTGCGACCCTGTCGTCCGGCTCGGATTTGTGAAAACATCAAGGGACGGCCGATGGACAAAAGCACCACGACGCACGCAATGACAAAGAAGGGAAGCGCGAGCAGGCCCAGCAGCAGGCAGATCAGGATTTCAAGCAACCGGTTCACAAATCAAATCCAACTCGCAACACGCGGGGTCCCGCGACACACAAAAAATCAACCAATACAAAGGGACGCGACACGCCACCCGAGCAACCGCGACTGAAATACCGACAACCCGGGTCGACAAGCGGCGATGCAGCAAGATTGGTCGAAACGGATTCTGTTTGCAAGCCGTCGATGCCGCCGCGGGATGCGGGGGCTGAGAATGCTGGGCTGACTAGACGCTGACGCTGATTTGGCTTCTGTATTGCGTCAACGATTCGAGCCAAAGCTGTGAACTGTTGCCAGTCAGGAAAAGCAGGAGCCAGAGCCGCGGTGTGATTGCCGCGAAACTAGGCGGGGTGTTCTGATCGGGTGTTTCGCCCAAAACACCCAGCCTTCGGGCTGCATTCACAGGGGGTTGCGACTGCGGCCGACGCGGTGGCCCAGGCGCTGACAGGTCAGTGTCGACAGGAAAGCCAGCGCCAAAGGCGACGCGCCATTGGCTTTGCTTGTCAGCCTGAGGCCAAGCGCCTATGATTTGCCGAGCGGGATCGTTTCTGTCCCGCCGATGACCGAAATTTCTTTTGACGACCGACTTGCGCTGTGGGTGCGGTTTGTGTTTTCGAGATTTGAGTATCGTGCCCGGCACCCACGCCCGGCTTGTTGGTGTTTAAGAGTTGGGAGGCAAGGTTTTGCGCAGCTTCTTTCGAGTAATTCTGGCGACGCTGTTGTTTGCGCTGGCCGCTCTGCCGGCCCTGGCCGAAAGCTATCGCCTGCTGCCGCAGGATCGCCTGTCGGTTCGTGCCATGCGTTGGGACCCATTGTCCGCAAGTTACATGATTTGGGATGGCGTGTCCGGCGAGTTCGCTCTGGCCGGTGACGGAACGCTGATGTTTCCGCTGGTGGGACAGGTTGAGGCGGCCGGGCTGACCACGCTGGAACTGTCGCAGATGTTGGAGCTTGAGCTGAGCAGCCAGACCGGCATGGCCGAGCCGCCCAAGGTCGCGCTTGAAGTGATCAGCCACCTTCCGGTCTTTGTTCTTGGAGACGTCAATTCGCCGGGCGCTTATGCCTACCATCCCGGGATGACCGCCCAGCAGGTTCTGGCCCTTGCAGGTGGTCCGATCCGTCCTCCGATCCAGTTTGGTGCAAACAATGATTTTCAGATCATGCGGATGGGCGGCGAAATGCGGCTGCTATCCACTCAGATCGATGAGTTGGAAGACGAGAGGCAGAGGCTGAAAGCTGACCTTGCGAGCCTGCAGGAAGAAGGGATTGAGACCGGCACCGACGCGGCGCCTGACGCTCCAGGAGGGCTCGAGGGTGAAATCCTCGAGGCGACGATGAACGCCCGCGAGGGTTTGGGTGAACGAATTCGGGATCTGCAGGAGATGCTCAAAGAGCAGATCTCGAGCCTGACCATCCAGTTGGAGCTTCGCAAAACCCAGATCGAGAATGTCAGCCGGGAGTTGGAAAACTTGAACCAGCTCAAGGAAAAGGGTCTGACCGTATCGAACCGGGTGACGACCATGACCAATCTTCTGAACGATCTGGAATCCAAGCGTCTGGATCAGGAGGTTGCGCTGATGCTGGCTCGTCAGGAGCTGAACCGCGCCGAGCGCGACGAGTTGGAACTGGATGACAAGGCGCGCTCGGATGCTCTGGTCCAGTTGAACGCGGTCGAACGCGAGTTGGCCTCGCTTCGGACGCGTCTTGATACCGCGGCAAGCCTGCATGGAGAACTGGCTGCCGCTGGTTTGCTCAGCGACGATGATATCGCCAGTGAAGTTGTAATTGACTACATCGTCACACAGGCGGGTGGCACGGCGCCACGCAAGATGGACGGGACCGAGGCGGTTCAGCCCGGGGATACCATAGAAGTTGTACGAAGAACCATTGTCACGTCGAATTAAGTGTTCCGGCGCGGGGTTTGCCGGGTTTGTTTTTTAGTCTGTTCGCAAGGTCACGAGTATTCCTATGTCTCTCCCTGACGGTCGTCCGGTCGACTTTCTGATTTTCGGTGCCGCGAAATGTGCAACCACCTGGTTGCAAAAGTCGCTGATGCAGACGCCGGCCATCCATATGCCGGGTCCCGAGTTGCATTTCTTTTCTCGGTATTATGCAAACGGACTGGACTGGTATCGTGACCAGTTCGGAGACTGCGATGGCGCAGATCTGATTGGTGAAAAATCGAATTCGTACCTGACTGAACCCCCGGCTGCGCAACGCATTCGGGAGCATTTCCCTGAAACTCGGTTGATCCTGCAGATGCGGGACCCGGTTCAGCGCGCCTATTCCGACTATTGCATGTTGTTCCGCCGCGGCGAGGTCTCGGGAAGGATCGAAGATTATCTGGATCCGGCGGTCGCGGCCGACCAGCGTTTTCTGTCCGATGGGCGATATGGCCACCATCTGAAGCGGTTCTACGACTTGTTCCCAGAGGACCAGATCCTGCTGTTGGCCTATGAGGATGTCCGCGTGAACCCTCATGGGAACCTGAAGAAGGTGGCCGGCCATATTGGATATGACGAACAGCTGGAGCCGCCTGTGCAGCAGAAAGTCAAAGATAAGAATACACCCATGGTGCCACTGTCGCTGCGTCGTGTGCTAAAGCCGGTTCGAGCTGTTCTGGACCCTGTACGTCACACCTGGCCGGTGCGGTCCATCCGAAACGCTGTCGCTCGAAAGGTGACCTACCCGGCCCTGTCGCCCGATTTGGAGGCGAAGATGACCGAGTTCTATGCGGCCGACGTAGAATGGCTTTCCCGCCGCAATCCGGGACTCTGCCGGAATTGGACGGTTTCGGATGCAGTTCACAGAAGCGAATCGCAGGCCATGTCATGATCGAAGCCAGAATTTGGTTTCCATTCAGGAAACAAAAACGCAATAGGGCTTTGTGCGTGCACGATCAACCGGGACGATCGGGCCCTGAGGATACAACAATTGAAACTGCGACGGCGATCACCTGCTGCAAAAAATGGCATTTCTGTGATTTTATGGTGTCCAAGTGGTGGAAAGGGGATTTTGATACCCATGTTGGTGTGGTAGCGTTGAAGACGTGGGTTCGTGGTCGGGACCGTGTGATGGGCCAGACCACGCGTAGTGTAACGAGTTGACGAGTTAAAAGGGGGTTTGGTTCAGGGCGGAGGTTTCTAGGCGCCCGGAATCGCGTGGGGGACTTTTAGCGAAGCAATGTGTTTGCCGGCCGGCGCCATGTGGTGTCGATCGGGAATTGAGGTTTTTTAGTGGTGGAGCGGGTGTGTTTGGCCCGTCTCATTTCAGTCGAGTGGTAAGTGGCAATTTATGCCGGGGGTTCTTATGAGTATGTACGAGCAAGAGTTGGTTAAGCTCAAAAGTGGACCGGATGCAGACAGCACGATCGAACAAGATCGCGCCTTTGGAGACATCCAGTCGAAGCTGCGACAGAAGCTGACCGAAATGAGCGCCAACCGGCGCCTGCTGATCGGAGATGTATTCGCATCCGCCGGAGCCGTGGCCGTGGCCGTCGTACTGGCCAATGGTGGCATTGTTCCTGAACAGTTCGGGTCCGTTCTGTTGCCGTTGGTGGTGATGACTTGCCTGGTGGCACTGGCGGTTTTGCCGCTTTCCGGCATCTACAAACGCCATACGCGGTCGACTTCGCTGCGCGACGTCACGTTGATCGTCCGGGCTGCGGGTCTGTCGGTTGTTTTGCTGGCATTGCTGGGCGCTGCCCTGCCGGTTACCGCGCAAGTGCCGCTGGCGGTCTATGTCATTCAGTTCCTGCTGCTGGTGCCCGCTTTTGGTACCCTGCGCGTTCTGGCGCGCAGCACCGAGCTGACGAGCGATCCGGCGCGCCGTTGCCCGGATGCGTCCAACGGGAAAATCCCGGTTATTCTGGTCGGTACCGGCGCCAGCTGCGACCTGTTCGTGCGGTCTCTGCACAATCAGGATTCCAAGTATGAACCCGTCGGCATCATCGATGATGCGCGGAACACGCAGGGCCTGTATTTCCACGATGTGAAGATCATCGGGTCGCTGTTGGATGCAGACGCCGTTATCGAACGTCTGAAGTATTATGACCAACTGCCGCAGCGCGTGCTGTTGACTGAGCCCGTTACCCATTTTGAAAGTGATGGCATTCGCAAGCTGACTCGTTGGGCTGAGGCCAACAGCATTCCGGTGTCGCGTCTGGCGGGCCTCGAAGAACTTGGCACCGAGAGCAACGGCATCCGGACCGTCAATCCCGAAGACATCCTGGACCGTCCGCAGAAAGCGGTCGAACGTTCGATGCTGCGCGAGATGTTCAAGGGCCGCCGCGTCCTGATCACCGGCGCCGGAGGGTCGATCGGTAGCGAGCTGACACGCCAGATCGCCTCGTTCGAGCCGGCCGAGCTGGTGATGATCGAGAACACGGAATACAACGCCTATTCCATCGACATGGATCTGGGTCAAAACTTCCCGGATGTTGCACGCCGGATCTACGTGGCCGACATCCGCAATGCGTCCCGCGTGAACGCGATCTTTGAACGTCACCGCCCCGAGTTGGTCTTCAATGCTGCTGCGCTGAAGCATGTGCCGATGGTTGAGCTGAACCCTTGCGAAGGCGTTCTGACCAACGTGATCGGAACCCGGAATGTTGCGGACGCGGCCCGCAATGTGGGTGCAATCGCCATGGTGCAAGTCTCGACGGACAAGGCCGTGAACAGCACCAGCGTCATGGGCGCCACCAAGCGCGTGGCCGAGTTCTACGTTCAGGCGCAGGACCGCGTGACCAACGAGACCGACGAGAAAACCCGGTTCTTCTCGGTTCGGTTCGGTAACGTGCTGGGGTCGTCCGGTTCGCTGATCCCGCTGTTCCAGCGCCAGATCTCGGAAGGTGGTCCGTTGACGGTGACTGATCCGAAAATGGAGCGGTACTTCATGACCATCCGTGAAGCCGTGCAGCTGACGCTGGTTGCCGCCGCGCGGGGTCTGAACCTTGAAGACAGCCACGGCGAGATTTTCGTTCTGGATATGGGTCGGCCGGTCAAGATCGTAGACCTGGCCGAGCGCATGATCCGTCTGGCCGGCCTCGAGCCCTATCAGGACATCGACATCAAATTCATCGGTATCCGTCAGGGTGAAAAGCTGTACGAAGAGCTGTTCGACGTGACCGAAGAGCGTCGCGAAAGCGGTATTCCTGGCGTTTCCTCGGCTATTCCCGAAGGCGTCTCTGCCGCGCGTTTGCGGGCGCTGATCCTCAAGCTGGAACAGGCTGCTCAGGACGGCAATGATCTTGGGGTCAAAAAGCTGCTCAAGGATCTGGTGCCGGGCTACGGTGCAAACGGTCTGCGCCCGATCGATGGCAAAGAGCTGGCCGCGCGCACCGGCAAGCCGCAGATCAAACCTGTGCCGACGCCCAAGCGGATTGCAAACTTCGCACCGCAGAAAAACCTGGAGACGATCAACGCCGGTCGCTAAAATTTTGTCAAAAGTACATTTAAGTAAGCGGCATTTTCAGCCGCGGGTTACGATTTCAAAAGGGCTCTTCGGAGCATATCGTTGATGTTTATTTGCGACCTTGGCGGTTTACGGCAACCTGCAGATTTTGGCGGGCCCGTCCGAACTGGCAAAGCGAGAGGGATATGACGGCTGAGGCCGAACATATGCGTGACCGGGCCGTTTCTCAGGCCGGGTCTGGTCGTCGTCGCGCGGCCCTGTGGCTCTTGTTTGGGGGGCTGCTGGCCGTGATGTTGGCGGCTCTGTTCGGCCGGATCATGTCGTTTGGTTTGCGTCGGGACGAACTGATGTTCGTGGCACCGGCAGAATTGTTGGGCCAATGGCGCCTGTACCAGGACTTCTTCTACAATCACGTTCCGGATTCGGCGTGGTATTTCCGCGGTCTCTATTTGATCACGGGTCAGGAGGGACTGCTGGGCTCAGCGCGCCTTGGTGTGTTTCTTGGCTGGATTGCGTTGATCGGCGGTACCGGTTGGGTGACCTGGCGCCTGTCCGGATCGGCTCTGCTTGCGGCATTCTTCATCATGGTCTTGATGGTTGACGGAACACTTCTGGCCCAGGCCGGAATGGCCGCCAGCAACAACCTGCTACCATTGCCCTTCGTCGTATGGGGTGTCGGGGGTTTTCTGCTGGAAACCCAGCGCGACCATCCGCGGCCAGTTGTTTTTGTACTGATTGGAGTCTGCCTGTCGATCGCCGCGGGGATGAAAGTCAGCGCGGTGGTTTTCATTCCGCCCGTCGCGATTGCCACTTTTCTGATGCCGGGGCATATGGCGTTTGCAGAACGTGTTCGACGGGTGACCCTGCCGATGCTGGCGGGTGGGCTGCTGGGGGCCTTGCCGCTGTTCTGGTACATGGCCGTTGATCCCGCGGTTTTCATCGCGCATGTCCTCAAGTTCCATACGGGTCCGCACGTGGCCTACTGGCAGGCCAACGCCGCCTCTGAACCCGATCTGGCTCTGGGCCTTGGGGGCAAAGTTCAGTTGGCTTATTCGGTCTGGTTGGGTGGAGCGGCACTGGTTTGCCTGTTCGTTGTTGCCTATCTGACAGTTTTGGCCAGATCGGGCGGCATGCTGCTCTCCGAGCTCGGCGCGGTTCTGTTGGTTTTGGTTCTGATCGCCGTGACAGCCGCGTTCAGCTTTGTACCTTCGCCCGGGTTTCCGCAGTACTACATTCAGCCCTTGGTCATGATCCCTCTGCTGGGCGCATTGGTCTTCCGAAAGGTCGGGTCAGAGCAGCGCTCGCAGGTCACCCCGGTCCTTGCGGCCGGTTTCGTTCTGCTGGCAGTGCTTGGCGCGCCGCGCCTCGTTCCTGGTCTGGCAGCAGTGAGCGATCCCAGCGGCTTCACGACCACCCGAGTGGCGCAGGGTGCCGAGGCTTTGAAGACCGCACTTGCCGAGAGTGCCCATCCGGACGGACCCGTAGCGACGATCATGCCGATCTATCCGCTTGAAGCGCAACTGCCGGTCTATCCCGAACTGTCTACTGGCCCCTTTGCCTATCGGATCGCGCCTTACACGGAACCTGACTTGGCCTCGAAATACGTGATGGCGGATGCGGCCGGGTTGCAGGCAGTGTTTGATTCCAATCCTCCCTCCGCTTTCCTGCTGGGATATGATCCGGCTCTTGAGCAGCCATTGTTGCGCTATGCGGAAACAAACGGCTACCAGCCCGTGGAAATTTCGGGATTGGGCAACCGCTACGGGCAAGGTGTGGTATACTTGAAGCCATCGGGAGCAACGGAATGAGCCCAATTCGATCCGCGGTCTCTGGTGGTCGGTTCGTCAAGCGGCCGGTGTGAGGCCCACGCAGACATGCAGATTTTAGTAACAAGTATTTTGAGGGAGTGGCACGAATGAAAACGATACTGCTTGCTGGCGGTCTGGGGTCTCGGCTAGCCGAGGAAACAGTCTCGATCCCCAAGCCGATGGTCGAAATCGGCGGCCGGCCGATCATCGCGCGCGTCATGGATATCTACAGCCATTTCGGGCACCGCGATTTCGTCGTAGCCGCCGGATACAAGGCGCTTTTGCTCAAGCAGTTCTTCGCGAATTACCACCTCATCGCCAACAACATCTCGGTCGCTCTGGATACGGGCGAGCTCAAGCTGGTGCCTTCGGCGCCCGGCGGTTGGAACGTATCGGTGGTCGATACCGGGGCTCATACCATGACAAGCGGGCGCATCCGGCGTCTGAAGGAATGGCTGGATCCGGGCGAGACCTTCATGTGCACCTATTCTGATGGCCTGGGGAACATCGACATCAACGCGTTGATCGATTTTCATAAGTCGCACGGCAAGCTGGCGACTGTCACGGCGGTTCAGCCGCCAGCGCGTTTCGGCAACATCGAGTTGAAGGGCGACCGCGTGGATGCGTTCACCGAAAAGGTGCGTCGCCGCGAGACCTGGATCAACGGTGGGTATTTCGTATTCGAGCCGGGGGTCATGGATTACATGGTCGACGATATGGAGCCGCTGGAACAGTCACCGCTGTCTCAGATGGCCCGCGACGGTGAGCTGATGGCCTATCGTCACGAGGGTTTCTGGCATCCGATGGATACGATCCGTGACCGCAACGCGTTGGAGGCCCTCTGCGAGGATGATACGCCGCCTTGGCTGCAATTTGATGCCAAGCCCTCCTCTGATTACCCCGCCATAGCGATCTGAGGAACAAATGACTGGTCAGCCCGATCAGATTTTCGGCGGTCAATTCACCGGCCGCCGGGTGCTTGTGACAGGGCATAGCGGGTTCAAGGGCGGGTGGATTTCGACCTGGCTGAACCGGCTGGGTGCGCAGGTCACAGGCATTGCCTTGCCGCCCGAGCCCGGGCCTTCCTTCTATCAGGCGTGCGGACTTGATCGGACAATGGACAGCCGTTTTGCCGATATCCGCGATCCGGCGGCCTTGGCACGGGCGACCGAGGGTCTGGATGCCGAAGTGGTGTTTCACATGGCTGCGCAACCTCTGGTGCGCAAATCCTACCGCGAACCGGCCGAGACATTTGCGACCAATGTCCAAGGTACGGTCAACGTTCTGGAGGCCGTGCGTCGAATGCCATCGCTGAAGGCCGTTGTCGTGATCACCAGCGACAAGTGTTATGACAATCGGGAATGGCTGTGGGGTTATCGCGAAAACGACCCTTTGGGCGGCAAGGATCCGTACAGTGCCTCCAAGGCGGCAACCGAGCTTGTGGCCCAGTCCTATGCGCATTCTTTCTTTTCTGACGCGAATGGCCCTCAGCTTTCGACGGTTCGGGCGGGCAATGTCTTTGGCGGAGGAGACTGGGGCGAAGACCGGTTGATACCGGACATCATTCGAGCATGGAATGATGGCCAGCCGGTGACCATCAGAAACCCGGATAGCGTTCGGCCATGGCAGCATGTGCTGGAACCGGTCGCGGGGTATTTGCTGTTGGCCCAGAAGATTCTGAGCGACGGACAGTGTTTTGCCGGGGCATGGAATTTCGGGCCAAACGTTTCGGGCACCGTAAATGTCCGGGATCTGGCGGGTATGATGTGGCGCGCCTGGGGGGCAGGCGCGCCCGGGTTCCGGTTCCCGGATGAGTCCGCAACGGCGCCCCACGAAGCTGGCATCCTTCGGTTGGACAGCACCAAGGCGCAGACCCGTTTGGGCTGGCGGCCTCGGCTTGAACTGTCTCAAGCCGTTGAACTGACAACCGACTGGTACAAGGCACACGCGGCGGGCGACGACATGGGTAAGGTCACCCAATCGCAGATCGCCGCATACCAAGACCTCATGTCCGGCACGGGTTGCGACCAAACCGGGCTGGCCGCACAGTAGATTTTCAGGAGATTATTTGATGAGAGTGAATTACGGACAGACAGTCCACGGCCAGGAAGAGATCGACGCCGTCGTCGAGGTTCTGAAAACATCCACCCAAATGGGACCCAAAGTCCGGGAGATGCAGCAGAAAGTTGCCGCGCTGTTTTCGAAGGCTCATGGGATCATGGTCAATTCCGGGTCCTCGGCGAACTATCTGGCCGTCGAAATCCTGGATCTTCCCAAAGGATCTGAGGTGATCACCCCGGCTCTGACGTTTGCCACCACGGTCGCTCCGCTGGTGCGGCAAGGGCTTGTGCCTGCATTCGTTGATGCGGCCGAGGGAACCTACAACATAGCTGTCGGACAGATCGAGCGGATGATTTCGCCCAAGACCTCGGCGATGATGATCCCCTCGTTGATCGGCAACCTCCCGGACTGGCGTCGGATCCGGGAGCTAGCCGATGCACATGGCCTGAAGGTCATCGAAGACAGCGCTGACACATTGGGTGCCACGATCGACGGTACCAGCACGGGCGTCTGGTCGGATGTTTCGACCACCAGCTTCTACGGCAGCCATGTCATCAACGGCGCAGGAAATGGCGGAATGCTGTGCGTCAATGATGACGAGTTGGCACGCAAGGCATTGCTGATGCGGTCGTGGGGCCGCAGCTCGTCGCTGTTCGTCGAATCCGAGGCCATCGAGAACCGCTTCAACGTTCAGCTGGATGGGATCGAATATGATGCCAAGTTCCTGTTTGAGGCGCTCGGCTACAATCTTGAACCGTCCGAGATCAGCGCTGCTTTCGGCCTGGTGCAGCTGGGCAAGCTTGAGAACAACATTCGGGTCCGCGAGGAAGCCTTTGCAGCCCATCGCGCGTTCTTTGCGCAATATGAGGAATGGTTCATTCTGCCCGAACAGCTGCCGGGCGCACGCACCGGATGGCTGGCGTTCCCGCTGACTCTGCGAGAAGGCGCTCCATTTACCCGTCGCGAGATGCAGATTTTCCTGGAGAAGGCGGACATCCAGACCCGGCCGGTCTTTACCGGCAACATTTTGCGCCAGCCGGCCATGAAAGATGTTGAGTATCGTGCGGATACCGCAGGTTATCCCGTGTCCGATGCCGTGATGCGCGGCGGCATTCTGTTGGCATGCCATCACGGGCTGACTCAGGCTCATATCGACTATATGCATGAAAAGACGCAGGAATTCCTCAAGCCGTATATGACCGGGATGCCGCGCAAGGCGTCTTGATCCGAGGTCTTCCAGTGGCCGCTTTCCGTCTGCGGTTGGTGGGTGCGGAGTGATCGGTGTTGGCGCAACTATCCCAATGGTCCCAAATTCCATAGTATCGAAGGGACCGGCCAGGGCGCAGGAATGAAACTGATGACAACTGATCATGATACGGGTGACCCGCAAAGCGCGGTTTTCACCAATCCGGCCCAGAACATGGCCGGCGGCGGTTTGTCATGACGAGGCGCGTTCTGATCAGCGGGGCCGGAGGGTTCATCGGACAGCATCTGCTCCGAGCCAGTATGGACAGAGGGGATCAGGTCGTGGCCGTGGTCCGACCCGGATTCCTCTCTGATGGAATGCCCGATGTGGAATTGCAGCGTGTCGACCTGAGCGACAAGGATGCTTTGCGCCGCGTGTTTGACACGTCCCGGCCAGAGGTTGTGTTTCATGCGGCGGCAAACACCCGGGCTGTAGCGCGGCCCGGCCTCAAAGATGCCGAAGCCAGCGTGAGCGACAATCTTGTGCCATTGATGGCTGTGTTGGGCGCCGCTGCGACCTGCGACGCACCGCCGGATGTGTTCATCCGTCTTGGAACCATTGCCGAATACGGTGAGGTTCCTTCTCCCTACACTGAAACTCAATGCGAAATGCCGCGCGACAGCTATGGGGCATCTATGCTGGCAGGGACCAAGTACTTGACCATGCTTCGGCCGCGCCTGCCATTCACGGCTATGACGGCACGGCTTTCGCTGACTTATGGTCCGGGTCAGACCGGGCCCCAGTTGGTCCCGTATCTGATCCGCACGTTGCTGAACGGGGATGCCGCGCGCATCGGACGCCCCGATGATATCCGGGATTTTCTGCATGTCGGCGATGCCGTGCGTGCCCTTCTGATGTTGGCCGATGCACCGCGGGTTGACGTTCCGCTGGTGAATGTCAGTACCGGAGTGGCTACTCGAGTCCGTGACGCGGCCGCGATCCTGGCTGAGCTGACCGGTTCCGGACCCGGTCAGCTCGACTATGCCGACCCGCCAAGTGAGCCGATGCACCTGGTCAACGATCCCGGACTTATCCATTCCCTTTATCCCTGGACCGCGCGGATCGGGTTGGAGGACGGCCTGCGGGATACAGTCGATTGGGCCATCTCTTTGGATGCGCGGAAGAACATGGCAGGACAAAACGCATGACGGTCATTTCCATTCTGATCCCCGCCTACAACGAGGAAGACAACGTCCGTATGGCCTATGAGCGCGTGCTGGCGGTGTTCGACAAACTGGATGGGTACGAGCCTGAAATCATCTTCACCGACAACCATTCCGAGGATCGGACGTTTGAAATCCTGTCCGAAATCGCGGGGGAGGATCCTCGGGTCCGTGTGATCCGCTTTGCGCGGAACATGGGGTACCAGGCTTCGGTTCTGACAGCATACAGGTCGGCGACCGGGGCCTGCGCGGTGCAGCTCGATTGCGATATGCAGGACCCGCCCGAGTTGATCCCTCAGATGTTGGATCTGTGGCGGCAGGGGAATCATGTCGTCTATGGTATTCGCCGCAGCCTGCCCGATGGCCCTGTCGTTGCCGCTGCACGGCGGGGGTTCTATGCACTGATCGACTTGATCAGCAACGATAATCTGCCGCGAAACGCGGGTGAGTTTCGTCTGACTGACAGGCGGATATTGGACGAATTGCGCCGGGTTGATGACCGCTCGCCCTATGTTCGTGGACTGATCAGCGGCATGGGGTTTTCGCAGGTCGGATTCGAATATGATCGCGCGGCCCGGACAGCGGGTGAATCCAAGTTTCCGGTCCGGGCGATGTTGGCGCTGGCTGTGGACGGGTTGATCAACCATTCCCTGCTCCCGCTGCGCCTGGCTTCGCTGATCAGCCTTACAGTAGGGCTGTCGATGTTCCTGTTGATGATCGGCTACCTCATCGGCAAGCTGTTCTTTGGCCAGGATTGGCCCGCAGGTTTTGCAACCACGACAATCCTGCTGCTCTTGTCGATGACCCTGAATGCGATGTTCCTTGGCATCCTTGGGGAATATGTCGGCCGGATTTTTCTGCAGGCCAAAAACCTTAACCAGCCCGTGGTCGAAACCGAGTTGAATGGCCCGGTGGAACAATTGAACACGTCTGGGAAACAGAACCGTGCCGACAGCACGCAAATGGTGGAGCGGGCGCAGTGAAGATACTGATCGTTCAGGGTGGGTTCGGAGCTGGCGGTGCCGAAAAGATTGTCTCGGTTCTTGCAGCCCATCGGATCGGCCTTGGCGATCAGGTCTCGGTTGCGGGCATGACCATGCCCGAGGACGGGTCGTATTTTTCTTTCCCTGACGGCGTCAGCCTGCTGGTAGCCGAAGGCGGAAACGACGGGTTCAGGGGGCTGAAACAGCTGGCCCGCCTGCGCCGGATTCGTCGCTTCATCCGGGACGAGAACCCCGACGTGGTGGTATCCTTTCTGACTAAAATCAATGTCCTGACGCTCGCTGCAGCCCTGGGGCGGGATGTTCCGGTGATCGTTTCAGAGCGGAACAACCCGATCGTGCAAAACGCCAACCCTGTCTGGCGCCACGCTCAAAACATCCTTGGGCATCGAGCCAGCACCGTGGTCATGCAGACTGAGCGGGTGCGCCAGGACCTGCCGCCATCATTGCGGAGCAAGGCGCGGGTCATTCCAAATCCCTGTGCGCCAATCGATGGTGCAGCCACGCTCCTTGGCTCGGGTGGCAATCGGCTGGTCGCGGTGGGGCGGTTGGATCCGCAAAAGGGGTTCGATCTGTTGATCGACGCAATGTCGGAAATCATCCAGAATAACCCGGACGCGCGCCTGACGATTTTCGGGGAAGGCCCGGAACGTGCCGCGCTCGAGGCGCAGAGGGACCGGTTGGGTCTGCAGGACGTCATCTCCCTGCCGGGCGCGAGCAACACACCCGGAGCGTGGATGGATGGCGCAGACATACTGGTGTTTTCCTCCCGCTTCGAGGGGTTTCCCAATGTGGTGGCAGAGGCGACCGTCGCAGGCTTGCCGGTTGTGTCTTTTGATTGCCCCTACGGACCACGAGAATTGATCCGACACGGTGAGAATGGATTGCTTGTTGCGCCTGAAGACACGGAGGAACTGGCCCGCGCAGTGCTGCAGCTGAGCGACGATCCGGAATTGCTGGACAAGATGCGTCAAGGATACCAACACAACAGGGACTGGCTGGCTCCCGGCAGTATTCTTGAGAAATGGGACCGGATCATTGCCGATGCCGCTCATCGCAGGGTTGGAGCGGGGGTCGAACATGGCCATAGCAGCTGCCGCCGGGAGAGTTGAACCAAACCAGGCGGGCCCCAGCGCCTGCTTTGCCATCAGGAGTTGGCATTGTTGCAAAAGTTGAAACCGCAGGTCTCCCTCCCCACGCGGGCGCGACCACGGATCGTGGTTGTCGCCAATCTGACTGCGTCTTTGCTGAATTTTCGCTATGACCTGCTGAAGGAGTTGTCGGAGCGGGCTGAGGTCGTCGCCTGCGGTCCCGAGCGCCATGAAGCGACGGAAACTGCGCTCGCAGAAATCGGTGTGGAGTTCGTGCAGTTTCCGCTGTCACGTGCCGGGATGAACCCGGTTGAGGACATGCGCACGCTGCGTGCTCTTGTGCGCGTTTTCAAGGAATTCAAACCCGACATTGTCTTTGCCTACACCATGAAGCCAATCATCTATGGTTGCCTGGCTGCAAAATGGGCGGGAGTGGACCGGATCTATGCCATGAACACCGGGTTGGGCTATGTCTACAGCACCCATGGCCTGACTTTTCGGAGGCGTGCGGTTCGCGCTGTGTCATCGGTTCTGTATCGTATTGCGCTGAAAGGTGTGGACGAGGTGCTGGTCTACAACCGCGCAGATGCCGAAGAGTTCCGAGAAAGGCGCCTTGTTGCACCAGATGCCAAGCTCAGCATCGTGCCCGGGTCTGGTGTAAATCTGGATCGCTACGGATTTACCGATCCGCCAGCTGGGCCGCCTGTATTTCTGATGATCTCGCGCCTGCTGCGCGAGAAGGGCGTGTTTGATTTCGTTCAGGCTGCCCGTTTACTGAAAGAAACGCACCCCCAAGCAAGATGCCAATTGCTTGGTCCGATGGACGCCAACCCGGATTCCATCGGCCAAAGCGAGATCGACGAATGGACGCGCGAAGGCGTGATCGAATACTTGGGAGAAACTTCGGACGTCCGGCCCTATTTGGCAGCGTGTTCGGTCTTCGTGCTGCCGTCGGCCTACCGCGAGGGGATACCGCGCACGATCCTCGAGGCGATGTCGTCGGGGCGGGCTATCATCACGTCGGATGCGCCGGGTTGCGCTGATCCGGTCATCAGCGGCGAGACTGGTTACGTCGTGCCGGTCCGGAACCCCGAGGCCCTGAGCCGCGCCATGGCCTCGTTTGTCGAGAGTCCTGATCTGGTGGAACGAATGGGTCAGGCATCGCGGAAACGTGCCGAGGATTCGTTCGATGTCCGTCGGATCAATGCGATCCTTCTCGGCAAGATGGGATTTTCGACCAAAACCCGGGATGATGAGGCAAATTGAGGGGTGGTGGCTCCGCCAAGCATTTGTTATTTAATGATAAACGGGATTATTTGAAAGAATTTGCAGAGACTACGGGAAACCCCTAATTCCCAGGCCGCCTGAGACTGGCTAACCTTATTTTAACAACGAAATTCGACCGGTGGGGCCGTTGGCCCGACCACTCACTCGACAAATGACCAGCATATGGGGTGCTGGTCATTTTGTTTTTTGGGGGCAGAAAAGCGCAGTTCAGACTGCGGTTGTGGTCGAAGGCAGCTGATACCCGAACTGACCTAAATCGAGGCCAGTCAAGGATTGGAGTTCAGCGTTGGACTTAGCAAAGGCACCGTCAAATCGGGACTGAATTCTGCCGACCAGCCGGTTTTTGAGCATCTGATCCAGCTTGTCGGGAAAGATGCGCCCGATCGGTCGGCTCAATTTTCCGAATCTGCGCGTAGCATTCGGAAATGGCAACAATGCGCCCTTGCTCAGTTGGTTGTCGCTGAGTGTGAAATTAACAAATCGCTGCAGAATCTGAAAACACTCCGATCTCTTCTCGTTAGTGACTTCAAATTCGCGCTTCTTGTGCTCGACGCCGACGAAATTGCACAGGGTTTCCACAAAAGAATCCGGCTCGGAAATGAACTGTTCGTAGGCCAATCCAAGCACACGATCCTTGCCGAACTTGTCCTGGTAGAACTTGAACAAGCGGTGGTACCGGTAGAACTCCTCCGAGAACATCGGCGCACGTCGCAGGTTCGGTTCAGGTTCGGACAGATATGTCTTGAGCGATCCGTGGCCGCCATCGGTGATGTACTGGCTGTACATCGACAGGATCGACGACAACTGCTCGCGGAATACGACCAAGATGTAGGCGTCGGGAAACGTGCGTTGCAGACGGTCGGCAATGATGGTGCTGTCGAACCCGCCGCTGGCCGGGTAACCCGAGAATCTCTCGTGAGAGAACACCGGAACCTGCCCGCTATCCTGCGATTTTTTCAGGAAACTCTCGTACATCTCGCGAGTTTCTGCGGGATCATAGGTCATCGGCTGCGGCAGTACGATCCGGTTTGAAAGAATGTATTTGCGATCGCCATGCGGAGTCGCGAACGGTGCGTCCTGCGCCGAGAACAGCTGCTGTTGCAGGGACGACGTAGCGGTTTTGTGATAGCCGATATGGACAAGAACGGGTGCACGGGTCATGACGGGGTATTCAACCTTCGGACCGGGTATTTTCAGTCTGGCTCCGGGCGCGGTCGGCATCCGACCCGGACCGGTTGGCACCCCGACAGGTGCTCCGAACAAGAATTGGTTTCTGTCGCAACTTCAAAAGCCCTTTCAACAATCAGTACTGGATTCAATCGGCAAACTGCGCTTTCGTAAAACGATATAATCCAAGACAACTAAATGATAGAAACGGAAACAACCGGAAACATGACTTAACCCGCCACAAATTTTGGAAACGTATTGAATTGTACCGAGTGCATGGGTGAATTGATGACCCGCTTCCTGAACGCCGCGTGGATAGTGCCGCGTGGTTTCGCGTGAACCGATGAGTGAGCCAAGCTCGAAGCCGCTGTTGAAGCGGCTGGCCAAGAACATGTCATGGATGTTCTTGTCGCAGATTTTGGTTGGTCTGTTCGGTTTGGCCAGCCTCATCTTTACGGCTCGCGCAATTGGGCCGGCTGCGGTTGGGATTCTGGCGCTGGTGGACGCGTACATTCAGGTGATGGACAGGTTGTTCCGGCTCGAGCCATGGCAGGCAACCATCAAGTACGGCAGCGAGGCTCTGATCGAAGAGGATCCGAACAGATTCCGACAATTGATCAAGATGTCTGTGGTGACCGATTGCCTTGGCGGGCTGCTGGCTGGTTCGGTGGCGATAATGCTGGCGCCAAAGCTTGCTCCGTTCATCGGGCTGTCTGAACCTGAAGGCGCGTCCTATATCACGCTTGTTGCCTTTGGGTTGTTTCTATCGCTCCGACCAACCGGCATTGGAGTTCTTCGAATTTTCGACCGGTTCGACGTGCTGGCGATCTCGGACATGGTAATCGCCGGCCTTCGGCTTGTCGGAGTCATCATCGCCTTTCTGCTGGACTTGGGGATCTGGGCATTTGTGGCTCTGTTGCTGATGCATCAGATCCTGACCGGGCTGGTTGCGTTCTTTCTGGCACTGGCCGAATTGAAAAAACGCAACTTGGACAGGTTTTTGTCCCAGCCGCTGCGGCGGGCTTTTGCCCATAACCCCGGGTATCTGCGGTTCCTTTGGAATTCGAATTTCAACGTAATCCTGCGACAATCGACTCAGCGGCTGGACATACTTGTCGTCGGCGCCCTGCTGGACGTGACATCGGTGGGCTTCTATCAGGTGGGCAAGCGCATCATGGCCAATGTTGTTCGGATTGGCGGCCCCGTCAGGCAAGTCCTGTACCCCGAGATGACCCGCCTATGGGCCGTCGGCGATTTCGGCCGGTTCTGGCGTCTTGTACGGCTGGTGTCGCTCTCGGTTTGCGGGGTGTCGATCCTGGTCTCCATTCCGTTGGCGCTGAAGATGCCAGAGTTGGCCGTTCTGCTGTTCGGGCCAGAGTTCCGTGGCGCAGCGCCCGTCATGACGATCTTGATGTATGCCGCGATCGTGTATCTGGGGGGCTTGGTGTTGAACCCCGCCTTGCTGAGCATGGGGCTGGACAGCGCGCTTGTGCGCACGACGATTGTTGCGACGGTGATCTTTACGGCCTCATTTCTGCCGTTGCTGTATTGGATGGGGATCGAGGGGATTGCCCTGGCCCATTTGTTGTTCAATGTGATCTGGACGGTGGGCTGCATATTCGCCATCCGGTCTTATCTGGCCAGAAAACACGAAACATGATGGGTTGGTGATCTTCCGGCCCTGTCCCTAAATTCCTTGAGTCACGAGTATTTTGAGACCATCCATGCCAAGACGTATTCTATTTCCCTTCGAAGGTGACACCGTTATTGGCGGCAGTCACGTGTCAGCCTTGAAACTTGCGGCGGCGTTGGACCGGTCGAAGTATGTGCCCCATATCCTGGTCCACTACGAGGCCGGCCCGGCGGCGGAGTATGCCCGATCGCTGGGATTGGACGTCGAAATCCTGCACGATCCCAGCCTAATGTCTCCGGGCGGGCTCAGCTATCCGCGCGATTGTGGCCCGGGGCGATACCTGACTTCTAGCGCATGGAGGCTGGCAAGTGTCCTAAAGCGCATCGATGCCGACATCGTTCACACAAACGAAGGTCGGATGCATGCCAACTGGGTGCTGCCGGCCCGTCTGGCGGGCAGGAAACACATCTGGCACCACCGGCAGGATCCGACCGCGTTCGGGATCAACAAACTGGCGCCGCTATTTTCCGACCACATTATCAGCGTTTCGCATTTTTCGAAGCCCAGCAACCCGGTGCGGTCGGTCGACAAGAAGTTCACCGTGATCCGCAGCCCATTTGATTTCAACCCTGACCCACCGGATAGGTCCGAAGCCCGAGCAGCCGTAATCGCCGAGATGGGATTGCCCGATGACGCGCTGCTTCTCGGGTATTTCGGAAACTTCGTCACGCGCAAGCGTCCCGACCATTTTGTAAGGGTCATCGCGGCTGTGCAAAATGCGATGCCCGACACTCCGGTGCATGGTCTTCTGTTCGGCAGCGCGGCCGAGCGGGACGAACCGTTGCGCCAGACCTGCCTTCGCATCGCAAATGAGGCGGGGACCAGCGAGCATATCCATATGATGGGTTTCCGACAGCCGATCGATGGGTACATGGCTGCAATGGATGCCAATCTGGTGACCGCTCTGGACGAACCGTTTGGCCGTACGTTGATCGAAGCGATGTATTTGGGAACTCCAGTCATCGCGACCCGTCACGGCGGCAACATCGAAGCGATCACGGACTGGGAAACCGGTGTGCTGGTCGACCCCGACGACCCTCAGGCATTCGTGGAACCTGTGCGCAAGTTGCATCAGGACAGAGCGTTGTTCGAGGAGATTTCACAAGCGTCAAAGAACTATGCCCAGGCAAATTTCGGCTTGGATATTCATGTGAACGGGGTTTGCGAGATCTATGATCGGTTGCTCGCTTGATAGCTTGTTCGGTCAACAGCGCGGGTTGTCGAATGTGTAATAGGTATTGCCCGCGACGAATCCATCCAACCCGACCTGGCGGGCATAATGTGCCAGATCCCGAGTTGTATTAATGAAGCCGGAGTTCTTGAAATTGAGCGAGGTGTTGCAAAGCACGCCCACCCCCGACACCGCCTTGAACGCGGCCAGAAGGTCGTAAAAATAGGGGTTCTGGTTGCGGTTGACTGTCTGTACCCGCGCCGAACCGTCGACATGGGTTACTGCGGCCAGGTCCGGATTGGTAACGCGGTAAAAGTCCATCATGTATGGCGAGGGCGCGCTGATGTCGAAGTGCAGTGCAGCATCCTCTTCCAGGCAAGACGGCGCCACTGGACTGTTGCTGGCCCGTCCCTTGATCCGGTTCAGTCGCGTACGTGTCTCCGGGGAAAACGGCGCGGCCAGGATCGACCGGTTTCCCAAAGCGCGCGGCCCAATCTCGCAATTGCCGCGGGTCCAGCCAATGATCTTTCCGTCCAGCAGGTCTTTGGCGATCGTGTTTAGGTTCAGTTCGGTTGCGGTCATGCCCTGCGTGTCGATGCGGTCGTCGCAGAAGGACTGGCCGGAATAGACCGACCATTCCAGTTTGGCTTGGCCGGTATAGTGGCGCATCGCGTCCACGGCGGTTCCGATAGCACATCCCGAGTCGCCGGTCGTCGGCGGTACGAAGACCTCGCGGAACAGCCCGCTTTGCTTCCACGCGGTATTCCAGTGTCCATTCAGGCCACACCCGCCGGCGATCAGCAGCGGATACTTTTCATGCAGGTTCTGTTCCGCATAGGCGCGATACTTCTGGAATATCGCTTTGGACAGCTTGGTGGCCATGTTCTTCAGCTTTTGGCTGTCCGTTCCAATGTTGAAGAAGGGTGAAGTCGCAAAATCGCTTTTGCGAAGTGCGTCGCCGCCCAGGTCCGAAGAAAGCAACCTGTTGATCAGTTCCGTCTCGTCCGCATCTGGTGGACCGTCTTCGCCAAATGCGCAGGCTGCCATCAGGCGGCCGGGATCCTGTGGGCGGGGTGAGTTGCCCGTGACCGGAAATTCGGGGTCGGCGAGGGCATTGAGAAACGCAAAGCGTGTGCCCGGGGCCGTCATCACCTGCCCTCGGTGATGAATGGTCAGGTCGCTGTCGATCTCGTAGAAATCTCCCAATGCGCCTTCCCACAGAAGCACATAACAGGGCTCGCCCTGACGAAAGGGGGACATGGCATAACTGCACCAGATATGCGCCCGTTCGTGAGTTGAAGAGTAATAATCGACCGACTTGCCAAAAAAGGTTCGTTTGCCAACTGTTTCAGACCCCGCGCCGATGCCGAAGTATCCGGCCCCCGAAGTTGTAACGTGGTCGGCCCCGTTGCTTGACCACCCGCTGAGGGCCAGGACATCCGGCAAATCCTTGAACCATAGACCCGCGTCAATGAACGTGTCAGGCGTAACCGGCGTATACCGGGGGAAGCTGTTCTTTTCCGCCTCGTAGGAAAACAGCAGACGCCCGTCGGTGCTGTCGACACCTGCAACTGTGCCGTCATGTCCGGATTTGAAAGACAGGATTTTCATGAATAGCCCTTCCCTCGACAAGTCACGGTCCAAAGACCAGGTGCCTCGCAAACAGATGTGACAGTCCGTCGGGTCAAAAATGCCGGGGCGCTGACGGATCGAATTAACCGCAAATCCATTCCACGAATACCAAAACAAATGCCACGATTAAGCCTAGCAGAAGCTCGGTGTTTGGGGGAACCCAAGTTCGCAACTGGCTGCCGTCGGGCTTAACGCAGTGGCTATTCGTGAACGAAAGAGCACTTTTGGCGAGATTGTTCTCTTGGTGGGTGTTGCGCACCCAGCGCAGTGCCCGGCACCAGACCGGTGCAACAGGCTGACAAGTCCGGTGAATCACACTTGCATGGCTTCCGGTTGGCCGTGAAAGGCTGAAATTTGATCGAGCAGCACCTTCATCCGGGTTGCACCTACCAGCCTCTGACCGTTAACGTGGCCGCGTTATCAGGCAAGTTTTTTGGCCAAGGGTGTTTTAGGTTATGTCAGTAATTTTGGGTTTGGCTACAATGAGCAACAGCGCTGCCGCGCTGTTCAAGGACGGCAAGCTGGTTGCCGCAATCGAAGAAGAGCGGCTGACGCGGGTCAAGAATGACGGGGCATTTCCCCATCAGGCGATCGCCGAAGTTCTGCGCATTGCCGGGCTGAAGTTCTCGGACATCGACGAGGTTGCGGTCTATTGGCAGCCGTGGCGTATGGTCGGCCGAGGTATGGGCACGATGCGCAAGATTTTGCAGCGACCCTCAGCCGCCAAAAGCGTAACGGCGCGGATCGGGGCACTGTTCGTGTCAGATGCCTCGTCGGACGAGTCACAGGACAGCGGCTGGATGGACCTGTTCCGCATCCGCAAGATCCTGACGGCTGTGCATGGTCCGGCCGATTTCAAGTTGCACTACATCAACCACCATCTGACCCATCAACTGTACGCCGAGGCGATGCGTGACTGGGACAGCTTCGTTTCCCTGTCCTATGACGGTGGAGGCGAGGAAAGCTCGACCATCGTGTCAGTTGTGCGGAACGGCAAGCGGGAAGGTCTGGCGGATCATCGCTGGCCAAACTCGCTGGGTCATTTCTACTCGACCTTCACCGGTTTTCTTGGCTTCAAGATGCTGGAAGGTGAATACAAGATGATGGGCTTGGCGCCGTATGGCAAACCCATCTATCGCGACGCCATCCTGCGCGAAATTCTGATCCTGGACGATGACGGCGGTTACCGCGTGAACACCGCGCTGTGCGACTATCACTCAGCCCTGCGCGGCGAGTTCCATCCACGTATGGAAGAACTGTTCGGCACGCGGCGCGAGCCCGGCACCGCGCCGAACGAACGCCACGTGGACCTGGCGGCCTCCGTGCAAGCCGCGTTCGAGGCAGCCCTGCACCATATTCTGGAGCCGGTCCGCAAAGCCAATCCGGACCTGCGCAAATTGGTAATTTCCGGCGGCTGCGCGTTGAATGTCACGGCGAATGGAACGCTGATCGCAGACGGCACGTTTGACGAGGTCATTATTCCACCGGCCCCACATGATGCTGGCTGTGCAGTTGGCGCAGCGCTGGCCTGCATTCCGAGCGAGCAAGTCGATCTGCCTTCGGTTCGCAGCCCATATCAGGGTGCCGATTGGGCAGATGCCGACATCACCGCTGCCTTGGATCAGTATTGCGCAGAACCGCAGCAGGCCCTGCCTGTTGACCAGTTCCTGGACCGTGTGTCCGACCTGCTGGCCGAAGGCAAGATCATCGCCTGGTTCCAGGGGCGGGCAGAGTTTGGCCCGCGTGCTCTGGGTGCCCGATCCTTCCTTGCAGACCCACGCAAGGACAGCATTCGCGACGATCTGAACGTCAAGATCAAGAAACGCGAGCATTTCCGGCCCTTTGCGCCCAGCGTTGCGGAGGAGGCGGCCTCGACCTTTTTCGAGATCGATCAGACCAGCCCCTACATGAACATCGTTGCTCGTGTGCGTGACGATCGGGCGGCAGACATTCCGGCGATCACCCATACTGACCAGACGGCACGCGTACATACGGTATCGCAGTCGGCGAACCCGCTGTACCACGCCTTGTTGACCCGGTTCGGCGAAAAGACCGGAGTGCCTGTGTTGTTGAACACCTCGTTCAATATCCAGGAGCCCATCGTCTATTCGCCTCTGGATGCTTGCGCGACATTTGCGGCATCGGGAGTTGATGCGTTGGTGATCGGTGACTACGTCGTACTGCGCGAAGCGCTGAAGGGTGACAGCGCCCGGGCCCAAGCTGTCGCGTGACACGGCTGTTTCTCAGCGTCGATTTCGAAGACTTTGCGCATGATCTGAAACGCCTTCTGGGGGTCTGGGAAACCGGACCGCTCAGAGTTGAAGAGCTGTGGCAAAGCTTTGAAACCATTGATGGCTTCCTTCGCTCACTTGGCGGATCGACGGGTTGCGCCGCAACGTTCTTCTGCACGGGGGTCGTGGCACGCGATGCGCCTGATCTGGTGGCCGAAATCGCAAAGCGGGGCCACGAGGTTGCCTGCCACTACTATTTTCATGACAGCATGGACCTGCAGTCTGCGGAGACCATAGACAGTATGCTGGGTCAGGCGCGGCAAGCTTTGGAAGAGGCCGGGAACACCCCTGTTCGAGGGTTTCGCGCCCCGCGCTTTCGATTGAACCGCGCAACGCCTGAACAGTACCGCCTGATTGAACGTCATTTCGACTACGACTGTTCATCATTCTTCGCCTCGGAGCAGGAATGTGATCGGTTTTCGCGGGAAATGGGGTTGACCACGCTCCGGATCTTGCCGTTGTTCATGACGCCATTGGCGGGCAGGGGGCCGATGGTGCGTCTGGGAGGCAGCTATCTGAAGTTCATGACTTCGGGTCTGGCGAGGATATTGATCGAACGGTCTGAACAGGCCGGCATACCGCCGCAAGTTTATCTGCATCCCTATGAGATCGTGGAACCTCGGTCATTCATGGTTTCACGGGACGAGCTCACGGCTTTGGGAACTGCCAAAGCCGCTTACTGGGCGTTGCGGCAGTCTCAGTGGCTGAACTTTGGCGGCGCGCGACTTCTGCGCAAGGTCGAGGGTTTGATCCCCGCAGGCGGCTTTGCGGGTCGGCTGGATCAGTTGATCGGAGAATAAAAAAGGGGCCGGTCAGTCGACCAGCCCCAGTCATTCGCGGAACCGAGGGATCAGTTCGACGCGGCCATCAGTTTGTCGTTGTGCTCGCGCAGCGAGTCCGAAACGATCGCGTACCATTCGCCGGATTCACGCATTTCGTTGAGGCCCTTGTTCAGCATGGCCAGGTACTGCTTGCCGAACGGGTTCGAACGGTGCGCGATGAAACGCAGCGACGACAGCGAGGTCACGAAGGGGTTCTCGATCAGGTCGTTCTGGTTCAGACCCATTTCAACCATGGTGTCCGAGAACAGCTGAACCTCGAAGGTTGCAACATCTGCAGTGCCGGTCAGAACGGCATCCAGACACTCCCGCGCGGTGATCGGCTGCATCAAGGTGATGGTGTCGCCATTGATCAGACCTTGCTGTTCCAGATCGTGGATGAACCAGCCGTCCATGCGGCAGATGGTCGACCCTTTCAGCTCGTCAAAGGTGGTCGCATTGGCAAACTGGCTTTCGGGCAGGGTGTAGAAACCGACCACGATGTCATAGACCGGGACCGACGAGTCGAACTGCGTGCAGCGCACCTCGGTTTCCCAGGACCATTCGTAGCTGCGGTTGGTGCAGTCCGGCATGTTCCATGCCATCGACACGTCGAACGCGCCCAGCGGCAGAAGGGTTTCCAGGTGCGAGTTCCAGTCGTCAACAAAGCTGACCGAATAGTCGCGGGCGTTGCCGCCCCGCTGCAACGAGGTGGTTGCCAGACGCGGGATGATACCACCGCCATTCAGCGATTCATCTGCGAAGGGCGCCCAGCCGTTACCGGTGACCAGTTTGATCGGCGGCTCATAGACGCTCGAGCGTTTCACGCTTGCAGCGCGCTGTTCTTCCGCGGCGATGATTTCCTGCGCGCTGCGGCCATTCGGCAGGCTGCCGTCTTCACAGGGCAGGGCCAGAACGATACCCGGCTCAAGCGAGTTCGGGTTGGTGATGACGTTGCGGTTTGCGTTGAAGATCGGCTGGTAGTTCGATGTGCCGTAGGCCGCGATGGCGATGGTTGCCATCGTGTCACCGTCCTGAACCGTATAGTTGGTACAGGCCTCCTGAGCGGCGGCGGCGCCGGCGCTGAGGGCGGTTACTGCGGTGGCTGCCGCCACCAGTTTCTTCAGATTGATTTCAAACATGTCCACTTCCTCCAGACTTTTGTTTTGTCAGACCTTGCCGGCCCTTATCCGTTTTCCATTTGGTACCGCAGGGCGGTCGAGACGATGTCGCGCCATTCGCCCGATTGCTGCATGATCGCCAGACCCTGATTGAGCGTCTCGAGGATCGCTTCCCCATCCGGATTGTCCTTGTGGGTCATGACGTTGAGCGACTTGATCGCCGCCAGGTTGGGGTTTTCGATGATCTTGTGTTCATAGCCCAGCCGACCGATGGCCTCGACGGCCAGATGCGCTTCGATGGCGACCAGGTCAGCCCGCCCGTCCATGACTGCGTGGAAACACTCGTCCGGATCGACGGGGCGCAAGATGGTGATCGCAGGCTCATAAAGACCTACAGCGTCCATGTGCGAGGTTGACCAGCCCTCGGGGCGGCAGATCGTGGTGCCGACGAATTCCGCGTAGCTGAGCGAGGTTTCGTAGCCTGAACCATCCTTGGCGAAGAACGTGTCGACCACTTCGTAGAACGGGTTCGAGAAGTTGTAGGTCTCGCACCGGTTCCGGTCGCTTTCCGAAAGTGTCTCGGCTTCTTCGCAGTTGGGGCGCGACCAAGGGAACGTGGCATCGAAGGCCAGGGTGGGCATCAGCAGGTCCAGATGCGACGACCAGTCGTTTACGAACTGGATCTTGTAGGCCTGTTCCGGCGCCGCCCGCAGCATCGCGGTTTCGACAAGGTTCGTGTACAGACCACGATTGGGCAGGGCTTCGTCGGTAAACGGCGCGTAGTTGCCCCCGGTGATCAGCAGCAACTGCCGGTCGCGGATCTCGGGGCGGGTGCCGTCACCGGCGTTGCGGATCAAGGCGGCACCTTCTGCGCGGGCGGCCTCGATTTCCTTCTTCGCGGCTGCCTTGGCTCCGATGACAGCCTTGTCGCTGGCCTGCTGGGCCTCCGCAACGCGGGCTTCGGCCTCGGCAATGGCCTTAGCGGCACGTTCTTCCGCGGCCTTGACCAGTTCGGCTGCCATCTCGGCGGCCATGCGCTCGGCCTCGGTTTCCGGTTCAGGCGCAGCGCGGCCGACATCCTCGAGGCAGGGGAAGGTCAGAACGTCGCCGACGCGGATGATGTTGGGGTTGGACCCGATCGTGTCGCGGTTGGCGTCGTAGATGATGCGATAGTCTTCGGTCGCATAGACCTTGATGGCCAGTTCACGCAGGCTGTCGCCGCGCTGGATCTCGTAGGTCGAGCATGCCTCTTGCGCCGAGGCTGCCCCCGTTGCTGCCGCCAGGGCAATGCTGGATATGATCAGGTGTGTTCTCATGGGTCCTGTTGCTTTGCTTTTGTTATTGTCGGGCCGTTTTGATGACGGCGATTGAAATGTTGTCCTGATCCGGATCACCCTTGGCGATCAGTGCCTTGAGGAGGCTGTCGGCGATGTCCTGGGAGAGGGCCGAAGCGTTGTCCTGAAGGATGGACTGGATGTCGTGGTTGCCCAGATATTGCAGCCCGTCACTGCCGAGGATGAGGAGGTCATCGGTCGTCAGTTCCAGCGCGTCTTCGGGGCAGTCTACCTTGGGGATCGCCGCGCCCATGATGACCGAGGTCAGCTGGTTGCGGTCGGGATGGGACTGCGCTTCGGCTTCGGACAGCTCCCCTCGGGTTACCTGTGCGTCGATGACCGGGGCCATCGAATGATCTTCGTTGATCTGAGACAGAACGCCATCGCGGAACAGGTACAAAGGGCTGTCGCCGATCGAGATCCAGAACACTTTGTTGCCCAGCAGCAGAACTCCCAGCAGGGTCGAGCCCATGTTGAAGCCTTGGTGCTGGTCGTCGCCATACCCCGCCACGGCCGCGTTGGCCTGCATTGCGGCCATGGGCAGCGCATCCAGCAGCGTATTCTCGGTCAATTCCGGATTTTCCAGAACTGCGTCGAGCACTTCGCACCAGGACTTGACCACCAGATCCGAAGCCACTTCGCCGGCGGCGTGACCGCCCATGCCGTCTGCCACCACGACATAACCGGCGTTGGCGGCATCAAAGACCCGCGAGGCAACCGCGTCTTCCTGCGTGTCGCGCTGACCCTGATCCAGGATCAGTGCAATGTCATATGCCGGAGTAGCCAGCATCCGTTATGCGTCCCGCCAGTCGAAGTTTTCGTCACAGAAGGCCACGAACCGCAGCGATGTTTCGCTGATGCGGATCAGGTCGCCGCTGGACAGCGGCACGGTGCTGAGGACGGGTTTGCCGTTCAGGCGCACAAGGTTTGCCTTGCCGCCATGGCCCAGATAGCATTTGCGGTCTTCGGGGTCATAAGCAATGACGGCGTGGTTCGACCGTGAAATCCCGGTGTCGCCAAAATCCAATTGGATCGCCTGGTCATCGTTGCGGCCAATCTGCATAAGCCCTTCGGTCAGCGTGATGCTGGACCCCCGCCCGGGGCCACTGGTTACTGCCAGCCAACCGACCGGGAATGTCGCGCCTGCGGTTTCGGTCTTGGCCACCGGCTCGGCTGTTTCGATCAGTTCCTGCACATGTGTGTCAGGGCGCTCGAACCCGAGGAAGGTGGTCTTGACGCGCGACCGACGATCCGAGGCCGGCGCTTCGGCGGCTTCCGGGGCGGCTTCGGGTTCTTCGGGCTCGGTGGCCACAGGTTCGGCATCTGCCGCTGCTTCGTCCGGGGCAGTTTCGATTGCAATGGGTTCCGGCAACTCGAACGGGGTCGGCGCCGAGGCCTCTTCCTCTCGGACTTCCTCCAGATCGGGTTCGGCAGTTTCGGCCATGACGGACTGGATGGTCTCTTCTTCTTCGGTTGCCGCAACGTGCAGCGTCACGACCTGTTCGGCTTCTTCCGGCGCTTCAGGCGCGGCTTCGGCTGTTTCTTCGCTTTCTGTTGCCTCTTCCACCGTCTGTTCGGTCTCGGCGAAATCGGGCATCTTCTCTTCAGGGATCAGCTCGTCGGTTTCCTCGTAGCTGTCCGTGCTCAGGTTTCCACCAGCCAGAGCCTGGCGCAGTGCATTGAAGTCCGCAATCGGCTCGGCCTTGTCGGTCGTTTCGACTTCGGGTTCCGACCCTTCGGCTTCTTTGGTTTTGCCGGCACCCTCGAGAAGCCGGCTGAGTGGGCTTTTGTATTTGAACATGGTGTCGACACCTTTTGACTACTTGCACGGGCTTAGGTGACCCGTGGGGCTGCTACGAACCTCTGCGCATGGCGCAGCGGCACTTATGAAGTTGGAAACCTGAAACACTCTTACCTTCCGCGGCGGGCCGGTCCCCACCAGGAGGGCCAAAACGCGGCATCCTCCTCAGCAAACACAATCTGGCGGATCACATACGTACCGGTCTGATCACTCCTGCGCCAAAGGCATCACCGCGGTTGTTTCCGCCCCGTTTCTAAGCACAACCAAACGTGCTTCGGGCTTGTTTTCGGAAACCAACGCGTTCAGCGCGGTATCCAGACTGTCGGCAGCAATCATCTCAGTTCCCGAGACAGTCTCGCGGACAAGAATGTCGCCGGTCTGCAGGCCACCTGCCGTTGCGGCCGGTGCTCCGGCAACAACCGTCTGCCATTCGGGCAAATCGGCGCCGCGGGCTTCGAACGAGTAACCGTTGGCCAGCCCGAACTCGCGGATTGCGGGCAGGGCCAGCAGGCCGTTCTGCGCGCGGGTCTGTCCGATGGGGCGATACCGCGCCGCGACACGGATATAGCCGTCAGGGTCAACCTGGAGGTTGTCCAGAACCTGTGCGGCAAGCGTCGTTCCGGCGCGCACAGGGCTGCCGTTCAGGGTATAGATCGCTGCGCCTCGCTGAACCCATTCACCGATCGTGGACATGTCCTGGTCGGCATCCACACCGGTGATGGCGATGATGTTTCCGGTCGAGGCGCGCCGCTGCGAAGTCGAGAACGGGATTTTGACATCCCAATGGGCATAGCTGACTTGGGTCTCGGCCAGATTGACCGGAGCGCCCGGTGCAACCGCCGCCACTTCGACAGGTTCTTCGGGCTGCGCCGCTTCTTCCTGTGTTTCCACCGCCGGCGGTGTGACAGCCGCTGCGGCCTGCTCGACAGGCTGGTCTTCTGCCACCTGCTGTTCTGTTTCGGTTGCTGCTGCGGTTTCTTCTGCCTTGGTCGTTTCGGGTGCGATCACTGGTTCGGCCGTCTGCGTTTCGGCAGGTTCGGCCGTCTCGGTTGGCGTTGCGGTCTGGATCGGTGTCGGGTCCGTCTCGGTCGAGCCGCCGGACATCACGAAGAAGCCACCAGCAGCCAGAATCGCGATCGCGGCGACACCCGCGATCAATTTGCCGTTGCCGCCCGATCCTTTTTGGACAACCGTGTCCACTGCCGCTGCAGGCTCGTCCTTCTGGGCAAAACTTGCCGGACCGTCGTCGTTCTTTTCGCCATGCCCAAGAGCCAGATCGGAGTTGCCGGCCAGCAGGGCTGTTACCACCGCTTCGGCGTTTTCGCTTTCGGCCTTGATGCGTGCTTTTTCGGCCTCTTCGTCCTTGCGGTCCAAGGCCACGATTACCGAAACGGGGCGATAGGCAAAGCTGTCGAATTCGACACCGGGGCCGCGGAACATCCGCAACCAATCCAGTGCGGATTGAAGGCGGTCGGTCGCGTGGACCTCCATGGCCTTGTCGATCGCCTCAAGGAAGCCATCGGGGTAACCCTGGAAGCGGCCGGTGAGCGGCTGATAGGGATCTTTCTGTCCGTTGTTGAAGGCATTCAGGCGCGATTGGCCGTCGATCGGGCGCTCGCCGCTGATCGCGTGGTAGAGCGTTGCCGCCAACACATACAAGTCGCTGCTGGGACCCTGCTCGGAGCCGCGCACGTAGAACTCGTGCGGCGAGTACCCATCCTTGATCACCCGAAGCGTCAACAGCGCCGCCGATTGGTTGGCAGCCTGTTCGCGCGCGGCGCCGAAGTCGATCAGGATCGGTTCGCCGTTTTCGTCGATCAGGATGTTGTCTGGCGAAATGTCCCGGTGCAGCATCCCGCTTTGGTGGATGAACGACACCGCGGACAGCATCTTTTCGGTGACTTGGACGATAAAGTCCGGGCCGGTTTCGGTCTTGGGGTCCTCGATGTAGTCCAGCAGATCGCATCCACGGATCAGGTCCATTGCGATATACGCAGTATCGTTGTCTTCGAAGACCTGGTGCACGTCGACGATATTGGGGTGGACCAGGCGAGCATGGTTGCGGGCTTCCTGAATGAACAGGTCGATGATCGCGCGCAGGTCGTCCTTGAAGGCCGGATCATTGGGTTCGACCAGGTCACCGTTGCGGCGGCACAAGGCACCCGGATAGCATTCCTTGATGACCACATCGCGTTCCAGGCTGTCACGCGCCAAATACGTGATGCCGAACCCGCCATTGCTGAGGAAGCGAAGAATTTCGTACTGCCCGCGCAGCAGTTTCGCGCCCGGTTGCAGACCTTGAATTTGAGGTTCGTCGTGCGATGCACCGACAGCCTGGTTGTGGTTCATTTCTTCCCGCCCATCATTCCAAAAACTTGCGGCCAAAATAACCGGGCAATCAGCCCACGAACACACAACCAACACAACCGCAGGACACTTGAGAACGGTTAGACGTTTCAAATTTGACTTTAATGGGGCCGCCTCGTGGCTTCACTGAGAACGGTTTCGGGCGCAGATCAATATATTGATCCAAAAGCTGATAGAGTACATATATGTAGTGTTTCCCGGCGAACAAAAAGGATTCAGTCCGGGCGCCAGACGACCCATGGTCCACGGATTCGAAACAATGGAATCATGATTCCAGTGTCAACGATTCGCCGCGCCGCGGCTCAATCTTTGCGGGAATGACTCAGGTTCCGGTCTTCGGAGGGGCCGAAGCGACCGTGCTGCCGGCCCACGCTAGGTTGTCGCTGAGCTGCGCCAGTATGCTGATCGCATCCTTGAGTGGCCCTTCGCCGCTCTCGAATTGAAGCAGCAGAAGCAGGTCGGTGGCCTTTTCGAACTCGCCCGGAATCCAGTCGGCTTCGGGATCGATCTCGGACCCGTTTTCCAAGCGTTCAGCAAAATCCTCGACAATTTCCTGACAGCTTTGCAGGAAGGCGGCCGGTTCGATGTCCGAACTGTCGCGCAGGTCTTCGTAAATGCTGGCGATCGCCGCCAGCCAGTCTTCGAGGATCGGGTTGTCCAGCGGCGGCAGCGCAGATTCCAGACTGGGCTGTACCGTTCTGGTGTCCGAGGCTGCGGCTTCGCCCGCGCCGGTCAAGGTCTCCAAGAACGGCAGGAAGTCCGCGGCAAGGTCCTGCCGTGCGGCCTCCAGATCCGTTCGGCGGCGATGCGACGCAATTTCAAGCACCTTCTCCGCAAGGTTCTGGCCGCCGCAGGTTTCCCACAAGGCGAAGTCCGGTTCCGGCTCTTGCGCCATGGCGCGAACGGCAACTGGTGTCCCGATCGGTACGATCGCGCGGAACATGCCCGACTTCTCCTTCTCCAACCGCGACAGAACGCGATCGAGGGCGTCGCGGACAGGGGGCAGGTCCGTGTGAGTGACGGCTAGCAAGCTGTTGTCGCGCAGGTTTTGCGGGACTTGTGCCCACAAATGGCGTTCGGTCTCGCGCCAAGCGTTGGTTCCGTTCGTGCACCAGATGGCGCAATCGACGAATTTCAACAAATCAAGCGTTTGTTTGTAAGTGTCGTCCAGCGCACCGGAGCCGGGCAGGTCGAACAACGAGATTTCGCGCAGGGCAGGGGTGTTCAGCCCCACCGAGATAAAATCAGGATTGTCGGCCGCGGCCTTTTCCAGGGCGATGCCGGAATAAACCTTTGGCTCGCGGTCCCACCACCCAACGGTCGTTTCAGGCGTGTCCGCATAGGTGACAATCACCAGAGGCAATTTCAGATGTTGCGGACCCGTGGGCAGGATGTCAGCTCCGGCGAGCATGTTGGCGAGACTGGACTTCCCGGCGCCGAATTCCCCTGCAAAACCGATTGAGACCGCGTTTGACAACCGCTCGGCGTGGGACTGTGCCCGCGCGCGCATGCCGTCCAACTCGGGCGTGGACGGAAGGCGTTCGGTTGCGGTCAGAAAACGGTCAAGCTGACGCACTTCCGTCTCGGTTCCGGGAAATTCAATCACTCGGCGGCCTCCGCTTGTCGTTCGTCGCTGTGTTCAGCGCCAAAGGTCGATTGCAATTCGTCCGCGATCCGGCGTGCGCGGTCGAAATCGACCTGCGCCTGGGTGCGCTCACATGTCTCGCCCGTCGCGGTGCGGTTTTCAAGATGCCCGGCGAGCAGGGCCAGGAAATGGTCCAGAGCGGTATTCAGGCGCTCCAGCAGGTTCTCACGCGCGGTATCGATCAGATCGTCTCCGATCATCTCGAATTCCTGCACGATCATGCGCTCGGCGCGAGAGACGACGGATTTCCGCGAAATCAGACGCGACAACCAGTTCACCCGCAACTCGACCGTAATCCCTCGGGTCAATGCGGTGGTATCCGGACGGAACCAGCGCACGGCACTGGTGTTCATACGGCTGTCGGTCGGCTCCTGCCAGCCCGGCAGGGACCGCAGAGACGCGTTGGCCTGCATGTCGATGGCATAGAGTTCGCTGAGCATCCGCTGGCGAATGACCTGAGTCGCACCCTGCACCAGTTCGCGCATGCGTTCGCGCAACGGTGTAAAGTTCAGTTCGGTTGCGCCACCTTTGGCAAGCAACGGGGATTGCCCGTCGGGTCCGCGCACAACCGATACGACGGCTTCGGCCACGGTGTCATCCATCACACCACGCAAGTTTGCCAGAACATCATCCATGTCGCGGGTGATTTCTGCGGTTTTGTCCGATACCAGCTTGCGCAACTCGGCGAGGGTCTTGTCATTCTCGCCAGCCGCATCGTCCGAAGGTTGTCCATCTTCTTCCAGCGCGCGGAGGCGGGCCTTGCTGCGCTCCAGCTCACCCTGGGCAAAGCCGTTCAGATGTTGCCATGCCATACGCAGTTGTTCGTTGCGCGGGCCGTCAGTCAGCGCGGTGGTGACATGCCGGCGCAGGTCAGGCAAGCCCGAGGCGATCATCGCAGCATACCGCAGAACCGCCTCGCGGCTGATCGGGCCAGGACCGCGTTTGATCTCTTCGACGCCCGCAAGGTACTGCTTCATCTGTTCGGGATGCGCCCGTAGCCAGGCGAGGATGTGATCGTGGTTGACGCCGGTTTCGTCCCCGGTCAGCGCGTAATGCGCCCACTGAGCACTGCCCATCAGAACGTCGATGCTGGACTTCCCCAGCGCCTTTTCCAACCCGTCCAAAACGTCGGCGCGTACTTTCGCCGCGTCTTCCGCACCGCCGCCCAATTCGTCGACCCGGTTGATGAAGACCACGATCTGACCCAGCTCAAGCGCCTGCATCAGCCGGAACAGTTTCAAATCGGCGCGCGACAGGGCCTGGTGCGCGGACAGAACCACGACGAAAAAGTCGGATTCCTTGAGGTACTGGCGCGAGATCTCTTCGCGGATCAACAGCGGATCATTGACGCCGGGCGTGTCGGTCACGGTCAGCGGGAACGGGAAGTGTCCAAGATCGAAATACACCTCGGCCTTGCGGGTGATGTCGCTGTACAAACCCCGGTCCGAGCCCGGATCATGTTCGGCTTCGTCGGTCGGATCATCCCCGGCACAGACATAACGGGCAAGATCATCCGACGTCAGTTCTTCGAGGTCGTGATGCTGACCCATCAGCTGTTCGAAACTGTCACCCAGGCGCAGACGAGCGCGGGTTTTCATCGCCTCGACCTGCTCCTCGATCATCTCGCGCTTATAGCTGTCCTCATCGTCGGGGAACATGTTGCGCAGTTCTTCGCCTTCGGCGATCAGCGCCTGCCATTGGCGGTTGTCGAAGAAATGGAATTCGGCCCCCGATGTGCGCCCGGAGGGATGACCGAAATGCATGTCGGTGATCACGGTCGTCCACGGGTTCACGTCCGACGGCAGAAATTCTGCCTGTCCCGTAAAGCCGTTGATCAGACGGGACTTCCCGGCCTTGATCTGCCCGACGAATGCAATCGATGGTTTCAGGCCGCTGAGATCGTCAACGATGCGAGAGATGAACTGACAGGTCTCGTCATTGCTCACCTCTTTCATTTCGCTGGCGATCCGGATCAATTCCCGGCGGTTGGTTTCACTCATAACACTACCCTAAAAACTGGTACCCAAGATTTGCTTAAAACTTAACTTCAACTGTCGCGAAAGCGGTGTCATCAGACCGACTCCCGCAGAGATTTCCACAGGTTGACGACGGCACCCAGCTTGCGCGCGTCATGTACGGCGGCGGCTGTATTGCGACCATCCCGGACCAGAGCGACACCCGCGCCCTTGCCACCTGACGGCCGCATGACGATCAGTTGCGGCTGTTCGAGCAGCCCGGCATTGTCCGCATCCCATCCCGCCAGGTCCTGTGCGAACCGGGTCAACAGATCATCCGAAGGGTGAAGAGGCTGGCCATCGGCGCACAGGCCATCGAACTGGTGGGTCGCCCCCTCGGCACTTGTCAGCAGACGTCCCATGGCGAACCGCTCGGCGCCGTCGAAGAAAGCCGCGGCTACACTGAGTTCTGCACTTTCAGCGCTGTCCTGCTCTTTCGTGTCCTCGACGGGATCCGGGACAACCGAAACCCGCGGCTCTGACGGCAGAACGAGCTCGGCACAGGCTTTCTGCATCTCGCTGAAAGTGATGCCGACGTCATCCGCCTCCAGCGGCCCGTCCGGTTTCAGAGACACCACTTCGATCGGAGGGGCGATCGCTGCCAGGTCGGACACGAGCCGCGCCAGCTTTTCGATCAGTGCTTCGCGCGGTTCGGTTTCGAAATCCGGAAGGGCGCCGGTGCTCGCCGAATAAACATCCGTGATCCGTGAGCTGTTCACCTCGATCGCCAGGATCGTTCCGTTCTGGGTGTTGAACTCCAAGCGTCTTGGAAGAACCGTTCCCCGGATCAGGTTCAGTATGCTGGCCCGACGGGCCTCGGCCGTGTCCCCGGTCAACCGAACGGCCGGCGACAAACGGGGCGTCGCAGACCGCCCGATGTTTTCGAGCATGTCGATTATGTCTGTCGCCATCATGCCGTGACCCCCTCTGGTCCCGTCTAAACTGCGGCCGCTACCGGCCCCAGGCTGAGATGTGATTTCGTAAGCGTCAGCCCGATATTCGCGCTGTCGCGGCAGATGTAGCATACCACGTGTTCCGGATAGGCCCGGGTCCGCATGAAGATGTGCAGCCGGTCGTTCGAAAACACCGAGATTTCCCCAAATCCCGGGTTCTCCGGATCCTGTAGTCCGGCCGAGGCCAACAGCGCTTCGAATGCTTGAACGCCCCGGCCCTGAAACAGATTTGCCACCGCAACGGCGAGGGTTTCCAAGGCTGCGCCATCCTCGGTCCCGGTTGCCGACATGCCCAGAAGCATGCCCGTTTCCATGTCGACATATCCCGCTGCGATGCAGTCGGGAATGGTCTCCATGGCGGTGGTCAATGCGGCGTCAATCGTCATCTAAAGCTCTGTTATCCCTTATTAAGCCCAAAGGCGCAGCGGTTCGAAACCGTCGCGCCGCTGAGTAGCATTGCCGTTCGGGACGGGAAACGGTTTATCGTTTCCCGCGTGTCCCTTGCGGCCCGGTTACAACACATGCCACTCCGCCCTGTCTTTCGGATTTGGCACCGGTTGAATCCTGTCCTGTTCGTCGCGCCCGGTGTGCTCGTGAGCGATCTTGTCGAACTCCTCAAGAAAGGCCTGGAACACGGCGTGCAGCCCGTCCACGTCTTGGGGAATTTCTTCGCTCGCCGCGATTTCGCGCCACATCGCCGCCGCGCTGAGCGGAGCTCCTGCCGGCACGCTCAAAAGGTGTTCCAGCGAGGTTTCGCCTTCGCCGGCCTGCTCACAAGGCGCTTCGGGTTCCTGGTCTTCCGGGGTCTGGGCCGCAATCAGGCCGTTCGATTCCGGCTCAGGTTCATAGGTCGTGGCATCGTCACCCTGTTGCTGGGACAACAGCGAAGCGATGGACGAGACCGAGTCTTCGACACTGGGTGCCGGGGTCTCGTCCTGATCGTCCGTCGCCGGCGCGGGGGACTCGCCGACCAAACGTTCTGACAGCGTGGCCAGCAGGTCTTCGTCCTGGGCACCCTGATCGTTGGTCTGGTCATCGGCGTCTGCGACCAGCATTTCGTCGTCCTCGACGTCGAGCGTATCGTCATCGATATCGTCAAAGTCTTCGTCGTCCAGCGGAGTCACCGCAGTCGAAGCTGCCGCGACGCTGAGCCGATCCTCATCCTCGTCCCGGAACAGGGCTCGCAAATCGTCATCGGGCACCGGCGTCATTTCGGCGCGCAAACGGTCGGCGTCATCCGGGTTGATCCGCTCGCGTTCGGTTGACTCACCGCGGCGCTCCACTCGGGCCGGTCGAACCGGGAAGGTTGCGATCACATCGTCCGAGTTCCGGACCGCCTCGAATCCATCATCCTGATCCAGCGGGTTGGTCAATTTGAAAGGCGCGGGCTCTTCGGCTGCGGTCTGGCGATCGGATCGTTCGGGCCGCACCGGTTGAACCGGGGGCGTGCCGGCGAGGCTTTTGTCGATCTGGTAGCGGGCAAGCTTTTCCGCACGGCTGTCCATGATCTGCTCGGTGATCTCAAGAAAGCTGTCGATCATCTTGCCGCCGCCGCTGCGCGACCACAGCTCGGCGTCGCCCGTTTTGTCACGCGCGATGATCGCGTCACGGGCGGAAAACAGGATTGTCCGATTGAACAGGTGCCCCGCTTCGCGGTTGATGCGGCGCAGCACTTTCTGGCGGTCTTTCAGATCCAATGCGTCCGCGCGCGTGACCAACAGAAGCGAGTTGTGCTGAAGCCGTTCAGGCAACGAAACCCACGTGGCGCGTTCGGTCTCACGCCAGGCTTGGGTCGAGTGGGTACACCACAGCACCCCGTTGGCCTGACCCACCGCACGGCGCCAGACATCGGCCTGAATTTTGGGGTCTGAAATGCCGGGCGTGTCGATCAGGTCGACGGCCTCGAGAATGTCCGCTTCAAGATAGATGCGGATGAATTGCGCGTCGTTGACGCCCACCTTGTCCAATTCGTCCAAACCAATCGGAGAAGTGGTCCCGTCATGGCGCTGAACGTAAGCCGGTTTGTTGCCCCAACTGAACCAGACCGGCGGCAGCTGGGTGGCCGTCACCTGCGTCGGTAGGGCCTGCTTGCGCAGCAGGAAGTTCATGAGCGTGGACTTTCCGGCGCTGAACTCTCCCATCAGCGCAAAAACCGGTTTGCGGCGGGACCACTGCTCGATGCGTTCCCATGCCCGAGGAGAGACGAAGCGGATTTGTGAATCTTTTGCCATGGCTTTCTTACGCTGCTTCGTTGCTGAGGTCTTTGAGGATGTCGCCGAGGATTTCGTCACGAGATTTCTTCGGCTCCAGTCCGGCCATCAGGTCCGGGGCGGTGCCCGGTGCCTTTTCTGCGGATTGCGAGATGCTCAGAAGGGTTTCCTGCTGCTCGCGCATGAAATCCGACAGGACGGCCCGAACATTTTCCAGAACGGCTGCGATCTGGGTTTCTTCGAGATCCTTGGTGATCGAATTGGCTTCTGATGCGATCAGGCGGGTGTAGTCCGCCGCATAGGCTTCAAACCCTTTCCGGCGTTGCCACCAGCGTCGCCACCATGTGCTTTGAAGGTCCAGCGCGATCGTTCGGCCAATGCCCAATGGCGGCGGTACGCGCGGCACAATGGGCGCCTCGATGCTGAATTCGCCCAAGTGATTACCCAGAAGCTTCTGATACAGGGCCTCGACATCCGCGGCGGCTGCGGAATACAGCGCGCCGGCGTCCTTGCGCATTGCGCGGGCAAAGCTGAAATAGGCGGCCTTCTGAAGGGTGCGAAGCCCGGCCGGGTCGTATTGCCAGGTGCCCTGTTCGCCGTTCTGCTCGAGATGCGCGATCAACGAGTCCGTTGCACGTTTGACGAAGTTTGCCTCGGCCGAAGCCAAACGTTCCAACACCTTGTCGCGCAGGGACGTCGTCAGGGCGGCAGCTTTCTTGTCATATTCGGCCGCGACGGTGGCGATCGCATCTTCAGGTGACACGCCGTCCAGATCGCGAACAACACCGTCTCCGCCCGACAGGCTCTTGGCGACCGAGGTGGCGCGAATCTGACTTGCGATGTTGCGGGCGCGATGACGGACACGGTCCAAAAGACGCGTTCCTGCGCCTTGGGCGATACGTTCGTTCATGGCCAACAGCAGGTCAGGCAGACCAGAAAGGGCCCAGATCTTGTCCAGCGATGCGGCCTGATCTCCAAAGCCGGCGGCCAGATAGAACGTGTTGAGGGCCTGGCGGGAATCGTCGGTGAGAATGTCCGGGTTGCCGGTCAGCGCGGCCTCGGCCCACAACGCACTGCCGAAAACAACGCTGGTGCTTGTGTCGATTCCGTTTTGCTTGAGTGTATCCTGAATTCGGTCGCGAATTTCGGGGACTTGCTTGACCGGGTCGGTCAGCTCGTCGATCCGGTTGACGAACAGGACGATCTGCCGGTTCTCGAACTGCGCGATGATCCGCATCAGCGCCATGTCCATAGTGGTCAGCGCCTGGCTTGCCGCCAGAACCACGACGCAGACCTCCGATCCGCGCAGGCTGCGCAGAGTGATCTGTTCGCGCACCATGAACGTGTCGTTGACGCCCGGCGTGTCGCACAGTTTCAGCGCGATCGGGTACTGCGGAATGTCCATGTACAATTCCGCGGCTTTGGTCACGTCGGCGAACCGGCCCGTTTTCGGGTTGATGTCCGGATCGTCTTCGTCACCCAGGCAGACATAGCGCTGGATCAGCTCTTCGTCGAAGTAATCGTATTGGTGGCTTTGGCCTAGGATCAGGTCAAAATGCTTGCCAAGGCGTTCCTCGGACTTGGCCTTCATCTGCGCGATCTGACGGCGGATGTCCTCCATCTCGTCGTCGGCGCCTGCGCGATTGGCCAGTTCGCCCAAACGGCCACCGCCGACCATAAGATTGTCCCATTCTTCCTGCTCGAAGAACGTGAACTTGGATCTGTATTCACCGGGCATGCGGGTGTTGATGTTCAGCGTGGTCACGACCGAGGTCCACGGGTTCACATCCGACGGCAGCAGACCGGGCCGACCGGCCAGAATGTTGACGATCGAAGATTTGCCCGCCTTCACCTGGCCGACGAAAGTGACGCTGGCGGTGAAGTTTTCCATACGGGTCTTGAGCGTGGCCAGCCGCGCAGTCGAGCGCGCATCCGCCACCTCTGTCAGTTGGTCGATCTGTGTCGTCAGTGCGGACATGGCTTCCGACATCGGCGCCAATGCCTCGTTTCCTACAGACAAAAGGTGGTCGTTGCGGGCCATGTTCAGCCTCCGGTTCCGGTTGCAGCGATTTGGGTATGCCCGGATTCCGTCAAACTGGCAGGCGCCATGCCTGAAAAGCTGTCGATCCGGGCGATCAGTTCGAGAGCGTTGCCCAGCATCTCGGCCTCGGTTCCGGGCGAGATGGTATCGAAGGCGCGCGAATCGGCCAGCACTTCGATCGAGCTGAACCGGGTTCCATTGTCCAGGCGCGCGACCCGACGTCCGGTCGGAAACCCATTTGATTTGGCCGATGGAAGGGGCATTCGCGCATTTGCCAACAGGTATTCGTTGCCCTCATGCGTCTTCAGGGCAATGCCGAAACCTGTGTTCGGGAATTGCTGGTTGAGGTTTTTGAGCTCGCCGACAAAGCTTTCTCTTGCAAGAAAGACGACGTCTTGCTCGGTGGCAGCGGAGTTGATCTGTTCGGTCACGACTGAGACCCTTGTACTGGAGTTGAGCAAAAAACTCGTACGGTGCCGAAAAGGCGAAAAAGACTCATTAACTCCTTGGTAGACAGAATTACCTTCATCACGGTGTTATTTTGACGTGATTGAGATATTTTGGCGTTTGAAATGTGGCGCAATTATGGTGGCCGTTACATGACAATGCCGCAACTTCAGGATGTATAAACCAAAACAGGCAAGACTGCCGGGCTTGGATCAGGGGTGTGTTTCGGCGTGCGATTGGGTTAGTCGTGATGAATTCGACAGATAGCTAGTGTTTTGTAAAATAGATGAAAAATAGAAAACCAGATCAGAGGTTGAGTGCACGCCACGGCAGAGGGCGGAGGGACCGAATTGCTATGGGTTCAGTGTGGGGTTGATGAGGGTGGTCGAGACGTCCCCATGCGACCCACAACGTCAGCGAGAATTTAGCAATTTTTGAAAATTTGGGAATGTGTCCAAAAACAGAACAATTATGGCGCTTTGTTTCGCTCCGAAAACGACGGGTTTCCGCGTCAAGAAATCCATTTGGCGATAAAAATAAACCGGGAAGCCGGATGCCAAACATTCTGGCGCCGTTGCGCGGGTCGATCTTCCCCTCGCCTAGGTCATTTCCATTGTTTCCGAACGGGGGTCAATATTCCGCCGCAGACGGCAAGATTTCCTCTCGCGCTTGTCCAAAAGGTTTGTTATCAGCCCTTCCATTCGGCGCGTCGGCGCCGTGTTGCGGGTGTGGCGAAATTGGTAGACGCACCAGATTTAGGTTCTGGCGCCGCAAGGCGTGGGGGTTCAAGTCCCTCCACCCGCACCATTTTCTTTCTTACCGATCATGCTGCGTGGGCGGATGCTTAGGCGCTACAAAGATGCCGCCGCGCGGCTGGCTTGGTCATAGTGGCCGGACAGGGCCCGCAGGTCGCGGGCCAGGTCCCTCAGATCCGGGCCCGACAGGTCGGTGGCTGACAGCCCCTCCAGCAGGCATTGCTGGCGGACTTTCCGGTAGGCGTCGCATAGCTCTACGCCCTCGGGCGAGGTGCGGTAGAACACCTCTTTCCCGCGCTTTTCCGACGTCAGAAGCCCAGCCTTCAGCAGTTTCCGTAGGGCGTAGTTCACGGTGTGGCTGTCCTCGATGTTCAGAAGAAAGCAGATGTCGGTCAGGCGCTTGTCGCGTCCGCGGTGATTGACGTTGTGCAGGATCAGGATGTCGAGCGGTCCCAGATCGGCCTGCCCGGCCGCCGCCATGCAGCGCGTCATCCAGCGGGAAAAGGCGTTGTAGACGATGATCAGGCCGAATTCGAGTTCGGACAGCTCCCAGCCCTCGCCCTCAGCTAGGTGGCGGGATGACACGATGCGGCGGTTGTCGGGTTGAGAATCGGACATTGTCGGGCCTCTTGATCTGCAAAACGCTGAGGATTTATCAGCGTTTTGGCATGAATGGCGCATATTTTCAACGCTGTAGCATTCGGACTCTCAAGCGTTTCCGTCAGAACAATAACAAAACGTTGACAAATCGTAAACGTTGAGTCAGCTTCTGCGCCAGTACTCAAGCAGGGAGAGCCAAAATGAAAATGATGAAAATTGCCGGTGGCGCGGTTGCCGCGCTGGCCGGGTTGGCCATGCAGGTGCAGGCCGAGACCTGGGACATGCCGACGCCCTATCCGGACGCCACCTTCCATACCGTGAACATCCACGACTTCGCCAAGGACGTGGCCGCGGCCACCGACGGCGCCCTTGAAATCAAGGTCCATTCCGCCGGGTCGCTGTTCAAGCACCCCGAGATCAGCAAGGCAGTTCGCAGCGGCCAGGTGCCCGTCGGAGAGTTTTTTCTGTCGTTGCTGGCCAATGACAACCCGGCCTTCGGCGCAGACTCGCTGCCGTTCCTGGCCACCAACTATGACGACGCCCAAAAGCTGTGGGCGGCACAGAAAGACGTGATCAACGGTCTGCTGGACGAGCAAGGCATGATGGTGCTGTACGCGGTGCCGTGGCCGCCGCAGGGCCTGTACACCACCAAGGAAATCAACAGCGTGGATGACCTGGCGGGCCTGAAGTTCCGCACCTACAACGCCACGCTGGAAGAATTCGCCAACCTGGCGGGCGCCGCGCCCACGCAGGTCGAGGTTCCGGATATTCCGCAGGCCTTCAGCACCGGCCGGGTCGAAGCGATGATCACCTCGCCCTCGACCGGGGTGAATTCGAAGGCGTGGGACTTTCTGACCCACTACACCGACATCCAGGCCTGGATTCCCAAAAACGTGGTCGTGGTGAACAAGCGCGCCTTCCGCCGTCTGGATGACGCAACCCAAGCCGCCGTGTTGGAGGCTGCCGCCGCCGCCGAAGCTCGCGGCTGGGAGATGAGCCAGGCCGAGACCGCCAAGCAGACCGTGGTTCTGCAGGAAAACGGCATCACCGTAGTGCAGCCGTCCGAAGAACTGATGGCCGGCCTGCGTGCGATCGGTGCGCAGATGCTCGAGAACTGGACCGCCGAGGCCGGCGACTCGGGCGCTGCGTTGCTCCAGGCCTATCAGCAGTAAACGATCCGACCCGGCCGGGCGCGACACGTCCGGCCGGGTTCGACAACAAGGGGAGGGGATGGCGATGCTGCGGCGCAGTCTTGATTTCATCTATCGTGCGGCCGGCGGATTGGCGGCGCTGTTCATTCTGGCCATCGTCGTGCTGGTCTTTGCGCAGGTCGGGTTGAACTTGGCCGACAAGATCTGGGCCGCGTTGACCGGGCAGGGCGTGGGCCTGACCATCCCGTCCTATGCCGATTTCACCGGATTCTTTCTGGCCGCATCCAGCTTTCTGGCGCTGGCCTATGCGCTGCGCGCCGGCGGGCATATCCGGGTGACGCTGCTGATCGGGCGAATGCCCAAGGGACCGCGCCGCCTGACCGAGGTCTGCGTGGTGACAATTGCCCTGGCCATGAGCGCCTATGCCACCTGCTATCTGGGCTTGCTGGTGCTGGAATCTCTGGAATATGGCGACCGCAGCCCGGGCATGGTCTCGGTGCCGTTGTGGATCGTGCAGATGCCGGTCCTGCTAGGACTGGCCATCCTGACTCTTGCCCTGATCGACGAACTTGTCGGCCTGCTGGCGGGCCGCGCGCCCAGCTGGGACGGCAAGGGCGAAAACCTTTTGAGCGAATAGGGCCAGCAGATGTCGATTGCCACGCTTTCCATCATTCTTCTTGTTCTGCTGTTCGCCTTTCTGGGGTCGGGCCTATGGGTGGCGTTTTCGCTTCTGGGGGTCGGGATCGCGGCGATGGCGCTGTTCTCCGATGCGCCACTGGGGCTGGTCATGGCGACCACCTTGTGGGGGCACAGCAATTCCTGGGCGTTGGCGGCCTTGCCGCTGTTCATCTGGATGGGCGAGATCCTGTTCCGCTCGCGCCTGTCCGAAGACATGTTCACCGGCCTGTCGCCCTGGATGAACCGGCTGCCGGGGCAGTTGCTGCATGTGAACGTCTTTGCCTGCGGGATCTTTGCGGCAGTGTCCGGGTCGTCGGCGGCCACGGCGGCCACGATCGGCAAGCTGTCGATCCCGGAACTCTCGCGCCGCGGCTATCCCGAGAAGATGATCATCGGCACGCTGGCCGGCTCGGCCACGCTGGGCCTGCTGATCCCGCCGTCGATCATCCTGATCGTCTATGGCGTGGCGACCGAGCAATCCATCGCCCGTCTGTTCGTGGCCGGAGTTCTGCCGGGACTGCTTTTGGTGGGGCTGTTCGTGGGCTATGTCGCAATCTGGGCGCTGATCAACCGCGCCAACCTGCCCACCGAGGACATCCAGGCGAGTTTCGCGGAAAAACTGCGTCGCTCGCGCCGACTGGTGCCGGTGATCCTGCTGATCGTCGGTGTGATCGGCTCGATCTATGCCGGGATCGCCTCGCCCACCGATGCGGCCGCCGTGGGCGTGGTGCTGGCGCTGCTGCTGTCCTGGCGCGAGGGCACGTTGACCCGGGCCAGTTTCGTCGACGGGCTGATGGGGGCCACGGTGACCTCTTGCATGATCGCCTTCATTTTGGCGGGGGCCTCGTTCCTGACCGTGGCGATGGGCTTCACCGGCATTCCGCGTGTTCTGGCGGAATGGATCGGGTCGCTGGGCCTGTCCACCTTCACGCTGCTGGCGGCGCTGACCGTGTTCTTCGTGATCATGGGGTGTTTTCTGGACGGGATCTCGGTTGTGGTGCTGACGGCTTCGGTGATCATGCCGATGGTGATGCAGGCGGGGATCGACCCGCTGTGGTTCGGGATCTTCCTGGTGATCGTGGTCGAGATGTCGCAGATCACCCCGCCCGTTGGCTTCAACCTGTTCGTGCTGCAATCGCTGACCGGGCGCGACATCCTGCGGGTGGCCCATGCGGCGCTGCCGTTCTTCTTCCTGATGATCGTGGCGCTGGTGATCATCGTGGTTTTCCCTGGCATCGTGACCTATCTGCCGAACCAGATGTGACGGGAGCGATGCAGGATTTTCCGATCATACGAACCGCCGGGGTGGACGGGCTGTTGATCAGCTTTGCCGCCGCACTCAGCGAACCGGCCAACCGGGCCGCGCTCGCCTTTCGCGCCGCGCTCGAGGCGGAGGGCTGGGCAGGGGTTGAGGAAACCTCGTCCTCGCTGGTCTCGGCCTTCGTCCGGTTCGATCCGCTGCATCTGACGCACGCCACGTTGCACCGGCAGGTGCAGGCGCTGCTGGACCAGCGCGACTGGTACGCTGCCGACCTGCCCGGCGGGCGCAGGTTCTGGCGGGTGCCCACCGTCTTTGGCACGGATCTGGCGCCGCAGCTGGGGCAGGCGGCGCAGGCGGCGGGCCTGTCCGAGGCCGAGGCGGTCCGGTCGCTGTCCGAGGCGCGGGTACGGGTGCAGACCATCGGCTTTGCTCCCGGTCAGCCATATCTGGGTGAGTTGCCGCCCGCCTGGGACATCCCCCGGCAAAAGGAGTTGACCCCGCGCGTACCCGAAGGCGCGCTGGTGGTGGCGCTGCGGCAGCTTGTGCTGTTCTCGGTCACCACGCCGACCGGATGGCAACATGTGGGCCAGACCGCCATCCGTTTGTTCCAGCCTGATATGCCCCAACCCTTCCTGCTGCGCCCCGGGGATGAGGTGCAGTTCACCCCCACCGACCCGGAAACGCTGGCGCGGATGCGCAGCGATCCGCGCGGCGGCGCCAGTTGCGAGCCGTTGGCATGAGCGCGCATCTGACCATATTGCGCGCGGGGCCCGGCCTGACGGTGCAGGACATGGGGCGACCCGGGTATCTGGACATGGGCCTGTCGCGCGGTGGTGCGGTGGACCGGCTTGCATTGGCCGAGGGCGCAGCGCTGCTGGGACAGGCCGACAGTTTTGCCGCCCTGGAAATGGCCGGTATGGGCGGCGAATTTCAGGCTGATCAGGACCTGCGCATCGCCCTGACTGGCGCGCGGATGCGGGCGCAGATCGACGGCGCGACCGCAGTCTGGAACGCCTCGCACCTCCTGCCTGCGGGCGCCCGGCTCAGCATCGGGCCGGCCGTGGCCGGCAGCTATGGTTATGTCAGCATCGGCGGCGGGGTGCAGGGCGATCCGGTTCTTGGCGCCTGTTCGGCGCATCTGACGGCTGGGATCGGAGCCGTCCTGAAGGCGGGGGACCGCCTGGCGATCGGCCCGGACGCGGGCGGTGCAACCGGAATGACCTTCGACCCCGAGGACCGGTTCTCGGGCGGGGAAATCCGCATCGTGGCCAGTTTCCAGACCGACCTGTTCGCCGGCGACGTTCTGGAGCGGCTGCAAACCACTACGTTCCGCCGGGACGCGCGCGCCAACCGCATGGGCGTGCGGCTGGAAAGCGACGGACCGGGCTTTCATGTCTCGGGCGGGCGCAGCGTCCTGTCGGAAACCATCGTGCCGGGTGACATCCAGGTCACCGGCGACGGCACGCCCTTCGTGCTGTTGGCCGAGTGCCAGACCACCGGCGGTTATCCCCGCATCGGCACCGTTCTGCCCTGCGACCTGCCCAAGGTGGCGCAGGCCCCGGCCGGGGCCGACCTGCGGTTCCGTTTCGTGTCGCTGGACGAAGCGGTGACTGCCGAGCGCGCCGCGGCGCAAGCCCGCGCCGCGCTACCCCGGGCGCTACGCCCGCTGATCCGCGATCCGCGCAGCATGTCCGACCTGCTATCCTATCAACTGATCAGCGGCGCCATCGCCCGCGAAGAGGACGTTTTGTAGAAAAGGAGCCTGTGCCATGGCACATCAAGTCGATCTGAACGCCGATATGGGCGAAAGCTTTGGCCCCTGGAAAATGGGCGATGACGCGGCGCTGCTGAAGATCGTGACGTCGGCCAACGTGGCCTGCGGGTTTCATGCGGGCGACTGGGACGTGATGGCCACGACGATGGCGCAGGCGGTCGAAAACGGCGTGGGCATCGGCGCGCATCCCGGCTTTGCCGATCTGCACGGCTTTGGGCGTCAGCGGATGCACTATCCCCTGCCGTCGCTGCAGAACCTGATCCGCTATCAGGTCGGTGCGGCGCAGGCGATGGCACGGGCAACCGGCGGGCAGGTGCGTCATCTGAAACTGCACGGTGCGCTGGCTAACATGGCATCCGAGGATCAGGCGATGGCGCGGGCATGCTACGAGGCGGCGCTGTCGGTGGCTCCGGATCTGATCATCATGGTTCTGGCCGGAACCGCCCAGCAGCGCGCCGCGCGCGAACTGGGCTGTCCGGTGGCCTGCGAGATCTTTGCCGATCGCGCCTACAACGATGACGCCACTCTGGTCGACCGCAGCCTGCCCGGCGCGGTGATCCACGACCCTGACCGTGCCGCCGCGCGCATGGTCGAGATGGTCAAGGCCGGGGCGATCATCACCGAAAGCGGCAAGCATATCCCGACCCGCATCGACACGATCTGCCTGCATGGAGACACGCCCACGGCGGTGTCGATTGCGGCCGGTGTCCGCCATGCCCTGCAGAAGAGCGGGGTTGAGCTCAAGCAGTTCGCCGGTGGCCCTGCCTAGGCTTCTCGATCGACGCGGCTGTTCAATGCGTCTCGCGTTCGATGACGCTGGGGTCCAAAAAGATACTCTCTTCGGGACGTCCGGGATCGACGAGCCTACGCTCCAGCAACGCGATGATCGCGTCAACGGCGGCGTCGATGGGGTTCCGGACTGTCGTCAGGCGGAATGTCGGCCATTTCGCCATGGCGATGTCGTCGAAACCAACAATCGCCAAATCGCCGGGTACGTTCAGAGACAGATCGCGCGCAGCCGATAGCGCCCCGATCGCCGTGGCGTCATTGGCGCAGACAAGCGCATCCAGAGAGGCGCGGGACAACAGACTGCGCGCGGCGCCGTATCCGCTGTCGACCGAGTAATCAGTCGGGTGTTCGGCCACGAGGTCAAGCCCCGCCCGATCCAGCGCCTGGAGGACCCCGGCGCGTCGCCGTGAAGACGAATAGAACTCCTCGGGTCCGCTGAGAAACCCGAACCGGCGCCGCCCCCGGCTGATCAGCAAGTCGGTGATCATGGTCATGCCATCGGCATTGCGGCAGCAGACATTGTCGACACGGGGCCCTTGAACGGGACGGCCTGACGAGATCATCGGGATGCCGAACCGCGCACATCTGTCGACGATCTCTTCGGACATGCTGCCGCCGCGCAGAATCAATGCGTCCAACGGATAGCGCAGCAGCTCTCGCAGCGCCTGATCCGTGTTGGCGCCGGTTCGGTCGATCAGAATGGGCCATTTCTTCAACCCGCTCAGGGCCTGGGCCAGTTCACCTACAAAGGCCGAGTCGTAGGGGCTGCGCATGTTGCCGACGAAGACGGCGACCAAATTTGATTGCCCGGCCTTGAGGCCAGCGGCCAGGGCATTCGGCTGATACCCGGTATCGGCTGCGATCTTGAGGATCCGTCTACGCTTCTCGGAATCGACATAGGCACCGGGCGTGAAAGCGCGCGAAACAGCTGAACGCGAGACGCCCGCAAGGTCCGCAACGGTCTGGGCCGTTGCGCGCCGGGGGCGTTTTGCGTCCTTGTTTCTCTCGCTACACATGCGGTTTGCGTTTCGCCTGTTCAGAGGGTTTCAACATTCTTGCAATGAATCGAATCTTTCATCAAACTGTCACGGTTGGAAGCTAGTGAACACGTGTGCACATTTTGCGAAAGGTGTCAGCCTTTTTCTGGATGTGAAATATGTCATCGGGGAAAATACCCCATAGTTTCCAGGGCTTTGGCCCGCCCGTAGGGGCGCAACATGAATCGGAGGAACTACATGATAAACGTCAAAACAGGTGCTGCTGCTGCCGCGTTCGCGATGATAGCGAATACGGTCTCGGCCGAAGTCGAGATTACGTGGTGGCACGCCATGGGAGGAGCCCTGGGTGACACCGTCAACCAGATTGCCGAGGATTTCAACGCGTCCCAGGACGACTACAAGATCACGCCGGTTTTCAAGGGCACATATGAAGAGACCCTGACCGCCGGCATCGCCGCATTCCGTGCGGGTGAACAGCCCAACGTCCTGCAGGTATTCGACGCCGGCGCCGCCACCGTGATTGGCGCTAAGGGCGCGACCGTTCCGGTTCAGGACCTGCTGGAGCAGAACGGCGTTGCGTTCGACATCGAGGACTATATCTCGGGCGTTCGCTACTTCTATGCCGACAGCGACGGCAAGATGATCGGGATGCCGTTCAACTCGTCCTCGCCCATCATGTATTACAACGTCGATGCGCTGGAAAAAGCGGGTGTGACGCCGCCGAAAACCTGGGAAGAGTTCCAGACCGTGACGGCGCCGGCGCTGAAAGAGGCCGGTTATATCGGCCTGTCGCAGTCGCATCTGCCCTGGATCTTCACCGAGAACTTCCATTCGCGCCACGACCTGCCGTTTGCCACCAACGACAACGGCTATGAAGGCGCTGACGGCACCAAGATTCTTGTCAACAACGACGCGATCAAGGCACACTTCAGCGCCGTCAAAGACTGGAAGGACAACGGGTTCTTCGAATGGTATGGCACCGGCTGGAGCGACAACCAGACCCCGTTCGAAGAAGGCAAGGTTGCCATCTGGCTGGGCTCGTCCGGTTCGTTCGGCGGCCTGTCCAAGAAGGACCTGCCGTTCGAGTTTTCGGCCACCTTCCTGCCCTATTGGGAAGCTGTGACCAAGGAACCCAAGCAGACCTTCATCGGTGGCGCGGCCCTGTTCGCGATGGCCGGCAAGAGCGACGAGGAAAACAAGGCCACCGCGGCATTCTTCGAGTTCCTGACCAAGCCCGAAACCCAGTACATGTGGCACCGCGAGACCGGCTATGTTCCGATCACCACCGCCGCCTATGAAATGGCAAAGGGCGATGGTCACTATGACCGTGCTCCGGCCGCCGAAGTCGGCATCAAGCAGCTGTCGCTGCCTGCTGGTGAAAACACCAAGGGCTATCGCATGGGCTTCTACGTCCAGATCCGCGACGTGATGAACCGCGAATATGGCCGGATCCTGACGGGTGAAACCTCGGTCGAGGACGCCTTCAAGGCAATCGAGGACGAAGCCAACGGTCTGCTCGAGCGTTTCGCAAAAACCCAGAGCTGATCCCACTCGCCAAGAAACGGGCGGTCGCAGAAGTGCGACCGTCCTCCCTTTTTCGGAGTTTTCATGAAACGCGCTGGTTTTTCCACTCGCTGGCTGCCGGTTCTTCTGCTGTTGCCGCAGCTGTTGATCATCGCGGTCTTTTTCTACTGGCCTGCCGCTCACGCGGTGCAGTCTTCGTTCTTCCTTCAGGATCCGTTCGGGTTTGGGTCGACCTTCGTCGGGCTGGACAACTACAGCGACCTTGCCGGGAATTCCGAGTATCTCAGCATTGCCTGGTTCACGGTGATCTTCACCGTTTTGGTCACGTTCTTTTCGCTGTCGATCGCGTTGTTGCTGGCCGTGAAGGCCGACAATGTGCTGCGCGGCGCCAAGACCTATCGCACGCTGCTGATGTGGGTTTACGCCGTGGCGCCGCCGGTGGCGGGGTTCATCGGCCTGATCCTGTTCAACCAGAGCTGGGGGCCATTGACCGAACTGGCGCGCTCGATCGGGTGGGATTTCAAACTGGGCGTGAATTTCAATGACACCGCCACCGCGATGGTTATCGTTTCGGTCTGGAAACAGGTTCCGGTGAACTTCATCTTCTTTCTGTCTGGCCTGCAATCGATCCCGCGATCGGTGCGTGAGGCGGCTTTGATCGACAACCGCTCATCCACGGGTCGGTTCTGGGACGTGACTTTCCCCCTGCTGGCGCCGACCGGGTTTTTCCTGCTGATCATCAATATCACCTACGCATTGTTTGATACTTTCGGTGTGATCGACACGATGGTGAAGGGTGAGCCGGGCAACAACCCGATGACGTTGGTCTACAAGGTCTATGTGGACGGCTTCCGCGGCAACGACCTGGGTGGCAGCTCGGCGCAGTCGGTCGTTCTGATGGTTCTGGTTCTGGCCCTGACGGTGTTCCAGTTCCGGCTGGTCGAGCGCCGCATCCACTACACGTAAGGAGGGCAGACAATGACCGAAGCACATACCCCTGCGATGGCGTCCGCCACTTCACCCACCCAAACGCGAAAGCGCGGCATCCGACTGTCCACGATCCTTGATCACACGATCCTGATCGTCGGATCGTTGTTCATGATGCTGCCGCTGCTGATGATCTTCCAGATGACGACCGTTCCGGATGTCGAGGTGATCAAAACCGGACCCAGCCTGACGATCGGGGACGAACTTGGCCCCAACTTCCAGAAGGCAATGTTTGAGGCCTCGGGCTTTTCCGGCCAGAACACGGGCATGAACATGCTCAAAAACTCGTTCATCCTGGGCATCGGTTTTGCCCTCGGCAAGATCATCATCGGCATGATGGCGGCCTATGCGATCGTCTATTTCCGGCTGCGCTTTGCCACGCTGGCTTTCTGGGTGATCTTCACCACGTTGTTGCTGCCGCTGGAGGTGCGCATTCTGCCCTCGTACGAAGTGGTGCAGAAGCTGGGGATGCTGAACACCTATCAGGGCCTCATCATCCCGCTGATCGCCTCGGCCACCGCCACGTTCTTCTTCAGGCAGTTCTTCCGCTCGGTTCCAGAAGAGTTGGTCGAGGCCGCGCGGATCGACGGCGCCGGCCCGGTGAAATTCTTCATCGACATCCTGGTGCCTCTGTCGCGTACGATGATTGCGGCGATGTTCATCATCATGTTCGTGTTCGGGTGGAACCAGTATTTGTGGCCCACGATGATCACCACCGAAGAGGACATGTTCACCCTGGTGCGCGGGATCAAGCAGATCACGCAGGTGCTGGAGGGCAACCGCATTCCCGAATACGGCCGGGCCAACCTGCTGGCGATAATCGCCATCATCCCCCCGGTCATGGTCGTCATCTTTTTCCAAAGCTGGTTCGTCAAGGGCCTGACGGAATCCGACAAGTAAGGCAGAATCAATGGCTCAGGTATCCCTGAAGAACATCCGAAAAATCTATCCCAACGGCGCCGAGGCGCTGACCCCGTCCAGTTTCGACATCGGTGATGGCGAATTCGTGGTTCTTGTCGGCCCGTCGGGCTGCGGCAAGTCCACTCTGCTGCGCATGGTGGCCGGCCTGGAAGAAATCACCGAAGGCGAACTGACGATCAATGGCCGCGTCATGAATGACGTTGACCCGGCCGATCGCGACATCGCCATGGTGTTCCAGAACTATGCGCTGTACCCGCATATGACCGTGCGCAAGAACATCGCCTATGGTCTAAAAAATCGAAAGACGCCCAAGGACGAAATCGACCGCAAGGTGGCCGAAGCCGCTTCGATGCTGAACCTGAACGAGTTTCTGGATCGAAAGCCCTCGCAGCTGTCGGGCGGTCAGCGCCAGCGGGTCGCCATGGGGCGGGCCATCGTCCGCGACCCGGCGCTATTCCTGTTCGACGAGCCGCTGTCGAACCTGGACGCCAAGCTGCGCAACCAGATGCGGATCGAGATCAAGGCGCTGCAGCGGCGTCTGGGGGTGACCTCGATCTACGTCACCCATGACCAGGTCGAGGCGATGACCATGGCCGACCGCATCATCGTGATGAACGCGGGCCGGATCGAACAGATCGGCACCCCGGCCGAGATCTATCACCGTCCAGCCTCGACCTTCGTGGCCAGCTTCATGGGCGCTCCGCCGATGAACCTGATCGGCGCACGTCTGGAGGGCGGCCGCGTGATGATCAACGGCGACACGGTGCTTGCCACGGCCGAAGGGTCTGGCGCGGTGACTGTAGGTGTGCGACCCGAAGATGTACTGATCGGGGCGGAGGGCTCGATCGCCTTTCACGTCGACATCATCGAAGAGCTTGGCGCGCACCGCCTGTTGCACGGGCGTCTGGCAGATCAGGAGTTCACGATCCACGTGGGCAAGGATGTCGAAGCCGCGCCGGGAGAAACGCGGATCTCACTCAAGCCCGACGCGATCAGCCTGTTCCACCCGGAAACCGGAAAAGCCCTGTGATCACGAACATCGTGTCGTCTTTGCAGCCGGTCTCGGATGATGTCCGAGACCGCATATTGGCAGCGCCGCGAACGGCCGAGGCGCACCGCGCCCTGATGGCGCAGACACCGGCGATGAACGCGGTGCAACTGGGCGGAAACGCAACCCGGGACGTTCTGGGTGCACGTTTCTCGGCTGCGGCTTGGAATGTGGAACGCTGCCTGTTCCCCGAAGAAAGCGCAGCCCACCTGGCGGCTGTGACCCCGGACATCGTGCTGCTGACCGAGGTGGACCACGGTATGTCCCGTACCGGTCAACGTCACACGACGGCAGAAATGGCCGACAAGCTGGGTATGGCCTACGCCTTTGGGGTGGAGTTCCACGAACTGGATCTGGGCGGTCCGACCGAGCGGGCCTTTTGCAAGGATGATTTCAACACCCTCGGGTGGCATGGGAACGCGATTCTGTCCTCGGTTCCGTTCAAACGCGTGGCCATGATCCGTCTTGACGACCATGGCCACTGGTTTGCGGCCGAGTCCGGGGCGTCGGATCCGCAACAACCGCGGCTGGGTGGCCGAATGGCGATTGCTGCAGAAGTCGCGACCGAGAACGGGCCTGTATGCGTGGTCTCCACCCATCTGGAAAGCAACGCCGCGGCCGCGCATCGTCATGCGCAGTTTCAGCTTCTGCTGGATGCGCTCGATGAGTTTGCGCCCGGGATGCCGGTGCTGATCGGTGGCGATCTGAATACCGGCAACCACCTGCCACCGGATTTCGACTGGCGTCGCGAAACCCTGTTTGCTCTGGCCGAGCAGCGCGGCTTTTCCTGGGAGTTCACGACCGAAGGCCACACCACCCGGCCCAGCCTGATCACGCCGCACCCGGACCGGGTGATGAAGCTGGACTGGTTCGCCGGCAAGGGGTTGATCTGCCTGGACCGGGGTCTGCTGTCGTCGCTGACCGCCGACGCCAAGCCGCTCTCGGATCATGACTGCGTCTGGTGCACGGTTGAGGTGCCTGACGCCGGGTGACTCCGGCCTGTCCGCGATATTTGGTCACGTGGCCCAATGCCCTGATGAATTTCGGGGCGTTTTTTCGCGGTTCGACTGTGGAAAACGGTTTGGAAACGCCATAAGAACGAGGCCACCTATTCAACAGGCGGAAAACCAGTCCAGTGTTTGACCTCCCCGCGCAGCGCGCGCATCTTGCCGAGAAATTCGATCTGACCCCGTCGCCCGAGCTGGCCGCTAGCATGAGCGACATCTACGCCCGCATGTCGCGTGTCGTCACGCCAGCGGATTGGGCGATCTACGCGCCCTATGTCAAGGCGATCAACGATCTGAAAGCCGAACGCAACGCGGTGATCCTGGGCCACAACTACATGACGCCCGAGATCTATCACGGCATTTCCGATTTCGTCGGCGACAGCCTGCAACTAGCCATCAAGGCGACCGAGGTCGAGGCCGACGTGATCGTGCAATGCGGCGTGCATTTCATGGCCGAGACCTCGAAGATTCTCAGCCCCGAAAAAACGGTTCTGATGCCCGACATGGAGGCCGGCTGTTCGCTGGCCGAGTCGATCACCGCCGAAGGCATCGCCGAGATGCGCCGCCGCTATCCCGGCGCGCCGGTCGTGTCCTATGTGAACACCACGGCCGAGGTGAAGGCGGCATCCGACATCTGCTGCACCTCGTCCAACGCGGCGCAGATTGTCGCGGCGATGGACAGCGACACGGTCATCATGACCCCCGACCAGTACCTGGCGCAGAATGTGGCCCGCGACGTGCCTCAGAAGAACGTGGTCTGGTGGGAAGGCTCGTGCATCGTGCACGAACAATACACGGCGCAGGACCTGCGTGAGTTCCGCGAATGGAACCCGGGCACCCGCCTGATCGCGCATCCCGAATGCCCGCCCGACGTGGTGGCCGAGGCCGACTTCTCGGGGTCCACCAGCGGCATCATCAATTATGTCACCGACGAACAGCCTGAAAAGGCGATGCTGATCACCGAGTGTTCGATGGCGTCGAACATCGCCGACGCGCTGCCGCAGGTCGATTTCGTCGGGCCCTGCAACATGTGCCCCTACATGAAGAAGATCACGCTGGAAAAGGTGCTGTATGCGCTCGATACCATGACCGGGCAGGTCGAAGTTGACCCCGACGTGGCGGAAAAAGCGCGCCTTTCGGTGCAGAGGATGATCGACCTGTCGCGCAAACTGGGAATTTGATTGGGGCGATGCAGACGATCTCGACCCCTCGGGTGGTCATCATCGGCGGCGGACTGGCGGCGGTCTATACCGCGCTCAAGCTTGCTCCGCATCCGGTAGTGATGATCTCGCCCGAGCCGCTGGGCTCGGGTGCCAGTTCGGCCTGGGCACAGGGCGGGGTGGCGGCCGCGATGGACCCGTCCGACAGCCCCGAAGCCCATGCCCGCGACACGATGCGCGCCGGCGCGGGGTCGGTCCTGCAGGAGGTGGCCGAGTTCGTCACCCGTGCGGCGCGGGATCACATTCTGGACCTGTCCGATCTGGGCACCGGGTTCGACCGGGACGCCGAAGGCGGGTTCATCCAGTCGCAGGAGGCCGCCCATTCGGTGGCCCGCGTGGTGCGTGTCAAAGGCGACCAGGCCGGTGCCGAGATCATGCGCGCCCTGATCGCCGAGCTGCGGCGGCGTGCTTCGGTCCAGGTGATCGAAGGGGCCTTGGCGGTGGGGCTGGAAAGCGACGGGGCCAAGGTCTCGGGCGTATATCTGGCGCCGACCGATGCGCCGGGGGCCGAACCGGTGCTGCTGCGCGGGGCGGCGCATGTGCTGGCCACGGGCGGGTCGGCGGGGCTTTTTGCCCGCACCACCAACCCGGCGCGCATCCGCGGGCAGGGGATCGGCATGGCCGCGCGGGCCGGGGCCCGGATCGCCGACGCCGAGTTCATCCAGTTTCACCCCACCGCGATCGACGTGGGCGAAGACCCGATGCCTCTGGCCACCGAGGCCTTGCGTGGCGAGGGCGCCGTACTGATCAACCGCCACGGCAAACGGTTCATGCAAGGCATCCACCCGGATGCCGAACTGGCCCCGCGTGATGTCGTGGCGCGCGCCGTCTATCTGGAAACCAAGGCCGACAACCGGCCCGCGCTGGATACGCGCGCAGCGATCGGCGCGGCGATCCGCAGTCAGTTTCCGGCGGTGACCGAGGCCTGCCTGCGCAACGGTGTCGACCCTGTGACCGAAACGATCCCGGTAACCGCGGCGGCGCATTACCACATGGGCGGCGTGGCCACCGACCTGAACGGCCGCAGTTCTCTGACCGGGCTCTGGGCCTGTGGCGAGGCGGCCTCGACCGGGTTGCACGGGGCGAACCGGCTGGCGTCGAACGGTCTGCTCGAGGCGCTGGTCTTTGCCCGCGCCTGCGCCCGAGACATTGCCGGCACCCTGACGGTGGCCGACGCACCCGAGGTGCGGCTGTGCCTGCCATCGGGCGGCTCCGAACCCGAGCCCCAAGCCGTAGCCGACCTGCGCCAAGTCATGACCGATGGCGTGGGGGTGGTGCGCGACGCGAACGGGCTGCGCCGCGCATTGGGCCGGATCGCCGTGCTGGAGTCGCTGCACGGCCGGTCGCGCCTGTTCCGAAACATGACCGCGACCGCCACGCTGATCGCGGCAGCAGCGCTGATGCGCACCGAAAGCCGCGGCGCGCACTATCGGTCGGATTGTCCGGTTACGGCCGAAGGGCCGGGGCGGCGGTCTGATCTGACATTGGACGAGGCCGTGGCGCTGCGGTCGAAAATCTTCAAGGAAACCGCAAAATGCATCATGCCACTGTCCCCGACCTGATCCTCGAACCGATGGTCCGCGCTGCGCTGTCCGAGGATCTGGGCACCTGCGGCGACATCACCACCCGTACCGTGATCCCAGCGGACGTGACCTACGCCGCGCGGCTGAACGCGCGCGAGGATGCGGTTGTGTCGGGCATGCAGGTGGCGGCCCTGGCGTTCCGGCTGGTGGACCCGACGCTGAAGATCACGCCGCTGGTGGCCGACGGGGACCGTTGCACCAAGGGCCAGACCCTGTTGGAGATCACCGGCAGCGCGGCTTCGATCCTGTCCGGCGAACGCGTGGCGCTGAACTTTGCCGGTCGTCTGACCGGGGTGGCGACCCTTACCGCCGGGCTGGTGGCGCAGACCGCCGGGACTAGGGCGCGCATCACCTGCACCCGCAAGACCACGCCGGGCCTGCGGATCGTCGAGAAACTGGCCGTGCTGCATGGCGGCGGGTTCAATCACCGCCATTCGCTGTCCGACGCGATCCTGATCAAGGACAACCACATCGCCGCCGCCGGCGGGGTGCGCGCGGTGCTGGACGCGGTCAAGGCGCGGGCGTCGCACATGATGAAGGTCGAGATCGAAGTGGACCGGCTGGACCAGCTGGCCGAGGTTCTGGAAACCGGCGGCGCCGATGTGGTGCTGCTGGACAACATGACGCCCGACATACTGGCCGAGGCCGTGGCGATGGTAGGCGGACGTCTGGTGACCGAGGCGTCGGGCAATGTCACCGTGGACACGGTGGCCGAGATCGCGGCCACCGGGGTCGATTACATCTCGTCCGGGGCGCTGACCCATTCCTATCGGACAGTCGATCTGGGTCTGGATTTCTGATCACGGATCACGATGGTTTCGGCCATTCGAATGGATCCAGCCGGAAGTATCGGGACAGCTGTCCGTAGAATTCGGGCGCGGTTTCCCTGAGGGCCTCGGGGCGTTCGAAGAACAGCTCGACCGTGACGGCAAAGAACTCTTCGTGTCCCGTGGCGCCATAGGGGTCGATCACAGTGCGCCGGCCTGTCTCGACCGCGTGCAGATGCGCGTCATACGCGGCCAGAAAAACACGTTCCCACTCGGCATAGCTTTGACCCTTGGCCAGTACGGGCACGCCGTTGGTGCCGCCGGACAGATCATCCAACTGATGCGCGAATTCATGAAACACGACGTTGTGTCCGTCATGATCGTTTGCCGCGCCCTGCCGGCTGTGCGCCCAGGACAGGATCACCGGCCCCCGATCCCAGCTTTCGCCGGTTCGGATGACCTCTTGTTCGGTCACGACATAGCCGCTGTGCCGCTGTTGGCGGGACTTGAAGGCATTGGGATAGATCAGGACCGTCGTCAGATTGTCGTACCATTGGTCCGAGTTGACGACCAGAAGGCAGGCTTGTGCTGCGATCGACAGACGCATCTCGTCCGTGACCTCCAGCCCGTCGCAGCCGATGAAATCGACCTGATTCAGGAACAGGTTGATCTTGCCTTCCAAAGTGGCGCGCAGCTTGGCCGGCAAACGCTCGAGGATCGGCACCATCGCATGGATGGTCCGCCGCTCCTCATCGCTCAGCGGTGTTTGCAGCAGCTCGGCCCTGGCCCTGGACTTCGACCAGAAATACCAAGCCACCAGACCGGCGATTGCCGCAACAAGGATCAGAAAAAGCACCATGTGGCGACGGTATCTCTATTGCCCCACCTCGGAAAGCCTATTCATTCGGTCGAGGGCTGCGTGAAGTCCACCAGCCAAGGCCGTTCGACATCCATGCCCTGATACAGAGCATGCAGCAGCAGATGTGCCGTCACCGGGTCGGGGGCAAGGGGGCGTCGGTCCAGTCGCCCCTCCTTGACCGCCGTATCGGCGTCGAAGGTCACCGCATCCTCTTTGATGGTGGTCACCACACGAAGCTGGGCAAGCGTTTCGGGGTCAACCGCGGTCGGGTCATCCGAAAGGATCACGAAATCGGCCAGTTTGCCCACCTCGATCGATCCCTTCTGGTCTTCCTCGAAATGCTGCCATGCCGGCCAGATCGTCATCGCCTTGAGCGCCGTCATCACATCGACCCGTTGATGCGGGCCCAGGATGTCGCCAGATCGGGTGCGCCGGGTGACCGTCGCGGCCAGAACCCGCATGCTGTCGGGAAACGCCACGGGCGCGTCGTGATGCGTACCGAACATCATGCCGCGTTCCGTCACCCAACCGGTGGGCGAGATGTTGTCCGCATTGACCGGCCCGACCGTGTGGTCGCGGTGCCAATCGCCCCAGTAGAAGGTGTGCATCGGAAACAGCGACGGGAACACGCCCAATCGTTTGAGGCTGGCCACCTGATCCTCGCGCAGGAACTGACCGTGCACCAGAACCGGCCGGTTGCCCGGATCGCCATAGGTCAGCCGCGCCTCGTCGATGGCAGCGATCAGCATGTCCGTGGCCCCCTCGCCATTGGAATGGGTCAGGATCTGGTGGCCGTTCTCGAAACACCAGTTCACCGCATCCTGCAACTGTTCGCGGTTGATGGCGGCGTATCCGGCATAGCCGGGCGGGTAATCCCCGACCGGATCGTAATAGGGCCGATCCCGCAACGCGGTAAATCCCTGCGGCGAACCGTCGATTGTCAGCTTGCACCCGCCGACTCGCACCCGGTCGGCATAGCTGCGCGAGGCGTCCGACGCGATGAAATCGCGTGATTCCAGAACGTCGGGAAAGGCCACGACGTCGATCGGAAGGTCGCCGTCCGCGGCCACCCGGCGCAGGGCTTGAACCGCCGCGCCCGAGGTGCGCCCCTCTTGCGCGGTGGTGTAGCCAAAGCGCGCCCACATCCGGCTGCCGGCGCGCGCGAAAGTCTGCAGCCCGTCTTCGCCGACACTGCCAAGCAGGGGCACCAAGGCGCCGAAAAATGCGTATTCCTCCAACACGCCGTTCGGCTTGCCGGCCTCGTCCTTTCGGATCACACCTCCGGGCGGGTTCTCGGTTTCTGCGGTGATCCCGGCCAGTTCAAGTGCCTTGGAATTGCCCACCCCCAGATGGCCCGATTGGTGGATGATCATGATCGGAACGTCGCGCGATACCGCGTCCAGTTCGGAACGGGTAGGGTGGCGCAGTTCGGCCAGTTGTGCGTTGTCATAGCCAAAGCCGATGATCATCCCCATCGCTTTGACCGTGTCACCATTGGCCTCGGCCCACGCGGACAACGCCGCCTGCAGGCTGGCAATGTCGGTGACCTTGCCATCCGGTGGGGCCAGCAGGTTCGCCGACAAGGCTTGCAAACCGCCCATGACCACGTGGCCGTGGCTGTCGACAAAACCGGGCAGCATTGCGCGCCCGTCCAGATCAAAGATCGTTGTGTCGTCGCCCTGGTGGCTGCGCATCTCGGCCAGTTCACCTACCGCGATGATCCGCCCATCCCTGACCGCGACCGCCTGTACCGTGGGCCTGGCGTCATCGATCGTCAGTATCGGACCACCGGTATAGATCGTGTCCGCGATCTGTTGGGCCAAAGCCATGTTGCCGAGGGTCAGACCGGCAGCAACGCTCACGGCAGACAGGGACAAAAGACGCATTCCGAACCTCCAGCAGCATATGGCAATGCGCTGGAGTCTAGCACGAAGTTGGCGTCCGGCCCGTGCAATGTTGAATTGCTGATCCGACGTCGGCGTTTACTTGAGCGCGCGCGCCAGGAATTGCCGTGTGGCGTCCTGCTGCGGGTGGTCGAACAGCTGCTCGGGCGGGCCTTCCTCGACGATGCGGCCGTTCTGCAGGAAACACACCTTGTCTGCGGCCTGCCGGGCAAAGCCCATCTCGTGCGTGGCCATCACCATCGTCATGCCCTGCTGTTTGAGCATCAGCAGCACGTCCAGAACCTCGCCCACCAATTGCGGGTCCAGAGCCGAGGTGATCTCGTCGAACAGCATAACCTCGGGCTGCATGGCCAATGCGCGAACGATGGCGACGCGCTGCTGCTGCCCGCCCGACAGCTGGTCGGGATAGTTGAGCATCCGGTCGGCAAGCCCGAAGCGTTCGAACATCTCTTCGATCTGGGGCAGCAGCTCGGCGCGCGTGCGGCCGCGCACGCGGCGCGGCGCCAGCATCACGTTGTCCAGCGCCGTCATGTGCGGGAACAGGTTGAAGCTCTGGAACACGATGCCGATGCGCGCGCGCACCGATTGCGGATCCAGACCCGGCACCGAAATGTCGATCCCGTCCAGCAGAATCTCACCATCCTCGATCGGCTCGAGCAGGTTGATGCAGCGCAGAACGGTAGATTTGCCCGCCCCCGAAGCGCCGATCAGGCAGACCATCTGCCCCTCGTCAACGGTCAGGTCGATGCCGTCGCAGACGGTGCGGTCGCCAAAGCGTTTGACGACGTTGCGCAGGTTCAGTTTCGACATCAACGCCGCTCCCTCATCTGCTTGGCCATGAGGTGGTCGGCATAGCGCGTCGCCGGGATGGTCACGATCAGGAAGATGATCGCCGCGCCCACGTAAGGCGTGAAATTGGCCAGCAGCGATTTGAACACGCCGGCCTGGCGGAAGATCTCGACCGGGCCGATGAAGCTGAGCAGCGACACGTCCTTTTGCAGCGCGATCAGCATGTTCATCTGCGACGGCACGACGTTGCGGACGGCCTGAGGCAGCACCACGTCGCGCATCACCTGGCCTTCGGTCAGGCCCAGCGACAGGGCGGCGGCGCGCTGGCTGTGATGCACGCTGTCGATGCCCGAGCGGAAAATCTCGGCCACATAGGCCGAATAGGTCAGGATCAGCGCCAGCGACCCCCAGATATAGGGCGAGTTCCATGGCCGGGTCAGGCCCAGCCCGGGAATGCCGAAGCCGATCAGATAGACGGTCAGGATCACAGGCACGCCACGGAAGATGTCGGTGAAAGCCGCGCCGAAGATGCGCAACGGGAACAGCGCGGGTGATTTGGTGTCGCGGGCCAGCGCGATCAGCAGCCCCAACACCGCGATCGCGGGCGCCGACCAGGCAAAGATCATCACGTTGATCTTGAAGGCTTCAAGCAGCTTCGGGAAGGTCTTGACCAGCACCTCGCCGTTGAAAAAGCTCTGCTGGACCTTGGCCCAGCCCGGCGCCAGCGGTACCAGCACGATCAGCGCCACGACGACCAGAACGGTGCTGGTCGCGGCGATCCGGATCGACCGCCGCCGCTGCTGCGCCTCAAAAAGTTCGCGGCGGGTCGGGCCCGCCGTTCTGTTTCCTGTCATGTCACTTTATCAGCGGAACGCCCGTCGTGTCCTGCAGCCACTTGGCCTCGATCTCGGCCAGCTTGCCGCTTTCAGTCAGCGCGGCGATGGCCGCATCCACGCAGGATTTCAGCGGGTTGCCTTCCTCCATCAGCATGCCGAACTGGTCGGGGTTGTCGCCTTGATCGGCAGGGAACTGGCCAATCACCTTGGACCCTTCGATCATCACTGCGCTCAGGAACAGGGCGGTAGGCAGGTCGAACAGCGCAGCGTCGATCTGGTTCGCGGTCATGGCTGCGTTCACATCGGCATTGTCGCCATAGAGCAGCGGGTCGGCATCCGGCTGGATCACGCTGGCCAGTTTCGGCACGGCGGTGGTCGACCCGACCGCGCCCCATTGAAGGCCCTTCAGCGCCTCGAGCGTGGGCGGGGTGTCAACTGCGTTTGCGCTGACCAGAACCGCCATCGGTGCGGTGTAGTAGGGGGCCGAGAAATCAACGACCTGATCGCGTTCGGGCGTGATCGAGTATTGCTGGATGTTCACGTCGAAATTCTTGGCGCCGGGCTGGATCGCTTCGTCAAAGGACGACCGGACCCAGACCACGTCATCCGCGGCAAAGCCCATCTCTTCGGCCACGGCATAGGCGATGGCGGCTTCAAAGCCCTGACCGGACTCGGGCGCGTCGTCCATCACCCACGGGTAATAGGCCGGGTTTCCGGTGGCCACCGTGAACTTGCCCTCGGTCAGGGTCTTGCCCGCGGCGCAATGCCCGTCCGCAAGGGCCGAAGTTGCGGTGAACGCAAGGGTTGCGGCCGCGATCGAAAGCATCTTGGACATGAGTCTGGGTCTCCTGTTGGGAATGTCGGGCCCACGGTAGTGTTGCCCGCCGACCCTGTCCAGTTGGTCGCGGTCTATGCCAGACACCGCAAGAAGTTCAAGCCGTCACGCGGGTGGAATGTTGTGGTTCACCCGGAACAGGTTGCCGGGATCGTACCGCCCCTTGATGCGCGACAGCTGCGTGGCATTGGCCCCGTAGGCGCCGGACAGGTGATCGGCCTCGTCCGCTGGCATGAAATTGACATAGGCACTGCCGGTTGCATGCGGCGTCATGCGGCCATAGAGCGCGCGCGCCCAGGCGATGCAGGTGTCATCCTTGGCCGAATCTTCCCAACGGGTGTGCACGTTCATGATGAAATGGGCCGAGCGTTGCGGATAGGCTGTCGCCGCAGCCTCGACCCGGGCCATCGCACCGCCGACATGGGCAATGAACACCTCGCAGGACGGATCCGGAAGTGTCGAGATACTGTCCAGAAGCCCTGCGATTGCATCCGCGGGCAAGGTATCAAAATCGTGACTTTTCCAATAGTTTCGCGCGCCGGGGGTCAGCAGGGGGTCAAAAGCGGCCTGCCAGTCGACGAAGGCGTGCGGCGAGATCACGTCCACGATCGGGTCCCCGAGGGCGCGCAGCGGCTCCATCGCGGCTTCGCCGTTTTCGATGGGACCTGCATAGCAGGCGGCAAAGATCAGCACCTCGCGCCCGTGCCAGTCTTCGGGAAGGAAGGGCAGGGGAGGGGCCTTGCGCATCACCGTCCAGACCGTCAACTCGTCAGGCGCAGTGTCGGCGATCCGCGCGTATTCGGGCAGCAGAGCGGGGCCCTGCTCGATCGGATGCACCACAAGGCCGGACAACACCTGCGGCCCCAGCGGGTGCAGGCGGAACTCGAACGAGGAGACCACGCCGAAATTGCCGCCACCGCCGCGAATGGCCCAGAACAGGTCCGGGTGGCTGTTTTCCGATGCGGTCACGATCGAGCCATCGGCCAGCACCACCTCGGCCGAGATCAGGTTGTCGATGGTCATACCGAACTTGCGCGTGGTCCAGCCAAAGCCGCCACCCAGTGTCAGCCCGGCGATCCCGGTGGTCGAGTTGATGCCCGTCGGAACCACCAACCCGTGCGCCTGCGTCTCTCGGTCCACGTCACCCAACACCGCGCCCGGCGCCACACGCGCGGTGCGCGCTTTCGGGTCGACATGCACCGATTTCATCTGCGACAGGTCCAGCATCACCGCATCATCGGCTACCGCATGTCCGGCGATCTGGTGACCGCCCGATCGGACGGACATGATCAGCCCTGCCTCGCGCACGAAATTCACGGCCTTTTGCACATCGCTGGCCCCGAGCGCCCGGATCACAAAGCCGGGTTTGCGGTCGACGATGCTGTTCCAGGTGGTGCGGGCACTATCGTATTCGGGGCTGCCGGGAAGAAAGACGGATCCACGCAGCGACGCGTCCAAAGCGTCCAGCGCTTCTTGGTCCACGGTTTTGGTGCTGCCGTTCAGCGTTATCAGGTCAAACATGATCAGTCCTCCAGATCAGGTGGACAGGTTTCCTGCGGTGCTGCCTCGGGCAATGGGTTGCGCGCCCCATTCGAGCGAAGGGCGCGCAATGCAAATTGGGTCGCTTCAGGCGAAGATGCCGGGATCGATCCGATCAACTGGCGTGATGACGTCAGCCGGAATGTTCAGACGCTTTGCCGCCTTGCGCAGGCTTTCCGCGTCCGGCGCCTCGTACAGGCAATAGGTTTTTCGCTTGTCCGCGCTCAGGAACGAGAAAATCCACTCGATCCCTTCTTCGTCGTTGATTTCCTTGATCTTTACCTTGTCATCGTCGCCAAGCTCAAGCTGTTCGGCGAAGTTCCGTTCGATGATGTACCTTGGCATTATGCACCCCCCTGCGCATGTGCTCGGAGTCTAAGACGCGGATCCTTCAAGTTTTGACCTAAGGGAAACCATACCCAATTCCCGGGCAGTTGCCAACGCTTCGGCCTCAAGCGACAGGGCCGAGCGCAGATCCTGAGCGCGACCGCGACGGCGAAGAGCCCAGGCGCGCGCGGCTTGGCTGTGGGCGATCCACGGCGGCGCGGCCATCGCTGTGTCCACTTGGATCGCGGTTTCGAACAGCTCGTCGGCGGTGTCCCAATCACCCAACACGGCGGCCAGCGCTCCCAGCCGCCGGGCCGCGGATCCGGTGCAGACGGTTGTCGCGCCGGCCGTGATCGTCAGGTCCCTATAGGGCAGCAGCTTGTCGATCAGCGTTTGGGCATGGTGCGTGTTCTCGACTGCCACGCAGATATCCGCCAGGTAGGACAGGGTGGTCGAGTACATCGCGTCCTGAGGCAGGTCAAAACCGGTGTCCGCGATCTCATTGAGAATACGCTCGGCGGGCTCGCGAAACCCCAGTTCGGCGGCTATCAGGCCGAATCCGGGTTTCCAGCTGGTTTCGCCGGGACTGTCGGACATGAGCCGTTTGATCACAGGGGCCACTTCATGCAACCGGGCCTGCTCGCGCCGGATGGTGAACATCTGAACGCCGTAGACACCCTCGACATGGGCGCCGTGTGTCTGCCGCCCGATTTTGACGGCTTCGCTCGCATAGGTCTCGGCGCGTTCGAAATTGCCATCCAGGATGGCCACCATTGCACGGGCATGGATCTGGACCCAGTACAGCTGTCGGTGGTTGTCCTTGTCCGAAATCTCGGTCAGCAGTTTCAACGAGGTGTCGACCAACTGGCGGTCCGCCATCTCGGCACCGACAAACAGGCTGAGGGTACGGTCGCGACCCTGATCGATGTTTCCAAGCTTTTCCGCAACTTCGTGCATGGATTCGAGGTTCTTGCGCCAGTTCAGCCGATCTTCGCCCTGGCGCGCCACGAAAGGAGCGCCGAAGCGGGTCATCATGACGGCGAACCGGGATTTGTGATCCCCCAGCCGGGCGGCCAGTTCCATGCATTGCTGGCCATATTTGGTGCCCTCGGCAAAGTCGCCGATGAACATGTAGGCGCGGGCGATCTGGGCCATCAGACGACACCGCCGAACCTCATCTGTCGGCGGCAGGCTGTCCAATGCCTCGAGGCACAGGCTGATCGCCTGGCCGTGCCTTTGGCCGGCCATCATGCATGAATCGGCGAAGTGATGTGCCGCGTCGGCAGCAAGGTCCGTCCGGCCTGAGTGCCGGGCGGCGTCCGAAGCCTCCTTCAGTTTGGCGATGCCTTCCGGCAACCTGCCTGCGCTGTCGTAGCTGCGCCCAAGCAGCAGGTTTCCAACGATCGTCTGAGGGCTTTTTTCGTCGCCGAGTTTTTGCGCGGCCTTCAGGGTTTCCGTCGCATTGGCCAGGGCTTCCTGGCTGGCCGACCGTGACAGGGCCATTTCTGTCGCCGCGCGCCACCGGTCATAGGCGGCAGCCCAGTCTTCGGCCTCGGTCAGGTGCCGGGCGGCCAACTCGGGGCGTCGTTCAATCTCGGCCGACCGCAACTTCATCAGCGCGCGGGCGACATTGGCGTGTTGGGCCTTGCGTGTGCTGCTGAGCATGGACTGATAGGCGGTGTCCCTGATCAACGCATGGCGGAATACATAGTGCCCTTTGTGGTGCCCGCTTTCAAAGACCAGACCAGCGCGACACAGCTCAGCCAGACAAGTGTCGAGCTCTGCCGGGGCTTCCGGCATCGACGCGGCAAGCAGAACCGGTTCGAACTCGCGCCCGATAACGGACGCGGCAAGAGCCGTTTGTTTGGCGTCGGGCGATACGGCGTCCAACCGGGCCATCAACGCTCCGCTCAGGGACGAGGGCACGTTCACACCGACCCCGCCGGTTTCGTGTATGGCGCGTGTCAGTTCCTCGACAAAAAGCGGCACGCCGTCGGTTTTGTCGACAATCAGGTCGACCAATTCCGGATCCGGATCGCGGCCCGAGACACGTTGCACCAGATGGGCGACCTGCTCGGCATCAAGCCGCCCCAGATGCAGGGTTTGGACATGGCTGTCCCCTTCGGTCTTCTGCATTTCCCAGCCGGGGCGATGCGTGATCACGATCAGAAGGGGAAGGTCGACGCACAATGCTTTGAAACGGTCCAGCAACGCGTGGGTCGAAGCGTCGATCCAATGGGCATCCTCGACAAACAGGATGACCGGACGTTGGACGGCGCGGGCCTTTACCGTGGTGATCAGCGCTTGGATCGTCAGGTCTCGCTGTTCCTGGGGCGACAGTTGCAGGACCTGCTGGGCCAAGGTGCTGCGCGGGGCGACCAAAGCGGCGAAGGCAGGTAGAACAAGGTCCAGATCCAGTCCTTGCCGCTGGGCCAGCATGTCGTGAACACTCTCCTGCACCCTGTCGTCGTCAAAATCCGGGTCGACGCCCGCATCCTGAGAAATCCGTTCGGCAACCGGGTGAAACGGGCTGCTGGTCAGATAGGGTGAGCAGTTCAGTCTGATGATGTCGGCCTTTTGGACCACACTTTCGTCCTGCAGAAACTCCTCGATCAGGCGCGACTTGCCGATTCCCGCTTCGCCTGACAGCAGGACTACTTCGCCTTTGCCGTCCTGCGCGTGATTCCAGGATTGCAGAAGGATGCCCTTTTCAAAACTGCGGCCGATCAGGAACCCGTGGGCACCATCCCCGCGAACCGCATGGAACCGGCTTTCGGCGCTGCGCTCACCCATGACCTGAACCAGGTCGTGGGCGACATCGAAGCCTTTCAGGGGCACGCTGCCCAAGGATGAAACCTCGAACACGCCATCCAACGACCCTGTCAGGTCTGCACAGGGCATGACGACGGCGTTTGCCGGGGCTTTTTCCTGCAACCTGGCGGCCAAGTTCAACACCGGTCCGGTCATGGCGCCTTCTTCGAACGAGTTTTCACCGATCGCGTCACCGACAACCACGTCGCCGCTGGCGATGCCGATGCGCACGGCGAGTGGAGTTCCGTCGGGCGTCGTCATCTGCCGGACCCTTCGCACGGCTTCGAGGCCAGCTTTGACGGCCCGAATGGCGTGATCCTCATAGGCGCGGGGCCACCCGAAAAAGACCAACAGCCCGTCGCCAAGGTATTTTGCGACATATCCTCCATACCGGCTGACAGCACCTGCAACGGAATCCTGGTATCGCTGCAACAGGATCCGCATGTCTTCGGGGTCGATCCGGTTGGTCAATTCGGTCGAGCCGACGAGGTCGGCAAAAAAGACCGTCAGATGGCGCCGCTCGGCCGGAGCACGCGACGGTTGCCCATCCGTGTCGGGCCGTATTTCGGCTGCGGCTGCTGCGATGTCAGATGTTGGCTGCTCGGGCGTTTGTTCATCAGACAGGACGCGGGCGGCAGCCAGAATGACCTTGCGGTGTCCGAGGCTGACTCCAAGCTCTCGGAGATCGTCATTGGTCAGCAGAGGCAATACGCGTGCATCAACGTCATTTTCCGCAAAGGTCTCTGCGTATTGGCCCAGACCAAGATCGTTCAGCCATGTTTTGACCGTGAACCCCATTGACGGATCATGCGTGGTTGCAATTCGTCAATCAAGCGTGAGGAATAAACTTTACATAATCATGATTACGCGAACAAGGGATCAGAACTCATTCCGCGGCCCACGTGATCCGGTCAGGCGCGGTCAGTCTTTGCCAAGCGTCATATTGCGACAGAAACACCTGCCCGTTCAAAGCATCGAGGAAATGCGACTGCTTCAGTCGGTCCATGACCGGGCCTTTGACCTCGCTCAGGTGCAGGCCGACGCCCATGTCGCGCAGGCGGTGGTTGATCGCCTCAAGGCTTTCGAGCGCCGAGAAGTCGACCTCGTTCACCGCCGAGAACATCAGTACCACGTTGCGGATCTCGCAACCCTCGGTCACGCGAGACTGGATCAGATCCTCGAGGAAGCGGGCATTCACGAAATATAGACTTTCATCCACCCGCAGCGTGACCAGCGTGGGGTCGGTCTGGACCTTGTGGCGCAGGATGTTGCGGAAGTGCTGAGTGCCCGGCACCAGCCCCAGTTCGGCCACATGTGGACGTGAAGTCTTGTAAAGATGCAGAAGGATCGAGATTGCCACGCCGCTGGCAACACCCGCTTCGACACCGGCCATCAGGGTCAGGACGATTGTGGCGGCGACGGCGGTGAAATCGGCGCGCGAATAGCCCCAGGTCTTTTTGAGGATTGAAAAATCCACCAGGCTGAGCACCGCCACGATGATCGTCGCGGCCAGCGTCGCCTTGGGCAAGAAATAGACAAGCGGGGTCAGGAAGAGTGCGGCAACCGCCAGCCCAACGGCGGTGAAGGCACCGGCCGCCGGGGTCTCGGCGCCCGCGTCGAAGTTCACCACCGAGCGCGAGAACCCACCGGTGACCGGAAAGCCCCCGGTGAACGCGGCGCCCAGATTGGCCGCGCCCAGTCCGATCAGTTCCTGATCGGGGTCGACGCGCTGACGTTTCTTGGCCGCAAGCGTCTGCGCGACCGAGATGCTTTCGACAAAGCCGATGATCGAGATCAGGATGGCGGGCACCAGCAGCGCGCCGATCAGGTCTGAGGACAGCCCCGGCAGGGTCAGCGGAGGCAGGCTCTGGGGCACCTCGCCCACGATCTTGACGCCGCGCGCGTCCAGCCCGAAGGCCCAGACCGCCATCGTGGTTGCCACTACCGCCACCACAGGCCCGGCCTTGGTCAGCACATCGGCCAAAAGCGGCGGCACCCCCATGCGCCGCAGCGCAGGTTTGAGGTTCTTGCGCACCCAGAACAGGAACGCCGTGGCCAGTGCGCCGATCACCACCGTAATCCCGCTGGTCTGGTCCAGATGCGCAAAGATCGAGCCCAGCATCTCGGGCAGAGTATGCCCATGCGCGCTGACCCCCAGGATGTGTTTCAGCTGGCTGGTGGCGATCAAGATGCCCGAGGCGGTGATGAAGCCCGCGATCACCGGATGAGACAGGAAGTTGGCCAGAAAACCCAGCCGCAACACGCCCAGCAACACCAGGAACCCGCCCGACAGAAAGGCCAGTGTCAGCGCCGCCACCGCATAGCCTGCGGTGCCCTGTTCAGCCACCTGCCCCACGGCGGATGCGGTCAGCAGCGACACCACCGCCACCGGACCCACCGCCAGCGCCCGGCTGGTGCCGAAGATCGCATAAAGGATGATCGGCACGATCGAGGCATAGATCCCTGCCTCGGGCGGCAGCCCCGCCAGCAGCGCATAGGCCAGGGATTGAGGAATCAGCATGATCGTCACGATCACCGCGGCGATCAGGTCATTGGACAGCGCCGCCCGGTCATACCGGCGGCCCCAATCCAGAATTGGCAAGTATCGCAACAGGTTGTGCATCGATTCCACGTTCAAGAGGGCACAGGGCGGGTGTTGGATGGCGCAGGGCAAGAAGCCCTAGCGACCTATTCGGCCGCCACGTTCAGCGGCTCGGGCTTGGCCATCCATTCCTTGCCCTTCAGCATCGCCGACCAATAGACCGGCGGCAGCAGCTTTTCCTTGAGGACCCAGGCCGCGCGGCTGGGTTTGGTGCCGTCGATCAGGAACTTAGGGAAGCTAGGCTTCAGGACACCGCCATAGCCGAACTCGGCCAGCACGATCTTGCCGCGTTCCACCGTCAGCGGGCACGAGCCGTAACCGTCATAGGCCGCCACCGGGCCGCGGCCCTCGATATCGGCCACGATGTTGTCGGCCACCACCGGCGCCTGCTTGCGGGCAGCGGCCGCGGTTTTCGCGTTCGGCGCGTTCATCACGTCGCCCAGCGACCAGATGTTGTCAAAGCTCTTGTGGCGCAGCGTGGACTGATCCACATCGACCCAACCCGCCGCATCCGCCAGCGGCGATACCCGGATGAAGTCCGGCGCCACCTGCGGCGGGCAGACATGCATCATGTCGAACTCGACCGTCACCTGCTCGGGCTGCTCGTCGGGATTGGCGACCTTGAACGTGGCGGTTTTCGCCGCCCCGTCCACCGCCACCAGATTGTGGAAGAAGTTCAGCGTGGCGTCGTATTTCCTGACATACTCCATCAGCGCCGGGACATAGTCCTTGACCCCGAACAGCACCCCGCCCGCATTCATGAACTGGATGTCGATATCCTTCAGAACCCCGCGTCGGACCCACGCATCGCCCGACAGGTACATCGCCTTTTGCGGCGCGCCCGCACATTTGATCGGCATCGGCGGCTGGGTGAACAGCGCCCGTCCCACCTTCAGCCCTTCGACCAACTGCCAGGTATAGGGCGCCAGGTCATAGCGATAGTTCGAGGTCACGCCGTTGCGGCCCAGCGTTTCCTCCAGCCCTTCGACCGCACCCCAGTCCAGCTTGAGCCCCGGAGTCACCACCAGACGGTCGTATTTGACCACTCGGCAACCATCCAGAATGACGGCGTTGTTCTGTGGCTCGAACGCGGCCACGGCGGCCTTGATCCATTTGACCCCGCGCGGGATCAGCGCGCCCATGGTCTTGGCCGTCTGTTCCGGCGTGAACACGCCGCCGCCCACCAGGGTCCAGCCGGGTTGATAATAGTGCACGTCGGACGGGTCGATGATGGCAATCGACAGGTCGGATTTACGCGCATGCAGGCTGGCGGCGGTGGCGATGCCCCCTGCCCCGCCGCCCACGATCACCACGTCAAAGGACGCGTCGCCGGTGTCGGTGGGCGTCTTGCCGCCATTGGCGATGCGGCGGGCCACGCCGCTCATGTCATATCCGGCAGCCTTGGTTGAGGTCAGGATGTCAGGCAAGGCTCGGCCCTGCGCGGCCTCGTGCAGCGACCAAAGCGTGGCCGAGCGCGTGCCCGTCCGGCAATAGGCCAGGATCGGACCTGGCAGTTCGGTCAGGGCTTGACCGAAGGCCTGCGCGTCCTCATCCCGAACCAGGCCAGTCTGGACGGGAACGTACCGGGCTTCGATGCCAAGCTTTTCTGCAGCGGCCTCGATTTCCTCGAATGTCGGTTGGTCGGACCCTTCACCGTCGGGGCGATTGCAGATGATGGCGCGGAAGCCCGCGGCCTTGATCGCTTGGATATCGGCAAGCGTTACCTGTGGCGACACCGAGAGTGCGCCCGAAATCTTCCGGATTTCCATTGTTGTCTCCTGCGGTCAGATCTTGTTGACCGGAACCTTGAGCATCTGGTTGCCGTCCTTGTCGGTCGGGATGTCACCCGCCCGGATATTGACCTGGATAGACGGGATGATCAGGGTCGGCATCGCCAGCGTCGCGTCACGCTCGGTGCGCATCTTGATGAACTCGTCCCGCGACTTGCCGCCGCCCACATGAATGTTGTGCGCCTTTTCCTCGGCCACCGTGGTTTCCCAGCGGATGTCGCGACCGTTGGGACCGTAATCGTGGCACATGAACAGGCGGGTTTTGTCCGGCAGGCTCAGCACCTTCTGGATCGAGTCGTAAAGGGTTCCCGCATCTCCGCCCGGAAAGTCGGCTCGGGCCGAACCACCATCGGGCATGAACAGCGTGTCACCCACAAAGGCCGCATCGCCAACCACATGCACCATGCAGGCCGGCGTATGGCCCGGTGTGTGCATGGTGAAGGCGGTCATGTTGCCGATCGTGTAGGTCATGCCATCGGTGAACAGGGCATCGAACTGGCTGCCGTCGCGCTGGAACTCGGTGCCTTCGTTGAAGATCTTGCCGAACACCTCCTGCACGATCTTGATGTTCTCGCCGATGCCGATCTTGCCGCCCAGTTTCTGCTGGATGTAGGGCGCCGCCGACAGGTGGTCGGCATGGGCGTGGGTCTCGATGATCCACTCCAGTTTCAGGCCCTGTTTTTCGATCTCGGCGATCAGCAGGTCGGCATGTTCGAAGGTGATCCGTCCAGCGGCATAGTCGATGTCCATCACGCTGTCGATGATCGCGCAGGCGTTGGATGTCGGGTCCGAAACGATGTAGCTGATCGTCGCTGTGGCCTCGTCGTAGAAGCCCTGAACCTTGGGTTTGACGCTCAGATCAACCGGATATGCGGAAATTGGTGTCGCGATTGCGTCAGCCATTTTCTGGTTGTGGGTGTCGATTGCCTTTTGGTCGGTCATGATCGTGCCTCCTCTCTGACGCTCAGGCCTTGGCCGAACGTGAAATCAATGGTTGCCCTTGCAGAATGCGCGCGAGGGCCAGCCCGGCGGCGACCGCGCCCAGAAACAGCAGAACCTCCCACCGTCCGGTGCCCAGGGCCGGAATTGCCGCGCCCGGGCAGAATCCTGCGATGCCCCAGCCCACGCCAAACAAGGCTGAGCCGCCAACAAGCTTCATGTCGATGTGCTTTGCGCCCGGAACCTGGAACCGGTCCGCATAAAGCGGCGCGGCGCGTCGCCATACCAGTCGATAGCCTATGAATGTCACCACCAGCGCACCGCCCATTACGAAGGCGAGGCTGGGGTCCCAAGTTCCGGCCAGATCGAAGAAGTTCAACACCTTGGCCGGGTTCATCATACCCGAGATCGCGATGCCTGTGCCGAAGACAAGGCCGGTCAGGAACGTATGGAACAGTTTCATTGCCTCACCCTCCGAATACGTGGCGGATCACGAAAACCGTGATGGCGGCAGTTGCCATGAAGGTCGGAACGGCAACCAGGGACCGGGTCGACAACCGCGACAGGCCGCATACTCCGTGACCCGAGGTGCACCCCGAGCCGAGGCTGGCGCCCAGGCCGACGATGACGCCGCCGACCACGATCATCAGCGGGCTGATCGGCACCTCGATGGCCGGCATGGAGCCGGTCAGCACGTAGATCAGACCCGGCGCAACGATCATTCCGGCAACAAGGGCCAGACGCCATGAAAACTCGGACCCGCTGTCAGGAAAGACCAGACCGGACATGATCCCGGTGGCACCCATGATGCGGCCGAGGCCCAACATCAACAACACGGCACCCAAGCCTATCAGCAGGCCGCCGCCGAAGGATGCAAAAGGCGTGAATACGGTTTCCATATCATCTGGTCCTGCAGGTTTTGATGCCCAAAAGCGTGTACACTGGGCAGAATTTCATGGTCGCGGTCAACAGCATGATGATGCCCACGATCACAGCGCCATATTTGAAAAGGGGTGCGGCGAACAGGGCCAGCCCGCTGAAGATTGCCAGGTACAGCAGGACCAACCCAAGAGCTGCGCGCAGCATGCGGTCGATCGTTCCGACGTTGTTGGTCATATCGCCCTCCATATTCAGGTTTCTGAATGGCATATATGACGCCAGGAGCGTCTCTTCAGTGACAATGTCACGAAAGCCGAAAAGATTCCCGAAAAATCAGGTGCTGTGCGCCAAAGCCTGCAAAGCCGGTGTGTCGGTGAGCGTGATCTTGCCCCGAGATTGCGAAACCAACTCGCGTTTCTGGAAGTCGTGCAGCACCCGCGAGACAACTTCACGCGCGGTTCCCAGTTCGCTGGCCAGTTGTTGATGTGTGGCCTGCACCTCGTTCGCGGGATCGGCCAATGCAAGCAGACGTTCCGCCAGCCGGACATCGATCCGGCCGAAGGCGACGTCATCGACCACGCGCAGAAGGTCGATCAATCGGCGGGAATAGGCCTGGAACACGAAATCGCGAAACGCGTCCTCTTCCGCGGCAAGGCGGTCGAAGGCGGGCTTGGGCAGGACGATCGCGGTGACATCTGTTTCAGCAATGCCTTCGGCGTTATAGGCCTCTTCGGCCAGCATACATGCCGTGGTCAGCACGCAGCTTTCGCCGGCTTCGACCCGATACAAGACGATTTCGCGCCCCGTATCCGAGCTTTGTGAAACGCGGATCCGGCCTTCGTACAGAAACATGAGGCTGTCCGGCACATTGTCGGGCCCGAACACCTGGGCCCCGTTCGGGAACTTCACGATCCGCGCGGCCGCGCGCAACCGGGCGCGGACCGCATCGGGCAGGTGGCTGGTTCCGTGGAACCGCTGGGTCCAGTCAGTGATTGTCATGTGGCTGCTTGCATGGGTGGCCCAAAGCCCTCGTAGATAAGTACGGTTCTGCCGTCTTTCGCCCGGCCCGGATGATACGTTAGTAACGGAGCATCCTGTGCATCTGCCGCATGGCGTAGGACAGAACCGTGGTCACGATCAAGGGAAAGCGCCCGAAGGTGCCTCGGGTCCACCCTGTCAGTCGCGACCCAGATCCTTGAGGATCGGACAATCCGGGCGGTCATCTCCGGCGCATTCGTGGATCAGGTGCGACAGTGTTTCGCGCATGGCTTTCAAGCCTTCGATCTTGGCATCGATCTCTTCGAGGTTCTGTTTGGCGATCCGCTTGACGTCCGCGCTGGCGCGGTGCTTGTCCTCGTACAGCGCCAGAAGCGAGCGGCAGTCTTCGATGGTGAACCCCAGCGACCGCGCGCGCCCGATGAACGCCAGCTTGTGCAGTTCTTTCTCGTCGAAATGGCGGTATCCATTGGTCGATCGTCTGGGTTTGATGAAACCGATATCCTCATAATACCGGATGGTCTTGGCCGGCAAACCCGAGCGTTCGGCGACGTCCCCGATGTTCATGGCGGCTCCTTTCCTATTCGGCGGGTGTGGGTGCGTGTGCGATGGTCTGCGGTTTGCGGTCGGATCCGCTCGGCGGTCGGGCCGCCTTGACCCAACGAAGCCGCAGTGCGTTTGACAGCACAAACACGCTGGACAGCGCCATGGCGCCAGCCGCCAAAACCGGGGACAGCAAGGGTCCGCCAAAGGGATAGAGAACTCCCGCGGCCACCGGGATCAGCAGCGTGTTGTAGCCAAAGGCCCAGAACAGGTTCTGCCGGATATTGCGCATGGTGCGCTGGCTGATATCGAAGGCGTTGACCACGCCGATCAGATCGCCCGACATCAGCACCACGTCTGCGGCCTCGATCGCAACGTCGGTCCCGGTGCCGATGGCAATGCCGACATCCGCGGCCGCCAGCGCCGGAGCGTCGTTGATCCCATCACCGACAAAAGCCAACTTGCCGCCGTTCACGCGCAGGTTTTCCAGTGCAGCGACTTTGCCTTCGGGCAGGACTTCGGCGACGACTGTGTCGATCCCAAGCTGTGCTGCGATGGCATCGGCCGTCGCCCTGTTGTCGCCCGTGATCATCGCCACTTTGAGCCCCAGCGCGTGCAAGGCTTCGATGGCCTCCGGTGTGCTGGGCTTGATCGGGTCGGCCACCGCCATTGCGGCGGCAGCGGTTCCGTCGATTGCGGCGTAGAGCGGTGTTCTGCCTTTGGCGGCCAGCGACGCGCCGTGATCTGACAGCGCACTGATGTCGATGCCTTCGCGCTCCATCAGACGATCGGCGCCGATGAGGATGCTGTGCCCTTCGACGACCGCTTGAACCCCATAGCCGGTGATCGACTTGAAATCCTCGGGCTTCGGCAGATTCAGGCCGCGTGTCTCGGCCGCGCGCACGATGGCGGTGGCGATCGGATGTTCCGAAGTGGCCTCGACGGCTGCGACCAGGCGCAGGACGGTGTCCTCATCCAGCCCTTGGGCAACCACAAGATCAGTCAGTTCCGGGCGGCCTTCCGTCAGGGTGCCGGTCTTGTCCACCGCTACAACAGTGGTTTCCTGCAACATCTGCAGCGCGTCGCCCTTGCGGAACAGAACGCCCATTTCCGCAGCGCGCCCCGTGCCCACCATGATCGATGTCGGCGTAGCCAGGCCCATTGCGCAGGGGCAGGCAATGATCAGCACCGCGACCCCGGCAACCAGAGCCATGCTGAGCGCCGGGTCCGGTCCGAACAGCAACCAAACAAGGACTGTCACGACCGCAACTGCGATCACCGCGGGAACAAACCAAAGGGTTATACGGTCAACCATGCCCTGAATGGGCAGCTTCGCGCCCTGAGCCTGTTCGACCATCTGAATGATCTGCGCCAGCATCGTATCCGCTCCGATCTTTTCGGCGCGGACGGTCAACGCTCCGGTACCGTTCACGGTGCCGCCTACGACGGTTGCGTCAGAGGATTTCTCGACCGGAACGGGCTCACCCGTGATCATGCTTTCGTCGACATACGAACTGCCGCCCAGCACCGAGCCATCGACCGGGATCTTTTCGCCGGGCCGCACGTGAACCAGATCGCCCACTGCGATCTGATCAATAGGCAGTTCGACGATGCGGTTCTCCCGTTCGACCCGCGCGGTTTTGGCCTGCAGGCCGACCAGCTTGCGGATCGCCTCGCCGGTTCGGCCTTTGGCGCGTGCTTCAAGAAAGCGGCCCAGCAGGATCAGAACCACGATGACCGCGGCCGCCTCGTAATAGACATTGGCCGTGCCGGTCGGAAGGATTTCGGGCGCAAAGGTCGAGATCAGCGAGAACCCATAAGCCGCCGACGTGCCCAAAGCGACCAGCGAATTCATGTCTGGCGCACCCTTGGCAAGTGCTGGAAAGCCCTTGGTGTAGAATTGAAGACCGGGCCCGAACAGGACCAGTGTCGTCAAGACGAACTGAATGTAGTGGCTGGCTTGCAGACCGATGGTGCTTGCAATCAGATGATGCATGCCGGGAATGACATGCGCGCCCATTTCAAGGATGAAAACCGGCAAGGCCAAGAGCGCCGCAAACCCCGTTCGCAGTGCCAGTTTGCGGATTTCGTCAGCTTTGCGATCCTGCGCCGCTGCCTGAGCCGAGTTGCGCGGCGTCGCCGGGTACCCGGCCGCGTTGGCCAATGCAGCAATCGCTTCGGGTGTCGTGGCGCCCGCTGCAAACTGGACGGTCGCGCTTTCCGAGGCGAGGTTGACCGACGCCGCCAGCACCCCCTGCCCGGCAAGCAAAGCCTTCTCGACCCGGCCGACGCATGAAGCACAGCTCATGCCCTGGATGTTGAGCGTGACGGTCTCGGTTACGGCTGGATAGCCCGCCGCCTCCATCGCCTGTGCGATGGATTTGACATCAGCCGGAGCATGGAAATCCACCTGGACGCTCTCATTCGCCAGGTTTACTGCAGCCAAGTCGACACCCGGAACCGCGCTGAGCGCACGCTCAACCCGGGCCACGCAAGACGCGCAACTCATCCCCTGAACCTGAAATTTGGCATGTGAAATATTGGCCATGTCGTCACCACGATTATCCGGTCGACCCTGTACATAAGGGTTCCAGCAAGTGGAAGGTCAAGGCCCTCTGCGGAATATCCCTGCACACCAAGCAAACCATCCCGTCAGGTCAAGAGCAGTTGCGGCTGTGCTCCGTCGGCAACAGGGCAACGATGGATGGCGACGGATCCTTGGTGAATTGAAGCGGGATCGCTTGGATGCGAGGGTATCACGCAAAGAGAATCACTTGGGAATCGGAAAGGTGCGGCATGACAACGAGGAAAGCATTGATTGGGCTGTGCGCGCTGTCCCTGATTGCCGCCTGCACCGAGACCACGTCGATGTCCGGCGACAAAGCCCCCGGTGACCTTGCCAAAGTGCCCGAGGGCGTGGTCGAGATCGCCGCGCCGGGCCAGGACCTGACCGCCGTTCGCATCATGCCCGAAGACGGTTGTTACTGGTACCGGTACGTGGGCCCGGTCGAAACGACATACCTACCGCTGAGAACCGCCGATGGCCGCCCGATCTGCGCCCGGGCGTGACGGATCAGCTGCTGGCAGTCGCAAATCTTTCGGGTGGGTAAAGATGAGCCGTCGCGCCCGGCTGCACCCGGTCATACAGGCCAATAATATGGGCCATGACCATACGTACACAGCCTGAGCTTGCCCGCCCGCCGATAGACCGGGAATAGGGTGTTCCGTGGATGCGCAGATATGTGTCGCGATTGCCCTGAAACAGGTAGAAAGCGCGTGCGCCCAAGGGGTTGTTGGGTCCGCCGGGCATTCCGTCGGCAAACTGCGCATAGTCCTGCGGATCGCGTTTGATCATGTCTGCGGTCGGGGTCCAACGCGGCCATTTGGCTTTGCGCCGGATCGTGTAGGTCCCGGGTTCGTAGAGATTGCCACGGGCGATCGCCACGCCGTATCGCATCGCGGTTCCGCCCTCTTCGATGAAATACAGGTAGCGCGCGACCGCATCCACGTGAATGTCACCGGGCACCAGAGACCGATTGGTTTCGACCCGTTGCGGCAGAAACCGGGGATTCAACCCCCAAGGGTTCGAGGTGGCCGGGTCATAGTTGGCCGGCGTCACCTGCCTGTCCCAAGCCGCCCATTGAGATGCGGTCGACGCTTCGGCCGATGTCGCGCCAAGAATCGGTTGCGAGAAAACAGCAAGCGAAGTCGCAACAAAATGTCTTCTGGTCAGCATGTCTGCACCTCCAGTCGCCTTGCCGTGGCAGCAAGAAAAAAGATCGGACTAAACGATTCCCTGAAACAGACCCCGAGTCCATTCACTTGTTCGTTTGACGCAAAACCTTGTCGCAACTGGTGTTTTGAGGTCGTGCACAAACGGCTGCCGAAAGCCGCGCATCTGGATCAGACGAGTTTTTGAACCGCCCCGGGTGGGTTGTCATAAAACTGTTACGAAAGCGTTACATAAGCTTCGCACGCCCGGACTACTGCACTCAACAAGGCCGCAGGGGGCGGCCAAAGCTGATTCTCAGGAGTGACCATGACCACCATCAAACTGACCGCTTCGGTTCTGGCAATCACCGCGATCGCCGCGTCCGCTGCCTCGGCGCGCGACGCCATCCGTATCGTCGGATCGTCGACCGTATTCCCGTACACCCAAGCCGTGGCCGAACAGTTCGCCAACAACACGGGCGCTGCTTCGCCCATCGTCGAATCGACCGGTACCGGCGGCGGCATGAAAATCTTCTGCGAAGGCATCGGCGAAAACACTGCCGACATCACCGGCGCATCGCGTGCCATGAAGGCCTCGGAATACGAGCTGTGCCAAAAGAACGGCGTGACCGACATCTCTGAAGCTCTGATCGGTTTCGACGGCCTGTCGATCGCCATCTCGCGCAGCAATGAACAGGATTGGGACCTGTCGCTGGCCGACATCTACATGGCTCTCGGCGCCCAGGTGCCGGTTGATGGCGAGTGGAAGGACAACCCGTACAAGACCTGGAACGAAATCAAACCCGACCTGCCGGCCGTGGAAATCCTGGCTTATGGACCGCCGCCGACCTCGGGCACCCGCGACGCGTTCGTCGAGCTGGCCATGCATGAAGGCTGCAAAGAGCTGGACTTCGTCAAGAGCGGTGATTTCGACAAGAAATGGGTCAACGAAAACTGCTCGCGCATGCGTACCGACGGCCCCTTCGTCGAAGCAGGCGAGAATGACAACCTGATCGTTCAGCGCCTTGAGGCGGATCCGAACGCCGTGGGCATCTTCGGCTACTCGTTCCTGTACGAGAACCTGGACAAGCTGAAGCCGGTCACGATCGAAGGCGTCGAACCGAATGCCGACACCATCGCCGACAAATCCTATCCGGTGTCCCGCCCGCTGTACTTCTATGTTAAGAACGCGCATCGCGGTGTGATCCCGAACTTGAACGAGTTCCTGGAAGAATACATGTCGGATGATGCTTTGGCATCCGACGGCTACCTGGCCGAACGTGGTCTGGTTGGCCTGTCCGACGAGCGCCGTGAAGAGCTGCAGGATGCAATCCTGGACGGCCAGAACATGGAACCCAAGTCGTAAGACTTGCAATTCACAGGGCTGTCCGGCCGCGAAACCGGGCAGCCCATTTTTGTGCCTGGGGGGCAGATGACTACTTTCGTGTTTGCGGCGCTGTTGGGCGTCAGTATCTTTGGATATTTGCTGAACAGACGGGCTGCGGCCGGTCTGCGCGCAGATGGGACGTCCCTGCACTCCCTGCCCGGCTATCACGGGCTGTTTTCGTTTCTGTCCACGCTGGTTCCGGTCTTTGTGCTGATCGTGCTGTGGCTGATCCTGCAGGGCCCGGTGATCGACCATGTGGTCATGTCGGGCCTGCCTGCCGGCAGCCTTGACGGATTGGACACTGGCGGGCGCCAGCTGGTGCTGGCCGAGATCAAGTCGATCTCGCGCGGGCAGATTTTCGGCGAGCCGGAACAATGGAAGATGGACGCGGCCCAGCGGTATCTTGAACTGCATCAGATGTCGGGATGGGTGCTGCTGTCGATCGTTGTCATTCTGTCACTGGCCATCGTGGCATTTGCCCGGTCGCGTGTCGGCGTCGAATTCCGCGCCCGTCACAGTGTGGAACGCATCGTTTCCGGCCTGATGATCTTCTGCTCGACCGTCGCCATCTTTACGACCGTCGGCATCATTGCCGCGCTGCTGTTCGAATCCATCCGCTTTTTCGAGATGGTTCCGATCACCGAGTTCTTCTTCGGGCTGAACTGGGAGCCGCAGATTCCTCTGCGCGAGGACCAGATTGCGGCCGAAGGTGCCTTTGGCTGGCTTCCGGTCATCCTCGGCACGATCGTCATTACCGTGGTCGCGTTGTTCCTGGCGGTGCCGGTGGGCCTGCTGTCGGCCATCTACCTGAATGAGTTCGCACCCGACCGCCTGCGGGCGGTGGCCAAGCCAGTGCTGGAGATTCTGGCCGGCGTACCGACCGTGGTCTATGGCTTTTTCGCGATCCTGGTCGTGGCCCCGGCCATGCGCAGTTTCGGAGCCTCACTGGGCATTCCGGTGTCGCCCAACACGGCGCTGGCCGCAGGCAGCGTGATGGGCATCATGCTGATCCCGTTCATCTCGTCATTTACTGACGACGCCCTGTCGGCCGTGCCGAAATCTCTGCGCGACGGAGCGCTGGCTTTGGGGGCAACCCGGGCCGAGACGGTTCTGAACGTGCTGTTCCCCGCCGCCATTCCCGGCATCGTCGGTGGCATCCTGTTGGCCGTCAGCCGCGCGATCGGGGAAACCATGATCGTGGTGATGGCGGCGGGACTGATCGCCTCGCTGACCATCAACCCGCTGGACAGCGTGACCACGGTGACCGTGCAGATCGTCACGCTTCTGATCGGCGATACCTCGTTCGACAACCCCAAGACGCTGGCAGCCTTTGCCTTGGGCATGATGCTGTTCGTCGTCACCCTGATCATCAACGTCTTCGCGCTGCGCATCGTGCGCAAGTACCGCGAAGCCTATGACTGAGGCCAAGAATCATGGCTGACCTGACCGCAGGACAAAACAATTCGCCAAAAGGCGGAGACACCGCCGACGCCGTGCGCGCCAGCTTGGCCCGCCGCAACCGCAAGCAGAAAATACTGCAGGGCCTTGGCCTGGGCGCCATCGGATTTGCATTTCTGATGCTGTTTATCCTGGTGGCCTCGCTTGTATCATCCGGATATCAGGCGTTCACCCAGACCAAGATCACGCTCGAGGTCTATGTCGACCCCGAGGAGATCGAGCCCGAAAAGCTGCCGCGGGGCGGTTTCAAGGACGTGTTGCAAGCCTCGCTGTCCGAGTTGCTGCCCGAGGTGGACACCAGCGATCGGGCTACCCGAAAGGCCCTGTCGGGCATTCTGTCCAACGGAGCGCAGTTTGATCTGCGCGACCGGGTGGTGGCCGACCCTGCGCTGATCGGGCAGACCATCACGATGACCGTGCCGGTATCTGACCCGTATGACCAACTGAACAAGGGCACCATCGACCGCGACACGCCCGAACAGAACCGCCGCTTGAACGATGCCGAGATTGCGTGGTTCGATCAGCTCAAGGCCGAAGGCGTGATCAGCAAGCCGCTGAACACCGGCCTGGTCACCAATGCCGACAGCCGGTTCCCCGAATTGGCGGGCCTGAAGGGCGCGCTGATCGGGTCGTTCTGGGCGCTGTTCGTGTGTTTCGTGATTTCCTTCCCGCTGGGCATCGGCGCGGCGATCTACCTTGAGGAATTCGCGCCCAAGAACAAGGTCAGTGACTTCATCGAGGTCAACATCAACAACCTGGCCGCGGTGCCGTCGGTCGTTTTCGGCCTGTTGGCGCTGGCGGTGTTCATCGGCTGGTTCGGGCTACCGCGCTCGGCCCCGTTCGTGGGTGGCATGACGCTGGCGCTGATGACCATGCCGACGATCATCATCGCCACCCGCGCGGCGCTCAAGGCCGTGCCGCCGTCGATCCGCGAGGCGGCCCTGGGCATCGGTGCGTCCAAGCACCAGGTGGTGTTCGGTCATGTGCTGCCGCTGGCGATGCCCGGCATCCTGACCGGTACGATCATCGGGCTGGCGCAGGCGCTTGGGGAAACGGCCCCGCTGCTGCTGATCGGGATGAACGCGTTCATCACCTCGGCCCCGGCTGGCCCGTTCGACAGTGCCACCGCCCTACCCACGCAGATCTTCATCTGGGCTGACAGCCCCGAGCGCGGCTTCGTCAGCCGGACCTCGGCCGCGATCCTGGTGCTGCTGGGGTTCCTGGTCACGATGAATGCAATCGCGATCTATCTTCGCAACAAATTCGAGCGCAGCTGGTAAGCGCAAAGGGGTCATCATGATGAACGACATGAGCAAGATCGAGCCGAGTGCCGCCGTCGACGCCATCAAAATTCAGGCGACGGGCGTCCAGGTCTTTTACGGCGACAACCAGGCAATCAAGGACGTATCGGTCGACATTCTCGACAAGACGGTAACGGCTTTCATCGGCCCGTCCGGATGCGGCAAGTCCACGTTCCTGCGCTGCCTGAACCGGATGAACGACACGATTGACGTCTGCCGGGTCGAAGGCGACATCCGGATCGACAACGATGACATCTACGACAAACGGATCGACCCGGTGCAGCTGCGTGCCAAGGTGGGTATGGTGTTCCAAAAGCCGAACCCGTTCCCCAAGTCGATCTACGACAACGTAGCCTATGGTCCCCGGATCCACGGACTGGCCAGAACAAAAGCCGATCTGGATGAGATCGTTGAGAAATCCCTGCGCCGTGGCGCCATCTGGGATGAGGTGAAGGATCGCCTGCACGAGCCCGGCACCGGCTTGTCCGGTGGTCAGCAGCAGCGCCTTTGCATCGCGCGCGCGGTTGCCACTGAACCCGAGGTCCTGTTGATGGACGAGCCGTGCTCGGCTTTGGATCCGATCGCGACCGCCCAGGTCGAGGAACTGATTGACGAGTTGAAGCTGAACTTCTCGGTGGTGATCGTCACGCACTCGATGCAGCAGGCGGCTCGGGTCAGCCAGAAAACGGCGTTCTTCCACCTCGGCAGCTTGGTGGAATACGGGGACACGGGGCACATCTTCACCAATCCCGAAGACCCGCGCACGGAATCCTACATCACCGGGAGAATCGGATGACCCAGGACGCCATGAAGGACAAGCACATCGTCCGATCTTTTGATCAGGAACTCGAGTCTGTTCAGGCGCATCTGATGCGCATGGGTGGGTTGGTCGAGAGCTGCCTGTCGGACGCGATTCAGGCACTGTGCGACAAGGATGTCGAACTCGCCGCGCGCACCGTCAAGGCCGACCGCGCCATCGACGAGTTGGAAGAGATGGTCAAGAACGACAGCGCCAACATCATCGCGCGGCGCGCGCCTACGGCCATCGACCTGCGCGTGGTCCTGGCGACCTTCACCATCGCCAACCAGCTCGAGCGCAGTGGGGACCATGCAAAAAACATCGCCAAGCGTGCCGCGACCCTGGCGGACTCGGCGAGTTTGGACGAAGTCAAATCGGCCATCGCGCGTCAGGCCCAGCTGGTGCAGAGCATGATTGCGGATGCCCTGGATGGCTTCATCCAGCGGGACGCGGACAAGGCCCAGGCCATCCGTGAACGTGACGCTGATGTGGATGCGATGTACAATAACGTGTTTCGCGCTCTGCTGACCCATATGATGGAGAACCCGGGCAATATCACCCCGGGTATGCATCTGCATTTCGTGGCCAAAAACCTCGAGCGGATCGGTGATCATGCTACCGGGATCGCGGAGCAGACCATCTACCTTGTCAGTGGGCAGTTGCCTGATGATGACCGCCCGCGCCTCGACAAGACACCGACGGAAACCACCGAGGTCCTGTGATGCCAACGCCATCGATCCTTGTCGTCGAAGATGAACCCGCACAGCGCGAGATCATCTGTTACAACCTCGAGGCCGAAGGCTTTGACGTGCGCCAGGCCGAAACCGGTGACGAGGCGCTGTTGCAGATCAAGGAAGTGCCGCCCGATCTGATCCTGCTGGACTGGATGCTGCCCGGCGTTTCCGGGATCGAGATTTGCCGCCAACTGAAGATGACGGCCGCGACCCGTGCCATTCCGGTGATCATGCTCTCGGCCAAATCCGAAGAGGTCGACAAGGTGCGCGGGCTGGAGACAGGTGCCGACGACTATGTCACCAAGCCCTATTCGGTGATCGAGCTGATGGCCCGAGTCAAATCCCAGTTCCGCCGGACCCGCCCCGCAGCCGTGGGCGAGCGGTTGGAATACGATGACATCGTCCTGGATGCCGAAACGCACCGCGTGACCCGCGCGGACGAGGACATCAAGCTGGGCCCGACAGAGTTCCGGCTGCTGTCAACCTTCATGGAAAAGCCAGGCCGGGTCTGGAGTCGCGAACAATTGCTCGACCGGGTCTGGGGGCGCGACATCTACGTGGATACCCGGACCGTCGACGTGCATATCGGGCGTTTACGCAAAGCTTTGACGGTGCGTGGGGGGGATGACCCGATCCGCACCGTACGCGGGGCCGGTTACGCGCTCGGCTGAGCACCGGTCCCTGCCATTTCGCGCAGATGGCACCCCAGCATCAGCAGCGCCGGCCAGAGCAGATAGGCCTCAATCTCGATATTTTCGCCGAAGGTCAGCAGCAGCAGGGTCATCAGCAGGCCCAGCGGCAAGCGTCCACGCGCCGAGCGGACCGCGTCGGTGATCACTACGCCGAAATGCACGGCGAAGGGGACAATAAAAGCCACGAAGCCGGTGATGCCCTTGACGAACAGAAGGCCGTACCAGGTGTGGTGGCTTCCGATGGGCATGTACTCGACCAAATGCGCACCGGGCTGAACCGTTCCATGGCCAAACAGCACCGCGTCGGATTGCCAGCGCTCATAGGCGATGCGTTGAAGGGTTTCGCGCACGCGGGTGCTGTCGGCGCGGGCCGATTTGAAATTCTGCAGTGCCTGGTTGCCCAGATCGATCGCGGCGGCACCCCAAGCCGCGGACGCCGTCGCCACAGCCGACAACAGAAACCATCCGATGCTGCGCGCCACCAGCGGCAAAAGGCGCGGCCCCAGCGTGCAGGCCACCAGCCCGACCAGCCCCATGCGGGATTTCGACGCCAAGATCATGAGAATACCCGCGCTCAGCCCGACGGCCATCCATCCCCGGTGCCGTTCTTCGAGCGCGAACAGGACCATGCATACCCCCAGCAGGGCGGCAAATGGCGACCAGGGCGCGAAGAACTGCCACCGGGGCGTCCAACTGGCCGGGTCGATTGTGTAGAGATAGACCGAGAAATACTCGGGCCCCGGCCCACCGACCGCCTTGAGCGGTGAGGTGAAGATCTGGCTGGGCAGGCCCAGATAAGGTGCAGCCAACAGCGGGGGCGCAAGGCACAGGGTCCACAGCCCCAGCTTGCACTGGCCTCGCACCAGAACCTCGCGCCGGATCGGCAGCACGGCCCCGGCCAGAATGAACAATGGAATAAGCGCCCAGCCCTTGGCCCAGCCGATCGAGGACTTGATGGTCTTGCCCAGCCCCAGCCCCCAATCCAGATGGCCGGCCCACAGTGCAAACAGCATCAACAACATGCCGGCCATCCACAGCCAAGCCAGCGCCGGAACCGGCCCCGTGGCCCGCAGATCCGGACGGATCGCCGGCCCCAGATACAAGGCCAGCGCCGCCAACCCCGCCAAGGACCATCCCAGCACCGGCCCGACGACATAGAGCGCGCCGATGGCATAGAACGGCCATGTCCAGACCAGAGCGCGCCAGACAAGCCGCTCGGCCGGGTTCTTCGGCTCGGCCTGGCTCATGCCTTGTTCTCGCCTGCGTCTTTCAGCAGCCGCGAGATCAGCGGGTTGCGGACCCATGCCAGCGTCAGCCCGATCAGAAGCATCAACGTGGCGGCAATCCCTGCTGCGATCGACAGCTTCTTGTTGGGTGAAGACGGCCGTTCCGGCAGCGACGGATTTTCCAGCACCTGGATCAGCGGGTACGAGGCGTAGACATCGGTCTTTTTCGATTCCGACCGGGCGATGGCCGAGGCAAAGACGGCTTCGGCCACGGCAAAATCCCTTTGGCGGTCTTCAAGTTCAGCCGCCATCGACGCCAGCGCGGACAGGCGCGCAGTTTCGGCCGTGACCTGTGCGGCGAGGGTTTTTACGTGCTTTTCCTGCCCCGCGCGCAGGGTGTTTTCGCGGACAAGCTCGCTCAGCAACTGCGCACGCTCTCCCTCGGGGGCGCGGTCCAGACCCGAGAGCTGCTCGACCGACAGGCCGGTCACCTCGGCCGCGCGTTGGACGGCAACCTTCCGTGCGCCTTCATATTCGTCCCGCGCTGCGCGATAGACCGGATGGCGCGGCCCGTAATTGGCATCGGCCTGCGCCAGCTTGGCCGCGCCGGCCGAAACATGCTTGAGCAATGACAAGTATTGCGCGTCGGCGTACAGCTTCAGCGTGACCGCGGCGGCATCCGGCGGCAGGTCAAGCGCGACCTCAAGCGCCGCGACCCGCTCGGCCTGCCGGGCCAGCGTGCTTTCCTCGGCCCGCAGCGTTTGGCGCGCGCGGTCATTGGCGGCCACCTGCTCACGGTATTGGGCGGCCGAGAGCAACCCGCTCTGCCGCTGCAACTGCTCGATCGCGGCGCGGGTTTCACGAACCGAGCGCTGATAGGCGTCGATTGCGCCGCTGTTGCTGGCCTCGCGCGTGGCGATCTCGTCCGCGCGCAAGGCGTCAATCTCGGCAAAGAACGCAGCGACAAGGGCATCGCCGTGGCGTTGCGCGTCCCCCGGGCTGGCGGCCTCCATTTCGATATGGATCAAGCTGGTCTGGTCCACCAGGCGGATGCGCGGCTTGCCGAACGCATCGCGCTCGGCCCCGACGGCGCGTGCGGCCGCATCCAGAATGCGATCGGCCGATAACAGCCGCTTGTAGGTTTCGGTGGGGCTGATCGACCCGTTGGCAAAGGCCGAATTGGCGTAGGACGAGGCCTGCCCGATATTGGCCAGATTGACCGAGGCCGACGCGCCCGACCCCGGCAGGATCAACGAGGCGTGGGATGCGTAGTTGACCGGCGCGGTTGCCAGATACCCGCTGATCGGGGCCCAGATGCAGCTGGATCCCAGAAGAAACAACGCAACGTATCGCGGCAGCCGTCCCGCATCGGTCAGCCGCCCGCCCTTGAGAACGCGGCGCCATCCCAGCGACCGGATGTCCGTGCGGCTGATGCGCGCCCAGTCCCAAGGGCGGTTTGGCGCAAGCGTTTGTTGGTTGTCGGAAATCTGGTTCGGCATATCAAATCCTCTCTTACAGGATTGATATACGGATGCGGCTTGGGCTGTCCGCTGCGCAAGGGGTTAGGCCGGGGCGGGTTGGGACAGGCCCCCTATCCGAAAGGATGGGCGCGGGTCAGAACAGGCCCGCCTCGCGCGCGGCCATCGCGGCCTGAGTACGGTTGCTGACACCCACTTTGCGGTACAGCGTTTTCACATGCAGCTTGATCGTGGGCTCGGACAGGTCCAGATCGCGGGCGATCTCCTTGTTCGACTTGCCCTCGGTCAGACCTTTGAGGACCTGGCGCTCGCGCTCGGTCAGTTTCTTGGCCATCGGGTGGGTGTCGTTCGGTTGCTCGGCGCTCATGAAACCGACGGGCAGATATTGCTCACCCATAGCCATGAAACGGATGGCGTTTACCAGAGACTTGGCCGGCAGGGTCTTGGGCACGAACCCGGCTGCCCCCAGCTCGAGCGCACGTTCAGCCAGATCGCGCGAGGCATCGCCTGTGAACAGAGCCACATGCCGCGCGCGATCCATGCCAATGCAGGTTTCCAACCCGCTCAGCCCGTTCATGCCGGGCATGTTCAGATCCAGCAGAACCAGATCAAACGGACCTTCGGATTCGATCTTGGCCTTTGCGGTCGTAAAATCCGGCGCGGTGGTGGGCTCGATCCCGCCCGCGGCCTCGATGAAGGCGACGAGCGTGTCCAGAACCAGTTCGTGATCGTCGGCGATAAGAACTTTCATCAATGAACTCCATGTGCCTCCACCCAGACCTGAAAAGGTTAATAAACCATTGATGATTGGTGGTGAAGTCTGCCGAACGGACAGGCAGATACCCGATCGGATAGGAGCAACTGGCCGGATGTCCGCGCGGTGCCGCATCCGGGCCGCATCGGTCAGCCGATTTCTCCGCGCGCTCTCCCGATGCTCGTCTGTTGCGGTCCCGGCACAGCGGGCAGGTTCAGGGCAACAGTTCAGTTCATGTTCGGAGAGTTCCATGCACTTTCAAGCCGCTCACGCCCTTTTCGACGGCGCACACACCACGCCCGGCACCGCGCTGCCGATCACCGAAATCCTCGGGCAACCGGTGGTGAATGCAGAATCCGGGCCGGTCATCACCACGCTTTTGGATGGTCACCGCCGAACCGTCTTTTTCCTGAACGCACATTGCGCAAATGTCCGGGCAAAGAATGACCAATATCGAGCAGCCCTGACGCAAGCCGACCTCGTCCTGCCCGACGGGATCGGGGTCGAGCTTGCCGCCGCGATGCAGGGCGAACACCTGGCCGAGAACCTGAACGGAACCGACTTTGTCCCGCGCCTGGTCCGGCGCGCGGCCAAGCTGGGGCTGTCGGTCTATCTGCTTGGCGGAACGCCCGGCGCCGCACAGGCCGCGGCAGCGCGCCTGCAAGACATGGCGCCCGGCCTGAGGATTGCCGGTTGCCGCGACGGGTATAGTGGCATCGAACGGACGGACGAAGCCTTGGACGAGATCAACCAGTCCGGCGCAGACATCCTGCTGGTGGCCATGGGCGTTCCGCTGCAAGAACTGTGGATTACGCGGCACCGCGCACGGTTGAACCCGAACCTGGTGCTGGGTGTCGGTGCGTTGTTCGACTTTCTGGCGGGCAACGTCCGGCGGGCGCCCGGGGTCGTGCGGCGGGTCCGGATGGAATGGGCGTGGCGGTTGGCGATGGAGCCACGCCGCATGGCCCGCCGCTATCTGATCGGAAATTTCGAATTTCTGGGCCGGTGCGTCGCCCAGGCTCTTGGCGGGCTGACGCCCAACCGTATTCTTGACCTGACCGTTGCGCTGGCGGCCATGACGGTTCTGGCCTTGCCGATGCTGGCCATTGCCGCCCTTGTCCGGCTGGACAGCCGCGGCCCGGCCCTGTTCCGGCAGACGCGGGTGGGCAGGAACGGGGTGCCTTTCACCGTCTACAAGTTCCGCTCGATGACCACCGACGCCGAAGCGCAAAGGGCCAGCCTGCTGGCACAGTCCGACCGTGCAGGCGTGTGCTTCAAGGCCCGTCACGATCCGCGTGTCACGCGGGTGGGCAAGGTTCTGCGCCGCTTTTCGCTGGATGAGTTGCCGCAGATCCTCAACGTGTTGAAGGGCGACATGTCGATCGTCGGACCGCGCCCTGCCCTGCCCGAGGAGGTCGCCAAATACCCGCCCCGCGCGCTTGAACGCCTGGCCGTCCGCCCCGGAATCACCGGCCTGTGGCAGGTGTCGGGCCGGGCCGCTATCGACTTTGACCGGATGATCGACCTGGACACCGCCTATGTGCGGTCCCGCTCGGCCCTTCTGGACCTGATGCTGATTGCCATGACCGTGCGGGCCGTCGTGTCCGGCCGCGGCGCCTACTGAGAAAACCCAAGGAGAATTGATATGACCAAGATTCGCAAAGCCGTCTTTCCTGTCGCCGGACTGGGCACAAGGTTTCTGCCCGCGACCAAGACCGTGGCCAAGGAAATGCTGCCCCTGATCGACCGCCCGCTGATCCAATATGCCGTCGACGAGGCGCGCGCGGCCGGGATTGAAGAATTCATCTTCATCACGTCACCCGAGAAAACCGCGCTCGAAGCCTATTTCGGGCGGAATACGGCGCTTGAACGCAAGTTGAAGGATGGTGGCAAGACCGAGCTTTTGAACAACCTGCGCTGCGCCGATCTGGAGGATGGCAAATACTGCTTTGTCCGGCAGGACGCGCCCCGTGGATTGGGCCATGCGGTGTCGCTGGCGCGCGAGTGTGTGGGCAATGAGCCGTTTGCGGTGATCCTGCCCGATGACGTCATCAGCGCCCGACGCCCGGCCCTGTCACAGATGGTCCAAAGCTATTGTGACCAGAGCGGCCACATGGTTGCGACCCAATCCGTGCCGTCCGACAGGATCGGGTCCTACGGCGTCGTCGATATCGCCCTGCAGGCCGGGCGTGTGCAAAAGCTGCGCGGCCTGGTCGAAAAGCCCAGCCCCGAGCAGGCGCCGTCGAACTACGGCATCGTCGGGCGGTATATCCTGCAGCCGTCGATCTTTGATCGACTGGCCGGCCAGGCACCGGGTGCGGGAAATGAAATCCAGCTGACCGACGCCATCGCTGCGGATATCCAAACCGCTGGCTGCTCGGGTTACGCCTTTGCGGGTGAACGCTTCGACTGCGGGTCGGTCGCCGGATATCTTGAGGCCACCGCGGTCTTTGCCCTGCAGCGGTCAGAGCTGCGCGAAGGGTTTGAGCGGATCATGGCACAGCGCATGGGCCACCTGCGCCCGGCTGCGTAACGGCGGGCACCTATCCGTTTGGATAGGTGCTTATCCCGATGCCCGACTGTTGCCCGGTCACGCTTTCTGATCTTGTGCAGTTGGACACTAGGAGAATGAAATGCGGATTTTACTTGCAGCCCTGGCAATGATTCTGACCTTGGGCCAGGCACAGGCCCAGGATCTGGCCGAACCCACCGGAGACGTGGTTCTGACGATCACCGGCAACCTGACCCAGTCCGGAGCCGAGGATGGTGCGCGGTTCGACATGGACATGTTGAAATCCTTGCCCGCGCGGACTTTTGCGACCTCGACGATCTGGACTGAAGGTGAGAACACCTTTGTCGGCGTACCGTTGTCGGTGGTGTTACAAGCAGTCGGTGCCGATGGAAGCATGATCCGCGCCACGGCGATCAACGACTATGCGGTCGAAATCCCCATGGACTCGGTCACCGAAAGCGACCCGATTGTGGCCTATGAGATGGACGGCGCCGAGATGTCGCGCCGGCAGAAGGGCCCGCTGTGGATCGTCTACCCCTATGACAGCGAACCGAAATACCAGACCGAGGTGACCTATTCGCGCAGCATCTGGCAACTCGATCGTCTTGAGGTCGTTAAATAGCTTGCAACCGGAATGAGTGCAGTAATGAGTAAAGCGCAGTGAACAATCGATGAGGCTCGGATTGAGCGATACCGATACGCAGGTTTTGCGCCGCCGATGGGTCTTCGGGCTCATCGGCTTCGGCGTTTTGTTGGGTCTGGTCGCGGTGGCGTGGTTGTCGGCGCAGGTGTTTACCGATTTCAACGACCGGCGAGCGGCGCCTTCGGACAATGTCCAATGGACGCTGTCGCAGGTCGAGGTCGACTATCTGTCATACCTGAACGCTCTGGAAACCGCGTCGGCGGCGCAGGACGCGCAAAATGGCACGTTGGATCTGGTGCGCCGGCGGTTCGATCTGTTTTACAGCCGTGTCGATACACTGGCCCAATCACGCGTATTCCAGCCGTTGCGTCAGGATGACCGGTTCCGCCTGCCGTTGGAGAGGGTGACCCGGCACCTGAACGCCGCAATCCCCTTGATCGACGCGCCGGATGCCGAGCTGTCCGAACAACTGGACGATCTGAAACGCGTGGCCCTTGAGATCGGTCCGCATGTCCGCACGTTGGCCGTTTCGGGCATCTCGTATTTTGCCACCGAGTCAGACCAGCAGCGCACCCAGACGGCGGCAAACCTGCTGCGGTTGGCGATTCTGTCGGGGGCGTTGCTTCTGACCCTGGGCGCCGTCAGCGCCTATCTTCTGGTGGTCAACCGGCGCGCCACGCGCCGCGGCAGGGCGTTGCGGCAGGCGAATGAACGGATGAACACGATCCTCTCCACCTCGTTGGACGGGGTGATCGTGGTCGATGCAAAGGGCGACGTGATCGAGTTCAACCCAGCTGCCGAGGCAATATTCGGTTATGCGGCGGATCAGGCCCGGGGGCGCTCGATCGGTGACCTGATCGTGCCGCCGCATCTGCGTGAGGCACATCGCGCCGGCATGGTGCGCATGCAGTCTGGCGGGGAACGCCATGTCGTCGGCAAAGGCCGTGTCCAGTTGGAGGCGATGCGCGCGGATGGCGAGCAGTTCCCGGTCGAACTGGCGCTGCAGTCGGCCCGGGCGGGCGATCAGGAAATCGTCATCGGCTTTGTCCGCGACATCTCGCAGCAGGTGGCGGCGCAGCAGGAACTGATCCATGCCCGCGACCAGGCCCTTGCCGGCGAAAAGGCCAAGGCCGATTTCCTGACCGTGATGAGCCACGAGATCCGCACGCCGCTGAACGGGCTGCTGGGCAACCTCACGCTGCTGAAAAACACCCGCACGACCCGGGAACAGGCACGGTTTGTCGAGAACATGGAAATCTCGGGCCAGATCCTCCTGAGCCACGTCGACACCGTTCTGGACATCGCCCGGTTCGAGGCCGGGAAACTGTCGGTGGCGTTGCAGCCCTCGAACCTGAACGACATCCTGCAAGAGATTGTGGACGGTCAAAGCGGCAACGCTGCCTCGCGGGGGAACTCCATCTCGTGGCAATGGGTGGGCGAGGCGCGCCCCTGCGTCGCCGCCGATGCCCAAAGGTTACGGCAGATTCTTCTGAACCTTGTGGGTAATGCCATCAAGTTCACCGAAAACGGCCGGATCTCGATCGAGGTCGAAGTAACCGAGCCTGGCCCAACGGCCGGCGTCAACATCTTTGAATTCCGCATCATCGACACGGGTATCGGTATCGGCCCTGATGAGGTCGACGTCATCTTTGACGATTTTCACACCAGCGATCCAAGCATCGGTCGGGCCGCCGGCGGCACCGGTCTGGGCCTGGGCATCGCACGTCGGTTTGCTGAGGCCATGGGCGGAGAGATCGGCGTTGAAAGCACACCCGGCGAGGGCAGTGTATTCTGGGTTCGTCTGCCGCTGCAGGACGCCGAATTGGACGCCAACGTTGACAGCGACCAGCCAGAGGTTCAGCACGCACAGCCGTTGGACGTGCTGGTGGTCGAAGACAACGAGATCAACCGCGAGGTGATCTGCAACATGCTGAAACTGGACGGTCACCGGGTGACGGTTGCCGAGAACGGCCAACTGGGCGTGGACGCGGCGGCTGCGCATCGGTTCGACGTGATCCTGATGGATATCAGCATGCCGGTCATGGACGGTCCGACGGCCACGCGCCACATCCGCAGCGGGGGCGGGCCTTCGGCAGAGATACCGATCATTGCCGTTTCGGCCAACGTGCTGCCTGATGCGGTCGACGCGTTCCGCGCCGCCGGTATGACCGCCTTTGTCGGCAAGCCGATTGCCCTGGATGCCTTGCGCAAGGCCTTGTCGGTGGTCACCAACCTCGGAGCTTCGACCCGGTCCGAGGACGAAACGGATCATATCGGAGATCTGCGCGTCAGCCTCGGCGCCGACGTCTTTGACCGGTTGCTTGGCAAGTACCTGTCCGAAGGGGATGCCGTCGTCGCTCAGCTTGCCCAGTTGGAGGCCGGTGAAGCCGATCTGGACCAGGTCGCGCAGGAGTGTCACAGGCTGGCGGGAAGTGCGGCGACCTTTGGTGCGATGGGGTTCCGCGATGCGCTGATTGCGATCGAGATGGCCGCAAAATCAGCAGAACGTCAGCAGGTCGCCCTTCTGTTGAACGGTCTGCCCGAGGTTTGGGAGCGGGCAAAGGCTGTGTTGCCCGCCCCCGGTGCGATCAAGGGATGAGCAGCGCGGCGGCCCCGACGATGCCCAGCGACCGGGCGATTTCGGTCACTCCGGTGACCTTGCTGTCGTAACAGGCCACGGCATCACCCGGCAGAACATAGGGGTCGAAGTCGTCACGGTCTCCGCGCCGCAGCAGCTTTTCGATATTGCGCTCGATCACGACCGAGGACCCGGTCACTGGGTTGCGCGTGAACAACACTGCGCTGCGGTTGGCGTTTGTCGTCTTCGACCCGCCGACGCAGTTGCTGTCGACCACGGCCTGCAGGAAACGGGTGCCATAAGGCACTTCACGCACGTCGCGCCCGATGGCGGATTCTGCATTGCCCGCGGCCGGTTGGGTCAGGTTCGACATGTATAGCGTCACGCCGGGCGGGCTGATCGGGCTGGGGCGCATCAGCGCGTCCTGGAAGCAGCCGCGGCTGTTGACCACGATCTGGTCGCCGGTCAGCAGCATGATGTCGGTCGGGTCCGATCCTTCGAACACGCCGCGCAGATCCATGCGATAGATGCGCCCCTGGCGGTGCAGTTCGACCGCTGACAGATCGGCATCCGGCCGCACCCCGCCCGCGGCCCGCAGCGCCACCGACAGGTTGCGCCCCTCGGTCGAGGCCCCCAGTGCGCCCTGGCGCCGACGGTCAAGGGAGTCGCCCGGAACTCCGCCGATCTCGACCGAGTGCGGCTCGAACACCGCGCCGCGCACACCTACTGTCACCGAGGCGAAATCGCTGACCCGTACGGTCACGCGGGGTTCGATTTCATAGAACTGGGCCGCAACCAGAACGCGGGCCACCTCTTGTTCGACTTGCTCGGTGGTGCGGCCCTGGGCGCGCACGGGCGGCAGGTAGGGCAGCTTGAGGTCTCCGTCACGTGAGACGACATAAGCGTCGCTCAGCAGGTCGTCCCCTTCGATGGTGATCTGGACCATGTCGTTGCGCGACAGTTTCTCGCCCAGCAAGGGGCTGAGCGCCGGTTGCGACCATTTCGCATAGGTATTTGCGCCGTGATCGCCGGCCTGCGGCATGCAGGTCTGGCCGTTCATCGCGGCGGCCTGCAGCAATTGCGTATCGCCCCGCCGACGACCGGGTTCGCGATATTGCGCCTGATAACTTTCGCCGCGCGATACGGCTTCGATGTTGCGCGGGGTCTGCATGCTGCTGCACCCCAGCAGGGTTGAGGTGCTGACGGCCGTAATAAGGAAGGTCTTGAAATTCATGGTCATTTTCATCTCCTGATCTGTCACAGAAGATAAACCGCGCCGCGCGCCCTGCGTCAGTCCGGCATCGGGATGGCGGTTTGTCCCATTCGGATAGGTCCCTCTCCGAACGGTCCCCTGCCCCGTCCGACCGCGTCCGGGACACAGACCCTGGCCACCCGTACAACAGAACCAACAACTGTTTTTCGGGATAACGGCGTCATGACGCACAGCTTTGCACGATCAGGGTTCCTACAGCATCTTTTGGCCTACACCGCTTCCGAAGTGGCGGCCAAGGCGTCGCGCCTGGTCGTCGTGGTGGCCGTTGCCCGTACCCTCAGCCCCGAAGCGATCGGTCTGGCCGCAGCAGCTCTGGCGGCGGGCGACATCCTCAAGGCGCTGACCGAGAATGGGGTGAACCAGCGTATCATTCAGGCTCCGTCCGAGGAGTTGGCGCGGCGGTGCAACACGGCGCACCGCATCTTCTGGGTCTGGTGCGCGGGGCTGTGCTTGCTGCAACTGGCGGTCGCGGCGGCGCTGTTCATCATGGGCCACACCATGCTGGCGATGCTGCTGGCGGTGCTGGCCGGGGAATACCTGTTCATGCCGGCGGGCCTGGTTCAGGCCGCACTGGCAATGCGCGAGGGCAAGCTGCAGCAGACCGCCGCGATCGCCGGCGGGCAAGTCGTGGGGGCCAACGCCCTGACGGCGCTGCTGGCGGTGGTCTGGGCTTCGCCCCTGGCGCTGGTCCTTCCGCGCCTGCTGACTGCACCTGTCTGGCTGGTGCTGATGCGCCGCCTGCGTCGGTGGTCGCCTGATCGTCAGGCCGGGTTTGCAGCCTTGAAACCTTTCGTGGTCTACGGCTGGGCCGTTCTGGGCGTCGAACTGGTCAAGGTTCTGCGCCTGCAGGCAGACAAGCTGGTGGTGGGCGCGATGATGGGCGCAGAGGCGCTTGGCATCTATTTCATGGCTTTCAATGCGGGGCTTGGGCTGGCCACTTCGTTCACGCAAGCCTTCTCGGTCGTTCTGTTCCCGCATCTGTGCGCGGCCGAGGACAAGCATGGGGCGCTGCGCCACGGGCTGGGCCTGTCGCTGCTGATCCTGACGCCGCTGGTTTTGCTGCAGGCGGCATTGGCCCCGGTCTATGTGCCGCTGCTTCTGGGACAGGGCTGGGCCGAGATCGCCCCGGTGGTGTCGGTTCTGTGCCTGGCGGCCCTGCCGACGGTGATCTGGTCGGCGGTCGCCGGATGGCTGCGGTCGGAAAACCGCCCCGTCACGGAATTGCGGGTCAGCACGGTTCTGGCCGTGGGCCTGATCGCGAATACCGCCCTGATGGCGCCGCTGGGCCTGATGCCCGTCGCCGTCGGGTATGTCTGCACCTGCACCGCCATCATGCTGGCCGCATCCTGGGCGCTGCTGCCGCGGGGTTCTGCAATCACCCACGAGGCACGCGCCCAATGACCCGGTTTTCCATCATCGTTCCCTTCCACAATGACGCGGCAACCATTGTCGCCACCCTGAACAGCCTACTTGGGCAGAGCTTTTCGGATTTCGAACTCATCTGCGTGGGAGACAAGCCCTCGCGCCAGACGACCGAAGCTGTCCGGCAATTCTGCGCGCGGGACACCCGGGTGCGGGTTGAGGCCAATCCTAATCGCGGTCCCAGCTCTGCGCGCAACCATGGTGCGGCAGTGGCCTCGGGCGACATCCTCGCGTTCTGCGACGCGGATGACCTGTGGGTCACCCACAAGCTGGCCCAACTGGACCGGTTGTTTGCGGATACCAGCATTGATGCGGCCTTTGGCCAGATCGGGTTCTTTTCCGAAACCCCCGGCGATTGTCCGACGCGCTCGACGGTTCCCACCGATCCCCTGACCATTCCGGACCTGCTGGCGGAAAATGCGGTGTGCACGATGTCGAACCTTGCAGTGCGCCGCCAGGTGTTCGCTGCCGTCGGCGGGTTGAGCCCGGCAGCGGTCCACAACGAAGATCTCGAGCTGCTGATCCGCTTGGCGGGCGAAGGCCACGTGATCACCGGGGTTGATCGCCTGCAGGTCTGGTACCGGACCAGCGGCAGCGGTCTGTCTTCGGACCTCGAGGCGATGCGGGCCGGGCGCGCACGGGCGGTTGCAACGGCGGCCCGCTACGGCGTCGCGCCGTCGCCCGCGTCCGAGGCGATCTATTTGCGGTATCTGGCCCGGCGCGCGCTGCGTCTGGGCGCGGAACCGTCGATGGCCCGCGCCTATGCCCGCGCCGGACTGGCGCTGAGCGCGCGCAGCTTTCTCAACCCAATCCGCCGCGGTGTACCCACTGCACTTGGCGCGGCACTGGCCCCCGCCCTGCCCCGCCCGATCCGTCAAGCGCTGTTTGCCCGCTGATCCCAACCAGGAGACCCAAAATGCCCCAGGCATCCATCATCGTTCCCGCCTACAACACCGCCGCGACCCTGGCCGAGACTCTGGCCTCGCTTCTGTCGCAGACCCATGATGATTTCGAAATCATCATCGTGGATGACGGCTCGCAGGACGAAACACCCGCCATTGCCCGCGCCCATGCGACCGACCCAAAAGTGCGGGTGATCCGGCAGGAAAACCGCGGCCTCGCCGGGGCGCGCAATACCGGCATCGCGGCCGCGCGGGGAGAGTTCGTTGGCTTTTGCGACGCCGACGATCTGTGGCTGCCCGAAAAGCTGGCCACCCATGTGCGCCACCTGCAGGCCGAACCCGACGTTGCGATCAGCTATTCCGGCAGTGCCATGGTCGACGAGGGTGGTCGGTTGATGCGCGTCCGCCAGTCGCCGCGCCTGCGGGACGTGACGGCGGCACATGTCCTGAAACGCAACCCGATCGGCAATGGATCAGCAGCGGTGATGCGCAAATCCGCCTTGCTCGATCTGGCCTACCGACCGGCGTTCGAAACCAAGCGCGACTGGGTCTTTGACGAAACCTTTCGCCAGTCCGAGGACATCGAATGCTGGCTGCGGCTGATGCTGACGACGGATTGGCAAATCGGAGGCGTACCGGGGTTGCTGACCCGCTACCGGATCCATGCGACCGGCCTGTCGGCGGCCTTGGACCGGCAGTTGCAAGCGTGGGAGCGGATGGTTGACAAGCTGCGTCCGCTGAACCCCGAATTTTTTGCCCGGCACGAGGCGGCGGCGCGCGCCTATCAGCTGCGCTATCTTGCGCGCCGCGCGGTCAGCAATCTGGATGCGCACAAGGCTTGGGAGCTTGCGCAGCGGTCGGTTTCAACCAGCGCCCTGCCCGTGATCGAAGAACCCGCCAAAACGTTGACCACCATCATCGCGGCCGCAGCCCTGCGCGCGGTCGGGCCAGCGCCTGTTGTTCAAGCCGGTCGCCTCTTGCGCCGCCAGACTTCCATCTGAACCGAGGTTTCCAAATGTCCAAGATCACCGTTCTTCATCTTGTTGATGACACCACGGCCGGTGGGGTCATGCGTATGCTCGACCATCTTTCGCAGCTGCCCGAACTGGCCGACGAAGTCCACCAAAAGGTTCGCCCGGTCAAGCGGACCGCCTTCAGCTGGGGCAGTTTCGACGCGGATGTCATCGTGTGCCACATCGCCCCCGGCTGGCGTTGCCTCCCGGCCTTCTCGGCCTTGCGGGCGATGCATCCCACCACGCGGTTGGTGCATGTCGAACACAGCTATACTCGGTCTTTCACCGCCTTGAACGTGCCGCACAAGCGGCGGTTCTTTGCGATGCTGCGCGTGACCTATTCGTTGTTCGATCAGGTCATCGCCGTCAGCAAGGCGCAGGCCGGTTGGATGGCGGAACGTCGGTTGGCGCCCGCATCCAAGCTGAGCGTGATCTCGCCGCAGGTTGACCTGAGCGCAGTTGCGCGCGCAGCCGGGCCGGTCGAGGCGGCCCGGGTCATCGGTGCGATCGGACGGCTCGAGCCGCAGAAAGGCTTCGATCTGCTGATCGAAGGATTTCGCATGTGCCCCAACCCCGATGCACGGCTTGTGATCTTTGGTGAAGGCAGCCAGCGCGACCGCCTTGCAGCCTTGGCCGCAGGTGACCGGCGGATCGAGTTTCGGGGCCACGCCGACGACCCGGCCGAAGCCTATCGGGCCGTGGACGTGGTGGCGATGCCCTCGCGGTGGGAGGCCTACGGGTTGGTGGCGGATGAGGCGCGCGCGGCGCGGCGTCCGGTCATCGTCAGCATGGTCGACGGTCTGCGTGACCGGATCGGGGCAAGCGGTGTGATCCCGTGCGGGTCCGATCCCAAGGCATGGCGCAATTCGATCGAGGCGGTTCTGGCGGGTACACCGCCGGTGGTTCCTGCCCTTGCGCCCAAGGCTGATAGATCCCGCTATGCAAAGCGGTGGCAGCAGGTGTTCGACCCGGCCAAACGGTTCTGAGGGTGGCATGGCCACAGCTACGGCAAGGGGCGCCACAAGAACCAGCGGCAATGTCCGGGCGGGCTTTGCGTGGGCGTGTTGGCCAGGTGACCAAAGGGCTCGAAGCCCAAAGCCTCATAGAACCGCGCGGCGGCCGGGTTGGATGTGTCCAGCCACGCAGAATGACACCCGCGCCGGCGCGCCTCGGCAAAGGCGTGGTCCAGCAACTGCCGGCCCAAGCCGCGGCGTCGATGGGCCGGGTCGATCCATAAGGTCTTAATCAGCAGCCACCCATAGGAGGTTGCGCCATGCAGGCCGCCCACCCGGCCCGCACCGTCCTGCGCAATCAGCGTGATGCTGGCATTGACCCCTTGCGGCGCGGTTGTTCGCAATTCCGCAAGAAGGGCTTGCTCGACCCAGTCCGCCTGACCGGGGGCGGAAAGAATGGACGGCCCCGCCATCGGTCAGGCCCGTGCCCGTTGAGTGGGGACCGGTGCCGCGCCGCTCATGCTGGGGTGGTTTCCGCGTTCAGGATCTCGATCACCATCGCGGCCGTCCAGGTAAAGCTGCCGCCGCCGCAGGGTTCGGCGGTGACCGGGTCGTAGTACTCGGCAAAGCCGCTTTGCTCGATCAGGCGCAGGCTGTCGTCGACGATCCGCTGCACGATCCGGCTCTTGCCCGCGCGTTTCAGCCCATCGGCGATCATGTAGTTCACGATCAACCAGACCGGGCCACGCCAATACCTCAGTCCGTCGTATTCGGGGGCCGCCGGGTCGTGGCTGGGCACCAGAAACGGGACCGTGGCACCGATGGCTTCCAACCGCTGGGCGATGGCCTGCGCGCGGTGCTCGGGGATGGGACAGAACGCCGCCAGCAAGCCGCCGATCGAAGGGCTGTCGATCAGCGCCCCGGTGACCCGATCAAGGCACAGATATTGCCCGCGGGTCTCGCTCCACAGGGCGTCCATCGCCGCGATCCCCGCCTGCGCACAGGCGCGCGAGGCGCTGGCGATCTCGGCTTCGCCCAGGTCTTCGGCCAGCGCGGCAAGATCAAGGCACGAGCGGATCAGGATTGCATTGAATCCCGGGTCCACGACCCGGAACGGCGAGGCGTCATGCAGCTTGGAATTGTCCCAGCCAAGGCCGCGGAAATGTTGCACCAGCCAGATATAGCGGCGGTATTCTTCATCGGTCGGCCTGTGCGCCGGGTTGGCATGGGCCACGTCGCGACGCTGGAACGGGGCCACGCCCTCGGTCGGGACCCGGGCCAGCGCTGCGTCCCAATCGACCGAGTTGTCGCGCCCCGATTCCCACGGGTGGATGATGGCGACCAGACCGGTGCCCTGCGGGTCGCGGTTGGTATAGAACCATTGGTGCCAGGCGTGGATCCTGGGCAGCAGGGCGCGGGCCTGCGCATCGGCCAGCGCCCGGTTTTTGGCCCGCGCATGGATCCGCCGCACGGCGAACCCGGCCACCGCCGGCTGCGTGATGCCCGAGGTGGGAACCGCGTGGCCCGTGGCCCAGACATCCGGCCCTGGGAAATAGCCGTCATTCATCTCGTGGAAGATGATATGCGGCACCATGCCGTCATCCCACTGATGCCGGAACAAGGTCTCGATCTCGCGCCAGGCGCGGGCCTCGTCGAAATGCGAGAACCCAAGGGCGCTGAGCGCGCTGTCCCAGTTCCACTGGAACGGATAGAGGCCGTGGGTGGGCACCGTGTAGTCGCCCCGGTCGTTTCGGGCCAGAACGGCGCGGGCCTGTTCGATCAGATCCTGTTTCATTGCGCGCTCCTCAGGCCACGGCCAGGGTTGTTTCGGGGTCGAACCAGCGCACCCGGTCGGGCTGCGGGGCCAGGGTCAGGGTGTCGCCGCGGCGGACGGTCAGATCGCTGTCCAAAACCGCGCGGAACAGGGCGCCATCCACGCTGCAGGTGACCAGAAGGTGCGCGCCCAGCGGTTCGACGACCTTGACTGTGGCGGCAAGGCCCGTGTCGGCCGGGCGCAGATCCTCGGGGCGGATGGCGAAATGCAGCGGCGTGGTTCGGGACGGCCCGTCGAGGATCTGGCCCGCGACGGTCCACTTGCCGTCTCTGGTCGGAGTGGCGGGCAGGAAGTTCATCGGCGGATTGCCGATGAACCCGGCCACGAACTCGGCCGCCGGGTTGCGGTAGACCTCGATCGGCGAGGCCGCCTGAACGATCTTGCCCTGATGCATCACGCTGATCCGGTCGGCCATGCTCATGGCTTCGACCTGGTCGTGGGTGACATAGATGGCGGTGGTGTTGCTTTCGGCCAGAACGCCTTTGAGCTCGGCCCGCATCTCCATCCGCAGCAGCGCGTCCAGGTTCGACAGGGGCTCGTCCATCAGGATCACGTCGGGCTCCATCGCCAGGGCGCGGGCCACGGCGACGCGCTGGCGCTGACCGCCGGACAGCTCGCCCGAATAGCGCCCCAGCAGTTGGTCGATATGCATCAGACCCGCCGTGCGCTCGACCCGGCGCTTGACCTCGTCATTGGGCAGTTTCTGCATCCGCAGGCCGAACCCGATGTTTTCGAACACGGTCAGATGCGGGAATACGGCATAGTTCTGGAACACCATGGCGATGCCCCGATCCTTGGGCGGCAGGTGATCCACCCGGCGCCCGCCGATCCAGACCTCGCCCTCGGTCGCGGTCTCGAGCCCGGCGATGATCCGCAGCAGCGTGGTCTTGCCGCAGCCCGAGGCCCCCAGCAGAACCATGAATTCCTGGTCCTGGATGGTCAGGTTGATGTCGTGCAGCGCCTGGTAGCTGCCAAAGCGTTTCGCGACATTCTTGATTTGAATTTCTGCCATTATTCCAACTCCTTGGGGCTGTCAGCGGTTGGCGATGCCCCACATGGCGAACAGGTATTTGCGCACGGCGAAGATGAAGATCAGTGCCGGCACGACCAGAATGAAACCGCCCGCGAATTTCAGATGCAGCGGCGAGGTGTCGAGGTTCTGCAGCAAAAAGGCCGTCAGGGTCCGGTTCTCGATCGTCAGGACGGCGGCGGCGAACACCTCGTTCCACGAGATCACGAAGGCGAAGATGGCCGAGGCCGTGATCCCCGGCAGGATCAGTGGCAGCACCACCTTGGTGAAGGCGGTCAGCCGGGTGCAGCCCAGCGTCCAGGCGGCCTCTTCCAGTTCCAGCGGGATGCCGGAAAATAGCGAGAACGTGATCAGCACCGCAAACGGGATGGCCAACGTGGTGTGCACCAGCGACAGGCCGAAAACCGTGTCATCCAGCCCGGTCTGGATGAACATCACCGCCAAGGGCAGCGCCAGAAGCGGCAGCGGAAAGGCGCGGGTCAGCAGGATCAGCAGGCGAAACGCCTCTTTCCCGCGAAAATCGAAACGTGACAGGGCATAGCCCGCCGGCGCGCCGATCAGGATCGACATGATCATCGTCAGACCCGCCACCAGGATCGAGTTCTTGAGTGCGGTCAGGATGCCCGCGAAACCTGCAAAGAACCCCAGGCTGCCCAGGTCGAATTCGGGGATGAAGGGCTTGGGAAAACTGTTCACCGTTTCCGGCGAGGACAGCGTGTTGATCAGCAGGAAATACAGCGGCACCAGCACCCAGGCGCACAGCAGCACCACCGCGGCGATGTAGACATAGCGTCCGGCCCGGCGTGTATCGGGCGCGGCGACATCGGTCGTGACGGTTGTCATATCGTGGCTCCTTTCGGGACACGCAGGGCGCGCAGTATGATCAGGGTGAACCCGATCGAGATGGCGAGGATGATCAGCGCCATCGCCGCCGCCGCGCCGCTGTCAAGCAGGTCGAACTGATAGGCGTAGGTTTCGCTCATGAGGACGGGGAACAGGGTGCCGCCCAGGGCCAGCACCACGGCGAAGACCTCGAAGGCCAGGATCACGCGCAGCACCAGTGCCGTTTGCAGCGACGGGCGCAGCAGCGGCAGCGTGATGCGGGTGAAGCGTTTCCAGGGCGAGGCGCCAAAGACCTCGGCCGCCTCGTAATATTCCTTGGGGATCAGGCCGATCCCTGCGACCAGGATGACCAGCATGATCGCGGTGGCGCGCCAGATCTCGGCCAGGGCGATGGCCAGGAACACCACGCCGGGGTGCTGATAGCTGAGGAAATTCACCGGCCGGTCCACTACGCCCAGCCCAGAAAGCATGGAGTTCAGGAAGCCCGACTGTTCGAAGATCGCCAGCCAGATGATGCCCGCGGCCAGATCCGAGATACCCAGTGGGATGGTCCAGACATACAGCACCAGGTCGCGCCCTCGCTGCATCTTGTTGACCATCGTGGCCATCAGCAGCGCCAGCGCCAGTTGCACCGGAACCACCGCCGCCGCCAGCAGCAGCGTATTCTGCAGCGAGATCGGGAATTTCCAGTACCCGACCACCTGCCGGAAATTGTCCAGCGTGAATCCGTCGCCGGTGTTGAAAGCCTGCTTGGCGACCAGGACGAAAGGATACAGAAAGAACAGGCACAGAAACGCCGTCACGGGCAGGATCAGCACATAGGGCAACACACGAGCGTTCATCAGATCGCTCCTTTCCTTGCGGAAGTTCCGGTGGTTTCGGGCAGAGAGTTCGGGGGGGACACCGGGCCTGCATCAGGCCCGGTGCGAGGATCAGGTCAGACCCTTATTCGACAGGGCACGGACCGTCCGAGGGTGCATCCGGAGCCCAGCAGGGCGCGCCGGTCTCCTGCATGATCGCCTCCAATGCGCCTTTCTGATCGTCCAGCACGGTGCGGATGTCCTGACCACCCAGTACGATCCGCTCGAACGCATCTGTATAGACGCGGTTGAAGTCACCGCCCTTGTCGCCCAGTCCCGCGGGCAGCAGCCCGGGGTTGGCATCGGCCGAGCCACTCATCTTGGCGACCGCGTCGCCTGCGGCTTTTACGGCTGGCGGCAGGTCGTCGGGCAGGTCAACCGCGACGACCGGGAAGAAGTTGGTGGCACGCAGCGTGGCGATCTGGGTTTCCGGCTTCATCATGTAGGCGACCAGAGCTTTGGACGCTTCCATGTCCGGTGCGGTTTTGGGGATCGCAACACCAGCCAGAACCGGCATGAAGCCGCGCCCGGTCGGGCCCGCCGGGGCCGGGAAGGCCACGAAGTCATCAGGCCGTTCGTTGAAGGCCTGCGCCAGACGCGAGGTGTGGTCGAACACGATCCAGGCATCGCCCGACAACAGCTGTTCCTGCATGAACGAGAAGTTGGTCGAGGCCGGGTTGGTATGCGTCCACAGCTCGCGGAATTTTTCCCACGCGGTCACGGCATCGTCGCTGGCAAAGGTCCGCACCACGCCGTTCGTATAGGACGGATACAGATAGCCCTGGAAGAAGCGGTGCTTCAGGCCCTTGGGCCCGGCCGGAAAGCCGAATTTCGGCTCGCCCGCAGCCTCATGCGCGTTGGCGGCCCATTCGATCAGCTGATCATAGGTCAGCGCATTGATGTCGGCGCCTTCGGGCAGGTACTGCAGCGCCTCTTTGTTGGCCGCCATGATATAGCTGGCCTGCATCCAGGGGATGTATTGCAGGCTGCCTGCTCCCAGCGTCGCCAGCTCGTTGAACGTGTCCGAGGCCGAGGCGATTCCAAGATCATCCAGGTCGACCAGATCGTCGGGGTTCATGGCCGAGAAGTCGCCATGCAGCGCGCCCAGCACGCCGATCGTGCCCGAACCGGCCTGCAATTCGGCCTGCAGACGCGTCAGCCAGGGGCCGCCGTCATTGGGCTGGTAGTCCACGCCACCCTCGAAGCCTGAAAGAACCTGCTCGCGCATGGCCTGCGCCTCTTCGACCGGCTTGGCCTGTGTCGACCAGAACAGAACCTCGGCCTGCGCCACGTTTGTGACCAGGGCCAGAACAAGGCCGGATGCGGCACCGACCAGCTTGGATTGAATTGACATGGACTCCTCCCAGAGTTTCGATTGGGCCTTTTGCCCGTTCTGCCCGGTGGGGTCGGTTTGCTGTGCTTGTCGTGTGGCGACTCACCCCAGGCGATGTCATTAGCATGGTATAACGATATATCTTCCGTCAATGAATATTTTCCAATCGATTGGCCCGAACTTTAGTAAGTTGTGGGAATTGCTCGTTGCAATGCCCTAGTGAGTTGGGCATTTTGATGATGCAACGATATATCAGAAGTCCGAGAAATGCCCGCCAAACCCACCCTCGCCAGTGTCGCCAAAGCCGCCGGAGTCTCGATCCCGACGGTCAGCCAGGTGATGCGCGGCACTGGGCGGATTTCCGAGCAGACCCGTAAGAAAGTGCTGCAGGCGGCCGAGGCCTTGCACTATGTCACGGACTCGCGGGCGGCGTCGATGCGATCAGGCGAGAACCGGGAAATCGGATTCGTTCTGAACCAGTTCGCAAACCCGTTCAATGCCGAGGTCGTCAGCGGCGCGGTCGAGTTGCTGGAGGCTGAGGGGTATCTGGTTTCGATCTTGGACACACGCGACGACGCGGACCGGCAGGGCAAGCAATTGCGGGATTTCATCCGCAACGGGCGCGGCGGCCTGCTGTGGGTGCCTGCGCTGGAGACCACCGCAGAAACCCTTCAACTCTTGCGCACGCATGGTTTGCCCACGGTGACCTTTCTGCGCCATGTCAGCCCTGATTTTGATCATGTGGGCATCAGAAATGCCGAAGCGACCGCGACCGCGACCAATCACCTGGCGGAACTGGGGCACAGGCACATCGCATTCTTCGGCGGCATCGGCATGAACCCCGTTCGAAAGCAGCGCATAGCCGGGTATGAGCGTACGCTGCAGGACTTGTCTTTGGGGCCGCCGATCATCTGGCCCTCACCTGACACCAAGCGTGCGGGTATGCAGGAGATGCTGAAATTGCACGACGCCCATCCTGAGGTCACGGCGGTGGTCTGCAATGGCGACATGGTCGCTTTGGGGGCGTGTTTCGGCCTGATGCGGGCTGGGTTGCAGCCGGGGCGGGATGTTTCGATTGTTGGATTTGACGATACCGAGGATGCCTCGGTCGCAATTCCCGCGCTCAGTACCATGGCGGTTTCGCCAAAGCGGTTGGGCCGCAAGCTCGCACGTACTCTGCTGGACAGGATAAAAGACCCTGACATGCCGGTAATCGTGTCCGAAGTTTCAGCCCGGTTCATCGCACGGGAAACCACGGGGCCGCTGCAGAAGGACCGCTGACGAGTCAGGCGCGCGTATCCGGCAAGGTCTCACTCCACTTCCGCAGCTCGTCCAGAAAACCCAGCGCGGTGCGTCCACGGTCGGTCACGGAGTACTGCACCGAAACCGGTGAGGTTTCGAGCACTTGGCGGTGCACCAGGCCCTGTTGCTCCAATTGGCGCAAGCGTTCGGCGATCATCTTTTTGCTGGCGCCACCGATCATCCGGGCCAAGTCATTGAATCGCACCGGCCCATCCTTGAGGTGCCATAGGATCGAACCGGTCCACTTGCCGCCGATGATCCGCATGCCGCGTTCAATGGGGCATGGTTCGCGGCACGCATCCACCGCTTGCCGCTTGCCTTGGTCGTCCTGTTCGATACGGGCACGCATCGCCTTCTCCAGTCCAGTATTAGGTTACAAAAAGTAAACTGGTTGCAATTCATCACTACCGTTCTCAAGTTCGGTTTCACCCCGGTCGAAGTCAAGGGGCAAGCAGTTTCAAAACCAAGGATATGGACATGAGCAAGATCCTGATCGTGAACGGTACGCAGCCTTACGAGTTCGCACCTGGCCGCCTGAATGCGTCGCTGGTACAACGCGCGCAGTACGCGCTGACCGGCATGGGCCACGAGGTGCGCGTGACCACGGTTGCCGAAGAATACGACATCAATGCCGAGATCGACGCCCATGTCTGGGCGGATGTGGTCATCATGCAATTTCCGGTGAATTGGATGGGCGTACCGTGGGTGTTCAAGAAGTATCTCGACGAGGTCTATACCGCGGGCATGGACGGCCGGTTGCTGGCCGGCGATGGCCGGACCGCCGAGGCGCCCGAGGCCAATTACGGCACCGGTGGCCTTCTGCATGGAACGAAATACATGCTGTCGGTCACCTTCAACGCTCCGCGCGAGGCGTTCGACAACCCGACCGAGCCGTTCTTTGCCGGGGCCAGCGTCGATGACCTGCTGTGGCCCATGCACCTGAACGCCAAGTTTCTGGCGATGCAGCCCCTGCCTACCTTCGCGGCTTTCGACGTGATGAAGAACCCCCGGATCGAACAGGATTTCCAGCGGTTCGACGCACATCTGAAACAGCATTTCGAGGAGATCGCGCATGTCGCAGCCTGACATTCATCTCTACACCGCGGCCACGATGAATGGCTACAAACCGGTGATCTTCCTGGAAGAGGCAGGCGTACCCTACGACCTGACCCCCATCGACTTTTCCAAACAGGAACAAAAGACGCCGGCGTTCTTGTCGCTGAACCCCAACGGGAAGATCCCGGTGATCGAGGACCGGGCCGAAGGTCGCGCGATTTTCGAAAGCGGCGCAATCCTGTGGCACCTCGCGCAGAAATACGGTCAGTTCCTGCCCTCAGATCCGGTGCAGCAGTCCGAGGTGATGCAGTGGATGCTGTTCCAGGTCGGGCATGTGGGTCCGATGATGGGCCAGGCCATGTATTTCCAGCACATTGCCGCCCCCAATGGCCATACCGAACCGTTCTCGATCCGCCGCTACGTGGACGAAAGCCGCCGCCTTATGGAGGTGATGAATGATCGCCTGAATGGGCGTGACTGGATTGCGGCAGGGCAATACACGATCGCGGACATGATGCTGTACCCTTGGGCGCGGGCCTATGTCTGGGCGCGGGTTCAGGTCGATGACCTTCCGCATCTGAACGCATGGTTCGACCGCATCGATGCCCGCCCCGCAGTGCAGAAGGCGCTGACCATTCCCAAGGCCAATCCGCAGTTCTGGGATGCCACGGCTGATGCCAGCGCCTTTGCGCGGGAAAACGCCGCGCGGTTTGCCGGTGACGTGAAAAAGGACTGAGGCCGCGGCCCGGGCTCCCCAGCCCGGGCCCGCCCAACAGCACCTTGGGCGCCGCATGGCCCAAGCGCGGGTCAATGGCCGGGAGGACGCTTTACTCGGGTGTCAAAAGCGGTCAGTCTGAACCATCGGCGCGCCGGGTGATCCCCTCGGGCCGCGCTGTCACATCATTGTCGTCATAAACGTTCAGATGATGCGTCGACCAATTTATTTCGAGAGGTGCCTCATGACCCTATCCAGCAAATTCGCGATGTCGCGGCGTCAATTTCTGGCCACCACCACGGCCGGCGTCGCCATGGTTTCCCTGCACCCGTTCTCCGCCGCCGCCGCAAGCAACCAGGCGCATCTGCGGATCATGGAAACGACCGACATTCACGTTCACGTCTTTCCCTATGACTACTACGCCGACAAGCCGCGCGATACGGTGGGGCTGTCGCGCGCGGCCTCGATCATAAACCAGATCCGGGCCGAGGCCACCAACTCGATGCTGGTCGACAATGGCGACTTTCTTCAGGGCAACCCGATGGGCGACTACATCGCCTACGAGCGTGGCATGAACGACGGCGACACCCACCCGATCATCAATGCGTTCAACACGTTGGGCTATGATGCCGCGACGCTGGGCAACCACGAGTTCAACTATGGTCTGAGCTTTCTGGAAAAATCGCTAGCCGGGGCGCAGTTCCCGATCGTGCTGGCCAATATCGCCAAGGAACAGGGCGCCAATCCGCGCGCGGACAAGACGTTGGTGCAGCCCTATGTCATCCTCGATCGCGAGATCGAGCTGGGCGATGGCAGCAAGCAGCCGATCCGCATCGGCGTCATCGGCTTCACCCCGCCGCAGATCATGAACTGGGACCGCCGCCACCTGGAAGGCAACGTGCAGGCCCGCGACATCGTCGAGACCGCCAAAGCCTATGTGCCCGAGATGAAAGAGCAAGGCTGCGATCTGATCCTGGCCCTGTCGCATTCGGGCATCGGCGCGGCCGATCACGCGGACGGGATGGAGAACGCCTCGGTTCCGCTGGCCGGGGTCGATGGCATCGACGCGCTGGTGACCGGGCACAACCACCTGGTCTTCCCCTCGCCCACCTTCGCCGACCGTGCCGGAGTTGACGTGGACAAGGGCACGCTGATGGGCAAGCCGGCCGTCATGGGCGGGTTCTGGGGGTCGCATCTGGGCGTGCTCGACCTGTTGCTGGAACGCGACGGCAACGAATGGCGCGTGGTCACCACCACCTCCGAGGCGCGGCCGATCTCGAAGCGCAACGAAGACCGCTCGATCACTGCGCTGGTCGAGGACGACCCAAAGGTGCTGGCCTCGGTCGCGCAGGATCACGAGGAAACGCTGGCCTATGTGCGCCGCGCGGTGGGCAAGACCTCGGCCCCGCTGCACAGCTATTTCGCGCTGGTGGCCGATGATCCGTCGGTCCAGATCGTGTCGATCGCGCAGAAATGGTATGTCGAAGAGATGCTGAAAGGCACCGAGCATGAAGGCCTGCCCATCCTGTCGGCCGCGGCACCCTTCAAGGCCGGTGGCCGGGGTGGCCCGGAATACTATACCGACGTGCCGGTGGGCGATGTGGCGATCAAGAACGTGGCCGATCTGTATCTCTACCCCAACACCGTGCGCGCGGTTCGCGTGAACGGCGCGCAACTGCGCGGCTGGTTGGAGCGTTCGGCCGGGATGTTCAACCAGATCGAGCCGGGCGCCAAGGATGCGCTGCTGCTGAATCCCGAATTCCCCTCCTACAATTTCGACGTGATCGACGGTGTGACCTATCAGATCGACCTGTCTCAGCCCTCGCGTTTTGGCCCGAAAGGTGAAGAGATCAACCCCGACGCGGCGCGCATCGTGAACCTGCAGTTCAACGGTGGCCCGGTGACCGACGACATGGAATTCATCATCGCCACCAACAACTACCGCGCTTCGGGCGGCGGATCGTTCCCGGGGGCGATGGGCGACACCATCGTGTTCGAGGCCCCCGACACCAACCGCGACGTGATTGTGCGCTATATCGTCGAACAGGGCACGATCGACCCCAAGGCCGACGGCAACTGGTCCTTCGCGCCGCTGGGCGAGACCACCGTTCTGTTTGAAACCGGTCCCAAGGCCCGCGATTACATAAGCGACGTCAAAGGGTTGGCGCTGGAAGACGCGGGCGACGGGGCCGACGGTTTCGCGGCTTTCCGCATCACGCTCTGACCGACGACAGACATCGGATCGGGCGGCCAATCTGGCCGCCCTTTTCTTTTTGGTTTGTGGCCGAAGGCCGGATTATCACGCGCATTGGCGGGATGCTTATTTTTCAGGCGTTAGGGGAAAAAATGCTCAGAAATGGGGCGAACGAGTTTTCTCAACCAATTGCCTCTGCCGGGCTGCACTGACTCCAGGAAAAGGCTGTGGTGCTTTCGCATCCGACAGTCCTTTCGCCCGGAGCCACCAATTACCTCTTTGTCCGCAATAACTGCCGCGCAAGCGATCGCCACGCCCCCCCGTGCTGTCGGGCGGGGTGTTGTGTCCGTAGTTGGCCGCGCGGGCCGAACCAAGTTGCAAGACCTACGCCAGCAGGGGTCGCTGAAGCTGCTGTTTCCTCGGCGCGATGGCGCGGGCATGCAGGCGGTGCTGATCAACACCGCCGGCGGCGTCACCGGCGGAGACAGTTTTGACCTTTCCGCCACCGCTCTGGCAGATGCACATCTGACCCTGACCACGCAGGCGGCCGAGCGGGCTTATCGCGCGTCCGGAGCAGTTCCGGGCCGTATTCGGACACATCTGACCGTGGCGGCAGGCGGCCAGTTGAACTGGCTACCGCAGGAAACGATCCTTTTCGATGGTTGCGCGATCGACCGCCGCCTTCGTGTCGATCTGGCTCCCGATGCCGGCCTGCTGCTGGTGGAATCCCTGATCTTCGGCCGTGCCGCGATGGGCGAGCAAGTCACATCGGCCAAATTCCAAGACCGCATCGAAATCTGGCGCGCGGGTCGGCTGGCCCATCTGGACGCGCTGCGTCTGACCGGTGATCTGGCGGCGGAAATGGCCCGGCCCGGCGTTGGTGACGGCGCGGGCGCGCTCAGCAGCCTGATACTGATCCGCCCGGATGCCGCCGCGCATCTGGACCCGATCCGCGCGGCCTTGCCTGAGACCGGCGGCGTCAGCCTTGTGGGTGAGGACATGCTGTTGATACGCCTGCTGGCGCCCGACGGTTTCGCGCTGCGCCAGACCCTTGTGCCGATCCTGAACCGGCTGACCCGCAACTCCCTACCAAGACCCTGGATGATCTGACATGCAACTCTCGCCGCGTGAAAAAGACAAACTACTGATCGCCATGGCCGCCGAGGTGGCGCGCAAGCGCCTGGCCCGGGGCGTGCGCCTGAACTACCCCGAGGCCATCGCGCTGATCACCGATGCCGTGGTCGAGGGCGCCCGCGACGGCCGCTCGGTCGCCGACATGATGGAGGCCGGCGCACAGGTCATCACCCGCGACCAGTGCATGGACGGCATCCCCGAGATGATCCACGAGGTGCAGGTCGAGGCGACGTTCCCCGACGGCACCAAGCTGGTCACCGTCCACAACCCCATCCGCTGAAGGAGATGACGATGAAACACCTGGCTTCCCTGCCCTTCGCCCTGATGGCCGCGCCCGCGCTGGCGCATGACGGGCCGCACCTGCACCCGCATGACTCGGGCACCTGGCTGGCGCTGGTCCTGCTGCTGGCGATCGGCGGCGTCGCATTCTGGCTGAAGGCGCGCAAATGATCCCCGGAGAGGTCATCACCACACCCGGAGAAATCGAGCTGAACGCGGGCGCGGCACCAATCACCCTGATGGTGGCCAATACCGGTGATCGGCCCGTGCAGGTGGGCTCGCACTATCATTTCGCCGAAACCAACCCGGCGCTGGATTTCGACCGAGCCGCCGCCCACGGCATGCGGCTGGACATCGCCGCCGGCACCGCCGTGCGGTTCGAACCCGGTCAGCGGCGCGAGGTGCAGCTGATCCCGATCGCCGGCGCGCGGCGTGTCTTCGGGTTCAACGGCGCAGTCATGGGAGACCTCTGATGCCAGCCCGGATCAAACGTACAGACTATGCCGCCATGTACGGCCCCACCACGGGCGACAAGGTGCGGTTGGCTGATACCGACCTGATCATCGAGGTCGAGCGCGACCTGACCACCTATGGCGAAGAGGTCAAGTTCGGTGGCGGCAAGGTGATCCGCGACGGCATGGGCCAGTCACAGGCCACTCGCGCCGAAGGGGCGGTGGACACCGTGATCACCAATGCGCTGATCGTTGACCACACGGGTATCTACAAGGCGGACGTAGGCCTGAAGGACGGGCGCATCGCCCGGATCGGCAAGGCGGGCAACCCCGACACGCAGCCCGGCGTGGATATCATCGTCGGCCCCGGCACCGAGGCCATCGCCGGCGAGGGCCGCATCCTGACCGCCGGAGGGTTCGACAGCCACATCCATTTCATCTGCCCGCAACAGATCGACGATGCGCTGCATTCCGGCCTGACCACCATGCTGGGCGGCGGCACCGGCCCGGCGCATGGCACGCTGGCCACCACCTGCACGCCCGGCCCCTGGCATATCGGGCGCATGCTGCAGGCGGCGGATGCCTTTCCGATGAATCTGGCCTTTGCGGGCAAGGGCAACGCATCGCAACCGGCGGCCCTGCGCGAACAGGTCCTGGCCGGGGCCAGCGCCCTGAAACTGCACGAGGACTGGGGCACCACCCCGGCGGCCATCGATTGCTGCCTGTCGGTGGCCGACGAGATGGACGTGCAGGTGATGATCCACACCGACACGCTGAACGAAAGCGGCTTCGTCGAAAACACCGTGGCCGCCATGAAAGGCCGCACGATCCACGCCTTCCATACCGAGGGCGCGGGCGGCGGCCACGCCCCCGACATCATCAAGATCTGCGGCGAGGCGCATGTGCTGCCCTCCTCGACCAACCCGACCCGGCCTTTTACCGTGAACACGGTCGAAGAGCATCTGGACATGCTGATGGTCTGCCATCACCTCGACAAATCCATCCCCGAGGACGTGGCCTTTGCCGAAAGCCGCATCCGGCGCGAGACCATCGCGGCCGAGGACATTCTGCACGACATGGGCGCCTTCAGCATCATCGCCTCCGACAGCCAGGCGATGGGCCGCGTGGGAGAAGTGCTGATCCGCACCTGGCAGACCGCCGACAAGATGAAGAAACAACGCGGGCGCCTGCCGGAGGAAACAGGCGAAAACGACAATTTCCGCGTGCGCCGTTATATCGCGAAATACACGATCAACCCGGCCATTGCGCACGGGCTTGGCACCCATATCGGCAGCATCGAGGAGGGCAAACGCGCCGATCTGGTGCTGTGGAGCCCCGCTTTTTTCGGCGTGAAGCCCGAGATGGTGCTGTTGGGCGGCACCATCGCCTGTGCGCAGATGGGCGACCCGAACGCCTCGATCCCCACGCCGCAGCCGGTCTATTCCCGGCCGATGTGGGGGGCCTATGGCCGCTCGGTCGAACAGAGCGCGGCGACCTTCGTATCGGAAGCCGCGCAGGAGGACGGCATCGCCGCGCGTCTTGGCCTGGCCAAGCAGACCGTAGCCGTGCGCAACACACGCGCGATCGGCAAGCGCGACCTGCGGCTGAACGATGCCCTGCCCGAGATCGAGGTGAACCCCGAAACCTACGAGGTGCGCGCCGACGGCGAATTGCTGACTTGCCAGCCCGCCGAAACCCTGCCCATGGCGCAACGCTATTTCCTGTTCTGAGAAGGGACGCCCTGATGCTTGCCACATCACAGAAAATCCGCCGCAACGGGCAGTGGGACGAAACCCATGGCACCGTGACGCTAAACTACGAAGACCGCTTTCTGCGCCGCCGGATGCTGCGCACCGCACAGAATGAAGAGTTCCTGGTGGATCTGTCGCAGACGACCTCGCTGGACGGGGGGGATGCGTTCGAACTGGCCGATGGCCGCCTGATCGAGGTGGTCGCCGCCGAAGAGGATCTGTTCGCCGTCACTGGCCCCGATCTGACCCGGCTGGCCTGGCATATCGGCAACCGTCACACTCCCTGCCAGATCGAGCCCGCCCGCCTGATGATCCGCCGCGACCATGTGATCCGCGACATGCTGCTGAAGCTTGGCGCGACGGTCCAGGACATCCGCGCACCCTTCAGCCCCGAAGGCGGCGCCTATGGGCACGGACGGACGCATGGCCACAGCCACTGACCTTGATCTGCTGACGCTGACGCAATGGCTGTCACCCGCCTACCCGGTGGGGGCTTTTGCCTATTCGCATGGGCTGGAACGACTGGTTCAAACGGGCGCGGTGCACGATGCGGCCAGCCTGCGGGACTGGCTGCAGGACGTGCTGGAACACGGTGCCGGATGGTCGGATGCCCTGTTTCTGACCGCCGCTTGGCGCGCCAAATCCGAGCTGGCCTTGATCGAACTTGACGATATGGCCCGCGCCTTCGCCGGCCCCTTCGAGCGCAGGTTCGAGACCGCGCAACAGGGCGCGGCCTTCTGCGGTGTGACGGCTGCAGTCTGGGGCATCGAACTGGCGGATCTGACCTACCCCGTTGCCGTCGGCTGCGCCGCGCGCCACGCCGATTTGCCGGTGGAGCCAACCGCGCGGCTGTATCTGCATGCGTTCATCAGCAATCTTGTTTCGGCCGCGCAGCGGCTGATGCCCCTGGGCCAGACCGCTGCGCAAGGGGTGGTCCGAGACATGGCGCCCTTGTGCGCAATTCAGGCGCACGCGGCAGTGGAGGCCGATCTGTCGGCCCTGTCCGGCACCGCCTTTCTGGCCGAGATCGCGGCCATGCAACATGAAACCCAACAGCCAAGGATTTTCCGCACATGAGCAGCATGAACGGCCCTCTGCGGGTGGGGATCGGCGGACCGGTCGGTGCAGGCAAGACCAGCCTGACCGCCGCCCTCGCCCGCGCGCTGCGCGACACCCACTCGATCGGGGTGATCACCAATGACATCTACACGCAGGAAGACGCCGAGGCGCTGATGCGGATGCAGATCCTGCCGCAGGACCGGGTGATCGGGGTGGAAACCGGAGGCTGCCCGCATACGGCGATCCGCGAGGATGCCTCGATCAATCTGGCCGCGGTGGCCGAGATGGTGCGCCGTCACCCCGAGGTCGAGATCGTTCTGATCGAATCTGGCGGTGACAACCTGTCGGCCACCTTCAGCCCGGAACTGGCGGATGTGACGATCTATGTGATCGACGTGGCCGCGGGCGAAGAGATCCCCCGCAAGGGTGGCCCCGCGATCACCCGTTCAGACATCCTGATCATCAACAAGATCGACCTTGCTCCGCATGTCGGAGCGGACCTGTCGGTGATGCAGCGCGATGCGGCCCGGATGCGCGGCGATCGACCATTCGTATTCACCAACCTGCGGAGCGGCAGCGGAACGAGTGAAATCATCGACCTGTTGGACAAGATCGCCGGCATCGGCGCCGGACGACGTGTAACGGCGTAAGACCCTCAACACGACTATGGGCGTTTCCGGTTCCAAAATTTGGAACCTTGCGCCTGCCGGGTAATCCGATGTAACCGGATTCGACCACCGACGCTGTCCTAGCGATAGCCCGGTGCGAGAAAGTTGCAGCCGGGCCGATCCTACTTGGGGCCGCCCCATCACCTGAGGACCGCCGGTGAGCCCATTCGTCGTCGCGATCATTCTGTCGGCTGCCATCCTGCACGCCGTCTGGAACGCCATCGTCAAAACCGCGGGCGACCGGACGACGACGCTGGGCCTTGTGGCCTTCGGGCATGTGATCCCGGCCAGCGTCATGATCCTTGTCCTGCCCTTTCCGGGGGGTGAAAGTTTTGTCTACATTCTTTTGTCCACCGTGGTGCATTTCGGATATTACTTCATGCTGGGCAAAGCCTATCAGCATGGAGACCTCAGCGTGGTCTACCCGATCGCCCGAGGCATCGTTCCGGCGTTGGTGGCGCTTTGGGCCTATCTGTTGCTGGATGAGGTTCTGCCCCTGCAAGCCTGGATCGGCATCGGCCTTATCGCGTTCGGCATCCAACTCAGCAGTTGGAGCTCGCTCCGGCAAGGCGTCGGCGGCGCGGCGCTGGGGTTTGCGGTGGGAACCGGACTTTGCATCTCGGTCTATTCGGTTGTAGACGGCATCGGGGTGCGGCTGTCTGGAAACACGCTAAGCTACTGGGCTTGGGGGGCGTTTCTGCACCTGTTCATTGCTGGATTCGTGGGCCTGCGACGGCGGCAGGTTCTAACACAGCTTCCGGCGCGCACCTGGGCGATCGGCATCCTGGGCGGTTTCGTGTCGATGCTGGCTTATGGGCTGGTGCTCTATGCCAAGAATTTCGCGCCGCTGGGGGCGGTCTCGGCGTTGCGGGAAACCTCGGTGATTTTTGCGGCCCTGATCGGGTTCGTCTTCCTGCACGAAGGCTATTGGGTGCGCAGGCTGGGGGCCGCCATCCTGATGGCGGGGGGCGTGGCGCTGGTTGGACTTTCGGGCTGAGCCGGTCCGTCAAGTGCCGTAACGCGCCATGAACATGTCAACGGCGTTGGTGGCCACTTCGTCGATTTCCTCGTCCGAGAACCGGGTTTGGATCCCCAAAGCCGCCAGCGTCCACAGGCGCACCTTGCACAATTCCGAGAACTGTTCGGCGGCAAAATGCACGTCGTCAATCGCCAACTCACCTTTGGCCACGGCTTTTTCCAGATACTCGGCCATCTGGCGCTGACCGTTGGCGGGGCCGGCTTCGTAGAACGCCTTGCCCAATTCCGGGAACCTGTCACGCTCGGCCACGCAGATGCGGAACACCTGTTGCGCAAAATCCGAAACCAGAAACCGAGTCAGATGGGTTGCCGTGATCATCAACGCCTCGCGTACCGGCTTGGTTTCGTCGATCATGGCCAGCACGTTTTCCGCCATGCGGCAACACTCGGTCTGCGCCACTTCGGAAAACAGAAGTCGTTTGTCTGGGAAATAGCTGTAGAGCGTCGCCTTCGACACACCCGCCGCACGCGCGATGTCATCGACGCTGGCGCCTTCAAACCCATCCGCCATGAAAACCTCTCGGGCGCCGTTCAGAACCTGGTCGAATTTCCGTCCGGTACGCACGATGGTTGCGGCTTGGGTCATGGTGTCTCCTTGGCTGGGTGCTGCGACAAATCTATAAACCAGTCAGTTCAGTTTCAACGGTTTTCAATTCGGCTTGAAAGTTCCGTTACGCGGCGTAGATTAGAATAATTCTAAAACGAGGGTGGCTATGCGGTTTTTCACTCAGCGCAAACACTTCAGGGATCTGACCGAGCAGGAAGTCATCGCGCTTGCGATTTCGTCCGAGGAAGACGACGCACGGATCTATAGGTCATATGCCGAGATGCTGCGCCCCGACTATCCGGCGACGGCCAAAATCTTCGATGGCATGGCTGCCGAGGAAGACGAGCACCGCCGTCGCCTGATCGCTCTGCACGAGGATCGGTTCGGCGCGGTGATCCCTCTGATCCGGCGCGAGCACGTCGCCGGTTACTACGCCCGCCGTCCGATCTGGCTGGTCGAGAATCTTGGAATCGAGCGAATCCGCGAAGAAGCCGAGATGATGGAGCGCGACGCGGAGCGCTTCTATCTGGCGGCTGCCGGTCGCACGACCGATGCAGCAACACGCAAACTTCTGGGCGACCTGGCTGCGGCCGAAGCAGGGCATCAAGCCGCGGCCGCCGAATTGGAAGAAGCTCACCTGGATCACGATGAAAAAGAAGCCGAAAAGGTGATTTCACACCGGCAATTCATCCTGACCTGGGTCCAGCCGGGATTGGCCGGGCTGATGGACGGGTCGGTGTCGACCTTGGCGCCGATCTTCGCGACGGCCTTTGCCACGCACGACCCTTGGACGACCTTTCTTGTGGGCCTTGCAGCGTCAGTGGGCGCAGGTATTTCCATGGGCTTCACCGAAGCGGCATCGGACGATGGCGAGTTGTCGGGCCGTGGATCACCGGTCAAGCGGGGTTTGGCGTCCGGCGTGATGACCACGGTCGGCGGATTGGGCCATGCCCTGCCCTATTTGATCCCGGAATTCTGGACGGCCACGATCATTGCATTCATCGTGGTGTTTTTCGAATTGTGGGCGATCGCGTGGATTCAGAACCGCTATATGGAAACTCCGTTCTTCCGTGCCGCTTTTCAGGTCGTTTTGGGCGGAGCGCTGGTGCTGGCAGCCGGGATATTGATCGGCAGCGGGTGATGACCCTGCTTGCGATGTGGTAATTCTATGTTACCAATCTGCGCATGGTCGATATCTTTCTGCGCACCCTGCCCTTCTTTGCGATCATCGGCCTGGGATACTGGGCCGGGCGCAGCCGGTTCTTCACCGAAGACGCCACGGCCTATCTGACCAAGTTCGTGTTCTATTTCGCGTTGTCGGCGATGCTGTTCCGCTTTGCCGCCACGCTGCCCTTTGCCGAGATCTTCAACGCGCGGCTGATGCTGGGCTATCTGATCGGCACGGCGGGCGTATACGCGCTGGCCACGTTGGTCGCCTATCTGCGCGGGCTCGACATCCCCACCGCGGCGGTCGAGGCGCAATGCGCCGCCATCGGAAATGTGGGCTTTCTGGGTTTGCCAATGTTGGCCCTGCTGTTTTCCGAAGCCGCAATCGGGCCGGTCATGCTGGTTCTGACGGTCGATCTGGTGGTGTTTTCCTCTCTGATCGTGATCCTGATCAACGGCGGCCGGGATGGAAAGCTGACGGTTGGGACGCTGCGGCTCATCGGAGTCGGGCTGCTGAAAAACCCCATGATCGTCTCGATCTCGGCCGGGTTGATCTGGTCGGCCCTGCAGATGCCGGTGCCTGACCCGTTGAACGATTTTCTGACCATTCTGGGCGGCGCCGCCACGCCGGGCGCGCTGTTCGCCATCGGCGCCTCGCTGGCCAGCAAATCGGCCGAGCGGGTTCAGATCGCGCTGTGGCTCAGCTTTTGCAAACTGGCCGTGCATCCGGCCTGTGTGGCCGTGGTGCTGCTGTGGCTGCTGCCGACTGATCCTTTTGCCGCGGCGGTGGCTATCTCTGCCGCCGCCCTGCCTGTGGCCGGCAATGTCTATATGCTGGCGGCCCACTATGGGGTGGCGCCGCACCGGGCATCTGCCGCCATTCTGCTGTCGACCATTGTCAGCATTCTGACCGTGCCTGTGGTCATCGCGTGGGTTGCCGCATTCTGACGCGGCGACTTCAAAATGCGTGCGAACATTGGTGCCCGGACTTTACGCCGGGGCCTTCGCCCGTTAGCGATGGCACGAACCCAACGTAAGGATGATGCCAGATGGAAACCCTTTCCGAAAACGCCTGTTTCGGTGGCGTGCAGGGCGTGTACCGCCACGCCTCGGCGGCGTGCCAGTGCGACATGACCTTTGGCCTGTTCCTGCCGGCCGAGGCCAAGGACGGCCCGGTTCCGGTCCTTTGGTATCTGTCGGGCCTGACCTGCACCCATGAAAACGCGATGGTCAAGGCGGGCGCGCAGGGCTGGGCCGCCGAACAAGGCATCGCGCTGGTCTTCCCCGACACCTCGCCGCGCGGCGAAGGGGTCGCCGATCATGAGGATTACGACCTGGGCCAGGGCGCCGGGTTCTACGTCAACGCCACGCAATCACCGTGGGCGCCGCATTTCAACATGTGGGACTATGTGGCTGACGATCTGCCCGCGCTGCTGGTCGAAAACTTCGCCATCGACGGCGACCGGCAGGCCATCACCGGCCATTCGATGGGCGGCCACGGCGCGCTGACGCTGGCGATGAACCTGCCGGGCCGGTTCCGTTCGGTCTCGGCCTTTGCGCCGATCTCGAACCCTACGGCCAGCGACTGGGGCCGCAAGCAACTGGGCGCCTATCTGGGCGATGACCCGGCCGCCTGGGCCAAACATGACGCGACGCTGATGATGAAGGAAAAGGGCTTTGACGGCCCGATCCTGATCGACACCGGCACCAACGACCAGTTCATCGACCTGCTGCGCCCCGAGGCTCTGGCCCAGGCCATCGCCGAACGCCGTCAACAGGCTACGACCCGGTTGCAGCCCGGCTATGACCATTCCTACTTTTTCGTGTCCACCTTCATGGAGGACCACGTCACCTTCCACGCCGAAGCCCTGTACGGAGACTGAGGGATGAGCAAATACGACTATGACCTGATCATCATCGGCTCGGGTCCATCGGGCCGCGCGGCGGCGATTCAGGCGGGCAAGCTGAAACGCAAGGTTCTGGTGGTTGACCGCCGTGACCGGTTGGGCGGCGTATCGGTGCACACGGGCACGATCCCCTCGAAGACACTCCGCGAAACGGTGCTGAACCTGTCGGGCTGGCGCGAGCGCAGCTTTTACGGCCGTTCGTACCGGGTCAAGGACCAGATCCGCGCCGAGGACCTCAAGGCCCGGCTGCACATGACGCTGGACTATGAGGTTGACGTTCTGGAGCACCAGTTCAACCGCAACCATGTTGAAACCATGGACGGCGTGGCCCGCTTCACCGGCCCGCACGAGATCGAGGTCACCGCCGATGCGGGCGACACCACCCGCCTGACGGCCGCGAAATTCCTGATCTCGACCGGGACGAAAACCTATCGCCCCGATTACGTGCCCTTCAACGGCAAGACCATCGTCGACGGCGACGAGTTCCTGGAAATGGCCGAGATCCCGCGCTCGCTCTGCGTGATCGGCGCGGGCGTGATCGGGGTGGAATACGCCACGATGTTCTCGGCGCTGGATGTGCGGGTGACGCTGATCGAGCCGCGCGAGACCTTCCTGGATTTCATCGACAAGACCCTGATCCAGGAATTCACACACCAGATCCGCGAAAACGGGGTGGACCTGCGGCTGGGCTCGGCCGTGGAAAAGATCGAGGACGCCGGCAAGCATGTCGAAATCACCATGTCAAACGGCCGCCATGTCCGGGCCGAGATGCTGCTGTTCGCGGCGGGCCGCATGGGCAACACCTCGGCGCTGAATCTGGGTGCGGTTGGGATCGAAACCGACCACCGCAACCGCATTTCGGTGGACCGCAAGACCTATCAGACCTCGGTGCCGCATATCTATGCCACCGGCGACGTGATCGGGCATCCATCGCTGGCCTCGACGTCGATGCAGCAGGGCCGCGTGGCCGCCTGCCACGCGCTCGAGACCCCCACCCTGCCCGAAAGCCCTTGGTTCCCTTATGGCATCTACTCGGTGCCCGAAATCTCGACCTGCGGCATGTCCGAGGAAGAGCTGCAGGAACGTGGTATTCCCTACGAGGTAGGGGTGGCCCGGTTCCGCGAGACGTCGCGCGGGCATATCATGGGGCTCGAGCACGGGATGCTGAAGATGCTGTTCTCGCTGAAAACCCGCCGGGTGCTGGGCGTGCAGATCGTCGGCGAAGGCGCGACCGAGCTGATCCACATCGCCCAGGCGGTGCTGAACCTGAAGGGCACGGTGGACTATTTCGTGCAGAACACCTTCAACTATCCGACCCTGGCTGAGGCCTACAAGATCGCCGGGCTCGACGCCTTCAACCGGATGCCGATCCCGGACGAGTTCAAGGTGCGCAAATCCGATGCGCCCGAGCCAGCGAAGTTGGCGCCCAAGAAGGCCAAGCAGGCGTGACGACCCTGTATGTCGATGGCGACGCCTGCCCGGTGAAGGCCGAGGCCGAACGCGTCGCCACACGGCACAAGGTGCCGATGGTCGTGGTCGCAAATGGCGGGCTGCGCCCCCCGGCCAACCCGCTGGTTCAGATCGTGACCGTTGCGCAAGGCGCGGACGAGGCCGACAAGTGGATCGCCGAGCGGAGTGGCCCGGGCGACATCGTCATCACCTCGGACATCCCGTTGGCCGCCAAATGCGTCGAGGCCGGCGCGCGGGTGCTGCGCCCCAATGGCGAGGCCTTCACCGCCGCCAATATCGGCCAGCAACTGGCGATGCGCGATCTGATGGCGGACCTGCGCGCCGCCAATCCGCTGGGCACCGGGGGCGGTGGCAAACCGTTTTCCAAGGCCGACCGGTCGCGGTTTCTGGACGCGCTCGAGCGCGAGATGCGCGCCGCCCTGCGGGCCTGAGATTGGCCTTGCATCCCGCCCGGCGGGTTGGTTCAGTCGGCCCTGAACGCAACACAAGCGAACAGGAAATCCCATGCCCGTAGAAGCGGTCGTTTTTGACATCGGCAACGTTCTGATCGAATGGCAGCCCGAGCGGTATTATGACCGCGTGATCGGCGAGGACCGGCGGCGTGAAATGTTCTCGACCGTCGACCTGCACGACATGAACGACTTGGTCGATCAGGGGCATCACTTCACCGAAACGATCTATGCCTGGGCCGAAAAATACCCCGAATGGCGCAATGAGATCCGCATGTGGCACGACAACTGGATCGAACTGGCCGCGCCCGAGATCCCGCATTCGGTCCGGCTGCAGCGCGCGCTGCGAGCCAAGGGCGTGCCGGTCTTTGCGCTGACCAATTTCGGGGTGCAGAATTTCGACTATGCGACCACCGTCTATCCGTTCCTGAACGAGTTCGACCGGCATTATGTCTCGGGGCGGATGAAGATGGTGAAACCGCATGCCCCGATCTACCAGATGGTCGAACAGGATTGCGGCCTGCCGCCCGAGACGCTGCTGTTCACAGACGACCGGATCGACAACATCGAAACCGCCCGTGGCCGTGGTTGGCAGACCCACCATTTCGACGGTCCGCAGGGCTGGGCCGAAAGGCTGGTGGCCGAAGGTCTGCTCTCCCCGGACGAGGCCGCCTGATCCTATGCGGCAGCGGGCTGCGCGGGGCGATTTTCGCGGATCGGCAGGTGTACGATCGCGCTGAAGGCGCCGATGGCCACGCCGATCCACCAGACCATGGTGTAATCGCCATAAAGGTCATACATTCGGCCGCCCAGCCAGATGCCCAGGAAACTGCCGACCTGATGGCTGAAGAAGATGATGCCATACAGCGTGCCCATGTAGCGCAAGCCATAAAGATGCGCGACGAGGCCCGAGGTCAACGGGATCGTCGCCAGCCACAGTGACCCCATGACCAGCGAGAACAGGATCACGGTCAAAGGCGTGATGGGAAACAGGATGAACGCCGCGGCCGCGATAGTGCGCCCGGTGTAGACTGCTGCCAGAAGGTATTTCTTGGGGAAGTGATTGCCCGCCCATCCGGCCAGAAGGGTGCCTCCGATATTGGCGAGCCCGATCAACGAGATCGCCAGCGCACCCAAAGCAGACGTTGTGGTGATGCCCATCGCATGCAAGACACCGCCAGGTTGGATCGGGCCGCACATCTCGGTCACGAAGGCCGGGAAATGCGCGGTGACGAAGCCCAGTTGATAGCCGCAGCTGAAAAAACCCAAGAATATCAGCGCATAGGACGGGTCGCGGAAGGCGCGGCCCAGGATCTTGCCCATGCTTTCTTCCAATTCGGCCTTGCTGACCTGCGCGGGTGCGCGCATGAAGGGCAGTGTCAGCACAAGGGCCAGAATGGCAATGGCGAAGATGATGAACACCTGCTGCCACGGCAGAAAGGTCAGCATCCATTCAGCTGTCGGCGCACCGATCACCTGCCCGAAGCTGCCCGCTGCCGTTACGATCGCCAGCGACATCGAGCGGTTCTGATCCGTCGAGGCCCGCCCGACCACCGCCAGCACGACGCCAAAGCCCGTGCCTGCGATACCGAAGCCCACCAGCCAGGCATAAAGCTGATGCCCGAAGGGCGTAACGGACCAAGCCGACAGTACCATCCCTGCCGCATAGGTCAGCGCACCAAGAATGATCGCCCGCCGGTCGCCCATCTTTTCGGCGATGGCGGCAAAGATCGGCTGGCCGATGCCCCAGGCCAGGTTCTGGATCGCGATGGCCAGCGAGAAATCGGTGCGCAGCCAGCCGAACTCCTCGGCGATCGGAATCTGGAACACTCCGAACGAGGCGCGCACGGCGAAGCTGACTGTGATGATCACGCATCCGACGATCAGCACCGGGTTGAGCAGACGGGCGGTTGGGGTCATTGGGCCTCCGGATTCAGCCCGCCGACAGTATCCGCTTGGGCTCGCTCGTCAATTCAGGAGTTTTGCGGTCACGATTAACCAAAATTGATGCGTGCCGGAGGATGCCTTCTTTTCAATGGCGCGGGCGGGCGCTATGGCTCGGGCCATGACCGACATGATCTCGTTGTACGAGGCCCGCGTTGCCGATGGCACCCTGAACCGCGACGACGCGCAAGAGGCCGTTCTGCCCCAGTTCGAGCGCATCCGGGCGGCTCTGGCCGCGCCGGTGAAACGCGGGCTGTTCCGCAAGGCACCGCCGCCGCCCAAGGGTCTGTACCTGTGGGGCGGCGTGGGGCGCGGCAAGTCCATGTTGATGGACATGTTCGTCGAAACGCTGGGCGAAGTTCCGGCCCGGCGCGTCCATTTCCATGCCTTCATGCAGGAAATCCACGCTGGCATGCATGAGGCGCGCGAAACCGGCGTGCAGGATGCACTGGCGCCGGTGGCGGCCTCGGTCGTGAAATCCGTGCGCCTGCTGGCCTTTGACGAGATGCAGATCACCGACATCACCGACGCGATGATCGTCGGGCGGCTGTTCGACATGCTGCATGCGGGTGGCGTCGTCGTTGTGACCACCTCCAACCGTCATCCCGACGATCTGTACAAGGATGGCCTGAACCGGCAGCTGTTCCTGCCCTTCATCCACCACATCAAGCAGCAGCTCGAAGTGTGGGAACTGACCTCGCCCACGGATTACCGGCAGAACCGGCTCGAGGGCTCGCCGGTCTATTTCACGCCCATCGGACCCGAGGCGCGGGAGAAGATCCGGGCCGTGTGGGCCGACCTGTCCGGTGGGCCGGCCGAACCCCTGACCCTGCATGTCAAGGGGCGCGAGGTAGTGTTGCCCGCTTTTCGCAATGGTGTGGCACGGGCCTCGTTCTATGATCTGTGCGGCCGGATGTTGGGGCCGGGGGACTATTTGGCCATTGCTGATGCGGTAAAAGTGCTGGTGCTCGAGGACATACCGCGCCTGTCGCGCAACAACTTCAACGAGGCGAAGCGGTTCGTCACGTTGATCGATGCGCTGTACGAGGCGAAGGTGCGGTTGATCTGTTCAGCGGCCGCCGAGCCTGAGATGCTGTATGTCGAGGGGGAAGGTGTTTTCGAGTTCGAGCGCACAGCCTCGCGCCTGCGGGAGATGCAGGCGCAGGACTGGGGACAATAGCGAGCGTTGCCTCTGCCGTAGCTGTGGCTCAATGAATCGTCAGCCGTTTTCGCGCAGGATGTTGCCAGCAAGGTAGAGCGAGCCGCAGATTAGCACGCGCGCATTAGGGTCGGCTTTGACGATGGTGTCGAGGGCTTGGGACACACTGCTGGCGGTCGTCGCGGGCAGGTTCACCGATTTGGCGGCGGCGGCAGTTTCTTCAGCGCTCAGCGTGTTGGTCTCGCCCGGGATGGAAACGGCGGTCAGGCTGGCGGCTTGCTGGGCCAGCGGGGAGAGGTAGCCAGTTACATCCTTGGTGTTGAGCATGCCGCAGATCAGGTGTGTGGGTCGCGGGGGCAGCTTGGCCAAGACGTCCGCCAGCGCGACGCCGGCGGCGGCGTTGTGGCCGCCGTCCAGCCAGAGTTCGGCCTGAGGCGCCTGTTCGACGAGCGGGCCGGTCTTCAGGCGCTGCATCCGGGCGGGCCATTCGGCAAGGGTGACTGCGGCCTCGTAGGCCTCGTCGCCCAGGTCGAGGTGGCGCAGGACCGCCAGTGCGGCGCCGGCGTTCTGGATCTGGTGGGCGCCCAGCAGGTTTGGCAGCGGCAGGTCGCGCAGCCCGGTTTCGTCCTGATAGATCAGGCGGCCATGTTCCTCGTGGACGTGCCAGTGCTGTCCGTAAGCCAGCAGCGGTGCGCCGAGGCGGGCGGCGGTGGCCTCGATGACCTCCATCGCCTCGTCCGGCTGCGGGCCGACGATGCAAGGCACGCCGCGCTTGATGATGCCGGCCTTTTCGGCGGCGATCTTGGCCAGCGTGTTGCCCAGGAACTGTTCATGGTCGATCGAGACCGGGGTGATGACCGTGACCGCGGGCTTTGCGATCACGTTGGTGGCGTCGAGCCGCCCGCCAAGTCCGACTTCGAGCAGCGTGTAGTCGGCGGGTACACGGGAAAAGGCCAGCAGGGCCGCGCAGGTGGTGATCTCGAAATAGGTGATGTTCTCGCCGCCATTGGCGGCGTAGCACTCATCCAGAACGGCGGTCAGGTCGGGTTCCGAGATCAGCTTGCCCGCCAGGCGGATGCGCTCGTGGAAGCGTGCCAGATGCGGCGAGGTGTAGGCATGGGCCGTCAGCCCGGCCCCTTCCAGCCCTGCACGGATCATCGCCTGGGTCGAGCCCTTGCCGTTGGTACCGGCGATGTGGATCACCGGCGGCAGCTTGTCCTGCGGATTACCCAAAGCTTCGAGCAGACGCCAGACACGGTCCAAGGTCAGGTCGATGATCTTGGGGTGCAGCGCCATCATCCGGTCGAGGATGACGTCGGATGTGGGTGCGGTCATTTCTTGGGCTGGTCTTCGGCAGGCTTGGCCTGCGCGTCAGGCTGTTCGGCTTCGCCCTCTTTCGGGGCGGGCAGATCGCCTTTGACCGCCGGGGGCAGACCCATCATCATCCGGGTGATGGTGATCAACTCGTCCCGCAACTCGGTCCGTTTGGTGACGCGGTCCAGCATGCCGTGATCCAGCAGGTATTCGGCGCGCTGGAAGCCGTCGGGCAGTTTTTCACGGATCGTCTGCTCGATCACGCGGGGGCCGGCGAAACAGATCAGCGCGTTCGGCTCGGCAATATGCACGTCGCCGAGCATCGCGTAGGAGGCGGTGACGCCGCCGGTGGTGGGATGGGTCAGAACGACGATGTAAGGCAGGCCGGCCTCTTTCAGCATCTCCACCGCGACCGTGGTGCGCGGCATCTGCATCAGGCTGAGGATGCCTTCCTGCATCCGGGCGCCGCCGGCGGCGGAAAACAGGATCAGCGGGCGCTTGAGTTTCACCGCCTCTTGCGCGGCGGCGATGATGGCGTTGCCCACATACATACCCATCGAACCGCCCATGAACGAGAAATCCTGCGCCGCGGCCACGATCGGCGTGCGGCCGATCTCGCCGGTGGCAACCAGCATCGCTTCTTTCTCGCCGGTCTTTTTCTGCGCTGCCTTCATGCGGTCGGGGTATTTCTTCTGATCGCGGAACTGCAGCGGGTCTTCCTTGGGCGCGGGCACTGCGACTTCGGTGAAAATACCGCCGTCGAACAGGTGCTTGAACCGCTCGCGCGGGGTGATCAGCATGTGGTGTCCGCACTGGGTACAAACGTTCTGGTTGTCCGCCAGTTCACGGTGGAACAGCATCGTTCCGCACTCGTCGCATTTGTGCCAGAGATTCTCGGGCACCTCACGGCGGGAGAAGATCGAGTTGATCCGGGGGCGGACGTAGTTTGTGATCCAGTTCATGTCGGAACCTTGCTGATGCGGGTTGCAGTCAAATAAGACGCTACGGAAGGAAATGCAATCAGCGCCTGAGCGCAAGTCGCGCAACCAGCCAGCTGACGACCATCACCGCGAAATCCACGACAAGCCACTGGCGCAGGATACCGGTGTCCGATGTTTCGAACGGAAGATGATAGAGGGCCAGCCCCCCCAGGCCGTCAGGCAACGATACGATCAGCAGAGCCGTTACATTGTTGGCAAAATGCATGGCGATTGCGGGTCCCAGCGTTCCTGCTCTGGCGGTGATGTCTGCACTAAGAAGGCCAAAGACAAAGGCCCAAACTGCGATCAGGATAGCATTGTCACCGGCGGCAAGAGGTGCGTAGTGCCCGGCAGCAAAAATCAGGGAGGGTACACCCATCCAAATCCACGGGGCCCTGAACCGCGCGGCCAGCGATTGTTGCAGGAACCCGCGGAATAGAATCTCTTCGGCGCTGACCTGAATAAGGACAGCCACCAGCGCCAGCGGCAACAGCAGCAGCCACCTGAAAACCGGCAGGTTTGGCTCCAAGGGCGGTCCCATATCGTATGGGGGCAGAACAAAAAGCAAGGCGCCCAGCACGACCAGCGCCCGCAGAACCCGCCAGAATTGCCGTACAGTCAGAATCGGCGGCCCAACCACCGAGATCAGCTTCCGGTGCTGCACCTGTCGCACGGCCAATCCGACGCCCAGCGTAGCAAAGGCGAAACTGGAAAGGATGACCAGCAGCGCCAGGGCCGAGGACCCGTCTTCGAAACCGGACACCAGTTCGGCCGAACCAAAGGCGGTTACAGCGGCCAGGAGAACCAGATTCAGTGCCAGCACGACGACTGTGATGATCGCGAAGCCCAGCAGCAGCCGCCAGAGTTCGGGATAAGCCCTGGCCGGCGCCACCAGGATTTCGTGCGGGGCATAGGCCGGGTGTGGCTGCGGTTCGCGCATCCTAACCGCCCGCCCCGGTCTCGGCTTCGGGTGTCAACGGGGTATTAGACAGCAACAGTCGTTCCGAGACAGTTGTCAGATACCCGGCCACCGTTTCGAGAAGGCGCATCGAAACAGCCGCGTCACCCTCTACCACGGCGCGCAGCTCTTCCGCGCCGATCCGCAGGAACGAACAGTCGGTCATCGCAACGAGGTCAAGTTGCCGAGGCGCGCCGGTGATGATCGACAGGTCGCCGATCAGACGGCCTGGCTCGACGACGGAGATGTTGCGCTTTTCGCCGTCCGGCATCGTCCATTCCAGGCTCGCCTGCCCGGAGATGCACAGATAGGCAGCGTCGGGCGTTTGCCCGCGCGAGAATATGGTCTGCCCCGCCGCCGCGTCGTACCATTGCGCCGAAAAGGCCAGCAGACGCTGGTGTTTTCCGTCAAGCCTCGAAAACAGTTCGGTTGCCGAAATGATCTTGAGTTTTCGGCTGAAGTCTTCGGGTTGTTCGTCATCCGCCTCGACCTTGGAACGCGATACACCGTCGATTCGGCCGTCCTTGATTTCCACGTACATGTCATAGGCTTCGGGATGGCCAAAATGATCTTCCATGAAGATCATGACCGAGTCAGGAAGCAACTCACGCAGCTTGAGGCGCGTACGCAGACGGCTTTCCGAATCGTGGCTGGCAAGGACCTTGTCCAGGATCAGGATGTCGGGCCGCTTGATCGCTGCCCGTGAAAACGCGGCACGTTCCTGGAAAACCGTGGGCAGGTTGGCCCCGCCAAGACCGGTCGGCAGATCGTAGATGATAGCCGCCAGGCGACGGGTGAGACCGGCCTCGATCAGGACTTCGGCTACGGCATCCTCGATCTCTTCGGCATGTGCCCCGGCCATCAGCGACACGCGGCCATACAGGGCATTTTCCATGACGGTCAGGCGCGGAACATAGGTTTCGGGTGCCACGGGAATGAACAGCCCGTCGAAAGATGCGTGCAGGTTTTGGGCCTGCGTGCGCCGGATCGAAAGGATCTTTTCCTTGTACTCCTCGGGGAAACTGGGGCCGATCTGTTCGGCGGTCAGCATGAACGGCACCGTCAGCAACAGTGCCATTTCACGTTCGGACAGGGTTGCCTCACCTTTCGACATGCGGCGTTCGTCGATGTCGAGCAGTCGGTGGTACATGTCCTTGGACATGCCCAAACGCAGGAACAGCGGGTGATCCGTCCCTTCTCGGCCGAATGTTTTCCGCAGCGTGCTGAGGACCGCCGTCGCGATGCTTAGGGCGTCCTTGTCCAGATCATGGGCCCGCAGCATGGCAAGAAATCGAGCGTCCCCGGCCAGGATGTCCGGTGAGATGTTGCGCGACGGTGAGGCAAACAGAAGGTTGCCCCCCAAAGGTACGGCCGGATTGAACCGGTCCGGATCGAACCGGTAAACGTATTTGTCCAAGCCCTTTTCCTTGAGACGCGCTGCAACCTTGTCGCGCGCATCCACGATCGCCTTGGCCAGATGGGGGTGCAGTTCGGGATCGAATTGCGACCGCAACGTCCGCCGGAACATGAATTCGTCGATGCCCATCGCCTCGACCAGTTCGAACCACCAATCCCGGATCTCGTCGATGCTCTGCAGCCCGGCAAGGCGTGGGTCGACCCATTCGTCCTCCAGCAGGTCCGGGGAGTTGCCGGCGCGCACGGCTTCGACCTGATAACGTGATGGAGTCTTCAGAGCTTCGGTCTCGTGCTGGGGATGGGGACGCAAAGGCATCAGCAGGTTGTCCCCAAGCGTGCCGTTGAACAAGTAGGGTCGCGAGTGGGCATAGCCGACACGGGCGGCGATCACCGCCTGATGGAGTTCGCGAAGGTTGTGCCCAGACAGAAGGACCTCGCCCTGAACCGGCAGAATCTCGCGGAAGAGCAACTGGGCCAGCGCCTGTCTTTCCGAGTCGTGCGAGGCCTTGATGGCGACCCGAGCGCCCTTTGGGATCGTCAGGTCGATGTCTTCAAGGATCAGCTTGCCGTCCTCGTCGCGCACCGTGACATTGCGCAATTCGATGTCGCCCTGCAGGTGCGGGATGCTCTCCGGTTCGCCATAGAACAGTTCTTCGGGGATCATGTTCTCGGGTGCAAACCGTTCGGTGACGACCTGCCAGCGCAACGACATGTCCTGAACCTGATTGTAATAGGTCAGCAGATCGCGCCAAGGGCCGCTGAGGTCCTTGTACGCCCCCAGCGCCGCAACCAGCGCACCGACTGTCACTTCGCCCGTGATAGCGAGATAGCCACCGACCGAATAGAACAGGAACGGCGTCATCTGCGTGATCAGGTTGTTAAGAAATTTCATGAAGAATTTCTTGTTGTAGATCCGGACCCGGATATCGAACAAGGTTCCCAGGCGATGACTGAACTGCGCCAGCCGATAGCGCCAGCCACCGTTCGCGCGCAGGTCGCTGATACCGGCGGCGGTTTCGCCGATCTCGGTGCTCAGGTGGCGGATCTCCTGAATACGGTCCTTGTTCAAGAGGTTGATCTGGCGCTGCAGGCGCGGGATCAGCCAGGCTTGCACCGGGATCAGCGCGATCGAGGCCAGCCCGAACCAGACGCTTTGCATGAACAGGAAAGTGACAATCGTCATCATCTGACCGAACTGAAAAACCGGCTGGGCGATCGCGTCGCCCATCAGTCCGCCCATCGGTTCCGCTTCGGACGATATCATCGACACCAGCTCGCCCTGGCTTGTGGTCGAGAAATACGGTTTGGGGAAGCGCAGCATCCGGCTGATGAGGGTGAATCTGAGCCGCCGCAACATGCGTTCGGCCAGAATCCCCTTCATGGTGTTGATGCGCATCTTCATGAGGCCGCCAGCCAGCACGGTTCCCAAGAAGGCAAAACACAGGATCAGCAGGTATTGGACCTGGGTCACCTTCGTGCCGAACAGCGTTACCGTGTTTCCGGTCGCACCGATGGCGTCGTTGATGATCTGCTTGGGCAGTTCAAGCGAGGCATAGAGAAACGGAAACGAAAGTACGGTCAACAGCAGCAGAATGAATTGCTGTTTCTTGGAATGTTTCCAGATGAACGCGAATAGGGTGGGTTCCATGCCCCGGCCTCGTCTTGTTTTTTGGACTGCGGCCCGTTGCGGAGGATCCACGGCGACCGGGTGACTGACGGTAAGCTTTGCCCCGTGCTATTTCAAGAACGTGCCCCGGCGTGATCTTGCAAAAATCTGGCCGGCACGACCGGCGTCGTTCACAATTCGGGAATTTTGCGGTGCTATCTGTCGAAGGCGGGTTTATTCCGTCCGCGGATTCCGACTAAAGAGGTGCAGTTTCAGGCACTGGGCACATGAGCAGACTTCTGGATCGGTATTTCAGCCGCAAGGCAGTTGGGCACTGGAAACGGACGGCGCAGAACGCGCCGCACGAAGACCTTCCCCTGCTTCGCCAGCAGCGTGATCAGGCGCGTGTTCTTCGCGCCCAACTTGATCGGCTGATCCAGGTTGCGGACGGGCGCCTGACCCGCCCGCATATCGGCACCCAGAATTTCCCCAGACCGCTTGGCACGGATTGGGCATGGCGCCCGGATTTGTGGGGCAGCCCCCTGCCCGTTACGGGCCTGGTATCATTGTCTCGCAAGGCGCAGCTTGATGACAGTGTGGCGCTTTTCCATGACTGTCCGCTGGCCGAGATTGCAATCCGGCAAATCCGCAACAGCGGGGAAAAGGACCTGGCGCCCTTCAGCCTGGCGATCGACGTATTCACCTTTCAAGGCTCGTTCCTCTCCGTGTCTGTCGAGCTTCCGGGCAGCGCCGCCGAGGGTCTGACGCGGCAACACCTCGTCCGGACCCATGTGACGGTCGACAGTGAACGCCCGGCCGAGGTCTTTGCCAGGCTGAATATCCAGAATGGACCGAATACCGAGCAGGTGCTGCGAAAGCTGGAACCGCAACATGCGACGTCCGACATCGATTTTGATCTTGCGCATCTGTCCTTGAACGAACGTCGCATCGAGAAGATGTGGCTGGACCTTATCATCCAGGATCCTGGTATGAACCGTGTGGTGCTGCGGGATTTGACCCTGTGCCGCCATCATCGCGCTGACTTGTGAAAGGAAAGGCCATGGTGGAAACAAAACTCGTCCCGATCCGGTTCGAAGACGGCGTATGGGAAGGCCACTTTTCAGGAAGTACCGCACCCCAACTTGAAGCCCGGTACCGGGATCAGGTCCTGCAAGGTATCGAGGTTTCCGAGGCCGAAGGTGGCTGGCATGTTCGGGTTCCCGTACCAATGGCCCTGTTGTCCGAAGGTGTCCACAGTGTGATTATCCTCGACAGCGCTTCACAGGAAAAAGTGGGCGACATCACCGTAATCGCGGGCGCGCCGGCCGTAGGCGATATCCGCGCCGAGATGGACCTGCTGCGCGCCGAACTTGATCTTCTGAAGCGCGTGGTGCGTCGGTTGAGCGCTGGTCAGGGTTGATCGGCCAAAAGCCTGCAGGATCTACGTAATCGAAACCTGCTTGGACGCATTCCTATCTTTTTTGCTGAATTCATGCATGATTGAGCCGCCAAGGAAACTCAGGGGGCCGAATGGAACGTGACAGCATTATCAAGGTCATAGCGCTGATGGTAACGGCGTTTGGCATCGGCATAGACTTTACCGGTGCGCTGATGCTGGTTCCGGCGATCGAAAACTCGTTTGATGCCGATATCACGAGTACCCAGTGGGTGTTGAACATCTACGCGCTGTTCTTCGCCATGACCATGGTCGCAGGCGGCCGGCTGGGCGACATGTACGGTCATCGCAAGATCATGATCATCGGATTGTCGCTGTTTCTATTCGCCTCGGTTATGTGTTTCGTATCTCCCAGCCTTGATTTCCTGATCGGCGCACGCGCGCTTCAAGGTATCGGCGCGGGATGCGTGTGGCCGTGCACGCTGGCCTTCGGGGCCACGAGGGTATCCCGTGAGGAACACCGTGCGATGGTCATGGGGTTGATCCTTGCCGGTGTCACGACGGGCAACGTATTTGGTCCGATGATCAGCGGGTTTGTCGTCAATCTTGGGGATTGGCGCCTGTTCTTTCTGGCGAATGTCGTCTTCTCGTGCATCTCGATGGCCACGGCAGTCCTGCTGATGCAGCGTGACAAGACCCACAAGACGGGTGAGCACATCGACTTTGCCGGAATGGGTGTCCTTTCTTTTGCTGTCCTGCTGCTGCTGTACGCGCTTGATGTCGGGTCGGACTGGGGCTGGCTGTCGGTTCCGCTGATGTTTCTGTTTTTCCTCAGCGCGTCGCTGTTTCTGTTGTTCCCACGCGTGGAAAAACGGGTGAAAGAACCGCTATTGCTGCCGCAGATGATGCAAAATCCGCAATTTCGCATCACCTTGGGGCTGAACATGTTCAACGTCTCGGCGGCCTTTGTGGGATTGCTGTATTTTCCGCAATATATGCAAAAGGTTCTTGGTTGGTCAGTGTTTGAATCCGCTCTGGGTCTTGCGCCGCTGACCGTTCTTTTGGCGGTCGGGTCGATCGTCTCTGGCACCTTGTACAATGATTTCGGACCCAAGCGCCTGCTGTTCTGGGGGTATCTCTGCGCTACGATAGGCGCGGCCAGTGTCGTCGTGATGCCGGCCGGGCTGGGGTATTTCCATATTCTTCCGGGGATGGCTCTGATCGGGTTGGGAGCGACACTGACGGTTGGCCCGTCGGGCACCGCCGCCGTTTGCGCCGTCAAGCCTGAACGCGCCGGCCTGGTTGGCGGTCTGAGCTTCATGGTGCACTTGGTCTATGGCGCCATTTCGGTCGCCTGCGCGACGGCCATCATGTACATGGTCAGCCTGTCCAGCTTCCGCGAGCACCTTGCCAAAGCTGGCATCGACATGTCCCTAGCCGATCAAAAAGCCATCAATGGCGGTACTTTGACGACCAAGACCGCGCAGGCTGTCATGCAGAAATTCAGCGCGCCCGAGGCCGAAAAGATCAAATCCGCGTTGTCGATGGCCTTTGACAGCGGGATGGACATGGCTTTTGTCTTTTCAACGCTGTCGGTGTCGATAGGGCTGGTTCTGGCGCTGATGCTTGACGAAAAGAAACTGCACAAAATCGAGAGCTGAGCCAAAAGAAAAGGCCGCGGAAAACCGCGGCCCTTCGGTCATTGTTTGCGCAGCTTACTGCGATGCCCGCTCTGTCGGATTGAAGGCGGACAGGCCTTTGAGAATGTCGATCGCATAGGCCAACTGGTAGTCTTCGTTGCGCAGTTCGGCGGTTTCTTCCGCTTTGGTGCGGTCTTCCTCGATCTGGCGGATTTCATCCTCGGTCAAACTGTCATTGTTCAGGCTGCCCCGTAGGTCGGCCTCGGACCGGGTGCGGGCGTTGCTTTCTTCCTCTTCCTCAGCCTCGGGACGGACGCGGGGCTGTTCCACGATGATGTCGGGGCTGACACCCAAAGCCTGGATCGACCGACCCGACGGGGTGTAGTAGCGCGAGGTGGTCAGACGCATCGCCCCGTCGCCACGCAGCGGCATCACGGTTTGAACCGATCCTTTGCCGAAGCTTTTGGTGCCGACGACGATCGCGCGGTGGTGATCCTTCAATGCACCTGCAACAATTTCGGAAGCCGACGCCGATCCGCCGTTGATCAGCACTACGATCGGCTTGCCCTGGGCAAGATCACCCGGGGTTGCGTTGAAGCGTTCACCATCTTCGGGATTGCGCCCACGGGTCGAGACGATCTCGCCTTCGTTCAGGAATGCGTCCGATACCTTGATGGCTTGGGTCAACAGCCCGCCGGGGTTGTTGCGCAGGTCCAGAACAAAGCCGTTCACCTTGTCGATGCCGCCAGCTTCGGCGATCTGCTTTTCCATCCCCTCTTTCAGGTTCGGGAAGGTCTGATCGTTGAAGGTGGTCACACGAAGCACCACGCTGGCGCCTTCGGTGCGGGCGCGAACGGCGGTCAGTTTGATCGTGTCGCGGATGATGGTCACATCGAATGGGTCGGGTTCGCCTTCCCGCACGACGGTGATGACGATTTCCGAACCGACCGGGCCGCGCATCAGGTCGACTGCCTTGTCCAGCGTCAGGCCCAGGATGCTTTCGCCGTCCACATGAGTAATGAAATCGCCGGCCTCGATGCCCGCTTCGTCCGCAGGCGTCCCGTCAATTGGCGATACGACTTTGACGAAGCCGTCCTCTTGGGTGACCTCGATGCCCAGCCCACCGAATTCACCGCGCGTCTGCACGCGCATCTGCTCGGCGTCGTCCGGGGAAAGATAGCTTGAATGCGGATCCAGCGACGTCAACATGCCGTCGATCGCAGCCTCGATCAGTTCTTCGGGGGCGACTTCCTCAACATACTGGGCGCGGATCCGTTCGAAGATATCGCCGAACAGGTCAAGTTGTTCATACACTCCGGCCTTGTTTTCGGCCTCTTGCGCCAGCAGTGGCCCGGCGATCTGGGTAGTCGCAATAATCCCTGCCACGGTGCCGGCCAGACCGGCCATCACAAATCTCTTCATACTCGTCTATCCATCCTTGTCAGGCCGGAACCATGATTCCGGATCCACGGGGCTATTGTTCTCTCTTACCTCTATATAGAGCGTTTCTGGACGATCAGTTCCAGTGCCATCACCGCTTGTTGACAAAATCGCGCCGATTTCTGGTGTTTGACCGGGCATCAGGCCCACTGGTGTTCCTTCGGGGATCACCTGACCGGGGTCCCCGTACACCTCCTGAAGGCCGGAGAAGACAAAAAGCAAACCGGGCTGCGGTTCCAGGATCACAAGGTTTCCAAGGTCCAGAAGCGGCCCTCGGTATCGGATCGTGGCCGCTGTGGGCGACAGCACCAATGCACGTGGTCTGGTTCCCAGTACGAGCCCCGGACGCGTGACCCCTGCGGCGTCCGTTTCGCCGGAACGATGGAGTATGACGCCTTGGGTCGGCAGCGGAATCTGTCCTTTCAGTTGGGACACATCCGCGTTCGAGGCTATGATTTCTCCATCCGATATCTCAGATAGACCGCTGGCGAAACCATCCAGAGTCTCCGTTGATGAGATCAGGATGGCTGTCCGTACCGGGTCTTCAATGAAGCGGCGCGGCAGGTCGGTACGGTCCGCTATGGCCTCGCTCAGCTTCGTCCTGGCGTTCTGCACGCCTTCCAACCCTTCGGTCAGCGTGTCCGCAGCGCTTTGTTGCAAGCGGCGCAGGGTCTGCACCTCGTCCAGATCCCGGGCCAGCGCCTGGGCTCTGGTGTTCAGGCCAGGGGTGACTTCGGACAGCATCATCCCGGTGCGCGCCGCCCCCAGCGGCCCGGCCGGGTGCAGCATCAGAACCGGTGGCGCCGTGGTTTCGATGGTTTGCAGCACGCCCAGCAACTGGCGGATTTCGCGTTCGCGCGCGTTCAACTCGGCGGTCAGCTGGCTTTCGCGCAAAGCCGCTCGGCGCAGCCCGTCGCGCATGGCGGCCAGCCCGGCCTCGTAGGCCTGGATCGTCTCGGTCAGGGCACGCACGCGGTCGCGGGCGGTTTCGGCCTCGGTCAGCGCGATCGAGGCCTGTTCCAGCATCTGCGCTGCCTCCAGTGCCGCCTGCGCGGGGTCCGGCGCGGCCCGGACCGCCTGCCCCGCCATCAGGGCCGCCAGAAGAAGCGCGCGCAGCCTCATGACAGCAGGCTCTGACCCGTCATTTCCGGCGGCTTGGGCAGGCCCATCAGGTCCAGCACCGTAGGCGCCAGATCGGACAGGCGACCTTCGCGCAGGGTTGCGCCCTCGGGTCCGCCAACCAGCGCCACGGGTACCGGGTTCAGGGTGTGAGCGGTATGCGGCCCGCCTGTTTCGGGGTCGATCATGGTTTCGCAGTTGCCGTGATCGGCCGTCACGATCATGGCACCGCCTGCCTTTTCAAGCGCGGCGACCACGCGGGACAGGCCTTGGTCAACGGCCTCGCAGGCCTTGATCGCGGCCTGCAGGTCACCGGTATGGCCCACCATGTCGGGGTTGGCATAGTTGGTGACGATCAGGTCATAGCCGCCCTCGATCGCCTCGACGAAATTGTCCGTCACCTCTCCGGCCGACATCTCGGGCTGCAGATCATAGGTTGCCACCTTGGGCGACGGGGCCATATAGCGATCCTCGCCGGGCTCGGGGGTTTCCTTGCCGCCGTTCAGGAAGAACGTGACATGGGGGTATTTCTCGGTTTCGGCCAGGCGGAACTGGCGCAGGCCCTGCTTGGCAACCCATTCGCCCAGCGTGTTCACGATCTCGCGTTTGGGGAAAACGGTCGTCATGTAGGCATTGTGGCCGTCGGAATATTCCACCATGCCCAGCAGCGCCGACAGGTGCGGGCGCGGGCCGGTGTCGAATTCGGCGAAATCAGGTTCGGCAATGGCGCGCAGGATCTCGCGGGCGCGGTCGGCGCGGAAGTTGAGGCAGAAGAACCCGTCACCGTCGCGGACGCCGTCGTAGCCGGGCAGAACCGTGGGCGCGATGAACTCGTCCGTTTCGCCCCGGTCGTAGGCGGCCTGAATCGCAGCGCTTGCGGTATCGGCCTGCCCACCCTGCCCTTTAATGATCGCTTCATAGGCGCGTCCGACCCGTTCCCACCGGTTGTCGCGGTCCATGGCATAATACCGCCCCGAGACGGTGACGACGCGCGCGTTCGCAGGCAGGCGGCGCTCCAGCTCGGCCAGGAAGTCCAGCGCCGATTTCGGGGCCACGTCGCGTCCGTCGGTGATGGCGTGCAGCGCCACCGGCACGCCCGCCTCGGTGATCGCTGTCGCGGCGGCGACGATATGGTTCAGGTGCCCATGCACCCCGCCATCCGAGACCAGCCCCATCAGATGCGCGATTCCGCCCGCCGCCTTCACCTTGGCGACAAAGTCCTGCAGCGCAGCGTTTTCAAAGAACGAGCCATCCTCGATCGCAAGATCGATCTGGCCCAGATCCATGGCCACGACCCGCCCGGCCCCGATATTGGTGTGCCCGACCTCGGAATTCCCCATCTGGCCGCTGGGTAGACCCACATCCGGGCCATGGGTGATCAGCCGCGCGTGCGGACCCTTGGACATGATCGCGTCGAAGGTGGGCGTGTGGGCCAGATAGGGCGCGTTGGCCTGCGTGTCGTCGGACAGGCCCCAGCCATCGAGGATACACAGGACGACGGGTTTGGGTGCGCTCATGTCGGGTCTCCGGTAACTGCTCTTGTCCGTTCTTCTATCCCCTGCCCGCCGCATCGTGAACCGCCTTTTGCGGCGATGCGCCCCGCGCGGGACTATTTCCTGATCTGCTGCCAGGGCCGCGCCTTGCGGCCGCGATACTTGACCGTCAATTCAGGCGGGGCGTCGCTTTCGTCATAGGCCCCAAGGACCACGCCCTTGCCGCGACTTTTGGTGCGCATCTCGACCAGCTCGGTCGCCGAGCGGGTGGTACGCTGCGACGGGCGACGGGCCCAGGCGAACAGATGGTCATACATCTGCGCGATCACATCAGCATGGTCCGCGCTGTCGCCCAGATCGGTCAGCTCGCCGGGGTCGTTTTCCAGATCGAACAGGATCGGGCGGAACCCGCCTTCGCAATGGATCAGCTTCCATTTTTTCGTGGCCACCATGAACATCGCCGCATCGCGCACCGAAACGCCCAGCGTTTCCGCGATGGGCGAGGCCGAATAGTCGTATTCGCAGATCGCGAATTTGCGCGGGGTCTCGTCCGCCCGCCCGTGCAGGATGGGCAGCAGCGAGTGGCCTTCTAGGATATGATCAGGCACCGCACCGCCCGCGACCTCGACGAAAGTGGGGGCCAAGTCGATCGACTCGACCAGCGCGTCGCAGGTGGTGCCGCGCGTGGCATCGGCCTGTTCGGACGGGTCATAGATGATCAGCGGCACCTTGGTCGAAGCGTCGTGGAAAAACGTCTTTTCGCCCATCCAGTGATCGCCCAGAAAATCGCCATGGTCCGAGGTCAGCACGATCATCGTATCGTCCATGCGGCCGGTCTGCTCCATCCAGTCCAGCAGCCGCCCGATCTGGTCGTCGGCCTGCTTGATCAGGCCCATATAGGCGGGGATCACCGCCTCGCGCACATCCTGCCGCCAGAAGGTCTGACCGATCTTGGTGTGCATGAAGGCGCTCAGCACGGGTTGTGCATCGGCCCGTTCGGCCTCGGACCGGTTGGGGGGCAGGACATGCTCGGGCCCGTACATCGAGGCATAGGGCTCGGGGACGATATAGGGCCAATGCGGTTTGATGTAGCTCAGGTGGCAGCACCACGGGCCGTCATGGGTTTCCATGAATTCGATGCCGCGCGTGGTCAGATAGGGGGTCTCGCTGTCCTCTTCGGCGATGTTCGCGGCCTGCGGCGCGTTTTTCAGGAACCAGCCGGACAGCACGTTGCCGTTCGCGTCCAGACCGGAATTGGCGAAATCGTGCCAGGGGTTGTCGCTGTCATACCCCTTATCAGCCAGCCAAGCGTTATAGGCGCGGGCCCCGTCGGGGTCATAGAACCCGTCGGGGCCTTCGGGGCGCATCCCGTCGTCGCGCTCGAACACGTCAAAACCGCATTCGGCCACGCGCGCGCCGATCAGGCTGTCGGGTTCAAGGCCCAGCCGCGCCATGCCCTCGGCGTCGGCGCGCATATGGGTCTTGCCGACCAGCCAGCAGTCCATCCCCGCCTTGCGCAGATGGTCGCCCATGGTCAGTTCACCCACCTTCAGCGGGATGCCGTTCCACGAGGCGCCATGCGACTGTACATAGCGCCCGGTATAGGTGGACATGCGCGAGCTGCCGCAGATCGGCGACTGGATATAGGCCCGCGTGAACCGCACGCCGCGCGTGGCCAGCCGGTCGATATTGGGCGTGTGCAGATGTGGATGGCCGTAACAGCTCAGGTAATCCCAGCGCAGCTGGTCGAACATGATGAACAGGATGTTGCGGGCCTTGGCCATTCAGTGCTGCGCGCCCTGGCTTTCCATCTGTTCCACCATCCGGCGGGCGCGCTTGCATTGCAGCTTGTCACGCAGGGGGCTGTTGGGGTCCACGTCCTTTTGGCACACCACGCATTTGTCGGCGCCCGAGATCGCGTTCAGCCCGCCGCAACTGCCCTTGATGGTCTTGCCCATCAGCATCACGCCCAGCGACATGCCGACCATGATGATCAGCAGCAGAACAAACGCGAGGATAAAGGTGCTCATCGGCCGGCCCGCCCTTCAGTTCGATCCCAGCGCATCCTTGAACGCGCTGCTTTGTACCGTGATATAGGCATCTTCGCCGCCTGTCACATCCCGCGAGATGAAAAACACCGCCAAACCCAGCTGATCGGCCAGTTTCAGCCCCCTCTCCTGCCCCAGCGCCAGCATCGCGGTGGCCCAGGCATCGGCCATCATCGCATTTTCGGCCAGAACCGTGACCGAGGTCGTCCGATGCGTGATCGGGCGTCCGGTGGTAGGGTCGATGATATGCGAATACCGCACCCCGTCCTGTTCGAAGAAGTTCTTGTAGTCGCCCGAGGTCGCCATGCCGCGGTTGTCCAACGGCACGATGAACTGGATGGTCTGCGATCCGGTTTCGGGCTTTTCGATGCCGATGCGCCAGGCCTCGCCCTTGTCGTTCTGACCGCGGGCCACCAGGTCGCCGCCGATCTCGACCATGTAGTTCTCGATGCCGGCCTCTCGCAGCGTCTCGGCCACGGCGTCGATCCCGTAGCCCTTGGCGATGGCCGAAAGGTTGATCCCCACGCCCGGTTGCGCCTTGGCCAGCGTCCCGGCCTGTGCATCCAGAGTCAGCAGGCGCGCCTGCCCCACCTGTTCCAGCGCCGCCGCGATCTCGGCATCCGACGGCACCGGGTCTTCGGGCTTGCGCGGGCCGAAGCCCCACAGCTCGATCAACGGCCCAAGTGTCACGTCGAACACGCCGCCGCTTTGGTCGTGCACCTGGTTGGCCGCCGCGATCACATGGGCGAGTTCCTGTGACATCGGCATCGGGTCGGTGCTGGCCGAGGCGGAAAAGACCGAGACCTCGGAATTCGGGTCCCAGTTGGACATCTTGGCGTTCACCTGCGCCAGCGTTTCCTCCACGGAGGTGGACAGGGCAGCCTCGTCCAGATCCTCGCCGATTGCGGTAATGTGATAGGTCGTGCCCATGGTTTCGCCGGGCAGACGGACGATCTCGGGCTCCTCGTCGAACAGACAGCCAGAAACAACAAGCGGCAGGGCCAGAGCAAGCAGTCGGCGCATGGGGCGATCTCCTGGAAATGCGTTGCCCGGCATATGCCAGCGGCCCCACCCAGAGTCAAACCTGCGTCAGGGCGCCAGGGGCAGGAAGCCCAGGACCAGCAGCCCGGCCGCAGCGGGCACTCCAAACAGCCACGCGCGTTTCTGCCAACCCGGGGGCTGCTCTTTCCACAGTTTGCGGAAATTATGTCCGCAGATCACGACCAGAAGGAAGATCAGGGCGGCAACCGCAGGAGACAGATGGAGTTGGGTCACGGGGTCCGGTTTTTCCTTGCGACCCGGCGCGGTTGCGCCGGTTTTTGAATTTGCACCCTATACAGGTTTCTCTGCTGCGATAAGGTGGTGAGGACAGCCTGTAGCGTTGAAGGAGGAGACCGCCCATGGCCCCAAGCTCTTACCAGCCCCCGACACGTGGCGACAAGGCCGGGTCAAGCACTTACAGCCAATCCGCCGAGTCGAATTTGTCACATACTCAGACCACTGTCGCCAAATTGCTGGAAGGAAAAGGTGATGCGGTGTTTTCGGTTCGGCCGAATGACACCATCCATTCGGTGGTCGAAATTCTAAAGGAGAAACGCATCGGGGCGGTTGTCGTCACCGATCAGAACGGCGCACTGCAGGGAATCCTGTCCGAGCGGGATATCGTTCGCCGCATGGCGGATACTCCGGGTCAGACGCTGCCACAATCGGTCGAGGCGTTGATGACCCGCGATGTGCGGACCTGCACACCGGACGACCTGCTGATGGATGTGCTGAAGACGATGACCGAGGGGCGATTCCGCCACATGCCGGTTCTTCGCGACGGCAAGCTTTGCGGCATGATCACCATCGGAGATGTCGTGCATTTCCGCCTGAAAGAGCTGGAATACGAAGCCCTGCGCATGAAGCAGATGATCGTCGGCTAGATCGTCACACGTCGTAGTAACGGGCATAGGCCCCACAAGGCTGCCCGCCTGCATTGGTCTGCTTTCGGGCTGACCCCAGGTCCGACATGACCAGCCCGGTGACCTGCACGTTCAGGCTAGAAAACTCGCGCAGCACCTGTCCGAACTGGGCGCGGGACGTGGTGGCCGGTGCAACCGACAGAAGGATCGCGTCACAGGCCTGCCCGATTGCCCGGACGTCAGAAACGGCCAAAACCGGTGGGCTGTCGATCAGAATATTGTCGTAGTCTGCCCGCAACCTCTGCGTGAGGTCATGAAAGCGCGAAGAAAAAAATATCCGCGGCGCTGCGTGTGCTGCGCTCGCCCATCAGAACATTGACCGACAACCGGGTGTCGGTACGTAGAAGGTTGCCCAAGGGTGTCCCTCCGGTCAGCGCTGTGACCAGTCCACCGTTCGGGTTGTCTGGAAAATACTACCTGAAAGACAGGCTCCGGATGTCGGCTTCGACCAGCAGAACAGATCGACCGAGCCCCGCCAGGCTTTGCGCGAGGGCAATCGACATCGTGATCTTACCCTCATCCGGTACCGACGAGGTGCACAGAATGACTTGTGGTTGAGCGTCCGAATTTGGTGACAGCACAGACGTTCGCAGGTTTCTGGCCGCTTCCGATAGCGGCGACGTCGAATTTGTCGATAGGTACCCGACCAACCGACTGTGCTGGCGGATCGGTGCCAATCGCAAATGCCCCAGAACCGGTACGCTGGTGGCCATCTCCAGATCGGCCCCAGCCGGAACCGCGGATTGCCGGATTTGCTGGACAAGAATGATGCCCAGCCCCAAAGCCGCCCCGGCGATCACCCCAAGAAACATGATCAGACCAGAACGCGGTGCAACTTGTTTACCCGGAGTGGCTGTCGAAATTATGCGGCTGTCCGGCGTTTGTGCGCCCTGTTGGACGGCGGCTTCCTCCAGTCTGGAAATAAAGGTTTCGTGCAGCAACCGGGTTACACGGGCGTCGCGCTCGAACTGGCGCAGTTCGGCTGTCACACTGGCATTCTGGGCGATCAATTCTGAAACACGTTCGGCGAGAGCTATCCTTGCTGCTGCGTCCCTCGTGGCAACCTGCCTTGAAAGGCTGGTGGGAAGGCGACCATGAATGACTTCCTGAACCTCGCCTTTGAAGGGTTCGGGGTCCAAGTCAACAAGTGTCTGGTCCAGTTGGTCAAGCTCTTGAAGACGGCTTTGCAGATTGGCCAACCTTGTTCGGGTTTCGAAAAGGTGCGCGGCCAGTACTTCGGGGCTGGCGCCCGCAGGACCTTGATGGCGTCCTCCTGCCGGGCGATTTCCTGCTCCAGCCCGGCCACCCGGTCCGACAACCATGAAACAGTTTCGGTTAGTCCTTTGGCTTTTGCATTGATTTGATCCCGAACAAAAAGCTGGGCCAAGGTATCCGCAATCTCAGCCGACTTCTGAGGGCGGTTGGTTGTTGCGCCGATCCGGATGACATCTGAATTCCGGACGTTTTCGATAGATACCACCTGTGTGACGTTTTCCGCGACAATGCCCAGGGCTTCGCTATCCGACCGGTTCGCCGGATTTTGCCAAAATACGGTCCAACGCGATGCGAAGATGGCTGGATTGAACTATGGATCATCCTAAAGGTTTAGCTCCAGCGCCGGGATATGCATCAAACGAGCAGAGCCAAGGATTTCGACTTGGGTATTGATGGCGGAGATGTCGACACCTAGCCCGTCATGGCTTGCGACGGCACGTCGGAATAGCCCGCAGAGCGTGTCAGAACCAACGTCGTTTCGGACCGGAAGCGGGGTTCTATCGCAAAGGGCGAGATCCCCAATCCCAGCAAAAGACCGAGACCCGCGCAGCCGGCGATTGTGTATCTGTCCGGCCATCACAGCCGGGCAAAGGCCAGCAGAACCAAACCGTCCACGGTTTTCTCGCGCCTGTTCGCGCCATGAGGTTTTTCGTCGGTCGTGTTAGGCCTTTGCAAGTGCTTGTGTTCTGTCACCGTTTCTTGGCGTCAATCGCCCTTGAACTCTGCAACCGCCTGCAGCGTCCGCCAAATAATCCAAAATTCAAATGCAAGGCTCGGATTACTGATGTAGTAGTGGTCGGCCCAAATTTTTTTTGAATATCTTCAGAGCATTGTGCGTAACCGACTTCGGTCTGGGCATAGCCGCTGATTCCGGGGCGGACACCAAGCCGGGCGCGGTAACCGGGCTATAGGGGCCCCCTGAACTCACCGCGCCGAGGCTTCATAGAACGGAATTAATATGCGACAAACGCTCTTCCTCCTCTGCCCATGCGGATCTGGCAGAACAACAGGGGCCCTCGGTTTAGAATGGGGTTCATGACGAGCAACAGGATTGCGCAAACCGCCACGAGTGGCAACAGGGCCAGAGAAACAGCAACATCCGTGAAGCGTTTGGTGATACTGAATGTCAGACCTACCCGCGGCGCGGCAAAACCGGAAAAAGTTGCGTGGGTGCCAACAGTATCGATGCTCATTCATCCCCCTTGAGCGTCTGATATCGCGTAGGCTCAGCGGGAGTTTCGCTGCGGAATGGTAAATACCGAGCTAATGTTAATAGTGTATTTCGAGATCATTATTTGACTATGGCCGTCATGCCCGACCGGCGGTGTCCGAGGCTTCATTCTCGGGGGCCGTTGATACGAAATTGACGATGCCCGGGCTGATGTCTGCCGCCGTGAGCCGACCGGTCGCAAACGCGCCGGTATCGATCGAAATCACCCGGCCACTGACCTTTGGATCTGAGACGATGGTATGCCCGTGCACGACCCATTGGCCATCCGTTCGAGCGGTGGACGGGAAATTGGGGTGCCCCCACAAACAGACATGGCGCGGTTGGTCATCGATTGGCAAAGCCGGATCAAGGGCCGCGTGGACGATCGAGACATTCCCGCTTGACCAGGTCAGTGGCCGGTTTTTGAGCCAAGTCAGAACCGGGTCGCCGATCACAGACCGCAACTGATGCGAGATTTGGACAGCATCTTCGCCCAGTGTCGCTTCGGTTATTCCCGTCAGGCCGAACGACGCGAGTGTCTGAAGCCCACCGTTTCCCAGCCACAAGCGACTGGTCCGCTTCGGCTGCTCGATAAATCGAAGCAGCATCTCTTCATGATTGCCCAGCAGACAAATCACTTCACGCTCGCCGTTTTCCGAAAGATGGCGCAGGTGATGCAAAACCTGAGCACTATATTCTCCACGGTCGACATAGTCCCCGACAAATACCAGAGGAATGTCTGGATCGAGCCGGGTCAGCAGTTGCTGCAATAGGTCCAGCCGCCCGTGAATGTCACCAACTACATAGAACCGCCGATCGGGTGCCAAGGTCTCCAGCAGCGATTCCTGCTCAGGCTCGTCCGTGCCTCGCCTGAGTTTTTTGATCCACGATCCTATCATCAGACCTGTTCCCTATCGCGCTGTGGCCCAGGCAGCAATGGCGGACAGGGCCGGCTGACGCCAACGCCGCAGTTTTGAACAACAGGTTATTGAGGCGGGCGGGTAACGCAAGGGTCCTCGGCATTAGAGTGGCCGCCGAAAAACAACAGGAGCTTTCCATGCTGTCGATGATTTACAAACCGGCCGCGCAGTGGTCTGTCTAAAACCGCCACGATGCGGCCGCGGACCAGGATAGTCTTCTCAGCAACGTCGGTGGTGCATCGATCCGGTTTGAAATCACCGCTGACGATGCCATCCCTGAATTGGAAGCGGCTTTGAGTCACACGGTTCAATCGGGGCGGTCTTTTGCGATGCAGATGAAAGCTGGCGAGCGTCTATGGCTGGTCGGTGACAATGCCAAGGCAACTGTTTTGGTTGGAACTGTTTTGGTTGGATAAGCCATGAAACCAGGAGGACGTTTCAAAAGAGGCTGGCTTGCCTTCAACGGTCGAAGGTAGTCTTTGCCCAACCCTTGGGGCCCCTACATAGCTGGCGGTCTTGTACCAGATGTGGTTTCGGATTTCCGGACCAATCTGCATCGCGGGTTGAACGGCCAAGCGGTTGCGTTCGCGGACTTGTTTGATTTTTTGCGCTCCACCGTCGGTACTTGCACCAATTCGTCCGGTGTGGTGTCGACCGCGGCTATTGGAAAGCCGCGGTACGACCACGTGTTCGAGGATGGGCAATGGCTCAGCCGCGGGCTGTTGATCGAGGGCCACGCAAGGACAAACCTGCTGCGTTGGACAAGTGATTTTGGCAATTCCGCCTGGTCCCGCACACGGTCGAGCATTACACCGAACGCTGGTTTCAGTACGGATGGGTCAACGTCGGCAACGCGCTTGACCAGCACCGCCGCGACATACGACGGCGCGGTTCGGCAGTCCGTGAGCTACACTTCGGGCGACACTCTGACGTTTTCGATTTACGCCAAGGCCGGAGACCGGCCCTATGTTTTTTTACGTGAACGAACGCGCGGATTATTTAAGGATACCTATTTCGATCTGACGAACGGGGTAACCGGCACGGTGAATTATGTGCATACCGCGCAGATCCAGAATGCTGGAAACGGTTGGTATCGCTGCGCGATCACCGTAGTAGCCACCCAGTCGGCAGGTACAGACTTCGAGATTTACAGCTCTGAGGACGACTACGATACCAGCTCGACCCAACCGGTATACGTGCTGATCTGGGGCGCTCATTTGGAGAAAGGTCACGGCCCCTCGTCATACATCGCGACACAGGATACCCCAGTCCAGCGGGCGGGTGATGTTCTATCCATGTTTTGCGGCCATCTTTCAGATCCCAGTGCATCCGTCGTCGTGTCCCTCACTCTGTCAGGGAATCTGCAGATTGTTCAGGGGACAGGACCAGTCTCATTACTTCACTGGACCGATCCATCAGGCGACCGCATCGAGTTGCACGTCGAGGCTGACACGGTCACGACCGGGCAACTGGTGGTCTAACAAACCGCTGGTGGAACAGCCACTTCGGTGGCTTCCGGGATGGGCGTCATTGTTGCGGGTCGAGACCATCCTGTGTCGATTGCATCCCGCCACACGCCAACTGAATACGGCATTGCTGCATCAGGGTCGTTGCCCGAGAATGCGCCGGTCCAAGGGATGCCGCGGCTGGTAAACGGTTCCTTGTTCATCGGTCTGGAATGCTCGGACATATCGCCGACATCCGGATGTTGTACGCAGATGTCGGAGCCGCCGGACTGGGCGAAGCAGCCGGTTGACCAATTCATGCGGGCACGGCTTGGGTCACCTTGTGTACCGCGGATCTGGGTACGGCGGTTCGGACCTTCCGACCCATGATGTGAATCAGCAGGTGCACGCGCTCCTGAGTGTCCATTTCCGCGATCCGGCTTAGAATGCCCGAGAACGGCCCGTGCGAAATCCGAACCGCATCACCCTGCTTGAGGGACGGATCCGGGTGCAGCAAGCCGGTTCCGTCGCATCGGCGGAACAACTCGGCCATAAATGCGAGCGGCAAGGCCTGTGGCACGGCGGCTGGTCCGGTCACCAGCCGAATCACGCCGCGGGTGCTGTTGATGGCCTCCCATCCAGGCCCGGCCGAATTGAATCGGACAAAGACATAGCCGGGGAACAATCGCCGCGCCTCGGTCCGCAAGCGCCCACGGTTTCTGCGCGTTTCGAGCCTTGCGGGGTTGAAGGTTTCAAATCCTTGTCGGGCAAGGTTCCGTTCGGCAATCAGGTTCATGTTCGGGCGCAATTGCGCAGCAAACCAGCTGTCGGGGCAACGGGCAGTGTTCTGAAGGTCTGTCGAAATCGAAGTCGTCACGGTTTCAGCCTCGCGTTTTCTGAAAAATGACAATTTATCAGGCTGTTAATCTTTCTCGGCACACCTTTGCAGTCAGGTGGAAATGATTGTTTGGGAAGTCGACATGAAGGCGGGCAATTCACGGATTCTGCTGAGCAAGATGTTGCAAGCCGGTGCATTGGCCATCGCGCTGATCGCGTTTCCACTAGCCTCAGTCCCTGTTCGGGCGAGTCTGCATGTCCTTGTCGCAAGGAATGATATCGGCGGTCGCATTGATCGCTGCGCGGAACAGCTGGATCACCTGCGCGCGCGCGGCGACCTGGTGGAAATCCGCGGGCATTATTGCCTGTCGGCCTGTATAATGTATCTGGGGGCCGAGAGCGCTTGTACCGAGCCTGATACGGTCTTTGGATTTCATGGCCCCAGCTTTTGGGGCTTGCCCGTGAATGACGCCAGTTTCGAATACTGGAGCCGAGTTGTAGCCAGTTCTTACCCGGACGGGTTGCGACCAGGGTACATGCAGGTCGCGCGCCATCGGGAAAATGGGCACTACCGCGTATTTGGACGCGAACTGATTGGTTTAGGCATTCAGCAGTGCTCTGATTGATGGTTGCCATCAATTGCGCCCCGTGCTGCTGGTCGATGTGGGAGTAGCTGAACCGGACGCGATCGCTGCCACCGCCGCTCCTAGACCGAGCGCAGGCGCCAATAAGCCGACAAGGTTCGTTGATGCAGGTGTGACATGCGGAACCTCTGGGTTGGTTTCCGCCCTGCTTGTCCTGTCGCATCTGACTTTAAGACCGCCATCGCGCATCCACCGCGCTCGGACCACGTTGCGCGATCCACACACTTGAATGGAGACCGCGGACTCTATCGCCGACTGATCCTGCGCCTTTACCGGCCAAGGGGCCACCGCGGCCCAAACACCAACAAGAACGGTCCACTGCTTCACTGATCTGCCCTACGTAATCTCCTCGGAGACTGAGCGGAAATGGTTAACAAACCGTTATTCGCCGCACCTAAGATGAAGATCCGATCTCGGTCTTGTGGTTGTCATTTCGTCAAAAAAACTGATGCCGTGCCCTCCGTTTTTTTGAGCAACAACATTTGCGATTGAAAATCGATCTCTCATCTGAAAGATGTGGTGCATGAGATGCGCTCGCGTAAAGATTGACTGGAGTCTCTTCCGGTGCGGTAGCTATTGCCAAACAAAAACCATTGCAGAATGCGGGCTGCCGCGGTAGTGCGGAACAGTCACGCAGAGATCTTGACCGGAATGCAGTTGCGCGCGGCGCGTGGTGCACTGAATTGGTCCGTTCGGGAATTGGCCGAGCGGTCCGGTGTGGGTGCTGCCACCATCACTCGGTACGAAAAGGTGGACGGGGTACCTCGGTCGCGGAAGGAGAACCTGGGCAAATTGTGGCGAGCCTTTGAAGCCAGCGGTGTCCGTTTTGTCAGCGACAGACGTTCCTCCTTTGGGTTGTTGTTCGACATTCGTTTGCCCGATGCCTGACATCCGGTCGAACATATGAGGATTTCCATTGTTACGGCTGTATCGAACCGGGCTGACACGCTCGCCCAAGCGCTGACATCCGTTGGCGAGCAAAGCCATTCGCAGATCGAGCATCTGGAACAGGATGGAGGCTCGATAGACGGGACGCTTGAAGTGCTCCTCAATTGGCAGGGCGAGCGCCCATTGAACTGGCATTCTGCGCCGGATCAGGGTTTATACGACGCCTTGAACCGAGGGATCGGGCGTTGTCGGGGCGATGTCATCGGAATGCTGCATTCCGACGATGTCTTTGCAGATGCCGATGTGGTGGCGGATGTGGCGCGCGCCTCCGCGTGTGAAGGCTCCACCTTTCCACCTGGGAACGGGTGATGTGGTGGCGAGCATACGCCCCGCACGGGTTGCCGAACTTGCTGGCTCAGGCGCTCAGCGGGATACCTTCACCGTGCGCGATGACGGCACGATCTCGATCCCCGGCGCCGGTCGGGTTCAAGTCGCCGGCCGGACGATAAGTGAGGCGGAAACGGATGTGTTCGACGCGCTGGCCAGAGGCCAGCGCAACCCGGCCGTGTTGCTGGAGGTGGTGGCGTACAACTCGAAACACGTCGCGGTAGGCGGGCAGGTTGCAACGTCGGTCGTGGTGCCGCTGACCGTCGCTCCATTGACGCCCGGTCAGGCGATTGCCGCGGCCGGAGGCCTGACGACCCGGGATCGAGAGCTGGGCACGATCCGCATCTACCGCAGTTGGGATTTGTATCAGATTCCGTTGCGCGACAATTTGGCCCGACCGGAGTTTCGTCAACTTGTCCTTTTGAACGGGGACGCCGTGTTTTCCGATACCAGCTATGACTTGGACCGGGCTCTTAAGTTTTATCGCGATCAGATCGAAGTCATCTGCCTGAACCTTCAGGCTAAGGGGGCTGCCTTGGCCGAACTTGAACAGGAGGTCGGTCTGCGCGGCGCCGAACTGACGGAGACACTCGGAAATATCACAGTTCGCAGCCAACTGGGTGCCGAACAGCGCGGCATTGTCGATCGCGGCCCGTATGGAACTGCGGCCCTACGATATTGTTTTCATCCAGGAGCAGCCCATCACGACTTGGGGTCGGGCGCTGGATCAATTCCTACCCTCGCGGGTCAATGCGGGGTTGGACGCGGCAAATGGTTGACGCGCCCCGCCCTGCATCGGATATGAGGCCCCACCGACCGATAATCCCCTTGACCTTGGCGGGTCGAAAGGGTCCCTGATGGTCGGGATTGTTGATTTGCGTTCGAGGGTTTCATGCAACGGGTATTGATTACGGGCACTGCGGGCTTCATCGGGTTCCACCTGGCCAAGCTGCTGTTGTCCGAAGGATTTCAGGTCCATGGCTATGACGGGATGACGGATTACTACGACGTCACTCTCAAACAGCGCCGCCATCAGATGCTGTTGCAGACGCCCGGCTTCTCAGCAACCGAGGATTTGTTGGAAAACCACGAACGCCTCATGCAGGTTGCAGACGAATTCCAGCCCGAGGTTATCGTTCACCTCGCCGCCCAGGCGGGTGTGCGTTACAGCCTTGAACACCCGCGCAGCTATATCGATTCAAACGTTGTGGGTACGTTCAACGTGATGGAGGTGGCCCGTCAGCACAAGGTCGGTCACCTGCTCATGGCATCTACCTCTTCGGTTTATGGGGCAAACGAAGACATGCCCTTTACCGAGGTGGAAAAGGCCGACACCCAATTGACGATCTATTCTGCCACCAAGAAGGCGAACGAATCGATGGGACATTCCTATGCCCATCTCTGGGATCTGCCCACGACCATGTTCCGGTTCTTCACCGTATACGGCACCTGGGGCCGTCCAGACCTGGCCCTGTACAAGTTTGTCGATGCAATTCTGGATGGGCGCCCGATCGACATCTACAATCACGGCGAAATGTATCGCGACTTCACCAATGTGAACGACCTGGTGCACGGGATCAGGTTGTTGATCGATGCGGTCCCCGTCCGTCCGGACGGCCCCGAGGATATCGAGGAGGGTGACAGCCTGTCGCCGGTCGCGCCCTATCGTGTGGTCAACATCGGGAATGGTGACAAGGTGCGTCTGATGGATTTCGTCGAAGCAATCGAGGAAGCCGTGGGCAAGAAGGCGATCCGGAATTACATGCCCATGCAGATGGGTGATGTTCCGGCGACATGGGCCAATACCGACCTGCTGCAACGCCTGACCGGGTATCGTCCGCAGACCGATTTCAAGGATGGAATCGCTCAGTTTGTCGAATGGTTCCGCGAATACCACGGCAAATGATCTAGTGACCCGGACCTGACGTATGCTTGAAACGAACCCCAATTCCCGTCGGATCGCCGTGATCGGTCTGGGCTATGTCGGCCTGCCGTTGGCCGCTGCCTTTGGCAAGATCGGACCGGTTCTGGGCTTTGACATCAATCCCACGCGCATCGACGCGCTGCGCCAGGGCAGTGACGCCACGCATGAGGTCAGCGAAGACGAGCTGTCCGCCGCCGGGGGTCTTAGGTTTACCACTGACCCCGCTGATCTGGCGGACTGTGACACGTATATCGTGACGGTGCCCACACCGATCACAGCACAAAAACAGCCAGACCTTGCACCGTTGCTGCGCGCCTCAGAAACGGTTGGACGGGTGTTGAAGCCTGGTGATCTGGTTATCTATGAATCAACCGTCTACCCCGGCGCGACCGAGGAAGACTGCGTCCCGATCCTCGAGCGGGAGTCCGGCTTGCGTTTCAACGTGGGTTTCTTTGTCGGGTACAGTCCTGAAAGGATCAATCCCGGCGACAAGGCGCATCGCATCGCCGATATCTGCAAGGTCACGTCGGGATCGACGCCTAAGGCCGCCGATCTGGTGGACGCGCTTTATGCGCGGATCATCACGGCGGGGACGCACAAGGCCGAAAGCATCCGCGTGGCCGAGGCTGCAAAGGTGATCGAGAACACACAGCGCGATCTGAATATCGCCCTGGTGAACGAACTTGCCATGATCTTCGGCCGCCTCGGCATCGACACTGATGCGGTGCTGCGGGCGGCGGGCACCAAATGGAATTTCCTGCCCTTCCGCCCTGGCCTTGTCGGTGGGCATTGCATCGGGGTCGACCCCTACTACCTGACCCACAAGGCCGAGGCCGTTGGCCATCATCCTCAGGTCATTCTGGCGGGGCGGCGCCTGAACGATGGAATGGGCGCATATGTCGTGTCCCAGTTGGTCAAGCGAATGATCCGCGAGCGGATCGAGATGACGGACGCCCGGGTCCTTGTCATGGGGCTAACCTTCAAGGAAAACTGCCCTGATCTGCGAAATACCCGGGTCGTCGACATCGTTCACGAGTTGCAGAGCTACGGTGTGACCGTAGACGTTCACGATCCCCATGCCGATCCGCAAGCCGCACGTGACGAGTATGGGATCGACCTGCTGGAGCACCCCAAGCCCGGCACCTATGACGGTATCGTCCTTGCGGTTGTCCATGACGCATATCTTGCGATGGATCCGGCCGAAATCCGAGCGTTCGGAAAGGCCCGGAATGTCCTGTTCGACGTCAAATCCTGCCTGCCGCGCAGCGCCAGTGATTTGAGGCTCTGACCCGCGCCAGCACACTGAAATGAGAGACATTTTCTGACTGTGAGACCTCTGTCCGCAAGGTCCGAGGCCCTGTGGGTTGCCGCCGGCCTGTTCAGTCTTCTGACTGGCGTGCTGGTGCTTGGTCCGCTGTGCTCTGCGTCCTTGCTTTTGTGTCCACGCTGAATGGCGCAGCGACCACCGCGCTGATTGCGATGGGGAATGCAGCACGTTCTCGTCGGGTGGGCTCAGGGCCGGAGCCTATTTCCTGTTGCGATACGTGATCTGGCTGGGATTTTTGGATAGCCGCCAAGGGCGGCGTTTTCCCCGGCTGCGGGGTCTTGGGTATCGTCGTCGTTTCGAACGGACGTTGGCGTTGGTAGAACGCTGCATGCGGGACAACCGCGTTGACCCACTGACGGCAATACGCAGCGTTTTGGGTCTTGATGTTACAAAATGAAACCGGCGCAAGACTGCGCCGGTTTTGTCTTAGCCACCAAAGTCGTCCAGCATGATGTCTTCGCGATCAACACCCAGATCCAGCAGCATGTTGATGACCGACTGGTTCATGATTGGCGGACCGCACATGTAGAATTCGCAGTCTTCGGGCGCCGGGTGGTTCTTGAGGTATTCCTCGAACAGAACGTTGTGGATGAACCCTGTGTAGCCATCCCAATCGTCGCCCGGTTGCGGGTCGGACAAAGCAACGTGCCACTCGAAATTTTCGTTCTCGGCGGCCAGCTGGTCGAAATCTTCAACATAGAACATCTCGCGGCGCGACCGCGCACCATACCAGAAGGTGATCTTGCGTTTGGTGTTCAGACGCTTGAGCTGGTCGAAGATGTGGCTGCGCATCGGGGCCATACCTGCGCCACCACCGACGAACACCATCTCTTTGTCGGTGTCGCGCGCGAAGAACTCGCCGAACGGACCCGAGATCGTAACCTTGTCACCCGGCTTCAGGTTGAAGATGTAGGACGACATCTGCCCGGGCGGAATGCCTTCGGACCCCGGCGGGGGCGAGGCGATCCGCACGTTGAGCATGATGATGCCTTTTTCGTTGGGGTAGTTGGCCATCGAATAGGCGCGCTCGATCGGTTCGGTAACCGTGGATTTGTACTGCCACAGATTGAACTTGTCCCAATCCTCACGGTATTCCTCGGCGACGTCGAAATCGCTGTAGTCGACCTTGTGCGCCGGGGCGGCGATCTGGATGTACCCGCCCGCGCGGAAATTCACATCCTCGCCCTCGGGAAGTTCCAGCACCAGTTCCTTGATGAAGGTCGCCACATTGTCGTTCGACCGGACGGTGCATTCCCATTTCTTGACGCCAAAGACTTCTTCGGGAACTTCGATCTTCATGTCCTGTTTGACGGCCACCTGGCACGACAGGCGGTCACCGCAGGTGGCCTCGCGCTTGGTGATGTGGCTTTCTTCGGTTGGCAGGATCGACCCGCCGCCCTCCAGCACTCGCACCCGGCACTGCGCGCAGGTACCGCCCCCGCCGCAAGCCGACGGAACGAACAGCTTTTCGGCTGCCAGCGTCTGCAGCAGCTTGCCGCCGGCAGGAACCGAGATGGTTTTCTCACCGTTGATGGTGATGTTGACGTTGCCCGATGAAACCAGCCGAGACCGGGCCGCCATGATAAGCGCGACCAGGGCCAGAACGATCAGGGTGAAAAGGACAACGCCGAGCGAGAAAGTTTCCATGCCCCTGCCCCTTTACAGTTTGACGCCCGAGAAGGACATGAAGGCCATCGCCATCAGACCTGCGGTGATGAAGGTGATGCCGAGGCCCTGCAGTCCGTCCGGAATGTCGGAATATTTCAGTTTTTCGCGCACGCCCGCCATGGCGGTGATCGCCAGCGCCCAACCAAAGCCTGAGGACAGGCCATAGGTTGCGGCCTCGGCAAAGTTGTAGTCGCGCTCGACCATGAACAGCGAGCCGCCCAGGATGGCGCAGTTCACCGTGATCAGCGGCAGGAAGATACCCAGCGCGTTGTAGAGCGGTGGGAAATACTTGTCCAAAACCATCTCGAGGATCTGCACCATCGCCGCGATCACGCCGATATATGAAATCAGGCCGAGAAAGGTCAGGTCCACATCCGGGAACCCGGCCCACGCCAGCGCACCCGGCTTGAGCAGGTAGTTCAGCAACAGGTTGTTGGCCGGAACGGTGATGGCCTGCACGACCATGACCGAGATCCCTAGCCCCAGCGCCGTCGAGATTTTTTTCGACACGGCGATGAAGGTACACATGCCCAGGAAAAAGCTGAGCGCGAGGTTTTCGACGAAGATGGCCTTTACGGCCAGTGAGATGAGACCTTCCATCAGTGCGCCTCTACCTGCTGGATCTTGTATTCACGTTCCTCGACCTGGTTCGGCTTCCACGTGCGGAAGGCCCAGATGATCAGGCCGATGATAAAAAAGGCCGACGGCGGTAGCAGCAGCAAGCCGTTGGGGACGTACCAGCCGCCATTGTTCACGGTTTCCAGAATGGTCACCCCGAACAGAGAGCCCGAGCCGAACAGCTCGCGGATGACGCCGACCAGCATCAGTATCAGGCCATAACCCATGCCGTTGCCCAAGCCGTCGATGAAGGACGCCACGGGCGGGTTCTTCATGGCAAAGGCCTCGGCCCGGCCCATCACGATGCAGTTGGTGATGATGAGGCCCACGAAAACCGACAGCGTCTTCGAGATCTCGAAGGCATAGGCCTTGAGGATCTGGTCGACCAGGATCACCAGAGACGCGATGATGACCATCTGTACGATGATCCGGATCGAGCCAGGGATCTGGTTGCGCAGGCATGAGATGAAGAAGGACGAAAACGCCGTCACGAACATCACCGCCAGCGACATCACGAAGGCCACCTGCAGCGACGAAGTTACCGCCAGCGCCGAGCAGATGCCCAGCACCTGCAACGTGATCGGGTTGTTGTCGACAAGCGGGTCGACCAGCAGATCTTTCTTGGTCTGTGACATCAGATCTCTCCTGCTTGCAGCTTGGCCAGGAACGGAGCATAGCCCGCGTCTCCCATCCAGAATTTCACCAGGTTGTCGACGCCGACCGTCGTCAGGGTCGCGCCGGCCAGCGCATCGATATAGAAGTCAGGCCCTGCGGCGGGCATCGTTTTGGCGACCGTGATCTGCAGATCACCCGCATCGTCACGCAGCTTCTTGCCGCTCCAGAGGGCTTTCCAGCGCGGGTTGTCCACCTCGGCCCCCAGGCCCGGCGTTTCGCCGTGCTGGTAGAATTGCAGCCCGAAGATGTCGTTGCCATTCGCTTCGAGCGCGATGAAGCCATAGAGCGTAGACCACAGCCCATAGCCGTGGACCGGCAGGATCACCTTGTCCAACGCGCCGTTTTCGTCGCGCAGCAGGTAGATCACGCGGTATTTTGCCTTGCGGCCGATGCCGGCAGGGTCGTCGGCAAGCGGCTCGCTCAACTCGGGGTCACTGGCGGCAGCAATGTCGTCGAACGTGGCCGGGTCGAACTGGTCGTCGACGAATTCACCCGTCGCCAGTTCCAGCACATGCGGTTCGAAAGCGGCAAAAGCCTCGGCCACGTCGATGCCCGGTTCATAGACGCCCGCGACCTGCAGAACGTTGATCTGCTTGTCCTTGAGCTTGTTGGCCTCTTGCACCGGGCGCAGGCTGACCGCCGCGGCCGACACGATCATCGAAGCAACCAGACACACGGCAACCGCGATGAAGATCGTCTTGCCAACCGAGTCCGGCGAGGCCGCCAGGAACCTGGCGATGGCGCCTTTGGGTTCAGGGGATTGCGTATCAGACATGGCGACGCGCCCTCCGTTTGATGTTTGCCTGAACGACGAAATGGTCGATCAGCGGCGCAAAGACGTTGCCGAACAGGATGGCCAGCATCATGCCTTCGGGGAAGGCCGGGTTCACCACCCGGATCATCACGACCATCACCCCGATCAGCGCGCCGTAGATATAGCGGCCCATATTGGTGTGGCTGGCCGAGACCGGCTCGGTCACCATGAAGGCCAGACCGAACGCATAACCGCCCAGCACGACGTGCCAGTACCATGGCATCGCGAACATCGGGTTCGTATCCGATCCGATCAGGTTCAGCAGCAGGGTAAAGCCGATGGTTCCCGCCAGACAGCCCACGATCAGGCGGTAGTTGGCAATCTTGGTCATCAGCAGGAAGGCGAGCCCGACCATGCATGCCAGGGTCGATGTCTCACCAAAGCTGCCTTGGATCGAGCCGAAGAAGGCGTTCCACCATGTGATGCCCTCGGCCGCCAGCGCCTGATAGCCGTCAGCGGCCGAAACGGCCAGCGCGGTCGCGCCGGAAAAGCCATCGACCGGGGTCCAGACCGCGTCACCCGACATGGATGCGGGATAGGCGAAATACAGAAAGGCCCGCCCCACCAGCGCGGGGTTGAGGAAGTTCTTGCCGGTGCCACCGAACACTTCTTTGCCGATGACCACACCAAAGATGATCCCCAGCGCCACCTGCCACAACGGCGCGGTGGCCGGCATGATCAACGTGTACAGCATCGAGGTGACAAGAAAGCCCTCGTTCACTTCATGCCCGCGCACGGTGGCGAAAATCACCTCGAAGGTGCCGCCCGCGACCAGCGTGACTATGTAGATCGGCAGGAAATACATCAGCCCGTGCATCACGTTGGCAAAGATGCTGGACGGGTCCAGAGAAATGCCCAAGGCCTGCAGGACTGCGATGCGCCAACCGGTTGCCGACTCCGGGCCCAGAGTCGCGATGGCCGAGTTGGCCTGGAACCCGGTATTGTACATGCCCCACAGGATGCAGGGGATGGTGGCGATCACGACATAGGTCATGATCCGCTTCATATCCACGTAGGATCGCGCGTGCGGCGCCACGGATGTTACGGTTTTCGGAGTGTAGATGAAACTTTCCACCATCTCGTAGATGGGGAAGAACTTCTCGTACTTGCCGCCCTTGGTGAAGTTCGGCTCGATCCGGTCAAAGAAGCTGCGCAAACCCATATGGATCAGCCCTCCTTTTCAATCTTGGTCAGGCAGTCGCGCAGCGCCAGCCCGTATTCATACTTGGCCGGACAGGCAAAGCCCACAAGGCCCAAATCTTCTTCGTCCAGCTCCAGCGCGCCCAGGGCCTGCGCCGTGTCGGTATCCATCACCAACAGCGCCCGCAGCAGTTGCGTCGGCAGGTAGTCCTGCGGCATGAGCTCTTCGAAGGTGCCGGTGGGCACCATGGCGCGGCGGCCACCGTTCAGGTTCGACGTGAAGGCGAACAGCTTTTTGGCAAAAGCCGAACCCAGAACCGGCTGCACCGCGTATTTCGACGGCATCGGACGGATCCAACCCATCGGGATCTGGTCGTGATCCTCGCGGATAATGCAGATCTGGCGCGCGAAGCGTCCCAGATAGGCGAACGGCCCGGTGGCTTGACGACCCGAAAGGACCGAACCCGAAATGACCCGTGCTTCGCCATCAACATTGATCTCGTCACGGGTCAGATCCTCGGTCGAGGCGCCCATGACGGTGCGGATCAGACGCGGTTGACGCGCGCCGGGACCGGTCAGAGCAACCACCACGTTCGGGTCCAGATGCCCCGACTGCAGCAGCCGCCCGATGGCGATCACGTCCTGATAGCCGATGGTCCAGACGGTTTTCTCGGCGGTCACGGGTTCGAGGAAGTGGATATGCGTCCCGGCCAGGCCCGCCGGATGGGGGCCGCTGAAGGCCGCAGCCTCGACGCCCGGCAGATCGGCGCCGGGGATCGTGTCGCCATCCTTCTGGCACAGATAGGTCTTGCCTTCGGTCAGCTTGGCCACGGCGGCCAGACCGGCGGCAAAGGCCTCGGCCGCGTCATTGATGATCAGCGCGGCATCGGCGGCCAGCGGCTCGCTGTCCATGGCGGTGACGAAAATCGCGGCGGGCGCGGTGCCCGGTTGCGGCATCTTGGAATAGGGCCGCGTGCGGAACGCGGTCCACAGGCCGGCGGCGCACAGCTTGGCGGTGAGGCCCTGTGCGGTCTCGGCATCGCCCACGCCCGAGAAATCGACGCCGGGGTCGTTGGGGTCCGACACTTCGATCACAACGCTCTGCAACACGCGCCGCGCGCCGCGGTTGATGGCCACGACCTTGCCGGTCAGCGGCGCCACCATCATCGCCTCGGGCGCATCCTTGTGGCAGAACAGCGGCGCGCCGCGCTGGACGTTGTCCCCTTCCTGCACCAGCATCCGTGGTTTGAGCCCGATATAGTCTCCACCCAGCACGCCAACCGAAGAATATGCTGGCCCTGGCTGAATGACCTGTTCAGGCGATCCCTCGATCGGAAGGTCCAGTCCCTTTTTCAGTTTGAAAGTTTGCATGTCGCTACGTTCTTCCAAGCCTTTTTCTTGCGCCCGTCATACAGGGCCCTTTGCTTTGGGCACTGAATAGCGCGGAGTTTCGTCAAGCCCGTCGTAAAAACGACGAGGACCGGCCGAAATCCGCGGGCGTCTCTCTGATTACGGCCCCTTTACGCGGCGAAGCGGCCAAACGCAAACCTGTTACCGCCCAAATCGCGCGTCGTGTAGCTATTTTTACCCGAAACCACGGGCGGAGTACCAAAAACTTGGTAGGAAATTTCGTGTCGCACGGATGGCCCTGCTGATATAAGCAGCCGGAATGGAAAATACCGATCTTGAGATTTTTCTGGTCGCGACACCCGGTCTGGAGGCTCCCCTCCTCGCCGAAGCGCAGGAGGCCGGATTCGCTGAGGCCCGACTTGCACCCGGAGGTGTCACGGTTCGTGGCAACCTGCGCGAGGTCTGGCGGGCCAATCTCCAGTTGCGCGGGGCCAACAAGGTGTTGGTTCGGGTGGGTTCGTTCCCGGCTGTGCACCTGGCTCAGTTGGACAAGCGGGCACGAAAGTTTCCGTGGGGAGATTTTCTGAAACCCGACGTCCCGGTTCGGGTTGAGGCCACCAGCCGAAAATCCCGCATCTATCACGCTGGCGCCGCACGGCAACGGATTGAAGGCGCAATCTCTGACATGTTGGGGTCTCCGATCTCGTCCGAGGCGACGGTCCGTGTTCTGCTGCGAATCGAGAAAGACATCTGCACATTTTCCCTCGACAGTTCCGGAGAAGCGCTGCACAAGCGCGGGCACAAGGAAGCGGTCGCCAAGGCTCCCATGCGCGAAACGATGGCGGCGATGTTTCTGCGCAATTGCGGCTTTGACGGATCTGAGCCGGTGCTGGACCCGATGTGTGGCTCGGGCACTTTCGTGATCGAAGCCGCCCAGATCGCTCTGGGCCTGCCGCCCGGCCGCGACAGAGCCTTTGCCTTTCAGGAATTTGCCGGATTCGACCCCAAGGCTTGGGCGGAACTCCGCGCCGACTGGGTCGCGACGCAGACAGATACCGCGTTCTATGGCTCGGACCGGAATGACGGGGCGATCGCGGCCGCGCAGGCCAATGCCAGCCGCGCCGGGGTGGACGGCGCGACGCGATTCCAAAAACGCGCAGTCGCTGACCTGAAACCGCCCATGGGCGGGCCGGGCCTGGTAATCGTCAACCCACCGTATGGGGCACGCATCGGCGACGAAAAACGCCTGCGGTCGCTGTATGGCAGCTTTGGCAAAGTGATGTTGTCCAGGTTTTCAGGCTGGCGTGTCGGCGTCGTCACCAGCAACCAGTCTTTGGCGCGCGCCACCCGCCTGCCATTGCTGCCTCCGGGTCCGATCGTCGATCATGGCGGCACGAAGATCCGCCTCTATCAAACCGAGGCCCTGCCCTGACCCGTCAATTCCTGTGGGTCCAAGCGGCAGAGTCAGTTCGGACAAAAAGCACACAGAATCCCTCTTGCGCATCAAATCCACTGGGTATAGATCACGCGCCACGGTCGGAGTGTAGCTCAGCCTGGTAGAGCACTGTCTTCGGGAGGCAGGGGTCGGAGGTTCGAATCCTCTCACTCCGACCAATAAAACAAGGCGCCCTGCGGCGCCTTTTTTGTTGGTTGGTCGTATCTCCAAATATGTCCGGGGCAGCAACGTGCTGAATTATTCGGCATCTGCGCACGGTCTGCCATCTGGATAGGCGCTTTCCAGAGAATTGAGCGCAGCGCTCCGAGGGTGGCATTGCCTCGCTCTGCCGGCTTGGTCAGTTCGGTGTTATGAACCAAACGTTGACCGTTGTTGTTGTCGAACAGAACCCGGACCGCGCCGACGCGATCCTCGAGGCCCTGAAAGCGGCAGGGAGCGTCGAGGCGCACGTGATCGATGGCGTGTCTGAATTGCCGCGCAAGATTGCTGTCCACAATCCCGATGTCGTTCTGATCGACATCGACAATCCATCTCGGGACATGCTTGAAGAACTGACAACCGCCTCCGGCCCGATGGAGCGGCCGGTTGCCATGTTCGTATCCGGGGCTGCAGGCGGCCTGTCCAAAGCTGCGGTCGAAGCAGGTGTCTCGGCCTATGTCGTCGACGGTCTGCATCCCGAAAGGGTCAAGCCCATCATCGACACCGCCATCGCCCGTTTCCAAGTGCTGCGCCAAATGCGGACCGAGTTGGCCGAAACGAGACGCGCATTGGAAGAGCGCAAGGTGATCGACCGCGCGAAAGGGCTGTTGATGAAAGCAAAGGGCATTCAGGAAGATGAAGCCTATGCCCTGCTGCGCAAGACCGCCATGAATCAGAATCGTCGGGTGGCCGATGTTGCCGAGGCATTGGTGACCGCTTCGGGGCTGTTGTCATGAGGGCGGTCTCGCTCCGAGCGGCCTATATGCCGTTGGTCGATGCGGCCCCCCTGATCGTGGCGCACGAGATGGGATATGATCAGGCCGAGGGCATCTCCTTGGACCTGCGCCCCGCCCCGTCCTGGTCCTCGTTGCGGGACATGCTGGCCTTCGGACATGTTGATGCGGCGCATCTGCTGTCCCCTGTCCCGGTAGCCATGGCGCTGGGGCTTGGGGGGATCGTCACGCCCCTTTCGGCCGTATCGGTCCTGTCGGTCAATGGAAACGTGATCGGCGTTGGCCGCCAACTGGAGGCGCGGCTGCGCGAAAATGGCTATGCCTTCGACTTCAGCGATGCTTTTGCGGCCGGAGCGGCCTTGGCAAAGGCGGCCGGTGGAACGCTGACCTTCGGGGTTCCGTTTCCGTTTTCCATGCATGTGGAACTGCTGCGATATTGGGTCAGCGGCACGGAACTCGCCTCGACCCAGGTTGAGATCCGCACTGTTCCCCCACCGTTGATGGCCCAGGCCCTGGCCGCCGGTGAGATCGATGCATTCTGCGTGGGTGAGCCCTGGGGGTCGTTTTCCGTCGATGACCGGGTGGGTGCGCTTCTGCTGCCGGGGAACGCGATCTGGTCCTGTGCCCCGGAAAAGGTACTGGCCGTGCGAACGGATTGGGCACAGACGGAACCACATCTGACGGGCGCGCTGCTGCGGGCGATCTGGCGGGCGGGCCGATGGCTTTCAAATTCCGAAAGCCTGACCACGGCGTCGGAGATGCTGGCGCAAAGGCTCTATCTTGATGTTCCCGCGGACCTGGTCGACCGGGCATTGACCGGCCAATTTGCGATTTCAGCGCGCGGCGACCAGCGTCAGGTCGACCGTTTTGTCACTTTTCATGAAGGCGCGACGGGTTTTCCGTGGCGCAGTCAGGCCAAATGGATCGCGCACCACATGGCGCGAAGATATGGACTGGATCCGTCAGATGCCGAGCGTACGGCAGCCGATGTGTTCCAAAGTGACCTGTATCGGCGCGAGCTGCAGGGAATCGGTGTTGTCATGCCCGCCGAATCTGAAAAGCCCGAGGGTGCCGGCAACGATCCGACGCTAGTGTCCGGCCCGGGCGGCAAGCTGATGTTGCCGCAAAACGTCTTTTTCGACAGTCGGATTTTTGAGCCTTCCCAGTAAGTGCGCCTAATTTTTTTGCACTGCAGCGTCAAATTATGCTGCATTGCAGAATTTTCACCTGATGGCCGTCAATTTCGGATGACTCATCTGCTCACCGGTGCCTTTATCAGGACAACGGCAGGCAACGTCGCCCACCGTAGGAATTCGCCCGATGTCTTGGGCAAAACTTCTGAGCAAAGCCGCTCGACCAACCGCCTTCTCCTTCCGGCGGTGTGTGTCGGCGGCTTTTTTTTGGCCCGAACGTTGCTCGGGTCGCCACCCAGCCCGGTTTGGGCCGGACCGAAAGGAACAAAGATGAAAAAACTCATTCTGAGTCTTGTTGCGACGACAGCCCTTGTTGCGCCGGCCACCGCAGAAATGCTGGAGCTGGAAAAGGACGAACTGACCTTCGGCTTCATCAAGCTGACCGACATGGCGCCGCTGGCCGTTGCCTATGAGCAGGGGTATTTCCTGGACGAGGGCCTGTTCGTGACGCTCGAGGCGCAGGCCAACTGGAAGGTTCTGTTGGACGGCGTGATCGGCGGCCAGCTGGACGGTGCGCATATGCTGGCGGGTCAACCGCTGGCGGCGACCATCGGCTATGGAACCGAGGCGCATATCATCACGCCTTTCTCGATGGACCTGAACGGCAACGGCATCACGGTATCCAACGAGGTCTGGGCGGAGATGAAGCCCAACATCCCGGTGATGGACGACGGCCGCCCGCAGCACCCGATCAGCGCCGAGGCACTGGCCCCGGTGGTCGAGAAGTACAAGGCCGAGGGCAAGCCTTTCAACATGGGCATGGTGTTCCCGGTTTCGACCCACAATTACGAGCTGCGCTACTGGCTGGCCGCCGGGGGCCTGAACCCGGGCTATTACAGCCCTGAAAACGTGACCGGTCAGATCGGCGCGGACGTGTTCCTGTCGGTCACCCCGCCGCCGCAGATGCCCGCCACGCTCGAGGCCGGCACGATCCATGGCTATTGCGTGGGCGAGCCTTGGAACCAGCAGGCGGTGTTCAAGGGCATCGGCGTTCCGGTCATCACCGACTACGAGCTGTGGAAGAACAACCCTGAAAAGGTGTTCGGCATCACCGCCGAATTCGCCGAGGAATACCCGAACACCACCTTGGCCGTGACCAAGGCGCTGATCCGTGCGGCGATGTGGCTGGACGAGAACGACAATGCCAACCGTCCCGAGGCGGTCGAGATCCTCAGCCGCCCGGAATATGTAGGGGCCGATTACGAGGTGATCGCCAACTCGATGACCGGCACGTTCGAATACGAAAAGGGCGACAAGCGCGAGGTGCCCGATTTCAACGTGTTCTTCCGCTACAACGCGACCTATCCGTTCTATTCCGACGCGGTCTGGTACCTGACCCAGATGCGCCGCTGGGGGCAGATCCCCGAAGCCAAGGCAGACAGCTGGTATGACGAAGTCGCCAAGTCGGTCTACAAGCCCGAGATCTATCTGCAGGCCGCGCGCCTTCTGGTCGAAGAAGGCCTGGCGGACGAGGCCGATTTCCCCTGGGACAGCGACGGCTACAAGGCGCCCACCCCAGCCGAGGACATCATCGACGGCATTCCCTTCGATGGCCACGCGCCGAACGCCTATCTCGAAAGCCTGCCGATCGGCCTGAAGGGCGACCAGAAGGTCGTCGGGACCGAAATCCAAGGCTGACCCCGAACCGCTCTGCCCGGCTGCGGTCGGGCAGGGCCCCTGAAACGCCCCGCCATCGCAAGGACGCATCAGATGACAACGGTCGATCCGGAATTCAACGCAGACGCCGCACGGGACGCGCGCCGCGCCCGTCTTTTCACCCGCATCAACGCCGCCGACAAATGGTTCCAGGTGCTGGGCCTCAGCTGGGCCACCCCGGTTCTGAAGGCCGCCGCCGGCGACAATCCCCGCGCCCAGATGGCCGAGATCTGGCGGCTGCTGATCGTACCGATCCTGTCGATTTGCGCCTTCCTGCTGCTGTGGGCGACGCTGGCCCCCAAGGTACAGACCTCGCTTGGGGCGGTGCCCGGCCCGGCGCAGGTCTGGGAGGAAATGGTCAACCTGAATCAGGACGCTCAGGCCAAGGCCGCCAAACGCGCCAAGTTCGAGGCGATGGTCGAAAAGCGGAACCAGAAGTTGATCGAGGCCGGACGCGCAGACGAGGTCAAGCAGGTTGCCTATACCGGCGCGCCGTCTTACTACCAGCAGATCTGGACCTCGATCAAAACCGTGTTCTTCGGGTTCCTGATCGCCACGGTCGTGGCGGTGCCGCTGGGCATCGCGGCGGGGCTGTCGCCCACCGCAAACGCGGCGCTGAACCCGCTGATCCAGGTGTTCAAACCGGTCTCGCCGCTGGCTTGGCTGCCGATCGTGACGATGATCGTCTCGGCCGTCTATGTCACCAATGACGGCTGGTTCGCGAAATCCTTCCTGATCTCGGCCATCACGGTGACGCTGTGTTCGCTGTGGCCCACGCTGATCAACACCTCGTTGGGCGTGGCCTCGATCGACAAGGATCTGGTGAACGTGTCCAAGGTTCTGAAGATGAACACCTGGACCAAGATCACCAAGCTGGTGCTGCCCTCGGCGCTGCCGCTGATCTTCACCGGCTTGCGCCTGTCGCTGGGCGTGGGTTGGATGGTCCTGATCGCGGCCGAGATGCTGGCGCAGAACCCGGGCCTGGGCAAATTCGTCTGGGACGAGTTCCAGAACGGCTCGTCCAGCTCGCTGGCCCGGATCATGGTGGCGGTCTTTACCATCGGCATCATCGGTTTCCTGCTGGACCGGGTGATGTACGCGCTGCAGTCCCTGTTTACCTTTACCAACAACCGGTGAGCGTGATGAGCATCCTCAGCTTCGAAAACGTCTCGAAATCCTTCGGCGAAGGCACCGGGCGCACCGATGTTCTGAACGGCATCGACCTGCAGGTGCAGGAGGGCGAGTTCCTGGTGATCCTGGGCTTTTCCGGCACCGGCAAGACCACGCTGATCAACCTGATGGCCGGGCTGGACATGCCCAGCCGCGGGCAGGTCACCTTCAAGGGCGCGCCGATCAAGGGGCCGGGGCCGGAACGCGGCGTGATCTTTCAGAACTACTCGCTGATGCCGTGGCTGACGGTCAGCGGCAATGTCGGGCTGGCGGTCGATACGGTCTTTCCGGGCCTGCCCAAAGCCGAGAAGGCCGCGAAGGTGGCCCATTACGTCAAGATGGTCGGCCTCAGTCACGCGGCGGCGCGCCGTCCGGCCGAATTGTCGGGGGGGATGCGCCAGCGGGTCAACGTGGCCCGGGCGCTGGCCATGAACCCCGAGGTTCTATTGCTGGACGAGCCGCTGTCTGCGCTGGACGCGCTGACCCGCGCCAACCTGGCCGACGAGATCGAGCGCATCTGGGAAGCCGACCGCAAGACCTGCGTGCTGATCACCAATGACGTGGACGAGGCGATCATCCTGGCCGACCGGATCATCGCCCTGAACCCCGACGGCACGCTGGGGCAGGAGTTCCGCGTCTCGATCCCGCGCCCGCGCGACCGGGCGACGATGAACACCGATGAAACCTTCAAGCGCCTGCGCGCCGAGGTCACCAAATACCTGATGGATGTGGGGATCGAAGCCAAGGTCGAAGGCACCCGCATCCTGCCCGAGGTCACGCCGATCCACGGCGTGCCCGCCGCCGTGACCGAGGCACAGAAGGGCATGATCGACAGCCGGTTCCTGGATTTCTCGCAGCTGCACAAGGTCTATCCCACGCCCAAAGGGCCGCTGACCGTGGTCGAGGATTTCGACCTGAAGATCGACAAGGGCGAGTTCATCTCGCTGATCGGCCATTCGGGCTGCGGCAAATCCACGGTGCTGACCATGGCGGCGGGGCTGAACGAGATTTCCAAGGGCGCGATCAAGCTGGATGGCCGCCACGTCGAAGGCGCCGATCCTGAACGCGCGGTGGTGTTCCAGTCACCCAACCTGTTCCCGTGGCTGTCCGCGAAAGAGAACGTGGCGATCGGGGTCGACAAGGTCTACCCGAACGCTAGTCAGGCCGAGCGGCAGGACGTGGTGGAATACTACCTCGAACGTGTCGGCCTGGCCGATGCGATGGACAAGCAGGCCAGCGACCTGTCGAACGGCATGAGACAGCGCGTCGGCATCGCCCGCGCCTTTGCCCTGTCGCCCAAGCTGCTGCTGCTGGATGAACCTTTCGGGATGCTCGACAGCCTGACCCGCTGGGAGCTGCAGGAGGTTCTGATGGAGGTCTGGTCGCGCACCAAGGTCACCGCGATCTGCGTCACCCATGACGTGGACGAGGCGATCCTGCTGGCCGACCGGGTGGTGATGATGACCAACGGCCCGCAGGCTACGATCGGCAAGATCACCCGCGTGGACCTGCCGCGCCCGCGCACCCGCAAGGCGTTGCTCGAACATCCCGACTACTACGCCTACCGGCAGGAAGTTCTGGATTTCCTCGAAGAATACGAACACGGCGCCAAGCCGAAATCGCCCGCCCCCAAGGCCATTGCAGCGGAGTGACCCCATGAAACAGAAACTTGTCGTGATCGGTGCCGGGATGGCGTCGGGCCGCGTGCTTGAACATCTGACCGAGACCGCGCCAGATGTGTTCGACATCACGCTTTTTAACGCCGAACCGCGCGGAAACTACAACCGCATCATGCTCAGCCCGGTTCTGTCGGGCGAGAAGACCTATGAGGACATCGTCACCCATGACGGCGACTGGTACGCGCAACGGGGCATCGCCTGCCGCTTTGGCGAGCATGTGGTGAAGATCGACCGCGAGATGAAGGTGGTCGAGGGCGAAAACGGTCATGTCCCTTATGACAAGCTGCTGATTTCCACCGGCTCTGCCCCGTTCATCATTCCGGTTCCGGGCAAGGACCTGCCCGGCGTCATCTCCTATCGCGATCTGGACGACACCAACGCGATGATCGACGCGGCCGCCAAGGGTGGCAACGCGGTGGTGATCGGCGGCGGTCTTCTGGGGCTCGAGGCCGCGGCGGGGCTGGCCGAGCGCGGCATGACCGTCACCGTGGTGCACCTGATGGGCCATCTGATGGAACGGCAGCTGGATGAGGCCGCCGGATACCTGCTGCGCAAGGATCTGGAACGCCGTGGCATCACCGTGCGGACCCAGGCCTCGACCAAGGCCATTCTGGGCGAGGGTCGCGCCGAGGCGGTGCTGCTGGAAAGCGGCGAGACGCTGCCCGCCGATCTGGTGGTGATGGCCGTCGGTATCCGCCCCGAAACCCGTCTGGCCACCGATGCCGGGCTGGACGTTGCCCGCGGGATCGAGGTGAACGCGCAGATGCAAAGCTCGGACCCGGATGTGCTGGCCGTGGGCGAATGCGTCGAATTCGACGGCCACCTGTTCGGCCTGGTGGCGCCGCTTTTCGATCAGGCCAAGGTCGTGGCCAATACCCTGCTGGGCCAGCCCGATGCCTTCGTGGTCAAGGAACTGGCCACCAAGCTGAAGGTCACCGGCTGCGACCTGTTCAGCGCCGGAGACTTCGCCGAGGGCGAGGGACGCGATGACATCGTGTTCCGCGACCCGGCGCGCGGGGTCTACAAGCGGCTGGTGATCGAAGACGACCGCCTGATCGGCGCGGTCATGTATGGCGACACCGCCGATGGCAGCTGGTTCTTCGGCCTGATCAAGGACGGCACCGACATCGACGAGATGCGCGACACGCTGATCTTTGGCCCGGCCTATCAGGGGGGCGACACCGCGGACCCTCTGTCAGCCGTTGCAGCATTGCCGCCTGAGGCGGAGATCTGCGGCTGCAACGGCGTATGCAAGGGCACCATCGTCGAGGCGATCGCCGCCGGCGCCACCGATCTGGCCGCCGTGCGCGCCAGCACCAAGGCCAGCGCATCCTGCGGAACGTGCACGGGTCTGGTCGAACAGGTCCTGCAGGTCACGCTTGGCAATGAGTTCCAGATGCCGGCGGCGCAACCGATCTGCGGATGCACCAACCTGACCCACGAGGACGTGCGCCGCCTGATCAAGGCGCAAGAGTTGAAAAGCCAGGCCGCCGTCTGGCAGGAGCTGGGCTGGAAAACGCCCAATGGCTGCCATGTCTGCCGGCCGGCGATCAACTATTACCTGCTGGCCGACTGGCCGCTGGAGTATCAGGATGACCCGCAAAGCCGGTTCGTCAACGAACGCAAACACGCCAACATCCAGAAGGACGGCACCTTCAGCGTCGTGCCCCGCATGTGGGGCGGCATCACCAACCCGGCCGAGCTGCGCGCCATCGCCGACGCAGCCGAGAAATACGACGTGCCCACCGTCAAGGTCACCGGTGGTCAGCGCATCGACCTGCTGGGCGTCAAGGGCGAGGACCTGCCCGCCATCTGGGCCGATCTGAACCGGGCCGGTCTGGTCTCGGGGCACGCCTATTCCAAGGGTCTGCGCACGGTCAAAACCTGTGTCGGCACCGATCACTGCCGCTTCGGAACCCAGGACAGCACCGGCCTTGGCATCAAGCTGGAACAGATCCTGTGGGGATCGTGGACACCGCACAAGCTCAAGCTGGCGGTTTCGGGCTGCCCCCGCAACTGTGCCGAGGCGACCTGCAAAGATATCGGCGTGGTCTGCGTGGACTCGGGCTATCAGATCGGCATCGGCGGGGCGGCCGGGATGGACGTCAAGGAAACCGAACTGCTGTGCCAGGTCCCGACCGAGGACGAGGCGATCGAGGTGGTGATGGCCGTCACCCAGGCCTATCGCGAGGGCGGCAAGTATCTGGACCGGCTGTACAAATGGCTGGCCAAGGTCGGCATGGACTGGGTCAGGGCCAATGTGGTCGACGACCTCGAAAACAGGCGGGCATTGGTCGCGCGGTTCGAACTGTCGCAAAGCATCTATCGCAAGGACCCTTGGGCCGAGCATGTGCGTGACAAGGCGCCGAGCTATGCCCCGATTGCAGATTTCACCCTGGAGGCCGCGGAATGAGCTGGATCGACATCGGACATATCGACGACGTGCCGCTGCGTGGCGCGCGTCTGGTGAAAACCCGTCTTGGCTGCATCGCCATCTTCCGCACGGCCGAGGCCGAACTGTTCGCGGCCAGCAATGCCTGCCCCCACAAGGGCGGCCCGCTGTCCGAAGGCATCGTGCATGGCCAGTCGGTGACCTGCCCGCTGCACAACTGGGTGTTCGACCTGAATACGGGCGAGGCCCAAGGCGCGGATGAAGGCCGGATCACCACCTATCCGGTTCGGCTGGAGGGCGGGCGCATCCTGCTGGACGCCCGCGCCGTCACCGAGCGGAGCGCCGCGTGATGGACGGCTCGAACCTGCCCGAGGTGCGATCCACCTGCGCCTATTGCGGCGTGGGCTGCGGCGTGCTGCTGCGCCCGGACGGGGCCGGCGGTCTGACCGTGCGGGGCGACCCGGACCACCCGGCGAATTTCGGACGGTTGTGTTCCAAGGGCACAGCTTTGGGTGAAACGGTCGGGCTGGGCCACCGCCTGCTGACACCGCGCGCCTTTGGCCGGGATGTGGGCTGGGACGACGCACTGCAACTGGTGGCCGACCGGTTCCGCGAAACGATCGCGGCGCATGGTCCCGACAGCGTGGCCTTCTATGTCTCGGGGCAGTTGCTGACCGAGGATTACTATGTGGCCAACAAGCTGATGAAGGGCTTCATCGGATCGGCCAATATCGACACCAATTCGCGGCTGTGCATGGCCTCGACCGTGGCCGGGCACAAGCGGGCCTTTGGCACCGACACCGTGCCCGGCACCTACGAGGATCTGGATCAGGCCGATCTGGTGGTGCTGGTCGGGTCGAACCTGGCGTGGTGCCACCCGGTTCTGTACCAGCGCATTCTGGCGGCACGGCAGGCGCGCGGCACCCGGATCGTGGTGATCGACCCGCGCCGCACCGCCAGCTGCGATCAGGCCGATCTGCATCTGGCGCTGAATCCGGGCAGCGACGTGGCGCTGTTCAACGGACTGCTGACCGAGATTCATCGGCGCGGGGCCGTGGACCCGGACTTCGTGAGGCTAACCTCGGGTCTGGAAGCCGCACTGGAAACGGCCGGAAACGACCAGATCTCGGGAACCGGCCTGCCTGCCGAAAAACTCGCCGCATTTTTCGATCTATGGATCAATACCCCGCGCGTCGTGACGGTCTTCAGCCAGGGAGTGAACCAATCCTCCAGCGGGACCGACAAAGTCAACGCCATTCTGAACTGCCATCTGGCCACCGGTCGGATCGGACGGCCGGGAATGGGCCCGTTCTCGGTCACCGGCCAACCCAACGCGATGGGTGGGCGCGAAGTGGGTGGTCTGGCCAACACGCTGGCTTGCCATCTGGACATCGAAAACGCCGATCATCGCGCCGCGGTTCAGGCGTATTGGCAGGCGCCTGCAATACCGCAGTCTCCGGGGCTGAAGGCCGTGGACATGTTCCGTGCGGTCGAAGATGGGCAGATCAAGGCCCTTTGGATCATCCACACCAACCCGGCGGCAACCATGCCCGAAGCTGACAGGGTCAGCCGCGCAATCGCCGCCTGCTCGTTCACGGTCGTCAGTGATCTGACGTTGAATACCGATACGGCGCGCCTGGCCGACGTTGTGCTGCCGGCCGCCGGGTGGGCCGAAAAGAACGGAACGGTCACGAATTCGGACCGAACCATCAGCCGGCAACGCGCCGTTCTGCAGCCACCGGGCCAAGCGCGCCCGGATTGGGATATCCTGGCCGAAGTTGGCCGCCGCATGGGATGGAAATCCGCGTTCGACTACGCTTCACCGGCCGAAATATTCCGGGAATACGCCGCCATGTCCCAAATCGCCGCGCGGTTCGGGAAAGACTTCGACATTTCGGGCTTCTCCGAAATTGACGAGGCGGGCTATGCCGAATTGGAACCCACCCGCTGGCCATTGGGTCGCAAGCGTGCAGGTGGGAGATTTTTCGGTGACGGACACTTCTTTCACTCCGACAGGAAGGCCCGGATCGTTCCCGTTGCCCATCGACCTCCGGCAGCCCTGCCCGGACAGCAATATCCCTTTGTGATGAACACCGGACGCACACGGGATCAATGGCACACCATGACCCGGACCGGTCTTTCAGCCCGCCTGTCCGCGCATCTGGCCGAGCCATTTGTGGACATTCACCCCCAGGACGCCGCCCGCGAGGGGATATCCAGAGCCGACCTTGTCGAAGTCACCAGCCGCACTGGGCGTGGTATTTTTCGCGCGCGCATCACCCAAGATGTTCGCATCGGTCACGCCTTTGCTCCCATCCATTGGACTGCGGAAACGGCGCCTTCGGGCCGGGTGGACATGCTGGTTCCCGGCACCACTGATCCGATTTCCGGACAACCCGAAAGCAAGGCCACACCCGTTTCGATCTCGGTCATGCAGGCAGCGTGGTACGCCTTTGCCGTCTCCAGGAAACCCCTGAACCCCTCGGTCGCCTACCGCGCGACGGTCCGAACGGACAACGGTTACAGGACAGAGCTGGCTGATCATGCCCGGATACAGAATTGGGAACAAACCGCCCGCGAATGGTTTGCACTGACCGATGCAGACGCGGTCACGGCAGGTGATCCGGCCCGCGGTTCATTTCGCATTGCGTTGTCGCAGAACGGATGCCTGCAAGCGGCACTGTTCGTGTCGCCGCGCCCCCTGCCCTTGATGCGGGACTATCTTGCGTCGATGCCGGACATACCACCCGCACAGGTTCTGCCCGGCCGCGCACCCGCAGATGCCAAGGACACCGGACCGATCATCTGCGCCTGTTTTGGCGTCGGGTTGAAGACGATCGTTGACGCGATCTCGTGCGGGCAAGCGATCAGTGTCGACGCTATCGGCGCGGCGTTGAACGCCGGAACAAATTGCGGGTCTTGCCGGCCTGAATTGGGTGCCCTGATCGACCGGTATGCCCCGGATGCCGCCGACAACCTGAGCCGACAATTGCAGGGAGACGTCGCCTAGCCCGGTCGCATTTCTGTTGACAGGTGATCCAGCGATGGGCAGCATTTTTTCATCGGACCGACAACCAGAGTGATCAAGCCGTGATTGACTGCACCAAAGATAACCAAGGCCGCCGGGCAACCGGTTGCAACCTCGTCGTCTGACGAGGGACGGGTTTTTCGCAGTCTCCGGATGCTGAACCAGCAGCCCGGACCGATCTGAAACTTCTGCCCATGGCTTCATTTTATGCACAATCACGCTGGGCTTCGGCTGGCCGTCGATATTGGCGGCACATTTACCGATACCGTTCTGATGGACGGGCAATCCAATATCCTCGCAACGACGAAAACTCCGACGACACCGGACAACCCAACCGTCGGTGCCTTGACTGGTGCAAAGCGCGTTCTGGATGACGCCAATGCCGGTTTCTCGCAGGTTTCCGGGTTCATTCACGGCACCACTCTGGCCACCAATGCCCTGATCGAGCGGCGCGGTGCCCCGGTTGCGACAATAACCACCGACGGGTTTCGGGACATACTCGAGATTGGGTATGAACGTCGCTACAGCCAGTATGACATCAATCTGGTCAAGCCCGACCTGCTGGTCCCACGCGCTCGTGCCTTCACGATCGGCGGGCGAATGGATGCACGTGGTGACGAACTGACACCGCTGGATGTCGCGGGAATGGACGATCTGGTGCGCCAGATTGCGGATAGCGACGCCCAGGCCGTGGCGGTGTGCCTGATGCATTCCTATGCCAACCCAAAGCACGAGTTGGCTCTGCGGGACCAGTTGCTCAGGGCGCTCCCCGATCTGGCCATCTCGCTCTCGCACGAAGTCAGCCCCGAGGCGCGCGAGTTTGACCGCCTGTGCACCACCATCGCCAACGCCTATATCCAGCCCCAGATGGCCGGGTATCTGGCCGAGTTCCAATCCCGCTTCGCCGCAGAGGGGTTGACCTGTCCCATTCTCATGATGACGGCCGGCGGCGGTATGACAACCCTGGAAACGGCCGCCCGCCTGCCAATCCGGTTGGTCGAATCCGGCCCGGCCGGTGGGGCCATCCTTGCCGCACGGATCGCGGCTGAAACCGGTGCGCGGGCCGTAACCAGCTTTGACATGGGGGGGACGACGGCCAAGCTGTGTCTGATTGATGCTTTCCGCCCGCAGACCGCGCGCAGGTTCGAAATCGCAAGAGCCGCGCGCTTCATCAAAGGCTCAGGCATGCCGGTGCGCATCCCCGTGATCGAGATGATCGAAATCGGCGCAGGCGGCGGCTCGATTGCCAGAGTCGACCGGCTGGGTCGCCTGCAGGTTGGCCCCGAAAGTGCCGGCGCACAGCCAGGCCCTGCCGCCTTCGGCAATGGCGGCAGGGCGGCGACCGTGACAGACGCCGATGTGGTGCAGGGCCTGATCGAACCCGGCCGGTTTGCCGAAGGCCGACTGACGATTGACACGGCAGCCGCCGAACAGGCCATCACCGTGGAAATCGGGAGCGCACTGGATTTGGCGCCGGACCTGGCCGCACGTGGTCTCAGCGAAATCGTCGACGAAAGCATGGCCGCCGCAGGTCGGATGCACGCGGTCGAGTCCGGAAAAGAGTTGGCAACCCGAGTGATGATCGCCTTTGGCGGCAATGGGCCATTGCACGCAACGCGAGTGGCCCGGCGGTGTCAGGTCGACCAAATCGTGATCCCGAAGGACCCGGGCGTAGGGTCAGCGGTCGGATTTCTTTATGCCCCGGTCACCTTCGAAATCGTCCGGTCGCGCTATGCCACTCTGGACCAGCCGGATCTCGACGGCCTCAACGCCTTTTTTGACGAAATGACAGCCGAGGCGCTGGCCGTGGTCCGCGCCGGTGCACCCGAAGCCGAGTTGTCGATCCGAAAAAAGGCCTTCATGCGGTACCACGGCCAGGGTCATGAGATCGAGATCGCGCTTCCGGATCGGGCACTTGGGCCTGCAGACATCGAAATCCTGCGCCGGGATTTCGAATCCGAGTACAGCCGATTGTTCCGCCGCGCGGTACCGGGAATGGCGATCGAGATTCTCAACTGGTCCGTCGAGGTGTCGTCACCCGCCCCTGCCCTCAGCCGGGTTCCTGACGTAGCCCAACAGCGCACGGCGCGGCCGTGCGACCATCGACGCATTCTTTGTGATGTCAGCGGGCATTGGTGCGACGCCAGTATCTACGATCGATCCGGTCTTGAACCCGGCGATTGGCTGCGCGGACCGGCGCTGATTGCCGAGCCTCAAACCACCACATTCGTCAGCGCGGATTTTCAGGCCAGCGTCGATGGCGGCGGCAATCTCTGGCTCAACCGGATACAGGAGGACGCCGAATGAACACGACGAATACCCGTCTGCAGGTCATGTGGAACCGGCTGCTAGCGGTGGTCGAAGAACAGGGCCAGGCGCTGATCCGCGCCGCCTTTTCTCCGATCGTTCGTGAATGCGGCGACATATCCGCCGGCATTTTTGATGTACGCGGCCGTATGCTGGCCCAAGCCGTTACTGGAACGCCGGGCCACATAAACACGATGGCCGAAGCGGTTAAGACCCTGTGCGGGCGATACTCCCGCTCCGAAATGAAGCCAGGCGATATTTTTCTGACCAACGATCCTTGGATCGCATCTGGCCATTTGAACGATTTCCTGCTGATGATGCCGGTTTTTCATCGTGGCAATGTGGTTGGGATTTCGGCCTGCACCTCGCATCTGGTCGACCTTGGCGGTTTGGGCATGGGTCCCGAAGGCTCGGATATCTTTGATGAGGGGCTTCGAATCCCGCCGTGCAAACTGGTCGACCAAGGTCAGTTGAACGCGCTGCTGATGGATATCGTCAAAGCCAACTCGCGCGAGCCCATCGCTAATGAGGGCGACATCTACGCATTGATCGCGTGCTGCGAAACAGGCGCAGCGCGCCTGGCCGACATGATGGTCGAGTTTGGCATCGATACTTTGGACAGTCTGGCCGATTACATCATCGAAACCTCGCGCCGCGGCACGATCGAGGCCATTTCGGCGCTGCCGAAGGGCACGTGGCGCAATGTGCTGACCGTCGATGGGTACGAGTGCGAGATCGATTTGCACGCAGCCCTGACCATCACGGACGACCGGGTTCTGGTCGACTTTTCGGGCACATCGGGCCTGTCGCGCAAAGGCATCAACGTGCCACTCAACTATGCAACGGCCTATACGGTATTTGCCCTGCGCTGCATCATCGGCCCAGACATCCCAAACAACGCAGGCTCTTTGACGCCATTCCACGTGACGGGACCGCCGGATTGCATTCTGAATGCGCAGCCACCCGCTCCGGTGGCCATGCGCCATACATTGGGACAGATGACCCCGGATCTGGTCTATGGCTGCCTGTCGCAGGCTCTGCCGGGCGCCGTGCCGGCCGAAGGCGCCTCGTGCATGTACGACCTGCCTCTGCGCCACGCACCCGAGGCGGTTTCGCGTGGCGGCACGCAGTTTGCTCTGGAACTGGTGTTCAGCGGCGGAACCGGCGCAAGGCCAAGCCTGGATGGCCTGTCGGCGACGGCCTTCCCCTCAGGTGTTTGGGGCAGCCAGGTCGAGACAACTGAGGCTGTCGCGCCTGTCCTGATCACGCGTCGCGAATTGCGCCAGGACAGCGGTGGCCCCGGTCGCCTCCGCGGCGGATTGGGGCAGGACATCGAAATCCGTTCCTCCTCCGGCGAGGATTTCATGCTGTTCCTTTCGGTCGAACGCATCGCAAACCCAGCCAAGGGACGGCACGGCGGACTGGCGGGCGCGCCCGGTCGCATCCGTCTCGGCCCCGACAGCGCGGACTTACCGGGCAAGGGCGAGGTGCGAATTGGCGGCGGCGAAACGCTGATCTTCCAAACTCCGGGCGGCGGCGGATTTGGGCCACCCGACGAAAGGTCACCCGTGGCTGTTCGACAGGATGTGCGGGACGAGCTTGTGAGCACCCGGGCCGCACAGAATGTCTATGGGGTAAAGCCATGATCCGTCCCGTTTCCCATGTCGCTGACATGTCGCCCTACGCGTTGGCTCAGCTGGATCCGCCGGCAGGAGAGCGCCTTGTTTCGCTGTCGCAGAACGAAAGCCTGCGCCCGCCAAGTCCCTTGGTCGGACAGGCCGTCGCAGAGGCGGCCGCGAACGGCCAACTCTACCCGGACCCGGACTGGACGGCGTTACGTGCGCGACTGGCGGAGCTTCATGGCTTGCCCGAGCAAGGTCTGTTGTGCGGGAACGGGTCGATGGAGCTGATTGAGGGTCTGGCGCTGGCCTTTGCCGGACCAGACGCCGCCGTTCTTGCCCCTGCGAACGCATACCCGTTTTTTCGTACCGTGGCTCAGTTGGCTCGCGCCCGTTTCGACACCGCCGCCGAGGTGGACGGATGCGTATCCGTCGATGCGCTTCTGGCAGCCATGCAGCAGGATACTAGGGTGGTATTTGTGGCCAATCCCGGCAACCCGACAGGGACACGTATCTCCCGCCGCGATCTGGTGCGGCTTCGGGAAGGGTTGCGGGACAACACACTGCTTGTGATCGACGAGGCCTATGGCGAGTTCGCCGATGATCTGAACGAGCCGATGTTCGACCTTGTCGCGCGGGGGGACACGGTCGTTCTTCGAACTCTGTCCAAGGCCTATGGGCTGGCCGGGTTTCGCGTCGGTTGGGGCCTGTTCCCACCGCAGATCGCCGTCCAGATACGCAAGGTGATGAACCCAAACAATGTTTCGGTGTGCGGACAGGCGGCTGCCTTGGCCGCACTGAACGATCAGGACTACATGCACGAGACATGTGCCATCACGGCCGAGCTGCGCGACCGGTTCGCCGATCGCCTTCGGTCCGCCGAGTTCGACGTTCCCAAAAGCCATACCAACTTTCTTCTGATCCGCTTTGCAGACCAATCCACCGCGACCAGAGCCGACAAAGCCCTGCGGGAAAAAGGCATATTCCTGAGACCGCAATCCTGCGCGGGACTGGCCAATTGCCTACGTGCCACCATCGGTCAGACTGCAGACCTCGAACTCATGGCCGCGGTTCTGGAGCGTTGGGCCGAGGAGTTTCAGCCATGACACAGCCAGATTTCCACCCATCCAGGGGCCGGTCCCGTTTCGGCATTCTCGTGCCATTCACGAACACCAATCTCGAACCCGACATGACGATGCTACGGCCCGAGGGCGTTTCGCTGCACTTTGCCCGGATAGGTGGCTATGATCAGGAAGAAATCCCCGATGCTGCCCAAATGCACGGTCTTGGCGCCGCCGATCTGGCTGAGCCGCTCAGGCTTTTGCATGGTGTCCGGCCGGATGTCGTTCTTTATGGGTGTACCTCGGCAACGCTGACCCATGGCCCGGCCTTCGATCGCGAACTTGCCGACCGTATCAAGACCAGCAGCGGGGCGCAGACCGTTACGGCCGCGGGCGCCTTGGTGCATGCGCTGCGTACGCTGGGGGCGACACGTATCGGCTTTGCCTCTCCCTATGTCGCGGACATCAATGACTTGGCAATCCGGTTCCTGGCCGAGACTGGCATTGCAACCGTGTCGCGGTCCGAAGTGACAGGCCAGCTGGACAATTACGGCCAAGGCGCCCTGACCCCGCAGGCGGTGTCTGACCTGGGTTTGGCTGCAGACTGCCCCGAGGCCGAGGTGTTGGTTTTGTCCTGTACGGACATGCGCAGCGTGGAAATCATCGACCGGCTTGAAAAAACTGTTGGCAAGCCCGTCGTCACTTCAAATCAGGCGATGGCATTCCAGGCAATGCAGATGGCCGGGATCACCACGCCGCCGTCCGGATTTGGCCGACTGATGCTGAACCTGCATCGCTGAGGTCGAGCTCCAGAATGCGCAGTCGTTTCAGCCGTGGCTTTTTGGGGGTTCAAATCTTAAACGCCCTCAATGACTTTGATTGCTCGTGCTGGAAATACCCGTTGCGGTCACACAGGTCGTTCAAATCGGATTGCAGTTCCTTGGCCTCTTTTGTTCTGCCTTCCTGCGCCAGAACCTGCACTTCGGCCGACAGCAGCCAGGCGATGAAGGCTTCCATTTCCATGTCCCGCGCCAGTTCGAGACCTCGGTTCAGGACCAGCCGGGCATCTGGAAGCTCACCCAACACCGACTGCACCCGAGCCAGAGGAGCCGCTGCGAAACAGCACAGAACATCGATTCCAGCATCGTCCGACACGCGCAAGGCGCGGCGCAACGCAATGGCGGCGTCAGCCGGTTCGTTTCGCTGCCAGCACCAGATCCCCCGCGCGATCAGCGCAAAACTCAGGTCATAGGCCTTGCCGGTTTCTTCGGCGATCGACAGCACCTCGCGGATACCTGCATCCGCTTCGTCAAACCGATGCATCATGCTGTTGGCGTTGGCACGGGTTGCAAGCCCGAGCACCGAAATCGACCCGGTGGTGCCCGCTTCGGCCACACGGAACACCGTCTGGAACAGATCCGCATGCTGATCAATCGCCGACCGTGCGGCCGCGAAGTTGCCCTGAAACCACGCAGCCTGGGCCAGTGCAAAGGCCGCGTTTGCCTGCAGGCGAGGATCTTCGGCGTCGGTTGCGGTCCGCAGCGCGCGCTCAGACACTTCCATCGCTTGCCGCACATCCGCCAAGATCGTCAGCATGATCGCCTGGTCGACCTGAAACGCAACGCGCGCGGATGTGTCCCCCAACGCGTCGGACAAGGCTTCCGCCTCGCGTGAGATGGTCAGGATGCGGTTGAAGTCGCCGCTGGCGACCAGCGAAACGCGCAGACCGCGTCGGGCGCGTAGCCCGAGGTCAACAGCCACCTGGGTACCGGTCCGCTTTTGAACTTGGTCGATGCACCGCAGGGCGTTTTCGAAATATGAGACGGCGGCCTCGAATGAAAACAGCTTGATCGACATCTCGCCGCACCGCGTATAAGCCTCGGCAGCCTCCAGCCATAACTCGCCTTTGTCCGCGTGACGGGCGATGGACTGTGCCACGTCCAGATCGTCGGATGTGCCGCGGCTCAGCAGAGTTTCATGGATCGCACGGTGCAGCCTTGCGCGGCGCTGGCGTGGAATACTGCGATACCCAACCTTCTGCACCAACGCATGACTGAACCGCAGCTGCTGGCCGTCCTGAGATTCCGGCAGTTCAAGAAAACCGCGTTCCACCAAGGTCGAAATCTGGGCTTTGGCGTCGAAGCCCAGCCGTTGAAGCGTGTCGGCGAGAACACCCCACGTCCACTGCAACCCGCCGACGGCAACCAGCTGCAGAGCTTTGCGGTCCTCGCTTTGCAGGGCATCAATCCGGGAGGCGATCAACGGTTGAACCCGGGCGGGGATCTCGATGTCGCCCAGGCTGTCCATCGCTCCGTCCTTGAACCCGGCTTGCGACATGCGGTCCCGCATGTGGTGAGCGAATTCTTCAACGAAAAGCGGTGTGCGGCCGCTCATGGCTTCGATGTATGAGCCCAGCTGACCATCGAAGTCGCTCTGACCCAGCAAGCGCGTGATCAGGTCCTTGCAGGCCGCCTCGCCCAGCGGGGCGACCGGAACGACCTTGAGCAAGCCCACCGGGTCATTCGTGAACAGGTTCGCGTTGCGCGATGTCAGGAGGATCAGAACATTCGTTCCCCGCACCTGCCCCAGCAGGTTGTCGATGACGTCCAGAGTCCCCTGGTCGGCCCAATGCAAATCCTCGAACAACAGAAGCAGGGGTTTGTCCTGCTTCATCGACAGAACCAGCCGCGACAGCATCTGGTTCAATTGCCTCCGTCGGCGTGACGGATCTACAGCCGAAAGCGCCGGTTCCGTTTGGAATCGGCTGAACAGCGAATACAGGGCCGAACGGGTATGCGCATCCAGAAATTTGGTCCCGCCCAGAACCTCGGACAGCTTTTGGTCCAGTTCGGCATCGGATTTGGTGTCCGACAGTCTCAAACGGGCATTGATCACGCGGGTGATCGGCAGATACGCAGCTTCCTGATCCAACGAAAAGCAGTTGAACTCCAGAACCTGGTGCGCGCCCAGGGGCCAGTTCTCGACCAGCTCATGCAGCAGCCTGGATTTGCCGACGCCAGCCGCCCCCAGCAACAGCACCGAGTTGCCCTTGCCATCACGCGCCTGGTTCCACGCCGCAACAAGCTCGGCCAGTTCCCTTTCGCGTCCGACAAATGGCGAACGTTCGCGACGCGCCCGCGCCATCCAGCGCGACACCTGTTCTTTGCGGCCGGTGATTTCGAACAGCTTGATCGGACCCGCACCCCCGTCCAGCTCGAGATCGCCCACATGTGTATGGTCGAACAGATCACCGGCATTCTCCAAAACCTGACCGGAAACCGTGACCACGTTCTTTCTGGCGGCGGCCTCGATCTTGCTGGCGATGTTCATGACCGGCCCTAGAAAGGCCTGCTCTTCTCCGAGGGTGTGTTGCAACTGGCCCACCAGTAGTTCGCCGGAATGAACGCCAACCCGCACATCCAACTGCCGATCGTCCAGCTTCCCGATGCGGTCGATGATCCGCTGGGCGCTAGCTATTGCCTTGACCGCGTGATCCTCGTCCGCGTTCGGTGATCCAAAAACCGCGAGCGCGCCATCGCCGGTGAACAACGTGGTTGCGCCAAACTTTTCGCAGATCGACATGATCAGTTCGATGGCAGGGCCCAGATGGCTGACGGCGTCTTCGGGATCCAAACTGCCGATCATCATGGTCGAACGAACAATGTCGGCGAACAGAACCGTGCACATTCTGCGCTCGGTCGGTTCGATCTGGACCTGTTTCCTCATGTTCAAGCGCCCCCCGACTGCCCGAGTTCAGTATGTCGCTGATCAAGGCCTTTTTCCAGACACCACGCAAGGGTGGCGCGGACCATCCACGGCATTGATATTGAGTAAAAAAACTATTAACAATTGGCCTTGTATTGCGAAAGGAACAATTATGAGTGACCACCATACTCGGGGTTTGACCCTGGAAGATGTTCAGCAGATCATTGGCCGCGGCATCCTTGACGAGGCCTTTCGAAAAGAATTCATCGACAACCCCGAAGGCGTAGTAAACCGCTTGGGAATCTCGCTCGATCAGGATGGCGAGGCGCGCAAGCTGTTGGCCGCGATTGGGAACGTCTTTTCCGGTGAATCCGACCTGAAGTCGGCGATGCAAGACATCAAGAATGCCTACGAAGATACGTCCGACGGTGTGATCCGGCCCCGCTGCGCGTAACTTCGCATGAGCGAAAGCGCGGCCGTCTCCAGTCACGACCAAGGCGCAGCCCTGCATCAGCTGTGTCTGGTGTCTATGCCGTTTTCTTCTCTGCAACATCCCGGGCTTGGGATATCTCTTCTCGCGCAGCTGGCGCGGGACAACGGCTTTGCGACGACCGAGAAGTACTTCAGCTTCGACTATGCCGAGGCGATCGGCCTCGATGAGTATTTCATGCTGTCTGATGGCCGCTGCTATCAGGCGCTGCTGGGTGAATGGATATTCAGCGATCTGATCTATCCGCGCAGCGATCTGGACGCGATGGACTACCTGACCACGGTGCTTGGTGACTATGTGTCGGGTGTCGAGTGGCTGACGTTCATGCAAAACGCCATTGCCGCCCGAAAGCAGGCCGGAGCATTCGTCGAACGTTGCGCCGATGCGGTGATGGAACAGAACCCGACCGTGATCGGGATTACGTCTTCGTTCCAACAGGTCATGGCCTCGATCGCACTGGCCCGGGCTGTGCGGAAACGGTCAGCCGAAGTGATCATCGTCATGGGCGGCGCCAACTGCGAGGGGCCGCTCGGGCGCGCGCTTTTGCAGGCGCATCCTGAACTGGACGCGGTTTGCATTGGCGAGGGCGACCATGCCTTTCCCGAGTTTCTGAAAGCCCTGGGGCCCAGCAGACCCTTGCCCGTGGTCGAGGGGTTTCTGAACCGGAGCCAATTGGACAACCCGCTGGACGAGTCTCGACCGCGCCTGACCACGGATCTGGACATGCTGCCCATCCCGGATTTCAACGCCTTCTTTGAACAATTTCAAAACACTACGGGGCTATCAGCGCGCCTTGTGCCATCGGCGACGATCGAAACATCGCGCGGCTGCTGGTGGGGAGCGAAACACCATTGCACTTTCTGCGGATTGAACGGCCAATCGATGACCTATCGGAGCAAGTCAGCCGAGCGGGCTTATGCCGAATTCTGCACGCTTGCCGATCTCTATGGCCCGGATCTTGTCGTGGTCGACAACATTCTGGATCACCGCTACCTCAAGACCCTGATCCCGAAACTTGCGCAGGACACGAGACCATTCCTGATGCATTACGAGGTCAAATCAAACCTCTCGCCGACCGTGATCGCCCGTCTGGCCGACGCCGGCGTTCGAAAGATCCAGCCGGGGATCGAGACCTTCGATACTCCGACCCTTGCGCATATGAGGAAAGGGGTCAGCGGAATTCAGAACATCCAGACGCTGAAGCTGTGTGCCGAGGCCGGAGTTTTTGTCGAGTGGTGTTTCCTCTACGGGTTTCCCGGTGAAAGCCCCGAGGCCTTCGAACGGATGGCAAAGCTTATTCCGCTGCTGCATCACCTGCAACCACCCGGCTCGATTGGACCCGTGCGAGCGGACCGGTTCAGCCCGTATTTTGAACACCCCGAGGCATTTGGGGTCGAGGTCGAACCAGCGAAGCCGTATTCCTTCATATTCGACCTGCCGCCCGAAGAAGTCTGGAATTTCGCCTACCATTTCGACATCGTCGACAACGGTCCAAGCCCGCCAGCGCAGCGCGCGGCGTCGACGCTGGATGCTCTTTCTGCATGGCAAAGCGAGGCCGGTACGTCAGCCCTCTACGTCGAGGGCAACACGGTGATCGACCGGCGAGCGTCAGGCAAACGCGTTGTTCACCAATTGGACGATGCGGCTCGGGCCATCCTTGACCTGAGCCCAGTGATCATCGGCAGGGCGCTTCTTGGTGATCAGGTATCCGACTTGTACGGGGTGGACGCTTTTGACTCTGCGATGGACCGCCTTGAGAAGCTTGGGCTGATTTATGTCGAGGACAAATCCGTGCTGTCCCTGGCCCTCAGATCGCCTGGCTTCCAGCGGGCGCCGACCTGGTCCGAGATCCGCAATGAGCCAGAACGTGCTTTCGCCGCTCAATTTCCCGCAGAATTCGCAAGTGAACAGGTAGCGGGACCACAACCCGCGGAATGAGACCGGACCCGGAGCGTATCAATTCCCCGGATCCGACTAACACTTAAAGAGCGGCCCTGAACAATCCGGTCAGGTTTTCCTCGGTCAACTCGATGGGGTTGCCACCGCACGAGGGGTCGATGATCGCACCCTTGACCAGCTCCGGGATCGCATCCTCGGTCACGCCCAGATCGGACAGCTTGCGCGGGATACCCAGCGAGTCGTTGAATTCCTGCACGAAGGCCCTGAACCCGTCGAACCCGCCCGAAATGCCCAGATAGGCTGCGGCTGCTTCGAACCGGTCGGCGATTACAGACGCATTGAACTCCAGAACCGCAGGCATGCAGACCGCGTTGGTGGTGCCGTGATGGGTGTTGAACACCGCGCCGATCGGGTGGCTCATGGCGTGGATCGCGCCTAGCCCCTTCTGGAAAGCCGTTGCACCCATGGCGGCCGCGCTCATCATCTGGGCGCGGGCCTCGATGTCGGTACCATCGGCATAGGCTCGCGGCAGGTACTCCTTGACCAGCCGCATCCCCTCCAGCGCGATGCCCTGGCTCATCGGGTGGTAATGGGGGCTGGAATAGGCCTCAACGCAATGCGCAAAAGCATCCAGACCGGTCCCGGCGGTGATGAATTTCGGCATGCCCACGGTCAGTTCAGGGTCGCAGATCACCACGGTCGGCAGCACCTTGGGGTGGAAGATGATCTTCTTGGCATGGGTTTCCGAGTTGGTGATGACGCTGGCGCGGCCGACTTCCGAGCCGGTGCCGGCCGTCGTCGGCACCGCGATGATCGGCGCAATCGCCTCGGCATCCGCGCGGGTCCACCAATCGCCAATGTCCTCGAAATCCCAGACCGGCCGCGTCTGGCCAGCCATGAAGGCAACCATCTTGCCCAGATCCAGGCCTGAGCCGCCGCCAAACGCGATCATACCGTCATGCCCGCCCGCCTTGTAGGCGGCCACGCCAGCCTCGAGGTTCTTTTCGTTGGGGTTCGGGTCGACCTCGCTGAACAGGCCCCGGCCCAGCCCGGCGGCTTCGAGAATGTCCAACGTCGCGGCAGTGATCGGCAGATCGGCCAGGCCGCGGTCGGTCACCAGCAGCGGGCGTTTGATCCCAGCCGCCGCGCAGGCCGCGGGCAGTTCCTTGATGCGGCCCGCACCAAATTTGATCGTGGTCGGATAGGACCAGTTTCCAACAAGACTCATGTCAGCTTTCCTTGTGTCTAAGGCCTGCCCCGGCGAGGGGGTCGGTCCGGGGCAGGCAAATCGTCCTCAGCCCGTCACCTTCTTCAGGTGGTAGGATTTGGGACGTGTCAGGTTGTGATATCCGATGATCGACAGGCCCCCGCCGCGGCCGGTATTCTTGCACCCGGTCCAGCACAGACCCGGGTCCAGATAGTCGGCCCGGTTCATGAACACGGTTCCGGTCTCGATCCGGTCGCCGATGCGTTCGGCCCGCGCCACATCGCGCGTCCACAGCGAGGCGGTCAGGCCAAACTCGCTGTCGTTCATCAGGGCGATGGCCTCGTCATCCGAGGACACCTTCATGATCCCCACGACCGGGCCAAAGCTTTCGTCGCGCATCACGCGCATGTCGTGTGTGACATTGGTCAGGATCTGCGGCGTCAGGTAGGCGCCGCCGTCATCTTCGGCAAAGGTCTCGATATGCGCCACTGCACCGGCGGCCACGGCCTCGGCGACCTGCGCGCGCACCTCGTCGGCAAAACGCACATTGGCCATCGGCCCCAGCGTCGTCTCCGGGTCCAGCGGGTTGCCCAGCTTGTAGCCCCTGACGATCTCGACCGCCTTGGCGACGAAGTCGTCATACAGGCTTTCATGCACATAGATCCGCTCGATCCCGCAACAGCACTGGCCCGAGTTGAACATGGCCCCGTCGATCAGCGTGTCGACCGCCGCGTCCAGATCGGCGTCCTCCATGACATAGCCCGGGTCCTTGCCCCCCAACTCGGTGCTGACGGGGGTAAAGGTACCGGCCGCCGCCCGCTCCATCGCCTGCCCTCCGGCGACCGAGCCGGTGAAATTCACGAAATCGAACGCCTTGCCTGCAATCAGATCGTTGGTCACGTCATGGCTCAGGAACAGGTTCTGGAACACGTCCTCGGGCACGCCAGCCGAGTGGAAGGCCCGCGCCATCCGCTCGCCCACCAACAAGGTCTGCGTGGCATGTTTCAGCACAACCGTATTGCCCGCGATCAAGGCCGGCGCCACAGTGTTGATCGCCGTCATGTACGGATAGTTCCAGGGCGCCACGACGAACACCACGCCATGCGGCACGCGCTTGATGTATCGCTTGAACGTCTCGTCCTCGCCCACGGCAATATCAGCCAGCGCATCGCGCGCGATGCCCGCCATATAGGTCGCGCGTTCGCTGAAACCGCCGAACTCGCCGCCATAACGCACCGGCCGCCCCATCATCCGGGCCAGTTCCGGCACGATCTCGTCATTCATCGCACCCACGGCGGCAACGCCGGCCATCACCAGATCGATGCGCTCCTGCAGGGGCCGCGCTGCCCAATCCGCCTGCGCCGCCCGCGCCTGGCCCGCTGCGGCAAATGCCGCGTCACGATCCAGCGTGTTCCGCTCGGCAAACACCGATCCGTCGATCGGCGAGATACATTTCAACACCTGACCCATTGGTCACTCCATCCTCAAGCAAAGCAGGCCCGCTGCTTCATCTGGCCAAAAATATCCCGGGGAGCGTGAGGGGCTGGCCCCTCACATCCGCCCTCTACGCCCGCTCGAACCCGCGGGCAATCTCCCAATCGGTCACCACACGCTCGAATTCCTCGATCTCGACCTCGGCGGCGCGCACATAGTGGTCCACCACATCATCGCCCATGGCCGCCCGCAGCATGGACGACCCGTGCAACGCATCCCGCGCCGCGCGCAGATTGCCCGGAATCATGCCGGTATCCCCCTGATAGACATCACCCTTGGTGGGCGGCTGCAGCTCCAGCCCCTCCTCGATGCCCGCGATTCCGGCGGCCAGCATTCCGGCGATGGCCAGATAGGGGTTCATGTCCGAGCCCGGAATCCGGCATTCCACCCGCACGGCCTTGGTGCCATCCCCGCACAGCCGGAACCCCGCGGTGCGGTTGTCCACCGACCAGATGATGCGCGTCGGCGCAAAGGTGCCCTTCATGAACCGCTTGTAGCTGTTGATGTACGGCGCCATGAAACAGGTATAGTCGGGCGCGTATTTCAGCAGGCCCGCCATGTAGTTTTTCATCAGGTCCGACATGCCCAGCGGATCGGCCTTGTCAAAAAATGCCGGTTGCCGGTCCGCCCACAACGACTGATGCACATGCGACGAACTCCCGACCCGGTCATGATGCCATTTCGGCAGGAAGGTCGCTGCATGGCCGTGCTGCCACGCGATCTCCTTGACCGCGTTCTTGGCGATCGAATGATACTCGGCCGTCTGCATGGCCGGGGCGTATTTGATGTTCAGTTCTTCCTGCCCGGCCTCGGCCTCGCCCTTGGAATTTTCGACCGGAATGCCCGCATCCCACAGGTGATTGCGGATCGGCCGCATCACATGCTCTTCTTTGGTGGTCTGCAGGATGTGGTAATCCTCGTTGTAGCCCGAGATCGGTTCCAGATCGCGGAAACCCTCCTTGCGTATCTGGTCAAAGCTCTTCTCGAACAGGAAAAACTCCAGCTCGGTGGCGCACATCGCGTCATAACCCATGGCCTTCAGCCGGTTGACCTGCTTCTTTAAAATAGACCGAGGCGCGTGTGGAACCTCTTCATGCGTGTGGTGATCCAGCACGTCGCACATCACCATCACCGTGCCCTCCAGCCACGGCACCGGGCGCAGGGTGCTGAGGTCGGGCTTCATTACATAGTCGCCATAGCCGCGCTCCCAGCTGGTCGAGGCATAGCCGTCCGGCGTCGCCATCTCGAGATCGGTGGCCAGCAGGTAGTTGCAGCAATGGGTTTCTTCCCAGGCCCCGGCCACGAAATGACCCGCGTGGAATCGTTTGCCCATCAAGCGGCCCTGCATGTCCACCATGCAGACCAGAACAGTATCGACCGAGCCTTCGGCAACCTGGGTCTTGAGCGTGTCGAAGTTGAGCATGAGCCACCTATTTCTGCGCCGGCGCCACCTGCCGGACTGACGTTTTCGACGGCCTGCCCCCGGTATGAGGGCAGGCCGGTTTCACCTTAGCCGTACCGGTAGGGACGGCCAGCCTTTTGCATGTCGGCATTGTACTTCTTGATGATCTCGACAACCTTGGCCTTGGTCTCGGACTCGGCTGCAATCTCATCCCAGAAGGCCACTGCGGCGGCTTCGACCTGCGCCCATTCTTCATCCGGGATCGAGGTCAGCTTCATCTTGTCACCATTCACGCGCAGCGATGCCTCGCCGCCCCAATACCACCACTGACGGTAGTAATGCGACTGATCGGTGCAGACGCGGAACAGGGTCTGCAGATCTTCGGGCAGTTCGTTCCAACGGTCCATGTTGGCAAAGAAAGACCCGGCCCAAGCGCCCGAGATGTTGTTGGTCAGGAAGTAGTTGGTCACATCCGCCCAGCCGACGGTGTAGTCCTCGGTGATGCCCGACCACGCGATGCCGTCCAACTCGCCGGTCTGCACGGCGACCTCGATGTCCTCCCACGGCAAGGTCACCGGGACCACGCCGAACTGCGACAGGAACCGGCCCGCCGTCGGGAAGGTGAACACCCGCTTGCCCTGAAGGTCCGCCAGGCTGTTGATCGGGTCCTTGGTGGCGAAATGGCACGGATCCCACGCACCGGCCGAGATGTGCTTGACGCCCACCTTGGAATACTCTTCGTCCCATATCTCGTTCAGACCGTACTGGTTGAACAGGACGGGAACATCCAGCGAATAGCGCGACGCAAACGGGAAATAGCCGCCGAACACGGTTACTTCGGTGGGCGAGGCCATCGAGTCGTCATCCGACTGCACCGCGTCGATCGTGCCGCGCTGCATGGCGCGGAACAGCTCGCCCGTGGGCACCAGCTGGTCGGCATAGAACAGCTCGATCTGCATCCGGTCGCCGGCGATCTGGTTGAACATCTTGATGGCCGGGTCGATCACATGCTCGGCCAGCGCGGGGCCGGCATAGGTCTGCATGCGCCAGCGGATCGTGGATTGCGCAAGCGCCGGGGTGGCCAGCGCGGCTGCCGGGGCCGCGGCGGCCCCTTTCAGGAATGTGCGTCTGTTCGTCATCTTCTCTCTCCGTTGTCGGTTTCGATGGGCGAGAGACCAACCTCTCGCATGTGCCCCGGTATGTCCGGGGTCATTTGTTGTAGATGTAGTCGGGCAGCCACAGCGCGATCTGCGGGAAGGTCATGATGATGGCCAGTGCCAGCGTCATAACCATCACGAAGGGCAGGATCGAACCGTAGATGTCGCGCAGCGAAATCTCGGGCGGGGCCATGGCCCGCATCAGGAACAGGTTATAGCCGAAGGGCGGCGTCATGTACGCAATCTGCGTGGTGATCGTGTACAGCACCCCGTACCAGATCAGGTCAAAACCCAGTTCCCCCACCAGCGGCACATAGAGCGGCGCCACGATCACCAGCATCGCGGTGTCGTCCAGGAAGGTGCCCATGACGATGAAGCTCAGCTGCATCAGGATCAGGATCACCCAGGGGTTCAGGCCTAGCCGTTCGGTGAACAGGGTCTCGATCGCGCGCACGGCGCCCAGCCCGTCGAATACCGCGCCAAAGGCCAGCGCGGCCAGGATGATCCACATGAACATGCAGGTGATGCCCAGGGTCGAGCGGACCGAGACCTCGAACACCTTGCGCGTCATCCGCCCTTTCAGCACGGCGGCGGCAAAAGCCGTCAGCGCCCCGATGGCCGAGCTTTCGACCAGCGAGGTCCAGCCATTGACGAAGGGCACCATCATCGCCGCGAAAATCGCCAGCGGCAGCAGCCCCGCGCGCAGCAGCCGTAGTTTTTCTGCCATCGGCACGTCGCGCTCTTCCTTCGACAGAGCCGGGCCAAGCTCGGGGTTTATCCGGCAGCGGATCACGATATACAGGATGAACATCCCCGCCATCATCAGACCCGGCAGGATGCCCGCCAGCCAAAGCTGCCCCACAGGCTGACGCGCGATCATCGCATAGAGAACCAGCACCACGGACGGCGGCACGAGAATGCCCAGCGACGACCCGGCTTGGATCACCCCGGTCACCATCTTCTTGTCATAACCGCGCTTGAGCAGTTCGGGCAGCGCAATCGTGGCCCCGATCGCCATGCCTGCTACGCTGAGCCCGTTCATCGCCGAAATCAGCACCATCAAACCGATCGTTCCGATGGCCAGCCCGCCATTCAGTCCACCCATCCAGACATGAAACATCTTGTACAGGTCGTCAGCGATTTTGGACTCGGCCAGAACATAGCCCATGAAGATAAACATCGGCAGCGTCAGCAGCGGGTACCATTTCATCAGCTTCATCGCGGCCGAAAACCCGATGTCATAGCCGCCGCGGTCGCCCCACAGCAGAAGCGCAGCCACCACGGCCACGAAACCGATGGCGCCGAACACGCGCTGACCGGTCAGCAGCATCAGCATCATGGTCGAGAACATCAGGATGGCGATCAACTCATACGACATCAGATCACCTCGCGCGGGATGTCATCGCCCTTGAGGCGTAGAATATCTTTGAACAACTCGGAAATGGCCTGCAGCAGCATCAGGATCAGCCCCACGACCATGATCACCTTGATCGGCCACAGATAGGGGCGCCAGGCGGTCGGGCTGCGCTCGCCATATTGCAGGGAATAGCTGAGCGAGTCGAACCCGCCATAGATCATCACGCCTAGGTAGAAGATCAGGAACAGCACGGTGATCGCATCGGTCCAGGCCCGCCGCCGGTGCGACCATTCGCTGTACAGAAGGTCCATCCGCACGTTCGAACCCATCTGGATCGAATACGGCCCGCCCAGGATGTAATAGGCGACCATCGCAAACTGCGCGACTTCGAGCGTCCAGAGCGACGGAAGGAAAAAGGTCTTCGAGATCGACGACCACAGCAGGATGCCCATCATCACGAAGATGCCGTACATGACGACCCGCCCGATCCAGCGGTTCATGCGGTCAATGACCGCAATATATCCCCGCATGAAGCTCATACCTGCACCCCTGCCCTCATGTGTTCTGCCCTGCGTCGGAAAAGGTTTCGACCGTGGCGGCCAGTATTGGCGTCAATAGCCCCACGATCCGATTGACCCCGGTCGGCGTGTCGATCAGATCATTGCGGATCTCGATCATCACGTTGGGCAAGCCCCGCGCGATACCGTGCTCACGCAGAGTGTGCGTGACACCATCCTCTGGCGAATAGGGTTCGTTCAACGCCACTCTCAGCCCGCAATGCGCTGCATGGTTCAGCATGACCTGAGCCGCACGGTCATCAGAGTCATGCAATATCCCCAGTTCGACCGCCCGGGTCTTGCCGTTGTAGATTGGTGTGAAACTGTGGATCGTAATCAGGACAGGCGGTTCTGGGCGGCGGTCCAGCGTTTGCGACAAGAGACCCCGGAACGGTTCATAAATCTCGCGAACTCGCTGGGCGCGCTGTTCCGCCGTCAGACCCTGATTGCCGGGCACCGCGAACACCTCGCTGCGCGGCGGCATCGAATCTTCCCGTTCGGGCGGACGATTGCAGTCATAGACCAGCCGACTGACCCGCGAGTGTACGAGAGGCGCATCCAGGGCGCCGGCCAGTTCAACCGCAACCTCCAGAGCCCCGATATCCCAGGCCGCGTGTGAACGGGCCGCCACGTCGTCCAACCCCAGCCCTTCCAATGCCGCAGGTATGAACCGGCTTGCGTGTTCGCACACCAGAACCGCGCGCGCCACGCCACGCGCGTTCAACAGACGTGCGGCGGGCGCTTCCAGCGGAGATAACAGGGATGACTCGGTCTTGGACTGCATGCGTAGCATTTGTTACAGCGGCCTTGGACCTGTCAAGAAAATTTCTGTAGACAAAATTACAATCACTCATATCCTGTAGCAAATTGAATAATATGAGGGCGCCGATGGCCTCTGTCGCCAAAACGGTCAAACAACGCATTCAGGACGAACTTGAAGGCCTGACCCGCTCGGAACGGCAGCTGGGATCGGTCCTGTTGCAGGATTATCCGATGGGTGGGCTGCAATCGATCACCAAGCTGGCAGCGGCGGCACAAGTGTCCACCCCGACGGTCATTCGCATGGCGCGAAAACTGGGTTTCGATGGGTTTCCGGCGCTGCAGGAGGCGCTGCGCGAAGAAGTCGCGGCACAGATCCAAAAGCCGATCTCGAAACGCGATGCCTGGATCGTGGATGATGAAACCGAGCATCCGATCACGCGTTTTGCCCAAGCCGTATGGACCAATATGCGCCACACGCTGGAGCGGTTGGACAAGTCGATGTTCGACGCGGTGGCCCAGTTGCTAGCCGATACCGAGCGCCATTTGTATGTCGTGGGCGGCCGCATCACCCGCTCGAACGCCGACTATCTGTTCAACCACATGCAGATCATCCGGCCCAACGTGACCATGCTGGGCAACTCGGCCAACGTATGGCCGCAATACCTGCTGGACATGGACGAAAGCTCGGTTCTGGTCATCTTCGACATCCGCCGCTACGAAGCGCATCTGGAGAAGCTGGCACAAGTTGCGTCCGATCGCGGAGTGACCGTCGTGCTGTTCACCGACCAATGGGGGTCACCCATCGGCAAATCGGCCAACTATACCTTTCACGCTCTGGTCGAAGCTCCATCAAGCTGGGATTCAACGATCGCCCTTCAACTCATTTCGGAAACCCTGATCGCCGAGGTTCAGGAAGCGCGCTGGGAAGAAAGCAAAGAGCGTATAGAGGAGTTGGAACGCTATTTCTCGACCACACGGATTTTCCGCAGCCACGAGGCGTGACGAACGAACCACCACCTCAGGCCGGAACTTGGCTAGAGATGCCGCATCGGCTGGGTCGCCATTTGCAATGCTTAGACTTACCTGGGTCTGCGCGGAGGCCCGATACCTTTTTGCTCACCTTTTGCGTTCCCCGAATAGCCAACTTACACCGCTTCGAGATTCCCAAGCAGGATCGACGTCATGTCCACACTGAACACCCCATCCAGAGCCACAATCGCAGCGCCGGTTTGATAGTCGACATTCGTGGGCGTGATTGAGGAAAGATCGGCGTTCTGGTCCAGGTAGACCCATTCCGGCTCATGTGCGGTGGGCAACCCAACGGCAATCTGCAGGATGGCCAGGGCATCCAGTGCATTGACGGTGCCATCCTGGGTGATATCGGCCGCGATGAGGTTTTCGGGGGCTGCAGGTCCCCAGGTTGGTCCCAAACCGACCGCTATCCGCAAAACCTGCAGCGCATCGAGGGCCGTGATCTCTCCGCTGGCATTTGAATAGGACTTGATGATGTCCACATGACCCGGCAACGAACCTGATGGCAAATCAAGATCGAATTGGCCCTGATCGTCGGCCTGTACCGATATCGGGCTGTTTCCAACTGGCGTGAACACGATCTCAGCATCGCTCAGCGCGGGGTTTGAACCGGAAGACTCTACGGTGATTGGACCCGTCACACCGGCCGAGGCCTCGGGCCCCGTGAGCACGCCAAAGTCAACGGGGATATGATCCGGCCCCTCAAAACCGGACCCGAAGATTTCGGCGCCGGTGAGTGTGCCACCGTCGGCCGAAATTAAATCGACGGTTTCATCCATAAACTCAATCCGAGCCCCTTGTGCCGTTGACGTCACGGTCAGCTGCCCGGGGTCGCGCAACATCGGGTAGTCGAACAGATCCAACCGATCGGTTCCGGCCTCGAAATCCGTGATCGTCGTCAATCCACTGCCGAACCGCATAACGAAGATGTCCGCGCCGGAACCGCCCTGCATGGTGGTTTCACTGCGACCGGCAATCAGAATGTCGTCACCGGCACCGCCCTGCAAATCAGTGTCTAAAACGCCGGCGCTCAGCATGTCGTCCTGAGCGGTTCCGGTTACGATTCCATTCCCCTCGATGACATTGCCCAAGGAGTCCAAAGACACTGTCAGCTGGGTTAGCCCTGCATCCTGCTGCGATGCCACAAAGATCTGAAGGTCGTCCCCAACATGAGCCACCTCGATGGTCTCAACATTCTGAAGACCGCTATCCAGCGTATCCGCAAAGCTGTCCAGGTAGATCAGCTTGCCATCAGAGGTCATTGTCAGCAGGGTCACTCCGTTGTCTCCGCCGCCGGCAACGACAAAGACACGTCCATCGACTTCGACGACCTTCATGTCCTGAACTGCGCCAAAACGGGTACCCAACGTGTCCAACGCATGATCCTTTGGAACCAGTGTTCCGTCTGCGCGCAGCTCTATCACACTGATGGAGTTGCTGCTGGACCCGGCCACTAGAACCCAGGTGTGTCCATACGCATCAACGGTTTCCAACGCTGTCGGAGAACTGATCCCAAGCGTTTGGGTCGTCGTGTTGTCAACTTCGATCAGCGTCCCGCTTCCCTGATCGGCGCTGAACACCCGGATCGCATTGTCGGTGGCATTGGCGGTGACGACATACTGGTTGCCGCCCACCGCCGCGGTCCGCATCGCCCCGGCATTACCCGCGACCGAGCCCACATGACTGAGCGAACCATTCGAGTTCACCACGTAGGTGCCGATGAGCCCACTGTCCTGATGGGCCACCGCCAGGTAGTCGACCGCCCCCACCGAGTACTGGACCAATGCGGTGACATCACCGCCTCCGGGAATCGCCGCCGTTTCCTGCAGCGCCCCGATCGTGCCATCCGTATTCAACTCGTACCCGACAAGGCCCGTGGCTGTATCGACGTCCAGTGTCAACAGATCGCTTGCCCCCAATGCGACCAGAGCGCCAAGGCTGCCGACCTGCAACGATATGGTGCCGCTGAAATACTGATCGTCGTGGAATTGCGGAGCCCCACCATCCACAAGCTGCCAGACGACGATGCCGCCGCCTGCCCGGGTCGTGCTGTACAGATACGTAACACCGTTAAACGTTTTTAAAGCCGTATCGCCGATACCTGAATCGAGCGCCGGACTCCCCGTTGCAACCACTCTTTCGAACTGAAGCATCAACTCAGATCACCCCCAATGCCATCGCTGGCAGTCCTTTCAAGGGTGACGCGGTGCCAAGGCAAAGACGAGAACGAAATTGTGGTTAAAACGAGGAATTCGGCTCCAGATTAACTCAATTTTTCAAGGTCCGACCGCATGAATAACTCGGCAGCAGGAAAGAAGAACAGAACTTGGCTTCTTCGGTCTTGCCGCGCGGGTATCCGCGGCCACCAATTGTGAGGACATGATGACGATGAAACCTGTTTCGCACGAAGTCTCCATCCAGAAGGACTCACCAGATGCAGGGCATGAGAAACATGTCCGCAGATGGGTCAAAGCACGTCTGCGCCGATGGGCCGGATCGGGCGTCGGCGGTGGTTTGGCCTCTGCCCTTCTGGCCTTGCCGGCGCTGGCCCAAGCCACTGAGGAGGAGTTGAGCACATTTCAGTTTGCCGATGTCCTGCCCGGTGTCCAGTCGGTCAAACTTCTGCCCAACGGCGACGTCCAACTGAAGCTCTTGGACGGTCGCACAGTCCTGGTTTCCGCGGAAAACGTGCACGTTCTGGACAACGGGTCGATCATGATTGCCGAAGACGTGGCCGTTGAAGTCGCGCAGCTTGCAGTGGCCGCTGAAGCCGCCGGAGCAGCGGCAGCTGGTGGCGGCGGCATGGGAGCCGCGGGCGCGGTGCTGGGTGGTTTGGGTCTGGCCGGTGCGGCCGCCGCTGGCGGCGGTGGCGGCGAAGATGCCGCGACGCCCGCGGAATCGCCACGCCCGCCCAGTCTGAACCTGTCACAGTTGCAGGGAAATTCGCTCAACAGCACCACCGCCAAGGCGACAGCACCTGATGGCACCGTTTCGGTCGAGGTAACCATCGGGTCGGTCACCAAAACCGTATCAGCGGGGCCGGACGGCAGTTGGAGCGTTTCGCTGAGCCAAGTCGAGGCGGCAGGGTTGCCTCAGGGGGTCACATCCGTGACGATCCGACACCTGGATGGAGCCGGAGGTGAGATCGCTGTCGAAACAGCCACGTACACCATCGACACCATCGCTCCGAACATAGCGGTAACAGGATTTTCCCACGGGGCGGCCATGAATGCGGCCGAGAGCGCGTCAGATCTGGAAATCAGTGGTACGACCGATGCGGAAAACGGTCAGATGGTGACTGTGGGGTTGAACGGTCAGATCTACACCGCAACCGTGTCCGGCGGCACTTGGAGCGTCACGGTTCCGGCCGCCGATCTGGCGTCTCTGCCCGATGGCGCGACCGTCACTGTGACCGCTGATGTGGTGGATCGGGCAGGCAATCCGGCGACTCAAGCCACCAACAGCTTTGATACTGACTTTTCCGCCCCAGCCATAACAATAGACCCTGTCGCAGGCGGCCAGATTGATCTTGTAGACGTCGGATCGGACCTGACGATTACCGGCACGACGACCGGCGAAGATGGCCAACCGATTGTGCTGGCCTTCAATGGCCAGACTTACAGCGGCACCGCTTCAGGCGGTGTTTGGAGTGTGACAGTTCCCACAGCCGACCTCGGCGTTCTGGTCAGTGGTAGCCCCATCAGCATCAGTGCCGCAATCAGCGATGCCGCCGGAAACCCGGCCACGCCTGCTGCGGTTTCGGTACCCGTGGATCTGAGCGGACCGTCCATCTCGATTTCGCCTCTATCCGTCGGTGCGGTGTTGAACGCAGCCGAAGTCGGGGCGGATCTGACGATCAGCGGCACAACCGGGAATGTAACCGATGGCCAGACAGTCATGGTAACTTTGGACGGGCAGACCTACACGGGCCCTGTGTCCGGAGGGACGTGGAGCGTGACCGTGCCGAGCGCGGATTTGATTGCCCTTGCCGACGGCGCAACTTTCACCATCACCGCCGACGTGACGGATGCCGATGGCCTCTTGGCCCCGCAGGCGAGTGCAGGAGTTTCCAAAGACGCGACCGCGCCAACGATCAGCATCGACACGTTTTCGGACGGCGCGGTCATGAACGCGGTCGAACAGGGAACCGACCTCAGCATATCCGGAACGACGACCGCCGAAGACGGCCAGGCCGTGACCATTGGATTGAACGGCCAAACCTACGGCGCCACCGTTTCAGGTGGCACCTGGAGTGTCAGCGTTCCCGCAGCCGATCTAGCCGGCCTCTCCGACGGTGCCACCGTCACCGCGACCGCCGATGTTTCGGACCGTGCCGGGAACCCGGCCGCGCAGGCCACTGGCAGCTTCGACACCGACTTTACGGCCCACGCCCTGTCAATCTCGACGGTATCGGTCGGGGGCACCATGAACCTGGCAGAGCAATCCGGCGGAATGACGGTCTCTGGCATTTCCGACGCGCCTGATGGAACGGTCGTCTCGATCCAGGTTCAACGAGCGGACGGGACTGTGGATGTCTCAGGCACCGCTACAGTGACGAGTGGCGCGTGGACCTACACCGCTTCACCCCTCGACCTTAGCGGCCTGCAAGATGCCGAATCCTACACGATTTCCGCGTCAGTCAGCGACGCAGCCGGAAACGCACAGACGACTTCGACTGGGTTCAACACCGATTTCAGCGCCCCGACTATCTCACTGAACCCTCTGGGAACTGGATCGGTTCTAGACGTCACCGAGAAGGACAGCGACCTGACAGTATCGGGGACAACGACAGCCGAAGATGGGCAAACCATTACTGTCGGGCTGAACGGGCAGACCTATACTGCCACCGCTTTGGGTGGGGTCTGGTCGACCACCATTCCTACGGCTGATCTGAACGCTCTTTCTGAGGGAGCAACTTATTCTATCACCGCATCGGTTTCAGACTTGGCTGGCAACCCCGCTCCTCAGGCGGCAGACTCGGTGACCACTGACTACCGACCCATCCTGACCTTGAATGAGGTCGGTACCAACGACGCGGTTTTGCTGAGTGACGCGCAATCCAGCGGCCTGACGGTCAGCGGTTCATCCATAGGTCTCGGCGCAGGACAAACCGTTGAGGTGATGCTGAACTCGGTCTCTGTTGGAACAGCCACGGTCGCGGCCAACGGCACGTGGAGCCTGAACGTACCTGCCACGGCGTTTTCGGGTACAACGGCGGGTGACCTTTTGGATTTTTCGGTTTCAGCGACGGTTGCCGGAGGGCCGAACCCCCTACCCGCGACAGACCAGGCGACGGCTCACGTTCCAGCGGCCTATTTCATTTCCGAGGCAGGCCGGAGCGGGTCGACGATAACTTTCGAAATACATGCCGATGCCGACCGGGACACATCCAGCGGGATGGCTTTCACGGCCAACTTGGGTTTTGACCCCGCGGTCGTGACCTATGACACGGGATCCGAGGTCGAAAACTCCGATTTTGATCTGTTTCTGGCAAACCCGAACGGGGCGGCGGAAATCAGTTTTGGCGGGGCCGCGACAAGCTTTAGCGACCTGACCCAGCCTGTCGTCACGTTCACGATGACGGTGCTGGACCCCACGAAGCCGATCGAGTTGACGATCAACACGCCCGACGGTGGCCCGACCCATTGGGTATTGGGAACAGACGGCGCAGACACATTGGCGGCCACGGGTATCGACGATGTCATCCGCGGTGGCGACGGTGACGATGTGATCGATCTGTCCGGCGCTGGCCGGGATCTTATCGTTTTCGAAGCTGACCCGACGGCCAACGGCACCGACATCGTAACGGGTTTCACCCTGGGGCCTGCAGCCGACATGGCCGACGCCATTGTGTTCAGCGGGTTGGATGTTTCATCGCTTCGCGGTGATGGAACAGGTGTCGAAACACTGGCGCTTGGCGACATGATTTCGACCGACACAGGTTTTGTAGGGCTGACAACCACACTCACAGATCTGACAACTGATACTCTGGAAGCCGCCGCCGAAACGCTTAGCGGTGCTCAAGCCGGAGATGAGATCTATCTGCTGGCCAGCGATGGAACTGACAGTGTGCTGGTCAAGGTGGACTATTCCGCCCCAACCTCTGCCACGGTCAGCACGGTCGCGCAGTTTGACGGCCTGGGTGATCTGAGCGCTCTGAGCAGCGACAACATCCTGCATACCGATCCGACCGGCGCGTCAAGTTGATCCTGACAAGCATGAAAAGGTGGGGCCGCCCCGGCCCTTTCTTAACGGACCAGCGGAGACATCAATGGCACAGAACGGCCCAGTACCCGTCACTTTCGACAGACATTCCGATCGCTCGTGGCACAGATCTACATCCTACGATTTCGCGCGCTGCAGATTGGAGTGCGAGATCGTAAGTGCGGAAGTCTCAGAAGCCGCCGCCGCTCTTCCAATTGCGTTTCGATCCTCGGGGGGCGGGGTATCGCCGCATGCTATTCTGGCGACCGCAGCTTCTCCGGAAACACCATTTGTTTCGGACCAAGGACGCTGGCGGGCCACCTATGTTCCTTCCTTGCTGAGATGCCATCCGTTTTCGATCGAACTGGTCGGTGGCGAAGCAGGATCGCGCACCAGCTCAGGCAAGCTTGTTGTAGATGAAACCATTGGACTCGTGTCCTGTGACCAATCCGGCAGCCCGTTCTTCGCAAAGGACGGCTCGATCTCCTCTGAACTGGAAACCCTGAAGGGCTTCTTGAAGAGCTTTCTGGCCGATCGCAACGCAACCCGACGTGCCTGCGCGCTGATAAAGGAATTGGGCCTATTCGTCGAATTGACCCGTTTTAAGGATGCGGAGTTGCCCGACGGTTGGATGAGCGTGGACTTTCGACGCTTCAACCAACTTGGGCCGGCGCAGACAGCGGTTCTGCAATCTAGCGGAGCGATGCAGTTGATTTACGCTCATCAAGTCTCGCTCAACCATCTTCTGTGGATACACCACTGCCAGACGCATTCTCCCAAGGTGATCAGCACTCCCGCAAACGGCAGGGACTCCGACCTTGTGAGGTTCTTGGATGCCATTGCCGCGGAACGAGACTTGTCGGACGCGGAGGCCAAATATGCCTGCCTTTGATCGACTCATCTTGCCTCTACTGGTCGGTTCGGTGGCCGTGCTCACTGCGGCTTGTGAGCCGGTTCCGGATCTTGCCCCGATTGAGATGGCTTTTTCAGAAGGATCAACGGGCGCTGGCGCGACAAAGCCGTCGGACCATCTGACTCGCAGTTCATTCGGCCAGAGAATACGGCGCGCGGTAGAAACCAGCCCGAACCTGGCGCAGAGCGAGACCGGCGTTGACGCAGCCTTTGCAGATATGGACGCGGCAGAAGGAGCCTTTGTTCCGCAGGTGTCACTTGGCGTAAATGCCCGATCGGAACGGGTGGATTCAGATATTGCGGATGTATCGCCATATCTGCGGGTATCACAGCTTGTATACGACGGGGGAGCTGCCGCCGGAGACTTGGCAGCGGCACGGGCCCGCGTGCTCGTAAGCCGCGGCGATCAGCTTCAAACCGCAGCCGCGACGGCCCTTGCCGCAATTGAAACCTATGTGTTGGTCATCGACCGGCGGAAAATCGTTGAAATCGCTCGAGAAAACGTTCGTCGCCATGAGGAGATCGAGAAACAGATCTCCGACCGCGCCGCGCAAGGGGCCGGTTCCGCGGCCGACGTTCTGACGGCGCGTTCTCGGGTCGCGGATGCCAGGACCAAGTTGGCGGATGCCCGGGCTCAGGCTGATCGTGCCAATGCGCGATTCCAAGAGGTGTTCGGTACCCCACCACGCAAACTGGATCCCCCTGTCCCAGCGCCCAACCTGTCGAGAAGCGACGCCGTCATCGTGATGGACAGCCCGCAGGTTCGACGCGCAGACGCTGCGGTTCTGGCGGCACAGGCAGACCGCTCTGCCGCAACTGCGAGGCGTCAGCCGGACGTGCGGGTTTCGGCATTTGCCAACCAGGACGACAGCAGGGACGCTAATTTCGGCGTAGACCTCTCGGTCAACTACGAGCTGGACAGCACCGGTCAACGGCGGGCTGCAATTGCCGCCGCCGAAGCGCGGGTCAAACAAGCGGAATATGCCCGTGAGGTTCTTGTTCGGGAAATCCAGCGCGAGCTAGGTTTCATTCGATCCGACCAAAAGGCCGGCGCCCAGCGTCTGCGCGAGGCCCGCATCGCAGTTGCCGCAAATGCCGACAGCGTTGCCGCCACTCAAGAGCAATTCCAGATCGGGCGCAGCAGCTTAATCGAAATACTGGACGCGCAGCGCGATTATGTGAACGCCCAAGAGCGACTGATCCTGGCGGAGCAGAATTTCTTCCTAACGAACTACGCCGCGCTCAGCCTTACTGGCGACATCATTGATCTGCTCGGCATCCAGCTCAGAACATGGGGCAACAGACCATGACCCAAAGCAGCCAGCCTCCTACATCCCTGCCCCTCACCAACTTTGAGGCATGTCTGCTGCATGTGGCGGCAGAGCTTGGCCGGCCATTGACCAAAGCCAGCCTTTTGGCGGCCCAATCCTCGGTCTCCGGTGGGTTGAAGGTGCAGGACGCGATCGCACTGGCCCATGACCATGGATTGCAGGCGGGCTTCGGGCCGCGCCGGCTGTCGGAGTTTGATCCCAGCCTCGCACCGGCGATACTGTTGCTCGAGGACCAGCGGGCTGTGGTTTACCATGGCCGTTCGAAGTCTGACCGTCTGTTGATCCACGACCCAGAGCTTGGAGACAGCATTGGTGAGATGGATGAATGCCAGCTCGACGCCGTCTATTCCGGCTATGCGATGTTATTTCGTCGAGCATACTCCGAGGAAATCAAAAACAACCCAAGCCAACCAAGCCGTCACTGGTTCCGATCAGCGCTTGTGGCCAATCGTTGGTCGTACTTGCAGGTTGCTCTGGCCGCGGCTCTGACCAATATCCTGGGGCTTTCAACCTCGGTTTTCATCATGACCGTTTATGACCGGGTTCTGCCAAATGAAGCCGTGGAATCTCTGGTCGCCTTGACCATCGGTGTCGGCATCGCGCTGTTTTTTGATTTTGTGCTGAAGATCCTGCGCGCCAGTTTCATCGACAGGGCAGGACAGAATGCGGACATGTTGATGGGTCGGCGTGTTTTCGATCAACTTCTGAATATCCAGATGAAGTCCCGAACCGGCTCAACCGGCGCCATGGCGAACACGGTGCGTGAGTTCGAAACACTCCGCGAGTTCTTCACATCGGCTACGCTGGTCTTGGTGGTTGATTTGCCGTTCATCGGTCTGTTTTTGCTTACGATCTACATGGTCGGCGGACCGCTAGTTTTGATCCCAGCTCTCGCCGTACCAGTCGTGCTGGTCGCCGGGCTCGCCATTCAGCCGCTCTTGTCCCGCTTGGCGGAACGCAGTTTTTTTGATGGCCAGTCAAAGCAATCCGTGCTGATCGAAACTCTGGCCGGTCTGGAAACGATTAAGACCACCACTGCGGACAGCACGATGCGGCGACGCTGGGAAGAGGCGATCGAACGACAATCCGGCAACAGTGTTCGGTCGCGTGCCATCACTCAATTCGCCTTGAACCTGACCGGTTTCACGCAGCAGGCGGCCCAGGTCCTGATCGTGTTTTACGGTGTTTTTCTGATAGCGGACGGCCTGACCAGCATGGGCGCTTTGGTCGCCTCAGTGATGCTGACCGGACGGGCTTTGGCACCGTTGGGTCAGCTGTCTCAAACCCTGACTCGGTTCAACCAGGCGCGCAGTGCTTACCGGAACCTTGACGCAATGATGCAAGCCGATAGTGAGAGGCCGTCGGGGCGCACCTGGATCAGCCGCTCCAACTTCAAAGGGCGCATCACGTTCAACAACGTGTATTTCGCCTACCCAGACCAGGATGAGGACACACTGAAAGGCGTGTCCTTCGACATCAAGCCGGGGGAAAAAGTTGCGATCCTCGGGCGGATCGGATCAGGAAAAAGCACCATCGCACGACTGCTTCTGGGATTGTACCAGCCCCGTGTCGGATCGGTTCTTTTGGATGGGATTGATATCCGCCAGATTGATCCTGGGGACCTTCGGCGCAACATTGGGTCGGTCCTGCAGGATATTTGGCTGTTTTCGGGCTCGGTCCGCGAAAACATCGCGGCCGGCGCCGTCCGCCCGCGCGACGAAGATCTAATCCGGGCCGGGCGCATTTCGGGCGTCGAAGACTTTGTATCGCGGCATCCCAGCGGGTACGATCTGATACTGGCCGAACGTGGCGAGGGGCTCTCGGGCGGGCAACGTCAGACGATCGCCCTAGCCCGGGCATTGATCGGGCAGCCGCCTGTCCTGTTGCTGGACGAACCCACCAGCGCGATGGATCTCAAGAATGAGGCAAACATCATTCAACGGCTGAAAGCAGCGGCTGCGGATACGACTATGGTCATCGTTACGCATCGGGCCAGTCTGTTGGAACTGGTCGACCGGGTCATCGTGATCGAAAACGGCAAAGTGGGCGTTGACGCCGTCAAGTCAGTTCTCACCAAACGAGCCAAAGACGCGCGGGGGCACATGAATGTCGCGGCATCCTGACCTTGCAAGATTGGCCAGCGAAATGAACGGCGGCTCGGGGTTTCGCGGTTCGGTTTTGCTGCTGGCCATAATGGGCTGCATGCTGACGGCCGGCGTCTGGGCTTTCGTCACCGAACTGGACGACGTGGTCCGCGCAGACGGTCGCGTTGTGCCGTCTGGCGACGTTCAGGTGATCGAAGCAACCGAACCCGGGGTTCTTCAGGCTGTTCATGTTCAAGAGGGTGAGATCGTCGACAAAAACGCTTTGCTGATGGAATTGGACGCGACACAAATCGGCAGCGAGCTGGACGCTGAGCGGCAACGGGCATTGGGACTAAGGGCGCGTATTAAGCGATTGCAGGCCGAAATCGACGGATCCGATTTGCGGTTCGAGCCCGAGCTTGTGCAACAAGCACCAGACGTCGTTCGCTCGGAAACGGCTCTGTATCTCGGCCGAAAATCGGAGTTGGCCGACGAGATCGCCATTCTGGAACGCCAACGTGAGCAGAGGCAGCGCGAATTGGAAGAGGGGTTGGTGGACCGAGTCACTGCAGAAGAAACACTCAAGGTCCTGTCCGAAGAGCGCGCTTTGATGGAGCCTCTGGTCCGCCGCAAGATGGAGCCTGCGACAACTCTGCTGGCCCTGCGACGCAGCGAGGCGGAATGGAAGGGCCGCAAGGTAAGGGCCGTGGCCGCGGCAAACCGTCTGGAAACCGGGCTGAGTGAAATCGATGACCGCATCACGGCTACCAAAAGCCGGTTTCGCAGCGCGGCACTGACCGATCTTGCCATTGCCACTGCGCAGCTTGCGGCGCTTGAACCCGCCCTGCCCGCGTTGGAGAACCGCGCGGCGCGCGCGCAGGTTCGTGCGCCAGTCCGGGGCATCGTAAACCGAATCCACCGCACGACTTTGGGCGGTTTGGCCCGCAGCGGCGAGGATCTTGTCGAAATCGTTCCACTGGACGACAACCTGCTGGTCGAAGCCTATGTCCGCCCTGACGACATCGCATTTCTACGCGCAGGTCAGCAGGTCAAGGTCAAGATCACCGCCTATGATTTTGCCAGATACGGCGCGCTGGACGGCGAAATTGTTCGCATCGGTGCGGATACGATTACACGGTCAGAGCGGCAGGACGAGGAAGTTTTCGTGGTCGAAATCCGAACCAGCGGAACCTTGTTGGACGCCGATGGCTTGGAGGTAGAGATCATTCCGGGGATGATCGCACAAGTTGACATTCTGGCCGGCAGGAAGACCGTTCTCGACTATCTCATCCAGCCTGTTCTCAAGGTAAAGAACCAGGCTTTGCGGGATTGATTATGCAGCCGGTGTCTTGAATTGCTGATCGAACAGGCGGCGGAAGCTGCCATTCTGTTCCATCAACTCATCCAACTTGCCCTGTTCGATCACCTGACCGTCCTGAACAACCATGATCTTGTCTGCCTCAAGCACGGTCGACAGCCGGTGAGCGATGACGATCGTGGTCACGTTCTCCGTCAGCTTATCCAACGCCTGCTTCACCAGAGCCTCGGACTCGGCATCCAGCGCGCTGGTCGCTTCGTCGAGCAGCAGAATTTCAGCCTTCCGAAGAATGGCGCGGGCAATGGCCAACCGCTGTTTCTGCCCTCCCGACAGAAACGCACCGTTCTCTCCGACTTCGGTGTCGTATCCCTTGGGCAGCGACATGATGAAGTCATGCGCATGCGCGGCTTTGGCCGCATCGCGAATCTCGTCCTCGGTCGCATCGGGACGGGCATATCGCAGGTTTTCCATGACCGTCGCGGAAAACAAAAAAGTATCCTGGCCAACATAGGAAATCTTGCGCCGTAGGGAGGCAAAGCTGACATCCTGCAAATTCTGTCCGTCGATCTCGACATAGCCTTGGTCAGGATCGTAGAACCGCATGATGAGGCCAAAGATCGTGGACTTGCCTCCACCCGACTGCCCCACCAGAGCGGTTGTCTTTCCAGCCTCGAAGGTCAGGTTCATTCCATTGATCACCGGCATACCACCGCTGTAGCCAAAGGTGACGTTCCGCAGGCGTACCTCGCCCGGACCGGACCGCAGCTCTTGCGGTTGCGGGCTTTCGCGCATTGGGTCTTCCTGATCCAGCAGTTCGAACATCATCTCGATCGGAACCAACGTGGATTCGATGGTCACCCGCATCCGGGACAGCCGCTTGGCCGGTTCATAGGCCATCAGAAGCGCCGTGATGAAGGACATCAGCTGACCCGCGGTCGGCGGTTCAGTTCCGGCAATTCCCATAGTGCTGACGACCAACACGCCGGCAACGGCTACACCAGCCAGAAATTCCATCATTGGGCTGGCGATGGATTGCAGCTTGGCAATTTCGTTCGAGCGTTTTTCAACGCTTCTTATGGCCGAGTTCATCCGCTCGGTCATTCGATCTTCGAGTGCGAAGACCTTGATGATTTTGATCCCGGCCGATGTTTCCTGCAGAACCCGGATGATTTCGGCCAGTGATTTGAGCTCGGATTGCATGATCGAGCGGACGCTTTTCAAAAGATAGCGCACGCTCAGCAACGCGACCGGCCCAACAATGAAAAACAGCCCCGAAAGCACAGGCTGCTGGTATACCATCACAAAAATGAGACCCACGAGCGTCAGCGCATCCCGAACGAACGTGGTCACGATCACGTCGACCAGCGTCCGCGCTGCCCCCGCGCCCCGGGTCACACGCATCAGAAGGTCCGAAGACTCGCTTTTGGAAAAGAAATCCACCCCACGCCGAAGCAGTTTTTTGTACAACTTCTCCTGCTGCTCGGCGATGATGCGGTTGCCGGCGCGAGCCAGAAACACGGACTGGACGTAAGATGCCAGCGCCTTGACCAAGAACAGCACGATAACGGCTGACGCGATGATATGAACCTGAGACCGCATGTCAGGCGACGTCATGGCATCGACGATGTTTTCCATCATCCAGGCCGTCCCTGCGGTGGTCGCGGCAACGATCATCATGGCAAACATGGCAACCGCATATTTCTTGCCTTGCGCCCGCAGACTGTCGCCCACCAGCCGGCCGATATGGCCGGATCGCCACTTGGCCCAGGTTTTCCTGATCATAAGGGTCTCCAAATCAAGCTGACGCTTTCTTGCGCGTCAGCGCAGAGTTTGCAAGCTGCCATAGTTACGCGCTTCAACACCGCACCGCAAAGTGTAGCCGGCAGAAGTTAAGATCACTTAAGCCGGATTTCCAGAGGCAGCCCAAGAAACAAGACCGCTTCACCAGTGGTCTGGTTCGGCGTCCTACAGGTCAAATCCAGCCCGCGGAATTGGTCAATCCCATGCGACATCCCCCAGAAAGATATACCCTGCGCCGTATATCGTCTTGATCAGGCGCGGGTTTTTCGGGTCTTCACCAAGCTTCGTGCGCAGGCGGGAAATACGCACGTCCATCGCCCTGTCAAAGCTTTCACCGGCTGCGCCACCCAGTGTTTCCTGCATCTGCGCGCGGCTGATCAGGCGTTTGGGGCTTTCCAGGAACAACCGCAACACTTCGCCTTCGGCATGGCTAAACGGTGTTTCAGCGCCGGTATCGGACAGCAACACATAGCGATCGAAATAGGCAGTCCAGCCGTTGAACCGAGCCACATCCGAATGGTGTTGCTGTGCCTTGGGCGCACGCAGACGGGCGCGGATGCGGGCCACCACCTCAGCCGGGTCAAAGGGTTTGGTGATGTAGTCATCTGCCCCCAACTCCAGCCCCGTCACCCGGTCCTGTACCTGTGCCCGCCCCGAGATGATGATGACCGCCGCCCCCTGTTCCAGCGCCAGCCGATGCACCAGCGCCAACCCGTCTGTATCCGGCAGCGACAAGTCCACCAGGCAGACATCCGGCGTAACCCGTTTCAGTGACGCTTCGAATTCGCGGGCGCGGGCAAAACTCTGCGTTCTAAACCCGGCATCCTCCAGCGCTTCGGTCAGAATCCGGCGGATCTCGGGTTCGTCGTCCAGAATGGTCACCAGGGGTTGGGTCATCAGGCGGCCTCGGTTCGGATCAGCGCGGACAATTGCGCGCGGGTGAAGGGTTTGCGCAGGACCGGCGCCTTGGCAAGAGCCTGACGGTGCAGCGGGTCATCATAGGGTAGCGAGGTCATCAGGATCACCGGAATTGGCAGAGCAAGCCGTTCGACCAGATCAATGCCGGTGGCAGCGCCCTCCAGCCGGATGTCCGACAGGATCACCGAGATATCGTCCAGGCTGGTGGCCAGGACCAGCGCCTCATCCGCCGAGGTCGCCTCGATCACCGACAGGCCCAGATCGACCAGCATGTCGCGGAACTGGTGGCGCAAGTCGTCGCTGTCTTCGACCAGCAGCGCCAGGCCCGACTGGACAGGCGGAGCGGGCCGGTAGGGCAGCCGCAGCATCACGGATGCGCCCGAGGGCGTATTGCGCAGTTGCAGGTCTCCGCCTGCCAGCTTGACCGTGTCATAGACCATCGGCAGGCCCAGCCCCGACCCCTTGCTGCCCTTGGTGGTGAAAAACGGGTTGAGCGCCTTGTCCAGCGCATCCGGCGAAAACCCCGGACCGGTATCGGATACGGTGATTTCCACCCAGATCCGGCCGATCGCATGGGCACTGATGGTAATCTGCCCGCTGCTGCCGCAGGCGTCGCGGGCGTTCAGCACCAGGTTCAACAACGCGTCCTGAACCATGCCCGGGTCCAGCATCAGCGCCTCGTCCGGCAGGGTGTTGACCACCGACAGCCCCACCCCACGCGGAAGCGAAGGCGAGGCCAGCACCCGCAGATCCTCAAGCAAGCCGCGCATGTCGGTGGCCTGTGGCTGCGGAGTGCGATTGCCGGTCATGTCGGCGATGCGGTTCAGCAATTGCCCGCCGCGCCGCGCGGTCTGCTGGGTTGCTGCGACAAGCTCGGCGGCGTCTTCGGGTAGGTCCATCTTCTCCAGTTTGGCCTGCATGCCCAGGATGATGGTCAGCAGGTTCGAGAAATCATGCGCCAGCCCGCTGGTCATTTGCGCGGCCATCGCCCGGCGCCGGGTCTGCTGCAGGGCCACGCGGGCCTGTGTTTCCTCGGTGATGTCCACCGACATGATATAGACGCCGCCCGTGCCATCGGGCGTGAACGAAACACGGATACGGCGCGAATCTTGATCCTCGGTGAATTCGAACACCGAGGCCTGCCCGCCATAGGCCTGTTGCAGATGCGGTCGGACCCTCTCGTAGGCATGCGCGCCAAGCGCCTGCGAAATGTGCAGCCCCAGGATGTCAGACGGCCGCCCCGGCAGGACCGAACTGAGCCGCCGGTTGGAATAGTCGTACCGCCCCTCAGCATCCAGATGCGCGATATGGGCCGGCATCATCTCGGTGGTCATGCGGGTGCGCGCTTCGATCTCGGTCAGCTGGCGCTTGGCCTCTTCCAGCGCGCTGATCGTGGCCGCCAGTTGCCGGTTGGTCGCCGAAAGCTCTTCGGCATGGCTCAGCAACTGGTCCGACAGCTCCTCAGACCGGCTGCGCAGCAGCTCTTCGACCCGCTTGGTGCTGGTGATGTCGGTATAGACGGCAACCCAGCCACCGGTGGGCAGCGGCGCGCCCTCAATCGAGATCACCTGTCCGTTGGGGCGCACGCGCTCCATGTAGTGCGGCTCGAACGCCAAGGCCTGTTCGACCCGGACGCTGACCAGATCCTCGACCGATTGATCGTGGCCATATTCGCCCCGGCTGGCCAGAAAATGGATCGTGTCGCTGAACAGCGCACCGGGCTGCACCAGGGCTTCGGGCAGGTCGAACATTTCCTGAAAGCGCTTGTTGCTGACCACAAGGCGCAGCTTGTCGTCATAGATCGACAGGGCCTGACCGATCAGGTTCAGCCCTGCGGTGGTCATCTCTTTGATGCGCTGTTCGGAAATGTCCAAGCCGATCCTCCCCTGGGCACAGGCCTATCACCAGTTTTCGGGCAGGTGTAGGGGGGGCGGATGCGACCGGTTGGCCCCTAACCGGGTTTGCGGGCGATAATCCAAACGGGGTGATAGGTCAGGCGCACGCCTTCGGGGCCGGAAAACGCGGCGCGATAGCGTGTGCTGAAATCGGTCAGGTCGGCGCGGGTCCAGACCTGCGCCGCACGGCCGTTCACCCCGGTCTCACGCAGGTGGCGCAGCACGTCCAACGGCGTGTCGAACCACAGCGGTTGCCGATCCTGCCACAGGTCAAGGATTTCAACCTCGGGGCCGATGCCTGCGGCCAGATCATCAGGGGCGCACAAGCCGGGCGCGCGGGCGGCCGACCCCAGCGCGGAAAGCTCGGCGTACTGGTCCGGGCCGAATCCCGAAATGGCCACCCAGCCTTCGGGTGCGACCTCGTGCATCGCGCGGCGAACCACTGCCGCCGGATCGTCCAGCCATTGGACCGTCGAGGCCGAGGCGATCAGGTCGGGCCGCGCAGGCCATGTCACATTTCGGATATCGCCTTGCAGAAAATTTGCGCCCCATCGCCGCGCGGTGTCCCGGGCCTCGGCCATCAGGTCGTTGAGCGTGGACCGGGTGAACGAAAACTGCTGGTGCAGCGCCTCGGTCAGATGGCCGGTGCCGCAGCCGATTTCGAACAGGGTGCCAAACTGGCGGGGTGCCCCGAGACCGACCAGCCGCTGCGCCAATGCGCGGGCGATCCGGGCCTGCGGGCCAGCGGCGCAGTGATAGCTGCCGAAGCTGCGGCTGAAACTGCGCCGGATGCGGTCCGTGGGCATGGCGTTCATGCGAACCACTCCGCCCAGGTCTGCCCCGCCGCGAAAGGTTGGTGCGGGCCGGGGATGCCGCGCACGGTGTCCGATTGGCCCCAGGCCATTTCCTGCGCAGCCGTCGGCACGATGCGGTCGGAGGCGGAAATCCAGACCCGGTCGAACCCGGGATCGGGAGCACGTCCGCGCGCCGTGATGGCCCGCAATTCCTCGGCCGCGGCGACAAAATCGATCCCGGGCGCGGGGCTATCCAGCCCGGCCCGGCGGCAGAACCGGGCAAAGCTGGCCGCGCTTAGGCCGTCGGCCGTGGCTGCCACCATCTCGGGCGCGATGCCCCGGTCTGCATCCGCCGGAAATAGCGTGCCGTTGACGGCAACCTTGCGGACACAGGTCACTCCGTGCCCCGCCAGCCAATGCGCGGCCGAAGCGACCCCGAAGGAATAGGCCAGCAGCCGGACCGTGTCATAGTCACCAGTTTCGGGCAGGGCGTCATCGAGGCTGCGATAGTCGTCAACCACAAGAACATCCGCCGCCCCGGTCAGGCGCGCAAACGGCGCAGGCCCCAGCGCCCAACCGCCAAAGACCAGCGTCAACTGCGCCGCGCCGTCACGGGTCAGCCAGTGCCGCCTCATGCGTCGCCTCGCGCCAGTTCGACCATGGCCGCCGTCACCCGGCTCAGCTCGTCGCCCGAGATTACATAGGGCGGCATACAGTAGATGTTGCGCGCGAAGGGACGCAGCCAGACCCCTGTCTCCGGCGCCCGCCGATGCGCGACGCGCGGATCGACCGTGTGCTCCATCTCGATCACGCCGATGGCGCCCAGCACCCGCACATCGGCCACGCCGGGCAGGCCCCGCGCCGGTTCCAGCTCGGCCTTCATCTGCGCCTCGATGGCCCGCACTCGCGCCTGCCAGCCGCCGTCTTCCAGCAGCCCCAAGCTGGCGATGCCGGCGGCGCAGGCCAGCGGATTGGCCATGTAGGTGGGGCCGTGCATGAATACGCCAGCCTCGCTTGTGCCGATGCCATAAGCCACCTGTTCGGTGGTCACGGTCGCGGCGAACGAGATATGCCCCCCTGTCAACGCCTTACCCAGGCAGATGATGTCCGGCGTTACCTCCGCATGGGTGGCGGCAAACAACTCTCCGGTGCGGCCGAAACCCGTGGCGATTTCATCGAAGATCACCAGAACGTCATGGGCCTGACACAGAGCTTTGGCCCGGCGCAGCCACTCGGGGTGATAGAAATACATGCCGCCCGCGCCCTGCACGACCGGTTCAAGCACCAGCGCAGCCAGCCGGTGCGCCTTGTCCCGCAGCAATTGTTCCAGAGCGTCGAGCCCGTTCTGCGACGGGTCCTCGGGCCAATCGTCGCCCAGACGTACCGAGGGGCGCGGCAAAAAATGCTGGATCGACAGCGCGCCGCGGAACAGCCCGTGCATGCCGTTGACGGGGTCGCAGACGCTCATCGCCTTCCAGGTGTCGCCGTGATAGCCGCCGCGGATCGTGGCGAACTCGACCTTGTCGGTGCGGCCATGGGCCATCTGGAACTGCACCGCCATCTTCATCGCCACCTCGATCGAGACCGAGCCACTGTCGCAATAGAAGATCCGGTCCAGCCCCTCGGGCAGCAGGGTCACCATCTTGCGGCCAAGATCAATCGCGGGCCGGTGGGTCAGACCGCCGAACATGACATGGGGCATCCGGTCCAACTGCTGCTGCATGGCAGCGGTGATCGCCGGGTGACGGTGCCCATGGATGGCGCACCACCACGAGGACATGGCGTCGATCATCTTCACCCCATCCTCGCGGTACAGATACACGCCCTCGGCCCGGTCGATCAGATGCATAGGGCCCGGGTCGGCCACGTTCGTATAGGGGTGCCACAGGTGGCGGGCGTCAAATTCCAGCGGGGTCACAGGGCACCTCGGATCGTGTCCATGTCGATCGCCTCGAAGGCGTGACGCAGGGTGTCGGGTGTCAGAGTCTCGATCCGGCCGAGGCGTCCCAGGTGGAGCACCTGCGACATCTGGATGATGGTCTGTTCGACCCCGGGTTCGGGGTCGCCGATGAAGGCCACGCCGACCACCGGGCAGCCGGCGCCACGCAGCGCCATCAGCGACAGGGTCGTGTGGTTGATCGTGCCCAGGGCCGTTCGGGCCACCAGAATCACGGGTGCCTGCCAGCGGGCGAACAGGTCAAGGTAATAGTCCTGCCGGCTCAGAGGCACCATGACGCCCCCTGCCCCTTCGACCACCAGCGGGCCATCGGTCTGCGGCAGGGTCAGCCGATCGAGGTCGATCTCGACCCCCTCGGCCTCGGCCGACAGGTGCGGCGAGGCGGGCAGGTTCAGCAGATAGGTCTCGGGCAGGACCGGTTGGCCGGACAGGCGCGCAACGATCTGGCTGTCGGTCTCCTCCTCAAGCCCCGATTGCACGGGTTTCCAGTACTGCGCGCCGAGGGCCGCGGTCAGCCCGGCGGAAAACACGGTCTTGCCGACGCCGGTGTCGGTTCCGGTCACGATCACTGCGGTCATACGGGTCCTGCCTGTTGTTCGGCGATGCCCTGAAACACCGCCGTGATGTCCTGTTCGCCAACGTTGCCGGTGATCGAGACCCGCAGCCGCGAGCTGCCGCGCGGCACGGTCGGCGGGCGGATGCCGCGCACGTCAAAGCCCCTCTGTTGCAGTCGCACGGCGCGATCCATCGTGGCCGCGTCCTCGCCTACGATGACGGGCATGATCTGACTGTGAAATCCGGTCAGACCGCACAAACGCGCGGCCTCGGCGTGGGCATGAGCCATCCGGTCGCGCGCGGCCAAAGTCAGGCCCGGGTCCTGTCCGACGGCCCGCAGCGCGCCCCGCACGATTGCGGCGTCCAACGGCGACGGGGCCGTCGCATAGATGAACGGCCGCGCCCGGTTGATCAGGGTGTCGATCATTTCACGCGGTCCGCAGATCAGCCCGCCGCTGGCGCCCAGCCCCTTGCCGCAGGTATGCAATGTCAGCACCTCGGCGTCCAACCCATGGGCCAGCCCCTGCCCGTTCGGGCCAAAGACGCCCGTGGCGTGGGCCTCGTCCACTACCAGCACCGCCTGCTCGGCTCTGGCCAGTTCGGCCAGGGCGGTCAACGGGGCCAGATCGCCCTCCATCGAATAGACGCTTTCGACCGCGATCCAGACCTGGCCCGTGCCGCCTTGCGCGCGCCAGTCGGCCAGCACCGCGCGCGCCGTCGAAATGTCGTTATGCGCAAAACCACGGGTCTCGGCCCGACCCAGGCGCATCCCTTCATGCGCGCTGGCATGGACCAACTCGTCATGCAGGATCAGATCCCCGGCCGCGGGAAGAGCCGAGAAAATGGCTTGATTGGCCTGAAACCCGCCGCCCATGTACAGCGCCGCCTCGGCGCCGAAAAAGGCGGCGGCCTCGGCTTCCAGCGCCTCGTGCTCGGGGTGGTTGCCGCGCAGCAAGCGCGACCCGCCCGAGCCCAGCGGAACGCCCCGGTCCAGCGCGTCCTGCGCCGCACGTTTCAGAACGTCGGACCCGGCCAGACCCAGATAGTCGTTGGACGCGAAATCCAGCCCCGTGCGGGGCGCAAGCCTGCGCAGCCGATGGCGCGTTTCCAGCACCTTCAGCGCATTGCCCAGCCTTGCGGTCGCTGTCATTCGGCCGCGTCCACGCGGGCCTCGGACTCCGCCTCCATCGGCTGGATGCCCAGCTTGGCGAACAGGATCGCGTCCTTGCTTTCCTCGGGGTTCTCGGCGGTCAGCAGCGTGTCGCCAGCAAAGATCGAGTTGGCACCGGCAAAGAAGCACATGGCCTGCATCTCGTCGCTCATGTCGCTGCGGCCAGCGGACAGGCGGACATGGGATTTCGGCATCATGATCCGAGCCAGCGCGATGATGCGCACGAAATCGATCGGGTCGATCGGCTTGGCGTCAGCCAGCGGGGTGTCGGCCTGCGGCATCAGCATGTTGATCGGAACCGAGTCCGGCGCCTCGGGCAGGTTGGCCAGCGTCACCAGCATGTCGATCCGGTCCTCGCCGTTTTCGCCCATGCCCAGAATGCCGCCCGAGCAGACCTTCATCCCCGCCTCGCGCACGCGGTTCAACGTGTCGATCCGGTCGGCAAAGGTGCGGGTGGTGATGACCTCGGGGTAGTAACGCTCGGACGTGTCGATGTTGTGGTTGTAATAATCCAGCCCGGCATCACGCAGCTGCACCACCTGGGTGTCGTCCAGCATGCCCAGCGTCATGCAGGTTTCCATGCCCATCGCCTTGACGCCCTGAATCATCGCCACCAGCGCATCCATGTCGCGCGCCTTCGGCTCACGCCATGCGGCGCCCATGCAGAACCGGGTCGAGCCGGACTCGCGCGCCTTGCGGGCCTCGGCCAGAACGCGTTCGACCTCAATCAGTTTCGAGGCGCTCAGCTTGGAGCCGTTGCGCGCGGATTGCGAGCAATAGGCGCAATCCTCGGCGCAGCCGCCGGTCTTGATCGACAGAAGCCGCGACATCTGCACCTTGTTGGGGTCAAAATTCTCGCGATGTACGGTCTGCGCCCGATACAGAAGATCCATCAGCGGCAGGTCATAGATGGCCTGAGCGGTTTCGCGGGTCCAGGTGTTCGATGTAGCCGACATTTTATAGATAATTTTTCCCGATGATTCAGATTTACCCGGGTTTATCAATAAAGCCGAAAAACGCAACATCCGCGATGTCACAGGCGCAGAAAATGACCGTGACCGCTAACGGCGATTCAACCGTGAAGTGGCTTGTTGTTCGCCGCCCGATAGGCCTGCACATAACCGCGCGCGACCGAACGGACAGCGCGGCCGATCTGGGTGTAAGCTTCGTCCGGCAAATTGGCGAACGATACCCGCGCGGACCAGTTCGGCGCATCGAAACCGCTGCCGTTCAGCAGCACGATCCCGTAGTCCTCGGCCAGCTTGAACGCGATGTCCAACGGGTGGACGTTCTTCTTGATCCAGTCCACGACCTCTTCGCCGACGTATTTGCGCAGCCAGAATTCGAAGTCGATGATGCCGTAGTAGGCGTCATAGTGATCGCCCGGCTGGACCTCGATCCCCAAGGCTTCGGTCAGCAGGTGGAACCGTCGATGCACCAGTTCGATACAGGCGGTCTGATAGGCTTTCTTTGTGTCGACCAGCTCGCAGAGCGAGAACAACGTCATCATGACCTGCTGCGGCAGGGACAATCCGGCGGTGTGGTTCAGGGCCACATCCCGGCTGTCGGCCACGAGCCTGTCGACGAATTTGATTTCGCTGGGATGCAGGCTGAGCGTGCCGTAACGCTTGTCGAGCTTCTGCTTGATCTCGGCAGGATGCGCGGCGAGCTTTTCGTCGAAGATATTGTCCTGCGCGACGGCGATCACGCCGAGCCGCCAACCGGTGCAGCCGAAATATTTCGAATAGGAATAAACACCGATCGTGTTGCGGGGCATGTAGCCCATGACCGAGGTGAAATCATGTACGAAAGTGCCGTACACATCATCAGTCAGGACAATCAGGTCCGGCCTGTGGTTCTCGACCAAATCCGCGAGTTTGCGCAGAGAAGCATTGCTAAGGGCCACCGACGACGGGTTGCCCGGATTGACCAGAAAGAAGGCCTTGACCTTGGGGTCCTTCAGCTTTTCGACTGCAGCATCGGTCAGTTGGAACCCATCTTCCTCGTCCGTTTCCACGTGAACGGACTCGAGGCTGTAATCCTCAAGTTCGGGCATTTCGAGATAGGGCGTGAAGATCGGCGTGCACAGGGCAATCGTGTCGCCCGGGTTCAACAGCCGGTTGGCCTTGAGCGATTTGAAGATATAGCACATGGCCGCCGTGCCGCCTTCCACCGCAAACAGGTCGAACTGCGCATCGGGACGGTGCCCGGCACACATGGCCCACATCAGGTATTCATGGGCGATGGCGGCGTTGTGCTTAAGAATACGGTCGGGAACAGGGTAGTTGTCGCCGATGATCGAGTCCGTCAGTTCGTGCACGAATTCGTCAGCGTCGAAACCAAAGGCCCGGATGGCGTGGTCGACCACATCCAAAAGCGTGTCGGCGCCCGGCATCTCGGAATTGGCCCGGCCCCACTCCAACAGACGGTCATGGCAACCTGCCATTGCCGGCATCCCCCCCAGACCCGCCGGATGATTCATGACGCGGCGCGACTCGGTCACCGCAAACTGGCCAAGCGCAAAGAACGCTTCACGCGGGCGGGTGGCGACCCAATTGGGATTGCCCCGGCCGGCATTCAAAAAGGCGCTGTTGGATTTGCGCGCCTCGACCGAGGCCAGCTTGATCAACTCGTCCTTGATCTGAAAGGGGCTGAGGGCTTCGTAATCGTGCAGCTTCAATCTGTCCATGTCTCAAGACCTTTCCAAATCAACTCAGGATCAAAACGACGACCATCCCAAATATCGTCAGCAGGGTGTTTCCGATCGCGTAGGGCATGCCGTAGCCCAAGGCCGGAATTCGGCTTTGCGCGGCCTCCTGGATCATGCCGAGCGCAGCCGTCGTGGTGCGGGCCCCCGCGCAGGCGCCAAACAGGATGGCAGGGTGAAACTTGAATATGTAATGCCCGACATAAACCGAGAAAATCATCGGCAAAGACGTGGCCACAATACCCCATAACAACAGCGCGATACCCGCCTGCTGCAAACCCGCCACGAAACCGGGCCCGGCCGATATCCCGATGACCGCGATGAAGACATTCAAGCCCAGCGTATTCATCAACCACAGCGACGGTGCGGGAATGCGACCGAAGGTCGGGTGAACGGTGCGCAACCACCCCAGCAGCAGCCCGGCCAGCAACGCGCCACCAGTGGTCGACAGGCTGATCGGAAAACCGCCCATTGTAATTGCAAGCGTGCCGATGACACCCCCGATGAAAATCCCCCATCCCACAAAGGCCAGATCGGTCGTGTCAACGGGCCGGTCGGCGTACCCGATTTCGGCGATGGCCGCCTCGACATGTCGCTTGCTGCCCAGAATGGTCAGAATGTCACCGCGATGCAGAACCGTGCCCGGCAGCAGCGGCAGATCAATCATGTTGCGCGTCAGCTTCGACACATACACGCCACGGGCCTGAGGCATCTTGCTGAGGTCATCCAATGTCTTGCCGTGCACGTCCTTGCTTGTGATCAAAACATCCAGTTTTTCCGATGGGATACTCAGCAGCTCGGGTGCATCCGCTTCTTTGAGGCTGGGCTCGAGCGCTCCGACAAGATCACCGCGCCGGCCTGAGAACATCACGACATCACCCGCTTGCAGCACCGTGTCCGCGTCAACCTCGACGATCTTGCCGCCGCGGCTGAGGCGTTCGGCATAGACGCGGACGCCGGGCAACAGATCCTTGACCGGCTGGCCGAGCAATTCGCTGCCTTCGGGAATCTCAAAAGCGCGCGCCTCGATCGCGCGATAGGCCGAAACGATGCCACCACCGGTCTCGACATCCTCGCCGCCACTCAGCTTGGCTTCGTATTCCTTGCAGGCGGCCACCAGGTCAACACCGATCAAGCGCGGGCCAATCTTGGCCAGAATGATCGCCGACCCGATCGTGCCGTAGATATATGTCACCGCATAGGCGACCGGGATCTGGTTGGAATAGGTTTTGGCCTGCTCGGCCGACAAACCCAACTGGTTGATCTGGTCCGTCGCCACTCCGATCGCCGCCGAAATCGTTTGCGACCCGGCATACAGGCCCGCGGCGTAGCCAAGCTCGAGCCCGGCGATCTTGGCCGACACGACCGGCACGATCAGACAAAGGGCTAAAACACTTAGGGCAAAAAGCACCTCGCGCGCGCCGTCGACCTTGAGACCGCGAATGAACTGCGGCCCAACGCCGTAACCAACTGCGAAGATGAACAGGATGAAGAAGGTGGACTTCACCGCTGAATCAATACTGATCTGCGCCTGCCCGATCACGACGGCCGCCAACAGGGTGCCCGTTACCGAACCCAGACTGAACCCCATGACCTTGATTGGTCCGACCAAAAACCCGATGCCGATGGCGAGGAAGACAGCCAGTTCCGGATAGGTTTGCAGGATATTGACCAGCCAATCGACCATACTGCGCCTTTCGGGTTTGTTGCGTCGCTCAGTCCACCCTGAACGTCAGTTGTCCGGAGGCCCGGACGAGTGCGATCAGCGCGGGAATTTCCAAGGTCACGATACCCCACGGAAACCGTTTGTCCATTGAATTATCTGAATTTGTTTGGCGTCCGAGCCGCGCGGAACTGTGTCCGCCAGCGGCGGCACAGGTTACTAAAATCGTCGGCAACCGCCTGGATCAATCGAACCTGCGCACTGATTTCGGCCCCTGCAATGTCACGGAATGCAGGGACAGGGAATGATCCATGTTCCGCATACGGTGGCGCAACATTTCACGACCAAGCCGCGCCAAATCAGCTGCGTAGTCAGGGTTTGCGGCGACATTCTCGGCCTCGCCCCGACCGTGGTGGTCGAACAACAACGGCGGCAGGTCGGCTGCAAACTCGACCAGGGTAAAGCGTTCGTCACGCAGGATGCCCAGACACGAGTTGCTGTGACCCGTTCCAAGATCACGCTGAAATTGAGTGGGCGTCAGCGGATCGGCAAAGTCCAGCTCACTGAAGGAATACCGGCGCCAGTCCTGAGGCACGGCACCACGCAGCAGCGGCAACAAGGATCGACCATCCATCGAGTTCGGGATCTCTTGCCCAACCCAGTCCAGGATCGTGGGTACGACATCAATTGACTCGGTCGGCACTTCGACAAGCTGGCCGGCCATCTGAGCGTTGCCAGGCATGCGAATGATCAGCGGCGTGTGGTAAGCCGCGTCATACACCGACATTTTGCCCCAGGAATAATGATCGCCCAGCATCTCGCCATGATCCGCGGTGATCACCACCAGCGTGTCATCGTACTGGCCGCTGTCCTTGAGAAAGCGGATGACCCGGCCGATATGATGGTCAACCTCAGTTGCCAATCCAAGATAGACGGCCCGCAGGGTCTGCGTGTTCTCATCCGTCGGCTCCACCTCGGCAAAACCTTGCACGCAGTCTTTTGGAGAATTCGAGTCCAGAGCGGGTCCAAAGAACGGGTGCACGGCCTTTTCGTCCTCGGGGCCGGGCAGACGGCTTGGCAAAGGCAACGCGTCGGGATCGTACATCCGGTTGTAGGGCGCGGGGGCCACCAGTGGCGGATGCGGACGGATATACGTCAAATGCGCGAACCATCCCGAGCTCCGATAGGCGGCAATTCCGTCTAGAAAACCGTTGGTCAGAAATGCGGTGTCGCTGTCCTCGGCCGTGTAGAGGGCCGGGTCGTTCAATTTTGGGGCCGACCCATCCGGCGAAACCGGCTTGTAGAGATCCCAGTAGTCTTCAAACTCGTATCCCCGGCGCATTAAGTAGGACCGCCAAGGATAGGACTCCTCAAGGCGCATTTCGAGTACTTCGTGAAACCCGTGCATCGGGTTTTCGTAGGTCTTCACCGATGGATCATTCGGATGATGAACCCGAGGATCGGCCGAGGTGTCCGTATAGCCGAACAGCATCGGCAGATAGCCGGTTTTTCGCATCTCGGTCGCGATGTTCGGCGTGTCATGACGCAGCGGCGTGCCATTGCGGACCGAACGATGGTTCATCGCATATTGCCCGGTCAGGATCGAGGCGCGGGACGGTCCGCAGGGATTGGTTACGGAAAAATGCCGGTCGAACGAAACGGCCTCGTCCATGAAGGCGCGCAGATTGGGCAGGTTGACATGATCAGCCAGAGCACCGCGGAGACAATCGGCCCGCAATTGGTCGATGATGATGAAAAGAACGTTTCCTGCTTGGCTCATGCCGTGATTCCCATTGGAAAACTGGTGTTCGACGGTGCGGACTGTGTCGGGGTTCCCTCGGGCAGGCAACCGGTTTTGCGCCAATTCTCGACTCTAGGGCGACCCGGGCCGTGCAAACCGGTAACCCCCGCATCCAAATCGCCGCCCGGTTGAACAAAGCCATTGCGGCCCGGAACGGTTTCCCGTCTGATACCGGCATGACGAAACCCTCGATTGCAGTCGAACAGGAAGGCGGCACAGCGCGCGTGATTGTGTCTGGCGAAATGCTGACACAGTCGTTGAGCGCCGTCGAAGACGCCTTTCGCGCCACCCGCCCGGATGCGGCGCATGTGACGGTCGATATGTCCGAAATCGATGCGCTGGACACCGGCGGCGCGTGGCTGATCGCGGACCTGAAAAACCGCTGCGCAGCCATGGGGGCGACCGTGGCTTTCGACGGGTTGAAACCGGCACATTCCGCGCTGCTGGAAACCGTCTCGGAGAACATTCCCAAGGACATTCCCGCCGAAGCCCCGCCAAAAGGCTTCATGCCTTGGCTTGAGAGCCTGGGCCAATCAACAGTGGGCGCCGGGCGCGACACCATGTCGATCCTCGGCTTTCTGGGCCTGACCCTGCACCGGCTGGGCCGCACGATGATCATGCCGTGGCGCCTGCGCCGCGCCGCGGTCGTGTCACAGATGGAGGAAACCGGGTTCAAGGCCCTGCCCATCGTGGCGTTGATGGGATTTCTGATCGGCGTGGTTCTGGCTTTTCAGGGGGCCACCCAGTTGAAACAGTTCGGCGCGGAAATTTTCGTGGTCGAGCTGATCTCGATCTCGGTATTGCGCGAGCTGGGTATCCTGCTGACCGCCATCATCGTGGCTGGTCGATCCGGCTCGGCCTTCACGGCCTCGATCGGCTCGATGAAAGTGCAAGAAGAAATCGACGCCATGCGCACATTGGGTCTGGACCCGATCGAGGTGCTCGTCATTCCACGGGTTCTTGCACTGCTGATCATGCTGCCGATCCTGGGCTTCGTGGCCGATATCGCCGGCCTTTTTGGCGGCGCCCTAATGAGCTGGATCGATCTGGGCGTCAGCCCCGGAATGTTCATTACGCGCCTGAAGGAAAACACCAGCGTCTGGCATCTGGCGGTTGGGCTGATCAAGGCTCCGTTCTTTGCCATGGTCATCGGGGTAATCGCCTGTTGGCAGGCAATGCAGGTCAAGGGTTCCGCCCAAAGCGTCGGCCAACGCACCACCGCGTCAGTTGTTCAGTCGATTTTCATGGTCATTGCCATTGACGCGCTGTTTTCCATTTTCTTCTCCGAGATCGGTGTCTGACATGGATGGATCTGCTCAGACATCGACCGCCAAGCTGGACGCGCAGCGCGAAGCGGTGATCCGTGTGCGCAATCTGCGCAACCAGTTCGGTCCGCAGGTGGTGCATGACGACCTAAACCTGGATGTCTGGCGCGGCGAAGTGCTGGGCATTGTCGGCGGGTCCGGGACCGGCAAGTCCGTCCTTCTGCGCACCATCGTCGGGCTGAACAAACCCGCGGCAGGCAGTATCGAAGTTTTGGGTGTCGACGTGCTGAACGGTCCCGAGGCCGACCGACGCCGCATAGAGAAACGCTGGGGCGTGGCCTTTCAGGACGGGGCACTGTTTTCCTCGCTGACCGTGCTTCAGAACGTCATGGCCCCATTGCGCGAACACACCGGCCTGAGCGAGAGCTTGATGCGGGCGCTCGGCAGCCTCAAGATCAGCCTTGTGGGGCTGCCACAGCTGAGTTGCGGCAAGTTCCCGTCAGAGCTATCAGGCGGAATGCGCAAGCGGGCCGCGCTGGCCCGAGCATTGGCATTGGACCCCGAGATCGTGTTTCTGGACGAACCCACCGCCGGGCTGGATCCCATCGGCGCCGCGGCCTACGACGAATTGATCGGAGAATTGCAACAGGCCTTGGGATTGACCGTTTTCATGGTAACACATGACCTGGACAGCCTGTACGCGATCTGCGACCGCGTTGCGGTTCTTGCAGAAAAGCGCGTGCTGGTGGAAGGTCCGATTGAAGACATGACCAAGGTCGACCACCCTTGGGTGCAGGAGTACTTCACAGGCCCCCGGGCCCGCGCGGCGCAACAGAAGGGGCAGGACAGGTAGAGGCGATGGAAACCCGGGCGAACTATATCCTGATCGGCGCGTTTACACTTGCGGGCATCCTCAGCGCGTTCGGCTTCTTCCTGTGGCTGGCCAAGTTCGAAGTCACTCGCCAATACGCCTACTATGACGTGCTGTTCGACAACGTGTCGGGCCTGTCAGCCGCCGGTGGCGTCAGCTACAACGGCCTGCCCGTGGGACAGGTCATTTCGCTGGACCTGGATGACGATGATCCATCCAAAGTAAGGGTCCGGCTTGAGGTTGATGCAGACATTCCGGTGACCACGGACACGATCGCGCAGTTGCAATCGCTGGGGGTGACCGGCGTCAGCTATGTCGAGCTGTCGGGCGGGTCGCCCGATGCGGAACGGCTGCCGCAGAACAGTGTCATCAAAAGCAAGCGTAGCGCCATCCAATCCCTGTTCGAGGGCGCACCCAAGGTCCTGGACGAGGCGGTGACCTTGCTGGAAAACCTGAACGCTGTGGTGGATGACAACAATCGCAAGGCCGTGTCGGATATCCTCGACAACCTGGCTTCGGCCTCGGGCCGGCTAGACAAGACCCTGAACGATTTTGAATCCCTGTCCAGCGATCTGGGCGGCGCGGCAAAGGACATCGGGGCCTTCACCAAACGCCTGGATCAGTTGGCCGATACCGCGGAAACCACGCTGACCACTGGAACTGATACGCTGAGCAGCATCAAAACGGCCTCGGAATCGGCAAAAACCGCACTGGACAGCGCGAACCAGACGCTGGCCACGGCAAACAAGGTCATCGAAGACGACGTCCGCCCCTTCATCGAGCGCGGGTCGCAACTCGCGGACCGCCTGGTCGGGTTGTCGGATGAAGCCGCGGTCACCATGGCAACCGTCAACAATACATTTGCCAACGCCAACCAAACGCTCGACTCGGTGACTTCGGCCATGGATACGGCGAAAGGAACTCTGGCATCCGCAGAACGTGCGTTCGACTCGGCCAATCGCGTGATGGACGAAGACGTTGCACAGGTTGTTGACGACATCCGAAACGCCGCCACCAAAGTAGCCGAAACGGTAACGAACGTGACCGACAAGATCGACCAGATTTCAGCGGACGTTCTGAGCGCGTCGCAATCGGCATCGGACCTGTTGGGAACGATTGACGGCATCGTTCAACAAAACCGCCGGCAGGTTTCAGACTTCCTGCGGGTCGGACTGCCACAATTCGTTCGTTTCGTGGAAGAATCCCAACGCCTTGTCATCAGTCTGGACCGTCTTGTCGACAAGGTCGAGCGCGACCCCGCGCGTTTCCTTCTGGGCACCCAAGCATCGGAGTTCCGTCAATGATCAGGCCCCTTCTTCTGACCCTTGCAATCACGACGCTGGGCGGATGTGCCGGTCTGGGCACGTTGAAACAGGCCTCGAAACCGAACGACCTGTATCTGCTGACCCCCAAGAGCACGTTCTCGCAGTCTTTGCCCCGGGTGCAGAAACAGATCGTCATCCAGGAACCCACTGCGACCGCTGCGGTGAACACCGACCAGATTGCCGTGCAGCCGACGCCCCTGCAGGTCCAGTATCTGCCGCGTGCCCGGTGGGTGGACCGAGCACCTTTGATCGTTCAGGCGTTGATGGTCGAAAGCTTTGAAAACAGCGGTCGCGTCGCCGCCGTGGGCCGTTCGACGGTCGGCCTGCGCGCCGACTACGTCATCGTTCCGGACCTGCGCGAGTTTCAAGGGATTGTCGTCGGAGAAACCGAAAACTCGAAAACCGTAAAAATCGAAGTGCGAATGAACATCAAGATCATCGACGAGTTCGAAGACAAGATCATCGCTTCAAGCTCGTTCCAGGAAGCCGTTGTCTCGACCAGCGACGAGACGCCGGATCTTGTTACCGCTTTTGACACCGCCTTGGGCAAAACCATGCGAGACGCAGTTGAGTGGAGCGTGCGGAAGATTCATTCGCACGCTGCCAACAATCCGCGCCCGTCGTTGAATTGACACGGATTGCCCACCCTTTATTTTGACAGGGATTGCGCCAGACGCATCAGGGTCACGGCTTCGGTCCGGTACCCGAAAGGATCGGCCCCACGGGCTGTGTTGCCCATCGCGATTGCATCATCATAGCTCCAGTCGGACAGGTAAGTGCCGCCGCGCAACAACTGGCCGAAACCTGCAATCGCGACGGAAAACCTCACGTCGTCCGTCTGATGGCCCTGCCCGTCCATGATCGGTTGCTCGATCAACTGGCTGCGCGTGTCGCCGGGTGTTTTGTACCGCAGCTTGAAATAGCCGATTTCATCACTGCCCGAAGCGGGGGCGGTGTTTCCATACCGTAGCGGTGCATTGCGAATTGCGTTGGAGCCGACCGGCGTGACTTCGTAAATCGCGGTCACGCTGTGGCCAGCACCTATGTCGCCCGCATCAACAGTGTCATTCAAAAAGTCCTCGCGGCGCAAAGCGCGGGTTTCGTATCCGATCAGGCGGTATTCGGCGATTTGGGCAGGGTTGAATTCGACCTGAATCTTGACGTCGTTGGCAATCGGAAACAGCGCACCGGTCAGTTGGTCAACCAGCACTTTGCGGGCCTCACCCAGCGTGTCGATGTAAGCCGCCTGTCCGTTTCCGTTCTGGGCCAGGGCCTGCATCGTCGCGTCATCAAGGTTACCGCGCCCGAAACCCAGAACGCTCAGATATGTTCCGCTGTCGCGCTTGTCAGAGATAAACTCCTTGAGAGCTTCGGGATCGGACAGGCCAACGTTGAAATCCCCGTCCGTGGCCAGAATGACTCGCGTCACCTCGCCCTCGGCGGCCATGTCTGCAGCAACCTGATAGGCTTGCTGAAGCCCGGCTTGTCCCGCTGTGGATCCGCCCGCGTCCAAGTGTTCGAGCGCCCGCAGGATCTTGGCCTGATCGGCTGCAGATGTCGGCTTCAGAACCTGGCCCGCACTGCCGGCATAGGTCACGATCGACACCTGATCCTCGGGTCGCAACTCGGGCAACATCAGGCGCAGGGACTGTTTCAACAAGGGCAACTTGTTGGCGTCCTGCATCGAGCCCGAGGTGTCGATGAGAAAGACAAGATTGAGCGCCGGACGCTCCTCGATCACCGGAAGCGTTCCCTGAATGCCAATATGGACCAGTCGAGTACCGGTATTCCAGGGGCTGGGCATGACCGTGATGCTTGGCTGAAACGGCACCGCGCCGTCCGGCGCCGGATAGGAATAGGGAAAATAGTTTACCATTTCTTCAATCCGCACCGCGTCACGCGGGGGCAAGTGACCAGCCAGAAGCGAGGACCTGACGATGGCGTAAGATGCGGTATCGACATCAATCGAAAATGTCGAAACCGGTTCTTCCGCGGTGACCCTGAGTGAGTTGGTTTCGGCGTTTGCAAATTCTTCGGACGACTGCTCGGGTCGCGCTGGCGGACGAAAAGCGTCGCTCGAAACCGAAGGGGCCACTGTGCTGTCGACGAGGCGGCCTTGCGAGAGAAGGCTGCGTTTTGCCAGAGGTTCCAGCGCTTCTTCCACAACCATCGGCGCTTCGACAACGGGTTCCTCAAGAACCATCTCGGCCGTTTCAGCGTCTGATTGTCCGGATGGTCGAACCGCCTGCGGCTGTCCTATCACCCGGGTCTCGGTATCGAAACTCGGGGAAAGCACACCGTCCCGTGTCTGCGGCACGATCATGATCAGCGCAACGGCAGCGATGGCTGTTGTAGCGGCCAGCGTGCCGCGGGTCGAAATTGCATTCAACATGGCTTTGGTTCCTTCTGTCACGCGGGCCAACGGGCCTCGCTTGACAGTGGGACGCGTACCGGGTCGGGATCCTTGGAGATCAGCAAAGTTTTTTCTGGCCAGCTCCAAATTGACGGCCCGCCGCTTTTCATCTGCTGCAGGCGTTGCGGCATCCATCAGTGTTTTCAGATCATCGAGCTCATCACTCATTGGGCAAGCTCCTCTTGTTTGATCGCGCGCAGGCGCTTTCGGGCTTCGGACAGGCGCCATGAGACCGTGCCCTCGGACACGCCCAGCACGTCGGCGGCCTGTGCATGGGTCATTTCATCATCCAGCGTCAGCGCCAGTGTCTGACGCAGATCTTCGGGCAGACTCTGCATGGCCCGTTGCAGCCATGACAGGGCCTCGGCCGTCTCGACGGCTTCGGCGCGCCGCATCTTTTCCACATCGCCCCAGCCGATTGCTGCACGGTTTCGGCTGGCCGTTCGACGCCGCGCATCGTGTGCCGCGTTGCAGACGACCCGATACAGCCAGGTCGTGAACTTTGAACTCGCTCGAAAGCCGACAATTTTGGCGGGCAAGGCGGCACATATGTCCTGCGTCAGGTCTTCGGCGACCTCGGCGCTGCCGGTCAGCCGAAAGGCCAGCCGGAACACACGGTCATAATGCCGCCCAAGCAACGTCGCGAACGCTTCCGCGTCCCCGTTGGCGGCCGCATGGGCCAATTCTTCATCCGAGGTCAGTTTGCTCATTCTGACTATTCAGACGCAGGACAGGAGCGGATCCTTGGAACATTTGAGAAAAAAATCAGAAATGGCTGGCCGACGCCTTCTGCCAATCCGCTGCAAATTCCTGCGGCACTGTATCTTTCAACAAGGCACCTGGCTCAATAAAGGTGTAAAGCTCCGCATATGAGCACTCGCGCTCGTTGGCAATTCGGCGGTAGATATCGGATGGGCCAAGGTCAGATACGCACTCTTTCCCCATGGCACCCAATATTTCGCGAAAGCTTTCCAGAGTAGCGTCATGAAAGCGGTGAACCCGCTTGCGTTTCTGCGGCACGTTGACCGCGCGCCCGCGAATGGGATCCTGTGTTGCGACGCCCGACGGGCAGCGGTTCGTATTGCAATGCAGGGCCTGAATGCAGCCCACGGCGAACATCATCGCCCGCGCCGCATTGCACATGTCAGCCCCCAGCGCGAATTTCTCGATCATGTCATAGCCGGTTGCCACTTTGCCTGAACAGATCACCCGGATCTTGTCCCGCAGACCTACTCCGCGCAGACAGTTGTTCACGAAGATCAGCCCTTCGTTCAACGGTACGCCCAGACGGTTGGTAAATTCCACAGGCGCCGCGCCGGTCCCGCCTTCGGCCCCGTCTACGGTGATGAAATCGGGCAGAATGCCCGTTTCCAGCATGGCCTTGCAGATCCCCATGAACTCGGACCGGTTGCCGATGCACAGCTTGAAACCGACGGGTTTGCCCCCGGACATTTCGCGCAGGTGTTGGACGAAATGCATCAAGCCCGTTGGCCCGTCAAAGGCCGAGTGAATGGGTGGCGAAATCACATCCTGATGCACGGGTACGCCACGGATAAGAGCGATCTCTTCATCGACCTTGGCCGCCGGCAGAACACCGCCATGGGACGGTTTCGCGCCTTGGGACAGTTTGATCTCAATCGCCTTCACGACATCCTTCTGGGCATTCTGGGCGAACTTGTCCTTGTCAAAGCCGCCCTCTGCCGTCCGACAACCGAAGTATCCGGTGCCAATCTGCCAGATGATATCGCCGCCTTCGGCAAGATGGTGCGGCGACAGCCCGCCCTCGCCCGTGTTGTGTGCGAAACCACCATCCTTGGCCCCGGCGTTCAGGGCGCGGATCGCGTTGGCGCTGAGTGCCCCGAAGCTCATCGCTGAAACGTTCAGCCGCGATGCGAGATAGGGCTTTTCACACTGAGGACCGCCAAGCATCACACGCTCTTCGCTTTCCGGAACGTCCTTGGGCGCAAGCGAGTGATTGGCCCGGTGATATCCGACTTCGGTGATATCGTACTGGGTGCCGAAGGCTTGAGTGTCGACCTGTCCCTTTGCTCGTGAATACACCAGCGCGCGAATGATCCTATTGAAGGGCCGCCCGCTTTCGTTGGTTTCCACGAAATACTGGCGGATTTCCGGGCTGACGAACTCCAGCATATACCGGAAATGGCCCAGAACCGGATAGTTGTTCAGTACGTTGTGTTTGGTGGTCAGCATGTCGTACAGCCCGACCAACGCGTAAGGGACCAGCAAAATCAGCAGCCAGAATGCCTGAGGCCAGTACAAACCCCAGACCACGGTCAAAGGCAGAACCACATAGGTCACGACATAATATATTCGACGTACGATCATCTTGCTCTCCCTTGGGCCAATCGGTCAGAGGTTGGCCTTGAGTTCCTTGACCCAGTTGTCCCACTGCGCATGTTCACCCTTGGCCAGCAGGATGCCTTCTTTCAGTTTCGACATGCCGAAACCCCATGCCATCTTGGTATCGATATGCGGAGGCATGACCAACTCGCCGGGCGTGACCATGGCGTCGATGATGAATGGCTTTCGGCTCTCTTTGGCCCGCGCGACGGCCTCGGGGATGTCAGCCGCATGTTCCACACGGACCCCATCCCCACCGCAAACCCTCGCGTATTCCGCAAAGTCCGGGTTCACCAGATCGGTAGCAGCGGGGTTCAGCGGATAACCCGCCACCTCCATCTCCATCTTCACGAAGCCCAGCGTCTGGTTGTTAAAGACCAGCACCTTAATGGGCCACTCGTAGCGCACGGCAGTCACGAAATCCTGCATGGACATGCCAAAACCGCCATCCCCGCAGAACGCCCAAACCTCGCGCTGCGGATCCAGCGCGGCGGCTCCCAACGCCGACGGCAACCCGGACCCCAGTGACGAATGGTTGAACGACCCCACCATGCGCCGTCCGCCTTTCATCCGCGTCTGACGCGCCACCCAGACCGTGCATTCGCCGATATCCATTGCAAATATCGCGTCATCGGCAGCCTTGTCGGAGACCTGCCGCGCGAATAGCTGCGGGTGGAGTGGCTCGGTGTCGCGCTCGAGGCTGGAGTCGCGGTCTTGCTGCGCCAGCCATTTCGTACACAGCTTGACTTGACGATCGGCAAACGCCCTGTCGTCCTTTGCGGCCAGCTTTGGCAAGAGCAAATCCAGCGTCGCGCCCACATCTCCCAGCAATCCCGATGCGATGGGCGCGCGGCGTCCCAGATGTTCGACGTTGCGATCGATCTGGATGATTTTCGCGTTTTCCGGCAGGAACCACTCGTATGGGAAGTCCGTCCCCAGCATCACCAGCACATCGCAGTCGCGCACTGCATGATACCCGCCGGGATTGCCGATCAACCCGGTCATCCCGACCACGTTGGGATCATCATAGTCAAAAATGTCCTTGCCCTTGAGGGAATGCGTGATCGGCGCGTTCAGCCGTTGGGACAGAGCCAGAACCTTGTCTTTGGCTTCTCTGCATCCCACGCCGGCGAAAAGAGCGACTTTCCTGCCCGCGTTGATGATCTCAGCCGCACGGTCGATTTCGGATTCGGGCGGGATCAGCGTTGATGGCGTTTTCAGGATCGGGTGCAGTTGGTGCAAGCTGGGCACCTGCTGTTCGGATATGTCGATGGGCAGTTCGATCCGCACGACCTCGCGGTTGATCAAGGCGCGTTGCACGGCGATCTGAGCCAGTCGCGGCATCTGGTCCGGCGAATTGATCACGGCCTGGTAGCCGCAGACATCCTCGAACACCTTCTCTAGATTGACTTCCTGGTGGTAACCGGTCCCGCGCTCCCGATGAGCGACCTGACCTGTGATCGCCACGACCCCTGCACCCTCACGCCGGGCGTTGTACAGTCCATTGATCAGGTGAAGCGCTCCGGGACCGACGGTTCCGGCACAAATCCCGATCCCGCCGGTCAGATGCGCCTGGGCATAGGCTGCGTAGGCTGCATTTTCCTCGTGCCTGACCCCGATCCATTCGAACCGGCCATCCCCGCGCATGGCTTCAAGCAGGGGGTTGAGCGCATCGCCCGTCACCCCGAAGATCTGGCGCCCTCCGGCATCCGCGAGAATATCCAGCAATACCTTGCATACGGAATTCGACGTCATGACCTGCCCTCTGGTTCCGACCCCATCGGGCCTGTCCCGATAGATCGTGGGCAGGTTGCCCTTTGATTGCAAGCCTTTGTACTGCCACCCCAAGCATCGGGCGGATTTGCGGTGGCTTGGTTGCGGCGGTTGAACCCGGGCGGCACAGCCGCTATCCAAATCCAAACCCCACAGGCGGAGAAGCGTCCTTGGCCAAAACTCAGGCGGCAGTTTCGGGGAAGCCCATGATGTACGCCGCCGTCTTTGTCGGCGGGGCGGCTGGGTCGATCCTGCGCGAACTGTTTGCGCTGGAAATTCCGGGGATGCCGTTGCTGACATCGACCTTCGGCATCAATGTCGTGGCCTGTTTCATTCTGGGATGGCTCTACGCCATACGGGGCCGGGTGCATGCCCATGTTCTGCACCTCGGGGCCGTTGGTTTCTGCGGCGGATTGTCGACGTTTTCGTCCTTTGCCGCCGAACTGGAACGGATCGCTGAAACCGACGGCTGGTCGGTCATCTTGCCGTTGGCGGCCGAAGTCATCTGCGGTTTGGGCGCGGCCATTCTGGGCGAGGCAATCGGACGCCGCCGCAGCTCAGGAGGGCGGGCCGAATGACCGATCTGTATCTGCATGCTGTGTTTGGGCTGGGCGGCGGACTGGGAGCAGTCCTTCGCCACTGGGTCGCGCGGGCCATCACCCACGACCTGCCGGTCTCAACACTGGTCGTGAACGTATTGGGCAGCCTGTTGTTGGGACTTTGGATCGGGTACCTGGGCGGGCCCGTGGAGATGGCCGAAGAAGAAAAGCGCCTGGTTTTCGGCTTTTGCGGAGGGTTCACAACATTCTCCAGCTTTGCCTACCAGTCTCTTGAACTGCAGCGCGAGCGGACGATTGTCCTTGCGGGTGGAAACATTCTGCTCAGCCTCGGACTGTGCTGGCTGGCCCTGTGGCTGGGACTGTGGGTGATGGGTTAGCCGGTCGCTACATGCCCGGCATGTGCATCCGCATGGCCAGATTGCCCAGGATCCAGACCGTTCCAAGAATGATGATCAGAAGAACCAGCGTCGAGAACAGGACCAAATCCAGGTCTTCGCGGCTGCTGCGGCGACGGTCGATATGCAGGAAATAGACCAGTTGAACGATTAGCTGCGCCAAACCCAACAGCCCAATTGCAAGATAGACACCCTTGGTCTCGATGCCGAACCAGTAGGCGATCGCAAACACGGTGAGTGTCAGCAACAGCGAGCCGCCATAGCCGATCACATACCGGCGCCGCTCGCGCCTGTGCATCTCGGACCGTTTATCCATAGGTCAGCCCTCCGAAATACACGATGGTGATGATGCCGATCCAGATCAGATCAAGGAAGTGCCAGAACAGTGCCAGCCGCACCACGCGCGAAATCACGAGGTCGGTCATCCCCATGACCCGCAGTTGAATGCCCAGAACGACCAGCCACACACAGCCCGCCGCCACATGCAGCCCGTGCAGAGGCACCAACCCGTAGAAGGCGGACAGGAAACCGCTGCGCTGCGGGATGCCACCCTTTTCCGCCATCGACATGAAATCGCGGATTTCGAGGACCAGAAAACTCAGCCCAAGCAGCAGCGTAACCCCGAACCACAGGACGATCCGACCGCGCGGCAGGTTGTATTTCAGCGCCAGCATGGCAAGTCCAACAGTCAGGCTGCTGGTCAGCAGGATCAGGGTCTGGGCAAAGATGCTGTAGAGATCGAACAAGTCGTGCGGGCCAGGACCACCGGCCTGCGCGTCGATCATGGTGATGTAGACGCCGAACATCAGCCCGAAATAGACTAGGTCGCTCATCAGAAAGACCCAGAAACCGAAGGTCACCACTTCGGTCGCCTTGTGCGCGCTGGCATGACGCCGCCCAAGGTTCAGACCTGGGTAACTGTGGGTTGGTGCAGGCTTCATGTCGCTGCCTCCAGATCCGGTCGGGCAAGCCCGGTGTTTTCTGGCGCACCTTCGTGATCCCGGTTCACAGGGGTCGCGTTGCGAACCAAGTCCAGCCAGGCCTCGTGCTGCCTGCGCACGTCTTCAGCTGAAACCACTTCTTCGGTATCGGTCTGAAAGGTCCACAGGATGAATGACAGGATCATCATCACTGTCACCAGCGCCGCCAGCCACCAGATCCACCAGACCAGCGCAAACATCCACACACCGCTGAGCACGCAGAGCACGAAACCGATGCCGGTGTTGCGCGGCATGGTGATGTCCTCGTACCAATCGGGGTGCGGGTAGGCCTCGCCACGCTCTTTCGCGGCGGCAAAATCGTCGCGGTCCGTGACATGCGGGATGATCGCGAAATTGTAGGGCGGCGGCGGGGCCGGGATCGACCATTCCAGCGTGCGGGCGTCCCAGGGGTCGCCAACCGGAACGCGGCTTTGTTCGCGGTTCCGGATGCTGACCCACAGTTGCACGACGACCGACAGCAAGGCCGCCAGAATGACCAGCGCGCCGATGACGGCCGTGATCATGTAGGGGTGAAAGCTCGGGTCCTCCCAGCTGTAGGACCGGCGCGGCATACCCATCAGACCCACGAAATACAGCGGCAGGAAGGTCAGCATGAAGCCCACCGTCCACAGCACGACCGACATCCGCCCCCAGGCCTCGTCCAGGCGGAAGCCGAAGGCCTTGGGAAACCAGTAGTTGTAGCCCGCCAGCAGGCCGAACAGGACACCCGGCAGCAACACGTTGTGGAAATGCGCGACCAGGAACAGCGTATTGTGCACCTGATAATCGACGGTCGGATTGGCGAGGATCACCCCGCTGAGCCCCCCGATCACGAATAGCATCAGAAAGGCCAGCCCGTACAGCATCGGCACCGAGAACCGGATGCGGCCGCGATACAGGGTGGCCATCCAGTCATAGACCTTAACGCCGGTGGGTATGGCGATCAGCATCGTGGCGATGCCGAACACCGCATTGATCAGGGCGCTTTGGCCCATGGTGAAGAAATGGTGCAGCCAGACGGTAAACGACAGCACGGCAATCGACATGGTCGCGATCACCAGCGAGTTGTAGCCATAGAGCCGCTTGGCCGAGAAGGTCGCGAAGACTTCGGAATAAATACCATAGGCCGGCAGAACCAGCAGATAGACCTCGGGGTGGCCGAACAGCCAGAACAGGTTGGCATAGTTCATCATGTTGCCGCCCAGGTCATTGGTGAAGAAATGGAAATCAAGATACCGGTCGGCGGCCAGCAACAGCGCCGCCACCCCCAAAGGCGGCATGGCGAACACGATCAGGATCGAACTGCAGATGATCGTCCAGCAATACATCGGCAACCGCATGAATTTCATCCCCGGCGCGCGCAGCTTGTAAATCGTGACGGCAAAGTTGATTCCCGTCAGGGTGGTGCCGATGCCCGACACGACAATCGCCCAGATCCAGTAGTCCGGCCCCACACCCGGATTGAAGGCCGCGCCGGTATAGGGCGGATAGGCCGTCCAGCCGCCGGTGGAAAACTCGCCCACCACCAGTGAGACCATCAACATCATCCCAGCCGAAACCGTCAGGCCGAGGCTGATCTGGTTCATCACCGGAAAGGCCACGTCGCGTGCGCCGATCATCAGCGGGACGAGGAAATTCGCCAGTCCAAACACGAAGGGCACCGCAACGAAGAAGATCATGATCGTGCCGTGGGTGCTGAACAGCTCGGCAAAGTGTTCGGCCTCGAGGAACCCCTCGCCCGGCCCGGCCGCCTGTTGGGCGCGCATCACGACGCCTTCCAGAACGCCGCGCGCCAGCATGACGATGGCGAAGACGACATACATGATGCCGATCTTCTTGTGATCCGCGCTGGTCAGCCAGTCACGCCACAACGGCCCCCAAAGGCGAAACCAGGTGAGCAGTCCCAGAACCGCGACCACGCCGACGATCACCACGCCCGCCGCGGCATTGGCCACGATTTCATTCGTGTTGGGATCTTGGATCAGCCCGGCGATGGGGAAGGCATCCCAGTTCAGACGGCCGAAGAAACCGGACTCGGCAGATGTCATGGCTTGTCCTCCTGCCCGTATTGAGCGGTTCCCGGTTGCTGATCCTGCGGCAGAGGTTGCCCGTTGTGATACCGGCCCAGAATGCTGTGGAACAGATCGCCATCATCCAGTCGGAAATACAGCGCATTGTCCGGCATCTGCGCGGTGCCAAGCGCGGCCTGAACCTCGTCCCGGTCTGTCCGCATGGCCAGTGTCCGGTAGGTTGCCGGGTCCAGAACGATTCCGTTTTGCCGAACCTGGTCGACCCATGCGTCAAAGTTCGGCGGCGGCATCGCGACCGTCCGGAATTTCTGCTTGGTGAACCCGCGCCCGTTGTACTGGGTGTTTTCGCCCTGCATTTGTCCGGGGGCATCAGCCACGAGATGCAATTGGGTCGTCATCCCGGGCATGGCATAGATCTGCCCCGCCAGGGCGGGAACCATGAATGACTGCATCACCGTGTCCGTCGTCAGTGTCAGTGCGACCTGTTGTTTTGTCGGTACCCCGAACTCACCCACCGTCGCGATGCCCAGGTCGGGGTAGATGAACAGCCATTTCCAATCCAGCCCCACCACCTGCACGCGCAGGGCCGGTTCATCGCCGAACGGGGCCGCGTAGGGGTCCAGCCGGTGGGTTGCTTTCCAAAGATAAAAGGACAGCAGCGCCACGATCACCACCGGCACACCCCACATCGCGGTTTCCAGCATGGGCGAGAAATCCCATTTGGGCCGATAGGCAGCCGGGCTTTGCGCGCGGCGCCGATAGCGAAGAGCGATCAAGGGAACCAGAACCAGAACCGGAATGACCGCAATCAGGATCAACGCGGTCGCGCGCACCAGGTGTGTTTTTTGGACCGCCGCAATAGGGCCTTGAGGATCCATGAAACTGTCGCTGGCCAGAGCCGATTGCGCCGTGCCCAACCACAATACGACCACGATCAGCGCTGTCAGTACCGCAGGTATAGTCCTGTTTCCGCTCACGCCGGATCGCCCTCATCAAACTTCAGGTTGGTGCAACTATCGGCAGAGTCAGCAGATTTCACAAGGTTTTTCCCCGGCAGCCGGGAACCACCTCACCATCGAGTTGACTTGACCAGTGGGTCGGGTCAGTCATTGTGTCATGCGTTTACTGCTTATTCTGATTGGACTGATCGCGTTTTCCGGCGCAGCGATCGCGCAGGACCGAGCCGCGGTTGAGCGGCAGTTTCAGGACTGGTTGCAGCAACAGGTCTGGCCGTTGGCTCGGGCGCAGGGTGTATCGCGCCGCACGTTTTACAGCGCAACCGACGGGGTTCGCCTGAATTGGGAACTGCCCGATCTTGTTCCGCCGGGCTCTCCGGCGCGGACGCCCAAAAAGCAAAGGCAAGCCGAGTTCGGGTCCCCCGGCCGGTATTTCAACGCAAATTCGGTTCAGGGTGCCGCCGCCGGCGGTCGGCGTATGGCCAAGCGTCATGAGGAAACGCTGCGCCGGGTCGAGGAACAGACCGGCGTTCCCGCCCGGATCATCCTTGCGGTCTGGGGCCGAGAAAGCGGCTATGGGCAGGTTCCGATCCGGCATGACGCAATCCGGGTGCTGGCCACCAAGGGATTCATGAGCACGCGCGCGGATTATTTCACCGGCGAACTGATCGCCGCGCTGCAGATCGTCGAGGCCGGTCACGTGAACGGCCGCGCGATGAAAAGCAGCTGGGCCGGCGCGTTGGGCCAGCCGCAATTCATGCCGACCAGCTTTTTGAACCACGCGGCCGACGGCAATGCGGACGGCCGGGCCGACATATGGGGGTCGGCTGACGACACGATTGCATCGATCGGAAACTACCTCGCGCGGCACGGTTGGGTCAGCGGCCGCGATTGGGGGTTCGAGGTGACCGTGCCGGCATCTGTGTCCTGCGCGCTTGAGGGTCCCGATCAGGGTCGCCCGATCCGCGACTGGGTTGCTATGGGCCTCACACGCGTCTCGGGCCGCCCCTTCCCCGAACACGAGCTGCGCGGCGAGGGCTACCTGATGATGCCGGCTGGCCGGAATGGTCCGGCCTTTGTCGTAACGCCCAATTTTTACGTTCTCAAAGACTACAACATGAGCGACCTCTACGCCTTGTTCGTGGGCCATGTGGGCGATCGCATTCAGTATGGCGTGGGCGATTTCAAAGGGCGCTGGGGCAAGGTAGGCGGTCTTTATCGATCGGATATCGCGGCCATGCAGCAGGCGTTGATCGCGATGGGGCACGACGTGGGCGGTGCAGACGGGCTCCCGGGATACAAAACCCGCCGGTCGATCGGCCGCTGGCAGGAAGAAACCGGCCAGCGCCCCACCTGTTTCCCCGAAGCCGGCATGAAGTCGCGGTTGCGTCCCTGACCGCTGGCGATTCGCCTGATCGGGCGAAGGCGGGCGGCGATATTCTGCCGAAACAGATCGCGCCTTAGGCTACAATCCGAGCGGCTCGGGCACGAAAATATCGCAACGATACACGCCATCGTTACAAAATTTCGGCGACCACGCGTCACGAAGTTTCTTTCTACCTTTAGGCGATCCGGACTCATGGGAAGGCTTTAACCCTGCCCAAAATAGTGGCACGGTCTCGGCCAGCGAGAGGAAGCTCTTGCATCCACTTCACCGACTGCAATCCAGAAAGCTGCGACGCAGTGTTCCTTGCGAATTGGCACAACCCAAAATTCAAAAGAACCGGGTCCCAGCGGATGTCGGGCAACCAGGGCCGCCGGACGCCATCCCATATGGATGCGCAGACCGCCGCCACAATAATTGGGAGAAGATCATGAACACCATCCTTCGAAACTCGGTGGCGGGCCTGCTGTGCTCGACCTTCATCACCGGAGCCGCGCTGGCCGCGGGCACCCATCCGGTCACCGGCGAGCCGCTGGCCGACGACCAGACCTTCGTCTACCGCGTTCTGGACGAGCACAGCTCGGTCGACCCGCAGGTGGTCGAGGACGTGTCGGGCGCCGAGATTGTCCGCGACCTGTTCGAAGGTCTGATGAACCAGGACGAAGACGGCAACCTGGTTCCGGGCGTGGCCACCGGTTATACCACCAACGAGACCAAGGACGTTTACACCTTCACCCTGCGCGACAACGCCAAGTGGTCGAACGGCGATCCGGTCACCGCACATGATTTCGTTTTTGCCTGGAAGCGCGCCGTCGATCCGGCCCTGTCCTCGCCCTATGCCTGGTTCATGGAGCTGATGTCGATCGAGAACGCCGCCGAGATCATCGCAGGCGACAAGCCGGTCGACGACCTGGGCGTCAAGGCGATCGACGACCACACTCTGGAAGTGAAACTGAGCGCGCCGCTGCCCTATTTCCCGCAGATGACCACGCACTCGACCACCTTCCCGGCCCCGCAGAAGGTCATCGAGCAGTTCGGCGATGAATGGACCAAGCCCGGCAACATCGTCTCGAACGGCGCCTATGTCCTGACCGAGCACCTGCCCAACGAACGCTCGGTGCGCGAGCGCAACCCGATGTACTGGGACAACGACAACACCATCATCGACAAGGTCGTGGCGCTGGTCATCAACGATGAAAACGTGGCCCTGACCCGCTATCTGGCCGGCGAGCTGGACCGCACCGAGGTGCCCGCAGGCCAGTTTCCGCGCCTGAAGAAAGAATACCCGAACGAGGCGATCAGCTTCCCGCGCCTGTGCAACTACTACTACACGTTCAACCTGTCCGACGGCGGCCCCGAGGCCTTCAAGGACCCGAACGTGCGTCAGGCCCTGTCGCTGGCGGTTGACCGTAAGATCATCACTGAGAACATCCTGGCCGGCGGTCAGCCCGAAGCCTATACCTTCGTGCCCGAAGCCACCGCAGGGTTCACCCCGCCGGTCGTGGAAATGGCGTCGATGACGCAAGCCGAGCGCGACGAGCTGGCCAAGGAACTGCTGGCCGAGGCCGGATACGGTCCCGACAACCCGCTGAGCTTCGCGATGGTCTACAACACCTCCGAGGCGCACAAGAAAGTCGCCGTGGCCCTGAGCCAGATGTGGAAGCAGAAGCTGGGCGCGCAGGTCGAGCTGGCCAACATGGAATGGAAGATCTTCCTGGAAGAGCGCGGCAACCAGAACTTTGAACTGGCCCGCGGCGCATGGTGCGGCGACTACAACGAAGCCTCGACCTTCCTGGACCTGCTGCAGTCGGATTCCGGCTACAATGACGGCAAGTACAACAATGCCAAGGTCGACGAGCTGCTGGCTCAGGCCAAAACCTCGGACGATCCGGCCCCGCTGTACACCGAGGTTGAGCGGATCATCGCACAGGAAACCCCTGTGATCCCGATCTACCACTACGCCGGTGTCTACATGATGGACAGCGACGTGGGGAACTGGCCGGTGAACAACGTCGAGCAGAACTGGTACTCGAAGAACCTCTACAAGATCGCCGAGTAATCATCATCCTTTGATCGCGCCCTGCCCCGGACATGCTCTGGGGCAGGGCCAATAATTGGGGGCATGAAATGCTTGCCTATGTCATCCGGCGACTGCTGATCGCCGTTCCGACGATCCTGTTGCTGATCGTCGCCAGTTTCTTTCTGATGCACTTCGCGCCCGGCGGGCCCTTCACCTCGGAGCGGCCGTTGCCGCCGCAGGTTCTGGCCAATATCGAGGCGCGCTACGGGCTGGACCAGCCGCTGTGGAAACAGCTGTGGGATTACCTGTACAACATCGTGGTGCATTTCGATTTCGGCCCGTCCTTCAAGTTCAAGGACCGCGACGTGAACGACATCATCGCGCAGGGCTTTCCGATTTCGCTGACCTACGGGATGCTGTCCTTCCTCGTGGCCACGCTGGT
>NZ_JBQFUQ010000004.1:0-378063 GCF_056539245.1 Ruegeria sp. BC2
AAAATCAAAACACCAAACGAGCCGCCCAAGGGCGGCTTTGCTCGTTCTCAACCGCTCGTTCAGCACCAACCCAACAATCGCCGACAAAAAAAGGAAAGAAACGCGCAATATGCGCAAGAATTGCAGCGCGCCACCAAAAAATCTCAGCACCTGTCGAAATCTGAGAAAACCCGACGTCCTTGGGACACGAACCTGAAAACAGGAAGGACGATAGATGGTTTTTTCAACGACACCGATTTATGCGCTGCTAGTGGCGATGATCTGGCTCGTCTTATGGTTTCGTGTCTCGGGGATGCGGTCGGCCACGGGCCAATCCATCGGCGATGGCGGCGACATGGCGCTGATGTTGCGCGTGCGCCAACACGGAAACTGCCAGGACTGGGCGACCTTCATATTGATATTGATGATGCTGGGCGAAGGGGGCGGCACAGCTACACTATGCCTAAACGCGGCGGGCATTTTGCTGGTCATCGGACGAGCTGCGCATCCTTTCGGGCTGAAGATTGACAATGCCGGCCACCCGCTCCGCTATGTCGGTAATGGAACCAATATTCTGGCCGCGCTGATCATGATGATCTGCATCGCAACCCGGATCTTCGGTCTTTGACCCAGAACTTTTGAAAAGGATTATTGCTATGAAATACATGCTGTTGATCTACACCGACCCCGCGCAGGAACCGGCCTATGGCACCCGGGAATTTGACGAGATGATGAGTGGCTTCTTTGCCGCCAATGAGCGGATGAAAGCGGATGGTGTTCTTTGCGATGGCGAGGGTCTGCAAGGGATCGAAACTGCAACCTCCCTTCGGATCCGCTCCGGAAAAGCTGAAACCATGGACGGGCCCTATGCCGAAACGCGTGAGCATCTGGGCGGATACTATGTGGTTGACGTTGCCGACTTGGATGCGGCGCTGAAATACGCGGCACTGATCCCGGCCGCCAACTACGGTACCATCGAGGTTCGGCCTCTGATGGACTACAATCCGGCTGGATAACCCATGAAGAACGCCGCCCCCAAAGCGATCGCAGTTGGACATGTCATTGATGATGTGTTGCGGCGGGATCGGGGGCGGCTTTTGGCCGGTCTGATCAACCGGTTGGGTGACTTTCAACTGGCCGAGGACGCATTGCAGGAGGCCGCAATCTCGGCCGTGAAACACTGGAGCCGCAACGGAGTTCCGGACAACCCGACCGCATGGTTGATGCGGGTTGGTCTGAACAAGGGCATCGATCGCATTAGAGCGCAACATAGGGAAGGTCGAAAAACAGCAGCCTTGGCCATAACCCTGCCCGAGTCCGTGGCGGACGACATGCCTGAGCCGATACCGGATGACCGGTTGCGTCTGATTTTCACCTGCTGCCACCCCGCGCTGGACCAGAAGTCACGCATCGCGCTGACCTTGCGCACGGTCTGCAACCTGACCACACGGGAAATCGCCGCGGCATTTTTGGACAACGACCAGACGATGGGCCAGCGCCTGTCCCGAGCCAAGGCCAAGATTCGCGCCAAGGGGATTGGCTACTCTGTTCCCGATCCGGAAATCTGGCCGGAACGTTTGGATACGGTGCTGACGACCCTCTACCTGATCTTCACCACCGGGTACGTGACCGAGGATACAGGGCCGCGGGACCTCTGCCACGAAGGCATCTACCTTGCGCGGGTTCTGCGAGACCTCCGACCGGGAGAGCCCGAAATCGAAGGTGCGCTGGCCCTGATGCTATTGACCGATGCCCGCCGCCCTGCGCGAATCGACGCTGATGGCGCTATGGTGCCCGTAGAGGATCAGGACCGAACACTTTGGCGGCAGGGTCAGATACGTGAGGCGCAGCGGCTCCTGCAAGCTGCGGTAGACCAGAGAAAACCGGGACCGTTTCAACTCAAGGCCGCCATTGCGGATTGCCACATGATGGCGCCGGCCCCGGATTGGTGGCAGATGTCGCTGCTGTATCAGTCCCTTTGGGCCTGCGAGCCAACCCCGGTGGTTGCCCTGAACTGGGCCGTCGTGATGGCCGAGGCAGGTCATGCCCAACTGGCCTTGGACAAGCTGGACAGCCTGCGGCCCGATCTTGACGATTTTCAGCCATGGCACGCGGCCCGCGCGCATATTCTTCAGAAGACGGGCCGCACCGCCGCGGCGGTCGCGGCCTATCGGCAGGCCATAGAAGCGACACCGAACCTGGCGTCCAGAAAGTTTTTGCAACAAAGACTGCGGCGGCTCGCGCACTGAGGATCTGACAAGATCGGGCGCCATTGCGACGATTGCCTGGAAAGGGACTCAGCTGGTGCCTTCCGCGTGGGCCAGCATTTCCTTGCCGACTCGCCGATAGTTCACGAAGGAATTGGCGCTCATGACGACAAAGAAGCTGTCCAAATCAATCATGACATAGCCCATTTCCAGAAGTTCACGGGTCAGAGCCGTGATGTCCTCCTGGTACAGCCTTCTCCGGCCACACAGTTCACGCAGCAGCTTCTGCGGGATGCGATACCGGCCCGAGGCCTTTCCTCCGAACTCCCGGGCATACAGCCCGGCCAGGGTTTCCGCAGCATTCGTGAAGTCAGACATTCTATATCTCGTGTAATTTTGCCTATAGACAAAAATTTATCACTTATATAAAGGAACGACAACCCAATTGAATGGCCAAGGCATGGACGGAAACGTAGACATTCCCTCAACCGACGAAGAGCTTTCGCTTCGGATCAAGGAAGCGGTCGAGCAGTCCAATGCGTCCGAGCTTGAGGCGCTTCTGGATCCGCTGACCAGCAGCGAAGCCCTGCGCGAAGTTCTTCAGCTGACACCGGCTGAGCGCGATACCGTTCTGGAGATCGTGCCCGTTGGACTTGCGGCGGAACTGGTCGAAGAAGCGCCAAACGAGATGGCGGTCGAGCTTGTGGAACGCCTCAAGCCCGAGCGTGCTGCCGAGATCATCGAACAGCTGGATTCGGACATTCAGGCCGACGTTATCGGCGAGTTGGATACACCGGATGCCGAGGCCATCCTGTCCGAAATGGACGCCGAGGAGGCTGCGGATGTCCGCCTGCTCAGCACGTTCGAGGATGACACCGCCGGCGGTCTGATGATGACCGAGGTGTTCAAGTTCCGCGACACGCAGACCGTTGGCAATGTCCTGCGCGAACTTGCTTCGGACGACGAGGATTTTGAAAGGTATCGCGGGCAGCACCCCTATATTGTCGATTCCGAGGGGCGCGCCGTGGGCGTGGTATCGCTGCGCAGCCTGCTGACCGCCAAGCGCAGCGAAAAGCTGACAAGCATCATGGTTCCACCACTGACCGTGACCGTGGATACCCCGTTGGAACAGCTGGAAGACGTGTTCAACGATCATCCTTTCCTGGGGGTGCCGGTGGTTTATGCCGACGGAGTCCTGGCGGGTGTCGTGTCCCGCACGGCGGTGGCAGAAGCCACTCTGGAACGCTCGGAAAGTGAAAGCCTCAAACGTCAGGGTGTGGTTGGCGACGAGTTGCGCTCGATGCCTTTGTCGGTGCGGTCCCGTCGCCGGCTGGCCTGGCTTGCGGCCAACATCGTGCTCAACATCATCGCGGCCAGCGTGATCTCGGCCTACGAAGAAACACTGGCCGCGGTGATTGCGCTGGCCATCTTCCTGCCGATGGTATCGGACATGAGCGGCTGTTCCGGCAACCAGGCCGTTGGCGTCACCATGCGCGAATTGAGCCTTGGATTGGTACGGCCGCAAGATGCCATGCGGGTCTGGATCAAGGAGATTTCGGTCGGGGTCATCAATGGGATCGCGCTGGGTATTCTGATCGGGCTGGTCGCGTGGTTCTGGAAAGGCAATCCGGCTCTGGGTCTGGTGATTGGTACTGCGCTGGCACTCAATACGATGCTGGCAGTATCCATCGGCGGTGTTGTTCCTTTGCTGCTGAAGCGGATCGGACAGGACCCGGCCGCCGCAAGTGGCCCGCTGTTGACCACGATTACGGACATGGCCGGCTTCTTCTTCGTGCTCAGCCTTGCAACCCTTCTGATGCCCTGGCTGGTGTGATTATGGCAAACGTTTCCGACAAGGGTCAGCCGCAGATGCCGAAGGTCATTGGTTGGATGGAATACATCGACCTTCCCGACCTGCCATTGAACGACATCAAGGCCAAGATCGACACTGGCGCCCGCACGTCAGCGCTGCATGCAACCGACATTCGGCGGTTTCAACGGGACGGACATCATTGGGTGTCCTTCCTGACGGAGGTGCCGGGTGGAGAAGGCATGATCCGTATCGAGGCTCCGATAAAGGAACGGCGCAACATCAAGAACACCAGCGGAATTCCTGAAAACAGGATCGTCATCCGAACCACCATCCGGTTGGGCGACGAAACCTGGCCGCTGGATCTGTCTCTGACCGATCGCACGAACATGACCTTTCAGATGATCGTGGGCCGGGCGGCGCTGAAGAACCACGCGATCGCCGTTCACACCAAGCGCGCGCATCTGTTGCGCGGCAAACCAAAACACCAGGACAAAGGGGATTTGTCATGAAGATTGCAATGCTGGCGCGCAATGCCAACCTGTACACGCACCGCCGCCTCAAGGAAGCGGCCGAGGAGCGTGGGCATCAGCTCGACATCATCGACACCCTGCGGTGCTACATGAACATCGCAACCCGTCGCCCCGAGATCTATTACAACGGCGAAAAGCTGACGGGGTATGACGCGGTGATTCCGCGGATCGGTGCCTCGGTCACCTTCTACGGAACCGCAGTGCTGCGTCAGTTCGAAATGATGGGTGTCTACCCATTGAACGAAAGCGTCGCCATCGGCCGGTCGCGCGACAAGCTGCGGTCGATGCAGTTGCTGGCCCGCGACGGTGTCGGTCTGCCCGTCACAACCTTTGCCCACGACCCCAAACAGACCGACGAGGTGCTTAGACTCGCTGGTGGCGCGCCTATCGTCATCAAGTTGCTGGAAGGGACGCAAGGCATCGGTGTGGTTCTGGCCGATACGGATCGGTCCGCCAAATCGGTTGTCGAGGCGTTCCGCGGTGCGGGTGTGAACATCCTGCTGCAGGAGTTCATCAAGGAAGCCGGCGGAACCGACATTCGGGCCATCGTGGTGGGAGGCAAGGTTGTCGCTGCGATGAAACGCACCGGTGCAGAGGGCGATTTCCGCTCGAACCTGCATCGCGGCGGTTCGGCCAAGGTGGTCAAGCTGACCCCGGAAGAGCGTGCAACGGCCGTTCGCGCGGCCAAGTCGATGGGCCTGAATGCCTGCGGCGTCGACATGCTGCGCGCCAACCACGGCGCTGTGGTGATGGAGGTCAATTCCTCGCCGGGTCTGGAGGGTGTGGAAAAAGCCACGGGTCTGGATATTGCCGGAAAGATGATCGAGTTCCTGGAAAAGAACGCAAAAGCCGGGGCCACCAAGACCAAGGGCAAAGGGTAACGGCATGGCAAAGCGGCAGCCAATCACGATCGGCCACGCCACGGTGGCGCCGGGGTCGCGGCTTACCGTGGATCTGCCGGTCAGCGTTCTGTCGGACCATACCCCGGTGACCATGTCCGCGCAGGTGGTGCATGGCCGACAAGACGGGCCTACCGTTTTTGTCAGCGGTGGGGTGCATGGTGATGAGGTGATCGGCGTCGAGATCATTCGCCGCCTGTTGCGTGCGCCCAACCTGGCGACCTTGAAAGGCACGCTGATCGCGGTGCCGATCGTGAATGCGTTCGGCTTCATCAACCATTCGCGCTATCTGCCCGACCGTCGCGACCTGAACCGGGTGTTTCCCGGCAGCGAGAACGGGTCGCTGGCCTCGCGGCTGGCGCATCTGTTCATGACCGAAATCGTCGCCCGCTCGGATCTGGGGATCGATCTGCATTCGGCGGCGATACATCGCACGAACTATCCGCAGATCCGGATCTCGCCCGACAACCCTCGGACCAAGGAACTGGCCAGCGTTTTCGGAGCACCGATCGTCATCCAGTCGCCCCTGCGCGATGGATCATTGCGCGGCGCGGCGAAGGCGCAGGGGAAAGATATTCTGTTGTACGAAGCGGGCGAGGGTCTTCGCCTGGATGAACTGTCGATCCGCGCGGGCCTTGCAGGCATTCTGCGGGTGCTGAGGCACATGGGGATGGTTCCCGTTAAGCGGATCTCCAAGCCCAAAGCGGCGCCGCAGTTCTGTTCGTCCAGCAAGTGGTTGCGTGCCCCGATGGGGGGAATCCTCCGGATCTACAAAGCGGACGGTGAACTGGTTCGCAAAGGTGATCTGCTGGGAGCCGTATCGGACCCGTTCGGCGAAGCCAGCGAGGATATCATCGCTCCGTTCGACGGATTGATCGTCGGGCGTGCGGTCATGCCTGTGGTGAATGAGGGCGATGCCGTGTTTCACCTGGGGCGGGTCGGGTCCGTGGAAAAGGCCGAAGACTCGATGGAAGACATCAACGCGCAGCTGGAAGATGATCCCATGTTCGACGAAGACGAGATCATCTGAACGGTCCGACACGAAAAATATACTGTCAATACAGGCACTTGGGGCGGCCTTGGTCGCCCCTCTATTATCCCAGGCGTTTCTTGAACCTGAGCGTCGCAGCCAGCATCCCAAGTACGGCAAACCCGATCATCCACAGGATGTCACCGCGCAGAGCGTAAAGCGTTGCATCCCGCAGAACCACGCCGCGGATCATGTCCATGAAATGGGTGGCCGGCAGCACTTGGGCGATCACCTGAACCGGCTTGGGCATCCCGTCGAACGGGAACATGAATCCCGACATCAAGATCGAAGGCAGCAGAACGAAAATCGTCATCTGCATGGACTGCAGCTGGTTCTGGGCCAGTGTCGAGATCACTAGGCCAAGCGACAGGCTGGCGATGATGAACAGAAGCGTTACCACCAGCAGCGGGATCATCCCTCCATTTACGGGGACGTCGAACAGGAAATGTCCCAGCCCGAGGATGATCGCGACCTGCAGCAAGCCCAAGAAGATGTAGGGAATGATCTTGCCGATCATCAGTTCGATGGATTTGACCGGGGTGTTGATCAGCATCTCCATGTTCCCCCGCTCGCGCTCTCGGACAATGGCGGCCGAGGTGAACAGGATCATGGTCATGGTCAGGATGACACCCACAAGCCCGGGCACGATGTTCACCGCCGATCGTTGCTCGGGATTGAAATACAGCGTGACCTCGAAGGTCGGGACCTGACGGTTTGGCGGCTGTCGCAGCAATTCGGTCAGTGGCATGCTGCGCAGGGATTTGATGGCGCTGGCCACCATGGTGTCCGACCCGTCCACGATCCAATGAGCCACGGGGCGGCTGGATGTCTGGTTCGTCGCGTTGGGCAGGCCCAATCCGATGGACGGGCTTCGGGCAAGCCGGTCATCGACGTCGGGCGGAATGATGAACGCGGCGCGCACGGTGGATTCGGTGATCGCCTGCTCGGCCTCTTCCGGGGTCGCGAAGACCTCGGTGATGGTCACGACCTGCGTAGCCTGAACGATCTGAGCCAAGGTCCGGGACAGCGACGAGTCGGCCTGATCCACGATCCCGACCGGTATATGGCGGATGTTTGTGTTGATTGCGTATCCGAACAACAGCAGCTGGATCAGCGGGATCATGACGACCATGGCAAAGGTCATCCGGTCACGCCGCAGTTGCAGCAGCTCTTTCTTGAGAACGGCGGTGATACGGCGGAGCGATTTCATTGGGCGGGCCCCTTCGTCGCGCTGACGAACACGTCTTCCAGATTGGGGCGCTGTACCGACATCGCCACGTTGGGAAAGTCCGAAAGGCGCGACGTGATCATCGCCATCGGATCGGTTTCCGACTTGTCCACCAGAACGCGCAATCGGGCACCCACCTGCGCCGTCGACAGCACCTTGGGCGTATCATCCAGTAGGTGTTTGACCTGCCGCAGACCCTCGCCTTCGACCTCGATCACGGTGGCGTTCAGGTCTTCCATCAGTTGCCGGGGCGATCCATCCGCCTTTTTTACCCCATGCTCGAGGATGGCCAGCTTGTGACACCGTTCCGCCTCGTCCATGAAATGCGTGGACACGATCATCGTCGCGCCCTGATCGACCAGGTCGAACAGCTGTTCCCAGAAAGACCGGCGGGTTTCGGGGTCGACGGCCGATGTCGGCTCGTCCAAAAACAACAGCTTGGGGCCGTGCAGCACCGTCGCGGCCAGCGCCAGTTTCTGCCGCTGCCCGCCGCTCATGCTGCCGCTCAGTTGATTGGCGTTTTCGGTCAGGTCGTAGGTTGTCAGTAACTCGTCGATCCGGTCGGCGGATTTGCGGCGCGGCATTCCATAGATCTCGGCGGCAAAGCGCAGGTTCTCAAGCACCGTCATGTCGCGGTAATACGAAAAGATCTGCGTCATGTACCCGATTTCATTCTTCAGCGGCTCGGCGTATTGCGGCATTGGTCGGCCCAGCACCGAGACGGATCCGCTGCTGGGTGTCAGCAGTCCGGTCAGCATTCGCATCGTCGTTGTCTTGCCGCAGCCGTTCGGGCCCAGAAACCCATAGATCTGACCCTGGCGTATCTCCAGGTCCAGGTTGCTGACGGCTGTCTTTTCCTTGAACCGGCGCGTCAGACCCTGGGTCGAGACCACCAGATCGCTCATGGCATCTTCACCTGGACGGGAACGCCTGCGGGCAGATCTCGGGCGGTTTCCGGCAGGTCGATTTCTGCCAGATAGACCAACCGCGTCCGATCATCCTTGTTCAACCCGTAGTAGGGGGTGAAGGACGGGTCGTCGCTGACCCATCGCACGGTGCCCGTCAAAGGTTGGTCCAGTCCATCGATCCGAACCTCGAGAGAGTCACCGGGCGCGATGTCCACCCGGCTGGGTTCGGGGACATAGACCCGGGCGAAAGGGGCCGCGCCGGACACCAGCACCGCGACCGGGCTGCCCTGGGCGACCCGTTCCCCCAGGTTCCAGGGAAGGGAATCCAGGATGCCGTCCCGTGTCGCAACAACCGTCAGGTCATCCAGAACGGTCTGCTCGGCGGCAACCGCCGCTTCGGCCGCCCGCACATTGGCCCGGGCAACCGACAGATCTTCGGGGCGGGTTCCGTTTTCCAATTCTTTCAGGGATTCCCGAGCGCTTTCCAGTGCCGCCCGAGCGGAATCGCGTGCGGCAATATCCTGGTCCAGGCGCGCCTGGCTGACGACCGAGTTGACGACCAGCTGGGAATTCCTCTGATATACGGCCTCTGCGTCCAGCAGACGCGCCTCGGCACCGGCGACGTTGGCGCGCGCGATCGCAATCTCTTCCTCGCGCGGGCCGACTTCCAGTTTCAGTAGCGTGGCCTGCGATTTTTCCAGTTCCGCCTGCGCGAGGTTCAGCTTCGCGGTCTGCAGATCCGTGTCGAACCTGACCAGCACGTCGCCGACCTTGACCGGAGACCCTTCTGCAACAGGCAGTTCCACGATGATCTCATTGGCCGTTGCCGTCAGTGCGACCCGGTCCCGCGCCAGAACTCCCAACGCGGTGCCGGTGTTCTGGCCCGAACATCGGTCCAGCAACGCAGCAGGGAGAATGGCCATGACCAGCAGCGGAATCGGCAGGGACACATTCATCAAATCATCGTCTCCTTGGTCGGGGCGGTTTGGTATCGGTGTCAATTTCTGCCCCGACTCAAAGGTTTAACAGACGATTGAAAAATCACAAAAGCAGAACCAAACGGGCCAATACCAAGCCATCCAAGGATGCCCAGGCTGCAAATTCAAGAGATTGACCCCGCCCACGACCGGCTGAGTTCTGTCCTGACCGCGGTGCAATGACGGGCAAGAGCGCGGGCACATACAGGGCGCAAATAATCCTTGCAACCGGTTGCAAAAAAGAACATGCTCCCGCCAGAAATATACCCAGAGGTCACAATGCTCAGAATCGGATTGCTTGGAGCAGGGCGCATCGGAACCGTCCACGCGCAAGCCATTTCGGACCACCCGGACAGCACGCTTGTTGCGGTTTCGGACGCAATGGAAGACGCCGCCGCACGTCTGGCGCAAGCGCATGGAGCTGTAGCGCGCACGTCGGAAGACATCATCGCCGACCCGGATATCGACGCGGTACTGATCGCCACGCCGACGGATACGCATTCGGACCTCATCGAGGCGGCGACCGCCGCGGGCAAGGCCGTTCTGTGCGAAAAGCCGGTCGATCTGGACCTGAACCGCGCCCTCGCCTGCCAGCAAGCCGTGGCAGGTGCCGGTCAACCGGTCATGATCGGGTTCAATCGGCGTTTCGATCCGGGCTTTGGCGCATTGAAATCCGCCGTTCAGTCCGGCGAGATCGGAAGCCCCGAATTGCTGTCGATCACTTCTTTTGATCCGGCGCCGCCCCCGATTTCCTATGTCAAAGTATCGGGCGGATTATTTCGGGACATGACGATACATGATTTCGACCTCGCCAATTTCATCATGGGTGACTTACCGGTCACTGTTTCGGCCGTTGGCACATCGACCGTGGACCCCGCCATCGCCGAAGCGGGGGATGTGGACACAGCCGTCGTCACCATGACCTACAAGGACGGTCGGATCGCCGTCATCAAGAATTCTCGCCGGGCCGTATACGGCTATGATCAACGGGTCGAGGTCTTGGGGTCCGGCGGGCTGCTGCAGGCGCGCAACGTGCTCGAGAACAACCTGGTGAAATCCACGTCCGACGGCGTGATCAGTGCCAAGCCGACCTACTTCTTCCTCGAACGCTACATGCCTGCCTATCGGGCGGAATGGGATGCGTTCGTGACTGCGGTCAAGACCGGATCCGCCGTGCCGGTGACGCTGGAAAACGGCGTCGCAGCGCTGGCCCTGGCCGAAGCTGCGACCCGATCGGCCAGGACGGGTATTCCGGTAAAGCTGGAGGAAATTTTGAAACCGGTTGCAAAATGACGTGAAGTATTGAAACTGAAACGGCCCCGATGCGTATCGGTGCGACAGAGATTCGGCCTTGCCGGATGAATGGGTCCAGGACCCGGACAAGACAAAAATCTGTCCTAGTGGGAGGAAACGTAATGAACAAATTTTTCAAAGGTGCTTTGGCCGCCGGCGCGCTGGCGCTGGCCACTCCGGCCTTTGCGCAGGACATCGTCGTGGTGTCGCACGGCCAGGCCAATGACGCGTTCTGGAACGTGGTCAAGAACGGGGTCGAGCAGGCCGGCACGGATATGGGCGTGAACGTCGAATATCGCGCGCCCGAAACCTTCGACATGGTTGCCATGTCGCAGCTGATCGACGCTGCCGTGAACCAGGAGCCCGACGGGCTGATCGTCTCGATCCCGGACGCCGACGCGCTTGGCCCCTCGATCGAACGCGCGGTCGCCGCAGGCATCCCGGTGATCTCGATGAACTCGGGCTCGGACGTGTCCAAGAAACTGGGCGCGGCGCTGCATGTCGGCCAGGATGAGTTCGACGCCGGCAAGGCCGCCGGTGAGAAGCTGGCCGAAATGGGCGGCAAGAACGCGATCTGTGTGAACCACGAGGTCGGAAACGTCGCGCTGGACCTGCGCTGCGCGGGCTTTGCCGAAGGCTTTGGCGGCAACGTGACCGTTCTGCCCACGTCGAACGACCCGTCCGAGATCGAGTCGAAAGTGTCGGCGGCTCTGGCTTCGGATGAAAGCGTCGATACCGTGATGGCGCTGGGCGCAAGCTCGGCCGGTGAGCCCACAGTGGCCGCCGTCAAAGGGTCGGGGCGCGACGTGAACGTGGCCTCGTTCGACCTGTCGGCCAACTTCCTGCAGTCGATCGTCGATGGTGACGCGGCCTTTGCCGTGGACCAGCAGCAGTATCTGCAGGGTTACCTGCCGGTCGTGTTCATGGCGCTGAACGCCAAGTACGGCCTGATGCCGGGCGGCAACGTGCCCTCGGGTCCGAACCTGATCACCGCCGACAAGGCCGGTCAGGTGGTCGAGCTGTCCGCTCAGGGTATCCGCTGATACCGGCGGGCTGAAAACCGGGGCGGCGTCAGGGCGCCGCCCCTGCCAAACGGGAGGAAACCATGACCGAGTCTGCACAAGCGGCGATGGACGAACGGATCAAGAAGGAACCGTTCCTGACCAAGCTGATGAAGCGGCCCGAACTGGGGGCCATCGCAGGGGCGATCCTTGTCTTCATCTTCTTCGCCATCACGGCCGATGAATCGATGTTCACGCTTGCCGGCATCATGAACTTCATGACCCCGGCCGCCCAACTGGGTATATTGGCGATCGGCGCGGCGCTGCTGATGATCGGGGGCGAGTTTGACCTATCGATCGGGTCCATGGTGGCCTTTGCCGGCCTGTTCTTCGGGGTCTGCGTGGTGACCTGGCAGCTGCCCTTGGTCGCCGCGATCCCGATGACTTTTGTTTTTGCCGCCTTTGTCGGGGCAATCAACGGCACCATCGTCATCCGCTCGGGTCTGCCATCCTTCATCGTGACGCTGGCGTTTCTGTTCATTCTGCGCGGCCTGTCCCTGGTGGGGCTGAAGGCGGCCACCGGCGGGTCGACCCAGCTGCGCGGCGTGCGCGATCAGGTCGAAAATGACTGGCTCGCGCCGTTCTTTTCCGGCGAAGCCTTTGCCAGCCTGTTCACCTGGCTGGCCGAAAAGGGCCTGATCGACACGTTCAAAAGCGGCGCGCCCAAAGTGCCGGGTGTCCCGGTTGAAATCCTGTGGTTCGTGGCCTTCGCCATTGCCGCCACCTATGTTCTGCTGCGCACCCCGGCCGGCAACTGGATCTTCGCCTCGGGCGGCGACCGGGTTGCGGCGTCGAACTCGGGCGTACCGGTTAACCGGGTCAAGATTTCACTGTTCATGCTGACTGCCTGTTGTGCCGCGCTGGTGGCGATCATCACCGTGATCGACGCGGGCTCCACCGATGCGCGGCGCGGCTTCCAGAAGGAATTCGAGGCGATCATCGCCGCGGTGATCGGTGGCTGTTTGCTGACCGGAGGGTATGGCTCGGCCATCGGGGCGTTCTTCGGGGCGATCATCTTTGGCATGGTGGTCATCGGCCTGACCTATACCGATTTCGATCAGGACTGGTTCCAGGTGTTCCTGGGGGCGATGCTGCTGATCGCCGTTCTGTTCAACAACGCGATCCGCAAACGCGTGACGGGAGAGCGCTGACATGACCGAAGATACCAAGTTCCACCACGGCGACGCGGTCAAGGACGTGGCCCCGGTCGTCGAAATGAAAGAGATCGAAAAGCATTTCGGCAACATCATCGCGTTGGCGGGCGTCAGTTTCGACGTCAAGCCGGGTGAATGCCACTGCCTGCTGGGTGACAACGGGGCGGGCAAATCGACCTTCATCAAGACGATGTCGGGCGTGCACAAACCCACCAAGGGCGAGATCTATTTCGAAGGTCAGCCGATGTCCTTCGACACGCCCCGCGACGCGATGGAGGCGGGCATCGCCACCGTGTTCCAGGACCTGGCGATGATCCCGCTGATGAGCGTCACCCGCAATTTCTTCATGGGGCGCGAGCCGACCAAAGGGAAAGGCCTGTTGAAACGGTTCGACATCGAGCACGCCAACGAGGTCTGCATGGAAGAGATGCGCAAGATGGGCATCAACCTGCGGGGCCCCGATCAGGCGGTGGGCACCCTGTCGGGGGGCGAACGTCAGACCGTGGCGATTGCCCGTGCGGTCTATTTCGGCGCCAAGATCCTGATTCTGGACGAACCGACCTCGGCGTTGGGCGTGCGGCAGACATCGAACGTGCTGGCCACCATCGACAAGGTGCGCCACCAGGGCATCGGCGTGGTCTTCATCAGCCACAATGTCCGGCACGCGTTGGCCGTGGGCGACCGGTTCACGGTTCTGAACCGCGGCAAGACGCTGGGCACCGCCCGGCGCGGCGAGATCTCGCCCGAAGAGCTGCAGGACATGATGGCCGGCGGGCAGGAGATGGCCGAGCTGGAAGGGTCGCTGGGCGGTACCGTCTGAAGGTTTCTCCCCGGTGTCCCGTATCGTGCGGGGCACCAATATCACCAGGGTCCGGCAGGCCGGGCCACCCGGTCTGGGTGGTGGGCGTGTCGGATCCTTTCACGACAGAATGATTGCAACGGATTGCCCATAGCGGCCTCGTTCTGAAAGGGATCATGATGAGCAAGACAATCCGACTGACCGCGGCGCAGGCCTTGGTGCGTTACCTTGGGGCGCAGATGAACGAAGACGGCGAGCCCTTCATCGCCGGTGTCTGGGCGATTTTCGGCCATGGCAACGTGGCCGGTCTGGGCGAGGCGCTGCACGGTGTGCGCGACAGCCTGCCCACCTATCGCGGTCACAATGAACAGACCATGGCCCATTGCGCGATCGCCTATGCCAAGCAGATGCGGCGCAGCCGGGCCATGGCGGTGACCTCGTCGATCGGGCCGGGGGCGACCAACATGGTGACGGCCGCCGCGCTGGCCCATGTGAACCGCCTGCCGGTGCTGCTGTTGCCCGGCGATGTGTTCGCCAGCCGTGGCCCCGACCCGGTGCTGCAACAGACCGAGGATTTCACGGATGGCACCGTCAGCGCCAATGACTGTTTCCGCCCGGTCAGCCGCTATTTCGACCGGATCACCCGGCCCGAACATCTGCTGACCGCTCTGCCGCGCGCCTTCCGCACCATGACCGACCCGGCCGATTGCGGGCCGGTGACCCTGGGCTTTTGCCAGGACGTGCAGGCCGAGGCCTATGACTATCCGCTCAGCTTCTTCGAGCCGTGCATCTGGCACCAACGTCGCATCCGCCCCGACGCAGGCGAGCTGGCCCGCGCCGCCGAGGCCATCCGGTCGGCCAAACGCCCGATCATCGTGGCCGGCGGCGGTGTCCATTATTCCGGCGCGACCGACGCGCTGCAGGCCTTTGCCGAGACCCACAACATTCCTGTTGCCGAGACGCAAGCCGGCAAATCGGCCCTGGCCTGGGATCACCCGCTGAACCTGGGCCCCGTTGGCGTGACCGGGGGCGAACCCGCCAACACCGTGTGCGCCGAGGCAGATCTGATCCTGGGCATCGGCACGCGGTTTCAGGATTTCACCACCGGGTCCTGGGGGCTGTTTTCCAACCCCGAGCGCAAAATGGTCTGCCTGAACACCGCCGCCTATGACGCCGCGAAACACGGCGCGATGCCGCTGTTGGCCGATGCGCGGGTCGGGATCGAGGAATTGGGCGCGGCCCTTCAGGGCTATCGCGCCGACCCGGTTCCCGACACGCTCAAGGCCGAGTGGTTTGCCAAGGTCGATGCGCTGACCCATGCGCCGGGTGACGCCAACGCGCTGCCCACCGACATGCAGGTGGTGGGCGCGGTGCAGCGCGCGGCACATGACGACACGGTGGTGATGTGCGCCGCCGGCACCATGCCGGGCGAGCTGCACAAGCTGTGGAAGGCGCCGCGTCCGGGGGCCTATCACATGGAATACGGCTTCAGTTGCATGGGCTACGAGATCGCCGGCGCGATGGGCATCAAGATGGCACAGCCCGACCGCGACTTGATCTGTTTCACCGGGGACGGCACCTACATGATGGCCAACTCGGAAATGGCGACGGCGGCGATGATGGGCGTGTCCTTCACCGTGGTGATCACCGACAACCGGGGCTTTGGCTGCATCAACCGGCTGCAGATGGGCACCGGCGGGGCCGAGTTCAACAACCTGCTGGACCATGCGGTGCACGAGACGCCCTCGGCCATCGACTTTGCGGCCCATGCGGCGGCGATGGGGGCGACCTCGGTCAAGGTCGGCTCGATCGCCGAGCTGGAAGAGGCGCTGGCCAGACGCGGCGACATAAAAGGCCCCTATGTGATCGTCATCGACACCGATCCGTACCCCTCGACCGAATATGGCGGCACGTGGTGGGAAGTGGCGGTGCCCGAGGTCAGTGTCCGCCCCGAAGTGAATGAAAAACGTGCGGCCTACGAGGCTGCCATCAAGGAAAGAAACACCAAATGAGCGTGAAGATCGGCATCTCTCCGATTGCGTGGCAAAATGACGACCTGCCCGACCTGACGGCGGCGTTCACGATGGAACAGGCCCTGATAGAGGCGCGTCAGATCGGCTATACCGGGGTCGAGCGCGGACAGCGCATGCCCGCCGATACCGAGGGGCTGCGCGCCTACTTGGAGGAAAATGACCTTGCCCTGTGCGGCGGCTGGTGTTCGGGCAATTCGCTGATCAACGATTTCGCTGCCGAACGCGACGCCGTGCGCGCACAGGTCGAGCAGTTCGTGGCGCTGAACAGCCCCTGCATCGTCTATGCCGAATGCTCGAACACGGTTCAGGGCCAGATCGGCACCCCGGTCAATGACCGTCCGCAGCTGTCGAAGGATGAGATCAAGGCCTACGGCGCCAAGATCACCGAACTGGCCAAGTGGATGGCCGATCAGGGGATGCCGATGGCCTATCACCATCACATGGGCACGATCATCGAAAGCGAAGATGACGTGAACTGGCTGATGGAGGGGTCGGGACCCGAGGTGAAGCTGTGCTTTGACACCGGGCATCTGCTGTTTGGCGGCGGTGATGTACTGGCAACCCTGAACCGCTGGGGCGATCGGTTGCAAAATGTGCATTTCAAGGACATTCGCCCCGGCATCGTGCGCGACACGCGCGGCAACCGGCGCAGTTTCCTGGATGCGGTGATCGCGGGGGCCTTCACCGTGCCCGGCGATGGCTGCATCGACTTTCAGGAGGTCGCCCATGCGTTGAAGACCATGGATTACGAGGGCTGGATCGTCGTCGAGGCCGAGCAGGACCCGGCCAAGGCCCCGCCCTATGAATACTCGAAGATGGGTTATGACCACATCGTCGAGGTCTGCGGTCGGGCCGGCTTGGAGATCACCGCCTGATCTTTCGCGCCCTTGGGTGCCGCCATGGGAAAGGAGCGTTTCATGGTCCGTCAGCAACCTGGTTTCGTCGGTTATTTCGGCCGTGAGTCCTGTGATCTGGACGAATTCAAGGTGCTGACCTCGCAGAGCCTGCGGCCCGAGCAGGTGCGCCACGCGGCCGCTGTGGAGAAGAACGTGCCGGTCTATGACATGCACGCGCTGCGGCCCGCCTTGGAAACCCCCAACACCCGGCGCGCCCTGCTGGCTGAATGGGGCTGGGTTCTGGGCCGATCTGCCGGGGTGATCGCGTTGAAAGGCGCCTATGCGGATACCGCGGTCATCGACCGGGCGACCGAGGTGTTTCGCCGTATCATCGAAGATGAGCGTCAGGCCGAGGGCGGCGAAGGTGATCACTTTGCGGCCTCGGGCGCGAATGACAGGGTGTGGAACGCGCTGCAAAAGCAATGCCTGCGCGACCCCGAGGGTTTTGCGCTCTATTTCGGCAACACGGCGATTGCCGCCGCCAGCGAGGCCTGGCTGGGCCCCGATTACCAGATGACCGCGCAGATCAACCAGGTGCGGCCGGGCGGCAAGGCGCAGCAGGCGCATCGAGACTATCACCTGGGGTTCCAGACCGCCGACAAGGCGGCCCAGTTCCCGGCGCATGCCCATATGGTCACCGCCGCGCTGACCCTGCAGGGCGCGGTTGCCCATTGCGACATGCCCATCGAGAGCGGCCCGACCAAGCTGTTGCCGTTCTCGCAGCTGTATGGGCCCGGCTATGTCGCCTTTCACGACGACGCGCATCGGGCGCATTTCGAACGGGCCTGCATCCAGCTGCCGCTGGCCAAGGGCGATGCGGTGTTCTTCAACCCGGCGCTGTTCCATGCAGCCGGCGAAAACAGCAGCGCCGACATCCACCGGATGGCCAACCTGCTGCAGGTGTCGTCAGCCTTCGGGCGGGCGATGGAGGCAGTGGACCGCAAGGCGATGTGTCTGGCCGTATTCCCGGCACTGATGGCGTTGAAACAGCGCGGCGATCTGGATGATGCCCGCATCGGCGCCGCGATCGCGGCCACGACCGAAGGCTATCCCTTTCCGACCAATCTGGATACCGATCCGCCGGTGGGCGGAAACGCTCCGCCCAGCCAGGCCGACATCCTGCGCCAGGCGGTGTCGGAAAGCTGGACGCAGGCACAGTTGGAACAGGCGCTGGACGCGCGACAGGCGCGGCAGGCGGTATGACGGAACCCGGGCGGCCGGTGCTGCCCCAACACAGGTGAAACCGATGGCAGAACTGCTGAGAAAACCGTTCGGAACCCATGGCAAGGTTCATGACATCACGCCGGCCAACGCTGGCTGGCGCTATGTGGGCTTCGGCCTTTATCACCTGCGGGCCGGCGACCGCGCCGCCGAGGTCACCGGCGACCGCGAGGTCATTCTGGTGATGGTCGAGGGCAAGGCCCGGATCACCGGCGCCGGGCAGGATTGGGGCGTGTTGGGCGACCGGATGAACGTGTTCGAAAAATCCCCGCCCCATTGCCTGTACCTGCCCAACGGCACCGAGTGGGAGGCCACGGCCGAAGCCGATTGCGTGATCGCCGTGTGCTCGGCCCCGGGCAAGGGCGGCCATGCCCCGCGCCGGATCGGGCCCGAGGGCATCACCCTGACCGAGCGCGGCAAGGGAACGAACACGCGCCACATCAACAACATCGCGATGGAAGCCGAGGACTACGCCGACAGTCTGCTGGTGACCGAAGTCTTTACCCCCAGCGGCCATTGGTCATCCTACCCCAGCCACCGGCATGACGAGGATGACTATCCCCGCATCACCTATCTGGAAGAGACCTATTACCACCGCCTGAACCCGGCCAGCGGGTTCGGCATCCAGCGCGTCTATACCGATGACGGTCAGTTGGACGAAACCATGGCCGTGTCCGATGGCGATGTGGTACTGGTGCCGCGCGGGCACCACCCTTGCGGGGCGCCCTACGGGTTCGAGATGTATTACCTCAACGTCATGGCCGGGCCGCTGCGCAAATGGCGTTTCGTTCCGGCGCCCGAAGTCGAATGGATCATGGAGCGCGACAAATGACCAAGGCCTTTGCCATCCATCCCAGCCTGAAAGGGCGCACCGTATTCGTGACCGGCGGGGCCTCGGGCATCGGGCGCGAAATCGTGCGCGGCTTTGCCGAGCAGGGGGCCAAGGTCGGCTTTGTCGACATCAACGCCGAGGGCGGAAACGCGCTGCTGGAAGAACTGGACGGAACCCACGCCTTTGCCGCCTGCGACCTGCGCGACATCGCGGCGCTGCGGTCCGCTTTTGACGAGCTGGCAGGCGCGCTGGGCACGGCGGACGTTCTGGTCAACAACGCCGCACATGACGACCGGCACGACTGGCGCGAGGTGACGCCGGACTATTGGGACGAGCGCATGGCGACCAACCTCCGCCACATGTTCTTCGCCATCCAGTCCGTGGCGCCCGGCATGATCGACAAGGGCGCGGGGTCGATCATCAATATCGGCTCGAATTCCTGGTGGGAGGCCGGCGCGGGCTTTCCCGCCTATGCCACCGCGAAATCCGCTGTGCACGGCCTGACCCGCACCATGGCGCGGGAACTGGGCGATCACCGGATCCGGGTCAACACGGTCGTGCCCGGCTGGATCATGACCCAGCGCCAGAAAGACCTGTGGGTCACCCCCGAGGCGCTGGCCAAACAGATCGATCGCCAATGCCTGCCCGACCCGATCGACCCGGTCTATGTGGCGCGGATGGTGCTGTTTTTGGCCTCGGACGACGCGGCCATGTGCAGTGCCGGGAACTTCATGGTCGAGGGCGGCTCGATCTGACGAAATTGGGGTCTTCCCTGCCCGGAATCGACGTGCGCCGATGTGCTGGTGCCGGTTGACGGATCGACACCCTGCAAGGGAAGATGCGGCATGATTTCCTATGTCACGGTCGGCGCGGACGACATCGCGCGTGCAAAACGGTTTTACTGCGCCTTTCTGCCGGATCTCGGCTATGCGCTGGAGGAAGGCCCAGAAGGGCTGAGTTTCGCCCTGCCGGTGCCGCCGGGCCAGCAGCCGGTTCTGCCGGAATTTTATGTCAAACCGCCTTTTGACGGGGCCGCGGCCTCGGCCGGGAATGGTGCGATGGTCGCGTTCGAGGCGCGCAATCAGCAGCAGGTGTGCGACCTGCACGCCGCCGCGCTGCGGGCCGGCGGGTCTGACGAAGGCCAGCCGGGCTTTCGCGCCATGTACGGGCCGCGTTTCTATGTCGGCTATCTGCGGGACCCACAGGGCAACAAGATCGCCCTGTTTTCCAGCAATCCAAACGAACCGGGGCGCGACGACTAGGGCCCGCCAGCGCATTTTGCGGTATGGCATAGGTCGGAGCGGTTAGCGCTGCGGCGGCGCACCAAAGGCGCGGATCACGGTGCGGGCGGCGGCCTCAACCGGGTCATGGGTTTCCTTCAGGATCGTCACCCGGTCGAACCGGTCGGGGTCACGGTTGACGGCCTCGCGTAGGGCGGCGCCGAAGGCCATGCGCAGCTCGGTCCCGATGTTGAACTTGCAGATCGCTGTTTCACGCGCCAGCCGCGCGCGCTGTTCGACGGGCACGCCCGATCCGCCATGGATCACCAGCGGCACATTGGTCACGGCCTGAATCCGGCGGATGCGGTTCTCGTCCAGCCCGCCTTCCTTGTTCTGCTGAAGGTGGACGTTTCCGACCGAGATCGCCATCGCATCCACGCCGGTCTGGGCGGCGAAGGTGGCGGCCTCGTCCGGATCGGTCCCGGCCGAGCCTTCGCCCCCGGAATAGCCGACGAAGCCGATCTCGCCCTCGCACGAGATCCCGGCGGCATGTGCCATTTCGGCAATCGCGGCGGTCTCGTCGATATTCTGCTGCAGGGGCTTGCGCGATCCGTCGAACATCAGCGAGGTGAACCCGCTGTCCAGCGCGATCTTGCACTCCTCGAACGTATAGCCGTGGTCCAGGTGCGCCACGACGGGCACCGAGGCGTTTTCGGCCAGATACCGGAACATCTTGCCCAGGATCGGCAGCGGTGTGTGCTCGCGGCAGCTGGGTCCGGCCTGCAGGATCACCGGGGCGTTCTCGGCCTCGGCCGCGGCGACATAGGCGCGCATATCCTCCCAGCCCAGCGTCACCAGGCCGCCGACGGCATAGCCCTGTTCATAGGCGGGTTGCAGGACGTCTTTGAGCGTAACGAGGGTCATTTGAACTTGGCGATCATGTCTTTGATGCCCGGGATCGTCTCGATCTGATAGGCATGGGTGGGTTGGAAATACTGTACCAGCGATCGTTGGGTCAGCCCGCCGAGGATGGTAAAGTAATACATCTCGTATCCCGGCAGCACGCAGCAGGGGTGATAGCCCTTGTCGATGCAGATCGTCGAGCCATCGACGATGTGATAGGCATCGCCCGGCTCGTTGTCCTCGCGCTGCAACATCTGCAGGCCCGAGCCCCAGTTCGGTTTGAAACGGAAATTGTAGGTCTCGTCATGCCGGGTCTCGTCCGGCAGGCGGTTGGTGTCGTGCTTGTGGCTGGGAAAGCCCGACCAGCCGCCCTGACCCACGGTGAACAGCTCGCTCACCAGCAGGCGGCCGACCTTGTCATGCTGCTTCTGGCCCAGGATATGCTTGATCTTGCGATGGGTCTTGGTGTCGTCGCTGCCATATTGCACCAAGTCATGCTCGCGCACGTCGAACGGGTCCAGCACCTTGTTATACTTTGCGCCGGCCACGAACACCTCGGCCGTATCCGAGACGCAGACCATCTGCGCCCGTGCCCCTGACGGGACATAAGCCCCCTCGGGCTCGCCATCCCAGACATCCTCGCCCCGATTGCCCAGATGGGCAAAGTGCACGCCCTCGACATCCAGATCGACGCTGCCGGTGGCGGGCACGATGCAGGTCTCGTACCCTGGGACCTGGTATTCGAAGGCTTCGCCGCGCTTCAACTTGACGATGTTGAAATAGTTCAGCGGCACGGTCGGATCATCGACATCGACGATGGGTTTGTTCTGGTTGTCGAACGGGGGGATGTGCATCGGGCTCTCCTATCCGGCCGGGGTGGGGCCGGGGTGGGACGCAAGGAAAGCGTCCAGGTCTTCGGTGGTTGGCATGGCGGGCGCGCAGCCTGGTTTGGACACGACGATCGAGGCGCAGGCCGAGCCGCGCAACACCGCCTGTTCCAGCGAATGGCCCGCCGCGACCGAGGCCAGCAGCCCGGCCATGAAGCTGTCGCCCGCGCCGTTGGGTTTGACGGCGGTGACCGGGTAGATGCCGGTGTGGATCTCTTGCCCGTCGGTCAGGGTCACGGCGCCCTTTTCGCCCATCTTGTAGATGACGATGCGGCCGGGTTTCTCGGCCAGATCGCAGGCTTTCCGGAAGCCTTTCTCGATCCCGCCGGCCATGAAGCCGAATTCTTCGTCATTGCCGACGATCATGTCGCTGGCCTCGCCCGCGCGCGACAGCACGTCGGCGGCGACCTGCGCCGAAGGCCAGCTGTAGGGCCGGTAGTCGATGTCGAAGATCACCGGCAGCCCGGCCTTGCGCGCGTTTTCGAAGGCGCGGAACGTGGCGCTGCGCGACGGTTCGGCGGCAAACACGGTTCCGGCCGAGATCGCCGCGCTGAAACGGCCATAGTCGACCCGGTCCATGTCATCTTCGGTGACCTGAAAATCGACGGCGCCGTTTCGGTAGATGACGTTCTGAAAGTCCTCGATGCAGCTTTCATAGACCGCCAAGGACATGCGGTATTCACCGCCGACGACGCGGATGAAAGAGGTGTCGACACCATAGTGATGCAACTTGTTGAGGCAGAACCGCCCAACCGCGTCATCCGAGACGGAGGTGATCAGCGACGCCTGGCTGCCCAGCTTGACCAGACCCGCGCAGATATTCGCGGACGAACCGCCCAAGTCCGCGCGGAACATGTCGGCATGTTCGCTTTTGACACCGACCGGATCGGCGAACATGTCCATGCCAGCGCGCCCGAAAACGGCAAACCGGTTTCCTTTGATGCCGTCGATCAAGTGACTCAAACTGTTCCTCCCAGGCATTTTGATCCCGCCGATCCGATGGACCTTGCATTGGATCGATTCTCACGATACTGATTTTGCAACCGGTTGCAATCAGTATGTTCGGAGCCGCCCAAAATGCGAGAAATCGGAATTGGAATCGTCGGAGGCGGCTATATGGGCAAAGCCCATTCGGTGGCCATGTCCGCCGTGGGCGCCGTGTTCGACACCGCGCTCAGACCGCGGCTCGAGATGATCTGCGCCTCAAGCCCCGACAGCGCCGAACACTACCGCGCCGCCTACGGGTTCCGCCGTGCTACGGCCGACTGGCAGGCGCTGGTCACTGACGCGGCGGTCGAGGCCGTCGTGATCGCCTCGCCCCAATCCACGCACCGGCAGATCGCCGAGGCGGCGCTGGCGCTGGGCAAGCCGGTGCTGTGCGAAAAACCGCTGGGCGCGTCGCTTGAGGACAGCCGTGCCATGGTGGCGGCGGCCGAGGCCTCGGGTACCGTCAACATGGTTGGGTTCAACTATATCCGCACCCCGGCCAGCCAGTTTGCCCGCCAGCTGATCGCCGACGGCGCGATTGGCGACATCACATGGTTCCGCGGTGAACATACCGAGGACTTCTATGCCGACCCCGAGGCCCCCGCGACCTGGCGCACGACCGGCATGGCCAACGGCACCATCGGCGATCTGGCGCCGCACATGGTCAATGGCGCGCTGGCTTTGGTGGGGCCGATCGCGCAGGTCATGGCCGATGTGGAAACCGTTCACCACACCCGCCCGGGCGGCGCAGTGACCAATGACGACCACGCCCAGATGATGTGCCGGTTTGAAAACGGCGTCATGGGGAACCTCTATTTCAGCCGCATCGCGACGGGCCGCAAGATGGGCTATGCCTACGAGATCTCGGGCACCAAGGGCGCGATCCGGTTTGACCAGGAGGATCAGAACGCCCTGTGGCTCTATCGCCGCGAAGGCCCCGAGGCCCAGCGCGGTTTCACCAAGATCCTGACCGGTCCGGCGCATCCCGATTATGAGCCCTTTTGCCAGGGTCCCGGCCACGGCACCGGTTATCAGGATCAGATCATCATCGAGGCCAAGGATTTTCTGACCGCCATTCATTCCGGCCGGAACATCTGGCCGACCTTCCGAGACGGGCACGAGGTCAACCGGGTGCTGGCGGCGGCGCTGGCCTCGGCCGACGGTCGCGGCTGGCAGGACGTCGGCGCGTTCTAGGCCCGGCACGTTTTCCAACATCGTTCGCAGAGAGACCAAGACCATGGCAAAGTTGAAATGGGGCATGATCGGGGGCGGAGAAGGCAGCCAGATCGGGCCCGCCCACCGTCTGGGCGCACAGGCCGACGGCCTGTTCGAATTCGCCGCCGGCGCGCTGGATCACCGGCCCGAGGCGGGGCGCGCCTATGCGCAGCGGCTGGGTGTGCCCGCCGACCGCGCCTATGGCGACTGGCAGGAAATGCTGGCCGGCGAAAAGGACCGGCCCAACCGGATCGACCTTGTAACCATCGCCACCCCGAACGCCACCCATTTCGAGATCGCCAAGGCGTATCTCGAGGCCGGGTTCAACGTGCTGTGCGAAAAGCCGATGACCATGACCGTGGAAGAGGGCGAAGAGATCGTGCGCGTGGCCCGGGAGTCGGGTAAGATCTGTGCGGTCAACTACTGCTATTCGGCCTATCCGATGGTGCGGCAGGCCCGCGCCATGGTCCGCGCCGGCGAGATCGGCAAGGTGCGCCTGGTCGTCACCAATTTCAGCCACGGCCATCATGGGGATGCCACTGACGCGGACAATCCGCGCGTGCGCTGGCGATATGATCCGGCCATGGCGGGCGTGTCGGGGCAATTCGCCGATTGCGGCATCCACGCGCTGCACATGGCCAGCTTCATTTGCGACGACGAGGTCGCGACGCTGTCGGCCGACATGGCCTCGACCATTCCCAGCCGCCAGCTGGAAGACGACGCGATGGTCAATTTCCGCATGGAAGGCGGCACCGTGGGCCGGTTGTGGACCTCGTCCGTGGCGATCGGGCGGCAGCACGGGTTCGATATCCAGGTGTTCGGCGAAACCGGCGGGCTGCGCTGGGCATCGGAACACCCCAACCAGCTGATCTACACCCCGGTCGGTGGACGCACCCAGATCATCGAAAAGGGCGAGGGCGGCCTGCATGAAGACGCGATGCGCCTGTCGCGGGTGGCGATTGCCCATCCCGAGGGCTTTCCGCTGGCCGTAGCCAATATCTATTGCGATCTGGCCGACGCGATCCGGGGCGAGCCGCGCGATGGGCTGCCCGATGCCGCCGATGGCGTCCGCTCGATTGCCGCGGTGCACGCGGCCGTGGCCTCGGCCCGGGCCGAGGGCGCCTGGCAGGACGCGCGCCCGCCGATGTTCCGTTGATCAGGGGCGGGGCCGCAACGTGCCCCGCTCGATCACCCGGCAGGGGAAGATCCGCGCCTCGGGGTAGCGATCGGGCGTTTTCAGCATCTCTTCGACCAGATCGACCGACGCGGTGATGATCTGCTTGATCGGCTGATGGATGGTCGTCAGGTTGATGTATTCCCAGCGCGACATCTCCATGTCGTTCAGGCCGATGATCCCGATGTCGGAACCCGGTTTCAGCCCGTGGTCGGCCAGCGCCGACAGCGCACCGATCGACAGGATGTCGTCGCCGCAGAAATAGGCCTGCGCCGGGTCACCCGCCAGCAGGCGCAGCATCTCGGCCCGGCCGGCCTCGAAGGAGTAGGCCCCGGCGAAAGAGTGGCTGACGGGAACCTGTGGGTGGTTTGCCATTTCCTCGGTAAAGCCCCGTTGCCGGTCCCGTGCCGAGGTCGCATCGATCGGCCCGCCCAGATAGCCCACGCTGGCATAGCCTCGCGAGACCAACTCGCGCGCGGCCATGCGTCCGCATTCCACATTGTCGATGCCCACCACATGCACCTCGGGCGAGGTCGCCGAGCGCCCGAAGGTGTGCACCACCGGCACGCCGGCATCGTGGAACGCCTTGGCAAAGCTGGGCGGCAAGGTCGACGAGGCGACGATCACCGCATCCACCGAATATTGCCGCAGCATGCGCACGGAATTGGCGGGCTCGGTCTCGTCGGTCAGGTTCACGATCAGGGGGCGCAGCCCGCGTTCCTGCAGGGCGCGGGTGAACTGGTCGAAAACCTCAAGAAAGATGGGGTTGTGGAAGTTGTTCGAGATCAGCCCGATCAGCTTGGTCCGCCCCGTCGTCAACGACGAGGCCAGCGCGTTGGGGCTGTAGCCCAGTTCCTTGGCGGCCTTTTCCACTTTGGCGCGGGTCTTGGCCGAGACCGAGGCGCCCGGCGTGAAGGTGCGCGACACCGCCGACCGCGACACCCCGGCCAAGGCCGCAACTTCCTTCAGCGTAACGCCCACTTGCCTGGTCTCCTTCGTGAGGTCGATCGGGTCTGTTGAATGTCGCATCATTGCAAAAATGGTGCAATCGGTTGCAAGGCATTTCCACCCCTGACGTCAGGTTCCAAGACGCTGCGGCCGTGATCCGACATTATGATTCAATTTTCGTCATTATGGCGGAAAAGCCGCCCGTTTCGTCAACTCGATTGCTGTGCCCGGACGGCGGCGCGGTCATACTGGAACCAGAGCAGAGGAGGAGGCGCGCAATGAGTTGGAACATCTGCGTCGTCGGGGCCGGAAAGATCGGACAGATGATCGCCGCCCTGTTGAAGAAATCGCACAATTATACCGTAACCGTGGCCGACCATGACCTGACGGCCTTGTCGGCGTTGAACAGGCAGGGCATCACCACCCGCCAGATCGACGCGGGCGACGAATCCGGGCTGGCACAGGGGCTTGCGGGGTTCGATGCGGTGATCTCGGCCGCACCGTTTTTCCTGACGCCTGCCATCGCCAAGGCAGCCAAGGCGGCGGGTGCGCATTATTTCGACCTGACCGAGGATGTCGCCGCGACCAACGCCGTGCGCGAACTGGCCCGCGACAGCGGCACCGCCTTCATGCCGCAATGCGGATTGGCCCCGGGTTTCGTCGGCATAGCGGGAGCCGCACTGGCGGCCGACTTCGACACGCTGGACAGCCTGCACATGCGAGTGGGCGCGCTGCCGCTCTATCCGACCAATGCGCTGAAATACAATCTGACCTGGTCCACCGATGGGCTGATCAACGAATACTGCAACCCCTGCGACGCCATCGTGAATGGCGAACGGGTCAAGACCGCGCCGCTCGAGGATTACGAGATCATCGGCCATGACGGTGTGGAATACGAATGCTTCAACACTTCGGGCGGCCTGGGCACCTTGCCCGAGACGCTGGCCGGCAAGGCGCGGGCGGTGTCCTATCGCTCGATCCGCTATCCCGGCCATCGCGACATCCTGAAGCTGCTGTTGACCGATCTGGGCCTGGGCCAGCGCCGCGACCTGTTGAAGGACATCTTTGAAACCGCGCTGCCGCGCACCGATCAGGATGTGGTTCTGGTCTATTGCACGGCCAAGGGCATGATCGACGGGGCCCTGCGCGAGAAATCCCTGATCAACAAATCCTTTGCCCGCACCATCGACGGCCAGGTCTGGAGCGCGATCCAGATCACCACCGCCGCCGGCGTTCTGGGCGTGGTCGACCTGATGCGCACCGGCGCGCTGCCCACCCAAGGCTTTGTCCGGCAAGAGCAGGTCGGGCTGGATGACTTCCTGAACACCGAATTCGGCCAGCTGTACCGCGCTGGCGAAGTGACCCCCCAGAACAAGGCGGCCTGAACATGAAAGACGTAGTCATGACTGCAGAACACACACTCGAAAAACTGGGCCTGACGGCAGCCGAGCTGACCGGCGGGTCGCTGGAGGTCCGTTCGCCCATCGACGGCCGCGTGCTGGCGCGGGTGCATGAAACGCCCGTTGCCGACATGGATGCGGTCTTTGCCCGCGCCACGGCAGCCTTCAAGGCCTGGCGCACCGTGCCCGCCCCGCGCCGGGGCGAGCTGATCCGCCTGCTGGGCGAGGAATTGCGCGCTGCCAAGGAAGACCTGGGCGCGCTGGTCAGCTGGGAGGCCGGCAAGATCACCTCGGAAGGTCTGGGCGAAGTGCAGGAGATGATCGACATCTGCGATTTTGCCGTGGGCCTGTCGCGCCAGCTGTATGGCCTGACCATCGCCTCGGAACGCCCCGGCCACCGGATGATGGAGACCTGGCACCCGGCCGGTCCGGTCGGCGTGATCTCGGCCTTCAACTTCCCGGTCGCGGTCTGGTCGTGGAACGCGGCGCTGGCGCTGGTCTGCGGCGATCCGGTGATCTGGAAACCGTCCGAGAAAACGCCCCTGACCGCGATGGCCTGTCAGAAGATCTTTGAAAAGGCCGTGGCCCGGTTCGGCGATGCGCCCGACGGGCTGCTGCAACTGCTGATCGGCGGTGCCGATCTGGGCAAGGCGCTTGTGGCCAGCGAGGCGGTGCCGATCATTTCGGCCACCGGCTCGACCCGGATGGGCCGCGCGGTCGCGCCGATCGTGGCGCAGCGGTTCGGCAAGTGCATCCTGGAGCTGGGCGGCAACAACGCCATGATCGTGGGCCCCTCGGCCGATCTTGAAATGGCGGTGCGGGCCATCGTGTTCTCGGCCGTGGGCACCGCGGGTCAGCGCTGCACCACGCTGCGGCGGCTGATCGTGCACAACTCGATCCGTGCCGATCTGGTTGCGCGGCTGAAAAAGGCCTATGCCGGTCTGCCCATCGGTGACCCGCTGGCCGAAGGCACGCTGGTCGGTCCGCTGGTGGACGAGGCCTCGGGGCAGGCGATGGAGGCCGCACTGAAGGCGGCCGAGGCCGAGGGCGGCACCGTCTTCGGCGGCAAGCGCGTGTCCGACGGCGTGCCCGAGGGCGGTGTCTACATGCAGCCCGCGATCGTCGAAATGCCGGGCCAGACCGAGATCGTAATGACCGAAACCTTTGCGCCGATCCTCTATGTCATGGGCTATGACGGTTTCGACGAGGCGCTCGAGATGCAGAACGACGTGCCGCAGGGCCTGTCGTCTTGCGTGTTCACGCTGAACATGCGCGAGGCGGAACAGTTCCTGTCGCCCGCCGGGTCCGATTGCGGCATCGCCAACGTGAATATCGGCCCCTCGGGCGCCGAGATCGGTGGCGCGTTCGGCGGTGAGAAGGAAACCGGTGGCGGACGCGAAAGCGGTTCGGACGCCTGGAAGGGCTATATGCGGCGCCAGACGAACACCGTGAACTACTCGGCCGAATTGCCATTGGCGCAGGGCGTGAAGTTCGACATCTGAAAACCCGGCCCGGCGGCATAGTGCGGCCGGGCCAACACTTGCGTTCAGTCCGTGAACAGGTAGTCAAGCTGCATGATTGACTGGGCGGTTTCCTCCGAAACCCCAAGGAACCCCGCGATCGCGGCCACGTTCTCGGCCGGGTCAGCGGTTTCGCGCAATCGGAAGAACCTCTCGATCCCGGCACCGCGCAGCTGTTCGGATTCATAGGCCAGATCGCTGCGGATCGTCGGTAACAGGCGTTCGACGGTTGCGGCTGGGCTGTTTTCTCCGGCCAACCCGACCCTGTGGGCGTGGCCGACAAGATACGCGTCTGAATAAGTGCACTCGATTTCAAGCACATGGGTGCGCGCCTTGTCCGAGCAGAAATCCTGTACGATATCCAGACTGGCGGGATCGAGGCAGATGAGCAGCCGGTCGGCGCCGAAGTGATCGTACAGCATCCGGGTGACCGCCCTGCGATGCCGGGATCGTTTGACCAGCGTGGTCTCCAAGCCCCCAAGATCGGGCAGCGGGGCGGTTTCCTCGTTGAACAGGTACTCGATGCAGGGCAGGTTGGTCTCAGAGGCGATCTGGTCGATCAGCCGCTTGGCCACATGCCACTTCTTGCAGACGACCATGTACAGATCGCGATCGGCGCCCAGCGTGTTGGCGGTTTCCCAGAAGCGGGGTGCATACCGGCGTCCCACGCGGCCACGGCCGGTCAGAAATCCGTGCAGATTCCGACCCTCGTTCGAGATCTGGAACGCGACCCCTTCGCTGGCATAGAGCGCACCCAATTTCTGCTTCAGCAACTGCGCCTCGGGGCTGATCTTGCGGGCGAACAGGTAATCTTGGGTCAGCAGCAGGTCGTAGTGATCGTTGTAAAACGTCACCGGCATCCCGTAGTCCGAGAACATCAAGAAAGTCAGCGTACGGTTTTCGATTTCGATTTTCGGGATCAGGTGGCGCACGAGGGTCTGAAAGAACGTCTCGTCCGGAATCCAGGTGGTCGAGAAAAAACGGACCACGTCCCGGCGCTGGCGCAGGAAATCCAGGATCATCTCGATTGTCCGGCGGCGAAGGCACCACCACTGGCTGCCGATCATGATCTGGAGATCCTCCGGGATCTCGCGGGTCAGGCCGAGACGTTTCTGGGCCTCGTAGGCGGCATAGAACAGTTTGCTCTGCGTGCGTTCGTTGAAATAGTGGCGATAGATCAGCCGGTCTTCCTTCATGCCGGTCTTGATCCAGTCGCTTTCGAAAAAGTCGTGGCTTTCGATGAAATCCTTGTCGGTTTCATCCAGAAACCGATGCGCATATTCCGCGGTCTTTATCGCCATGCAGTCGCCCGACAGCATGTAGAAATGGGTGGCTCGCGGGAAGGCCTCGACCGCAGCTTGCACCGCGTTCAGTGTTGCCTGCACCAGCGACCATTCCCCCCAGCCACATTTGATCCGCCTGGCCGCGAAGGTCACATTGGGATTGCTTTTCAGGGCCGTCTGGATTCGGTCAAAGTCTCCTGCGGATGCGCTGGCGTCGAAATGGATGGCCATGCAGTCCCCTGCGGCCGTCAGCCGTTCGGCCTGTGCGATAATCGCGTCAGGGTCTTTGTGACACAGCAGAATGTAGGCGATCTTGGCCATTGGCGTTGCATGAAGTCCGTTACTGCCCGGTTCCAACCGTGATACTGAGGATGAGCGATTGAATAAACAGAATATTTTTGCTTCTCTGGCGTCAAAAGCTGGCGCATAACCTTGAGACTCGGCCGGCTAAGGAGGCATGGCAGATGGGATTTCCCGGTACATGGATGACCGAAAGCGAAAGCATGGTCTATCGCGTCGTGCCCAAATGCGCCTGCTCGACCATCGGGCAGATCATGTATTACTCGGATCACGGTCGGTTCTTTGACGGCGATATCCACGACGCCAAAGACGGGATGCACAAATGGGCGTTTGACCACAGCCAGGATGTGATTTCGGCCAATGTGCGCGGACACAGGTCGTTCGCCTTCACCTGCGTGCGCAACCCCTACACGCGGATCCTCAGTTCGTTCTTCGACAAGATCTGCGGCATTCAGCGCAACGGGAAACGGTACCGGGGCAATCTGGTGCCGACGCTGATCTACAATTACGGGATCGAGGTCGGGGGTGAGGACGGCAAGGGCGAATTCGACCAGATCGCCAGCTTCCGCCGGTTTCTTCTGTTTGCCCGCGACACGATCCGTTGGCGGCGGCCAATGGACCCGGACATTCACTGGTCGGCCATGTCGGGGCATGTGTCGACCTTCATAGTGAATGGCGGGCGCTATGACCGGATTTTCTGGACCGAAAAATTCAACGACGGGATGCAAGGCGTGCTGGACGCGCTGGAAACCCCGCATCCCGTGACCCTGTCCGAGATTCCGCGCTTCAACGAATCCGAGGGCCACGGCCCCAAACGTGCGAACCGGGTCGAGGACTATTTCGACGACCTGTCGATGCATCTGGTCTATGAGATCTACAAACAGGATTTCGAACTGTTCAAATACGATTTCGAGAACCCGGCCAACAAGATGCCGACAGGTGAAATCGACTTGGATGAGATTCACGCCAAGTTGGGTGATTGATCCTACAGGCAGGGGCGCTCCCGTCCATCGTCGATGTCTCTGGCGAGACATCTCCTCTGGTTGGGCCGGGCGCCGCGCACGGCGCGGCGCCCGGCCCAAGACTGAAGGAGGCAGCGGCGCAGCCGATGGGTCCTGTCAGGCGCGGGAGCACTTCGGTTTCAGGCAACGGACCGGCCCGCATGACGCGGGCCGTCAGCGTTCAGACCTGACGCACCGCGCCTTTTGCAGCGCTGGTGGCCAGCTTCGCATAGGCCTTCAGTGCCGTGGACACCTTGCGCTTGCGCGGTGCAGCGGGAACCCAGCCCTTTTCGTCCTGGACTTCCCTGCGGGCTGCCAGCTCTTCGTCGGACACGGCGAGGTGGATCGAGCGGTTGGGGATGTCGATTTCGATCGTGTCCCCGTTCTGCACCAGACCGATCTCACCGCCTTCGGCCGCCTCGGGTGAGACGTGCCCGATCGACAGACCCGAAGTGCCGCCCGAGAAGCGACCGTCGGTCAGCAGCGCACAGGCTTTGCCCAGACCTTTGGATTTCAGGTACGAGGTCGGGTACAGCATCTCCTGCATACCGGGCCCGCCGCGGGGGCCTTCATAGCGGATCACGACCACGTCGCCTTCCGTGACCTTGCCGGTCAGGATGTCGTTCACCGCCTGGTCCTGGCTTTCGCAGACATAGGCGGTGCCGGTGAATTTCAGGATGTTCTCATCCACACCTGCGGTCTTCACGATGCAGCCGTCGCGCGCGATGTTGCCGAACAGAACGGCCAGACCGCCATCCTGACTGAACGCATGGTCCTTGGACCGGATCACGCCGTTTGCCCGGTCCGTGTCCAGTTCCTTGTAGCGGTTCGACTGGCTGAACGCCTGGGTCGTGCGCACGCCACCGGGGGCGGCCTGGAACAGCTCTTGCGCTTTGGGGTTGTTGGTCACCGTGATGTCCCAGTTGGCGATGGCCTCGGCCATGGTGGCCGAATGCACCGTGCAGCAGTCGTCATGCAGCAGACCGGCGCGGCTCAACTCACCCAGGATCGAGAAGATGCCACCCGCGCGATGCACATCCTCCATGTGGACGTTTTCGGTGTTGGGCGCGACCTTGCACAGGCAGGGCACCTTGCGGCTCAGCCGATCCATGTCGGACATGGTGAAATCCACCCCACCCTCATGCGCGATGGCCAGCAGGTGCAGCACCGTGTTGGTCGAGCCGCCCATGGCGATGTCCAGGCTCATGGCGTTTTCGAAGGCCTCGAAGGTCGCGATCTCGCGCGGGAGGAAGCCTTTTTCGTTCAGCTCATAGTGGCGCTTGGTGATTTCGACGATGCGGCGGCCGGCCTCCAGGAACAGCTCCTTGCGGTCGGCATGGGTGGCTAGCGTCGAGCCATTGCCCGGCAGCGCCAGACCCAGCGCCTCGGCCAGGCAGTTCATCGAGTTCGCGGTGAACATGCCCGAGCACGATCCGCAGGTGGGGCAGGCGTTTTCTTCGATATGTTTGACCTGCTCGTCGGTGTATTTGTCATCGGCGGCGGCGACCATGGCATCGACCAGGTCGATCTTCTTCACATCCAGATCGGCGATGTCGATCTTGCCGGCCTCCATCGGCCCGCCCGAGACGAAGATGGCCGGGATGTTCAGGCGCATCGCTGCCATCAGCATGCCCGGGGTGATCTTGTCGCAGTTCGAGATGCAGACCATCGCATCGGCACAGTGTGCGTTGACCATGTATTCGACGCTGTCGGCGATGATCTCGCGCGAGGGCAGCGAATACAGCATGCCGTCATGGCCCATGGCGATGCCGTCATCGACGGCGATGGTGTTGAACTCTTTGGCCACGCCGCCGGCGGCCTCGACCTCGCGGGCGACCATCTGACCCAGATCCTTGAGGTGGACGTGCCCCGGCACGAATTGCGTGAACGAGTTGACGATGGCGATGATCGGTTTGCCGAAATCGTCGTCGCCCATCCCAGTGGCGCGCCACAGGCCGCGGGCACCGGCCATGTTGCGGCCATGGGTCGAAGTTCTGGATCGGTACATTGGCATGATGCTGTTTCCCTTTTGCCCAGTTGCAAAACCGGGGGTGCGTGCGTTATAGCGCACGTAGCACATGTGCGTTATAACGCACAAGGTAAATCGCGGGACGTGGCCATGGAATCGGATGACATCACCCTGAAACTCAGAGACGTCCGTGCGGCATCGGGGCTGAGCCTGGCCAAAGTGGCCGAGTTGACCGGAGTCAGCAAGGCCATGCTGGGCCAGATCGAGCGCGGCGAATCAAGTCCCACCATCGCGACGCTGTGGAAGATCGCCAAAGGGTTCCAGATGCCACTGAGCGCGCTGATCGGCACCAGCGCCCTGCGCGATCCGGCGGATGCGGCCCGGTTCCGCACCGTGACCTTTCCGGGCAGTCTGAAGGTCAAGATCGTCTTTCCTTTCGACCCGGTTCTGGGGGCCGAGACCTTTCACGTTGAACTGGACCGCAACCAATGCCACGAATCCCCCGCCCATGCCGCCGGCGTAACCGAGGAAGTCTTTGTGCTGAGCGGCGCGCTCGAGGTGCTGCGGAACGGCGAATGGGTGCCGCTGAGCGCGGGCCAGGGGTTGCGCTTTCCGGCCGACCTGCCGCATGGCTATCGCGCCGGGCCCGAGGGCGCGGCGTTTCTGAACATGCATCACTACGGACATCGGCCCGCCACCGCCGCGGCCGGTTGATACGGCAGAAGGAGATGACCCTATGACGGACTTCCTGAACGCCCTGACCTTGGCCGATGGCATCGGGTCCTTCGGGGCGCTGATCGTGGTCGCGGCTTATTTCGCCACCCAGATGCGGATGATGAATTCCGACGATCTGGCCTTTCCGGTGGTCAACCTAGTGGGGTCGGTTCTGATCGTCTATTCGCTGCTGCAGAACTTCAACCTGGCCTCGATGCTGATCGAAAGTTTCTGGATCGCCATCAGCGTGATCGGCATCATCCAGCATTTCCGCCTGCGACGGGCGCGATAGGGCCGCAGGGACCCGATCCAGCCTTGAACCCGCACCTTTGCGCGTATAGGGAAATCCCTGCGCGTAAAGGGGAGGCTTTGATGCTGGACGATCCAAAAACCCTGGTTTCCACCGAGTGGCTTGCCGCCCACCTCAAGGACCCGGATCTGAGGATCCTCGACGCCTCGTGGTACCTGCCGCAGCAGGGGCGCGACGCCCGCGCCGAATACGAGGCCGGACATATTCCCGGCGCGCGGTTCTTCGACATCGACGAGATCTCGGACCACCGTTCGGACCTGCCGCACATGGCGCCTCCGGTCGAGAAATTCATGTCGCGCCTGCGGGCCATGGGCGTGGGCGACGGCCATCAGGTCGTGGTCTATGACGGCGCGGGCCTGTTCTCGGCGGCGCGGGTCTGGTGGCTATTCCGCCTGATGGGGCAGGAGAACATCGCCGTTCTGGACGGCGGCCTGCCCAAATGGGTTGCCGAGGGGCGCGAGATCGAGGATCTGCCCCCCGTCATACGCGATCGCCACATGACCGTGCGCGTGCAGAACCACATTGTCCGCGACGTGACCCAGGTCTCAGCCGCCGCCAAGCTGGCCGATCACGAAATCATCGACGCCCGCGCCGCGGACCGTTTCGCCGGAACCCAGCCTGAACCGCGCGAAGGTTTGAGGGCAGGGCACATCCCCGGTTCGCGCAACGTGCCCTTCGGACAATTGCTGAACCCCGAAGGCACCATGAAATCGCCCGAAGAATGCCGTGCCGTGTTCGAAGCCGCAGGCGTCGATCTGTCGAAGCCTGCCATCACCACCTGCGGGTCGGGCGTGACCGCCGCGATCCTCAGCCTTGCGCTCGAGCGCATGGGCAAGAAAGACCATTCGCTTTATGACGGCAGCTGGGCCGAATGGGGCGCTTTCCCGACCCTGCCCGTCGCAACCGGAGACTCCTGATGTTTGAAAACCTCAAGCCGCAGCCAGCCGACAAGATCCTGGCCCTGATGCAGATGTATCGCGAGGACCCGCGCGAGCAGAAGATTGATCTGGGTGTCGGCGTCTACAAAGACGCCAATGGGGTGACCCCGGTGATGCGGGCGGTCAAGGCCGCCGAGCAGCGGATCTGGGAAGAGCAGGACTCAAAGGCCTATACTGGGCTGGCCGGTGATCCGGTCTATGCCGATGCGATGATCAGCCTGATACTCGGCACCAGCGTGCCGCGCGCCAACATCGCCGCCGTGGCCACCCCGGGCGGCACCGGTGCCTGCCGTCAGGCATTCGAGCTGATCCGTATGGCCAACCCCTCGGCCCGGGTGTTCGTGTCGAACCCGACCTGGCCGAACCACATCTCGATCCTGAACTATCTGGGCATCGAAACCGTCGCCTACCGCTATTTCGACGAGGAAACCCGTGGCGTCGATTTCGACGGCATGATTGAGGACCTCAAGACCGCCAACGCGGGTGACGTGGTGCTGCTGCATGGCTGCTGCCACAACCCGACCGGCGCCAACCTGAACATGGTCCAGTGGCAAGAGGTGGTGAACCTGATCAACGACCGCGGCCTGGTGGCGATGATCGACATCGCCTATCAGGGTTTTGGCGACGGTCTGAACGAGGATGCGCAGGCGACACGGCTTGTCGCTGCGTCGGTCAAGGAATGCCTGATCGCGGCGTCCTGTTCGAAGAATTTCGGTGTCTATCGCGAGAGGACCGGCCTGCTGATGGCTATCAGCGCCGATGCCGGCCAGACCGCGCTGAACCAGGGCACGCTGGCGTTTCTGAACCGCCAGAACTACTCGTTCCCGCCGGATCACGGCGCGCGCGTAGTGACCACGATTTTGATGGATGAGGGCCTGCGCGCCGACTGGATGGCCGAACTGGAGGAGGTTCGCCTGTCGATGCTGGGCCTGCGCCGCCAGCTGGCGGACGAGCTGCAGCGGCTGAGCGGATCGGACCGGTTCGGCTTCCTGGCCCAACACCGCGGCATGTTCTCGCGCCTGGGCGCTGCGCCCGAGCTGGTCGAGAAGCTGCGGGTCGAGCACGGCATCTACATGGTCGGCGACAGCCGCATGAACATTGCCGGGTTGAACGAGGCCACCGTGCCGATCCTGGCCAAGGCCATCATCGACGTCGGCGTCTGAGATAAGGCATTTCAAAAAAGAAACCCGGGCACGAATGCCCGGGTTTTTTGTTTGGATTGAAGAGAGCTCAGCCCTTCGAGAACTCGGGATAGGCTTCCATGCCCAGTTCGCCCATGTCGAGGCCGTTGATCTCTTCTTCCTCGCCAACCCGCAGGCCGACAGTGGCTTTGAGGATCGAGAACAGGATGTAGCTGACCACGAAGACGAAGATCCCGATGGCCGCAAAGCCGATGATCTGGGTCACGAAGGACGCGTCGCCGTTGGTCCAGGCCACGATGAAGGTGCCCCAAAAGCCCGCGATCAGGTGAACCGGGATGGCGCCGACCACGTCGTCGATCTTCATCTTGTCCAGCAGCGGCACGGTGTAGACCACGATCACGCCACCGATGCCGCCGATGATCAGCGCTTGGAACAGCGACGGTGCCAGCGGTTCGGCGGTGATCGAGACCAGCCCGGCCAGCGCACCGTTCAGCACCATGGTCAGGTCTACCTTGCCGTACATCACCTGGGTCAGGATCAGGGCAGCGACAGCGCCGGCGGCGGCGGCCATGTTGGTGTTGGCGAAGATGCGGCTGATGTCAGCCATGTCGCCGATCGTGCCCATGGCCAGCTGCGATCCGCCATTGAAGCCGAACCAGCCCAGCCACAGGATGAACGTACCCAGGGTGGCAAGCGCCAGGTTCGAGCCGGGGATCGGAACGACCTTGCCGTCCTTGCTGTATTTGCCGATCCGGGGGCCCAGCACGATGGCACCGGCCAGTGCGGCAAAGCCACCTGCGGCATGCACCAGGGTCGAGCCCGCGAAGTCGCTGAAGCCCATTTCGGACAGCCAGCCGCCGCCCCACTGCCACGATGCTTCGATCGGGTAGATGACACCGGTCAGGACGATCACGAAGATGAAGAAGGGCCACAGCTTGACCCGCTCGGCCATGGTGCCCGACACGATCGAGGCGGTGGTGGCGCAGAACATCAGCTGGAAGAAGAAGTCCGAACCGACCGACGCATAGGACAGATCGGTTTCGACGCCATCAAGGCCGACCGGTTCGAGCGAGGTGGGCGAGAATGCGCCCAGAATGCCGGTGATGGTCCAGCCGTCGCCCGGATACATCAGGTTGAAGCCGACCAGCCAGTACATGATGGCGGCAAAGGAAAACAGGCCGATGTTCTTGACCAGCTGCATGGCCACGTTCTTGGAGCGCACCAGACCTGCCTCGAGCATGGCAAAGCCTGCGGCCATCCAGAACACCAGGAAGCCGCCCATCAGGAACAGCAGCGAGGTCAGGATATATTGCGTATGCTGCGCGGTTTCGCCGGTTGCGGCGGCCTCCTGCGCCAGGCCCATCTGCGGCAGCGCGACGATCGCGGCGGCAGGGATGAGTGATTTCATCAGGTTCATGTTCAGTCCTCGAATGATTGTCGGTCGCGGCGCCTTACAGCGCCTCTTCGTTGAGTTCCCCGGTCCGCACGCGCAGGGCCTGCTCGACATCGAGGACGAAAATCTTGCCGTCGCCGATCTTGCCGGTCTTGGCGGTTTTAGTGATGGTCTCGACGATCTGGTCGGTCATCGCGGCGGGCACCACGATTTCCAACTTGATCTTGGGCACGAAGTTCACCGCGTATTCGGCGCCCCGATAGATTTCGGTGTGACCGGATTGCGAGCCGAAGCCCTTGATCTCGGTCACCATCATGCCGCGCACGCCCGCCTCGGTCAGTGCCTCGCGCACCTCCTCGAGCTTGAACGGCTTGATTGTCGCAATGATCAGTTTCACGTCTTTCCCCTCTTCTGTTCCGGTGGGTCCGGCTTTGCACCTGCAGAAAAAGAGCCCGACATGGCCGCTCAAGGAACGATTTCGGCGAAAAGACGCTGGGGAAGAGGGGCAAAGTTGCACATTTTTTGCACAAAAACGGCAAAGTGATTAAAAAATACGCAAGTGTGAGAGGGGAATTCGCGCTATTTCACACCTCTACATGGGCGCGACAGCGCGGTATGGTGCCACAAAAGCAAAAACGGGCAGAGTTTGAGCATGACTGAGTCCAAGCGTCGAAAACCGCTGGTGGCGGACAAACGGTATCCGTCCGGAGGCCGCAAGACCTCGTCCGCCAAGCGGACGGCGAAACCGGCGGGCAAGAAGGCGACGGCGCGCAAGACTACGACCCGAAAGACCAGTCGCAAGCCCCGGGGCAAACGTTCGGGAGGCGGGCAGGGCGGCTTCTTTCGCCGGCTGTTCCGCTGGATAGGGCGCCTGATCTGGGGGCTGACCTGGCGGGTGGGTGCGATAGCCGCTATGCTGCTGGCGCTTGCCGTTGGGGTTGTCTACTCCACGTTGCCCGAGGTCGATGCCCTGCTGGATGGGCGCGCGCGTGGATCGGTCACGCTGCTGGACCGGGACGGCAAGGTCTTTGCATGGCGCGGGGATCAGTTCGGCGGCGTTATCACCACCGACACCGTGTCGCCGCATCTGAAGAATGCGGTTGTCGCGACCGAGGACAAGCGGTTTTACCGTCACTTCGGCGTAAGCCCGCGCGGCATTGCCAGTGCGGTGAAGATCAACCTGTCCGAGGGGCGTGGCCCGCTGTCGGGGCATGGCGGTTCGACCATCACCCAGCAGACGGCCAAGCTGCTGTGTCTGGGCGTCCCGTACGATCCGACCGAGTGGGAATCGGAAGCGGCGTACGAGGCCGACTGCCGTCAGGGCTCGCTGTGGCGCAAGGCCAAGGAAGCGATCTACGCGATGGCGATGGAGGTCAAATACTCCAAGGATGAGATCCTGACCATCTATCTGAACCGGGCGTTTCTGGGGGCCGGGGCCCGCGGATTCGAGGCGGCCAGCCAGCGCTATTTCGGCAAGTCCGCAGCCGAGGTGGACCCGGCCGAGGCGGCGATGCTGGCGGGGCTGCTGGTGGCGCCCACGCGTTATGCGCCCACCAACGACCTGCAACGCTCGCAGGACCGGGCCAAGGTGGTCATCAGCCTGATGGAGGATCAGGGTTACCTGACCACGTCACAGGCAACCGTGGCGCGCAACAACCCGGCCGAGCTGTCCGAGGCCGCCGCCGCCCGCGCTGGCGGGTATTTTGCCGACTGGGTCATGGCCAGCGGCCCCGAATTCTTTACCCGCAACACCACCGAGGACGTGGTGATCAAGACCACGCTGGACCAGCGGATCCAGCAGGCGGCCGAGGCGGCGCTGAAACAGGTTTTCGACGAAAAGGTCAGTGAAGGCTCAAAAGCGCAGGCCGCGATCGTGGTGATGTCGGCCGATGGTGCGGTCCGGGCCATGGTGGGTGGACGCAAGACCAAGGTGTCGGGTGCGTTCAACCGCGCGACGCAGGCGTTGCGCCAGACCGGGTCTTCGTTCAAGCCCTTCGTCTATGCCACCGCGCTGGAACTGGGTTATTCGCCGCTGGCCACGGTGGTGGACGAGCCCTATTGCATCGACATCCCGGGGTCCGGCCAGTGGTGCCCAAAGAATTACACCAACAAGTTCTACGGTCGCGTGACCCTCGCGGATGCGCTGAAGAACTCGTTGAACATCCCGGCCGTCAAGGTGGCCGAGGTTGCTGGGCTGGACAATGTGCGCACCGTTGCCAGCGGGTTTGGCATCGAAAGCGATCTGGCGGCGGGCCCAGCCCTGGCGCTGGGCGCCTCGGAAAGCACACTGATCGAAATGACCGGCGCCTATGCCGGTATCCTGAATGGTGGCTCGTCCGTGGAACCTTACGGCCTGACCGAGTTGAAACTGCTGGGTGATGATGCCCCGATGATGGTGACGACAACCGGAATCGGCGAGCGAGTAATCCGAGACGAAGCTGCCAAGCAACTGACCTGGATGATGGAGCGCGTGGTATCCGAGGGAACCGGACAACGAGCCAAGTTGCCGGGATGGCAGGTTGCAGGCAAAACAGGCACGACCCAGGCCGCCCGGGATGCTTGGTTCATCGGCTTTACCGCGGATTATGTGGCCGGTGTCTGGATGGGCTATGACGACAACACGCCGTTGTCGGGCGTGACCGGCGGTGGGCTGCCAGCCGAGATTTGGAAGGAAACCATGGTGCGGGTCACCGAAGGCATGACTCCGACACCGCTGCCTATGCTGGCTCCGGCCGCTCCGGTCCAGACGACGCAGCAATCCCAGCCACGCCGCAGGCAGCAGGGTGGTTTTGCCAAGGCCGTCGACAGTCTGTTGAAGGATCTCTTTGGCGGCAACTAGGCCGCAGATGATCAGACGGGCGGCGCTGGGCGCCGCCCGGACCAATTCTTACAGGCTTTCGTCCAGCGCGGCGACGATCGCATCGCCCATTTCGCTGGTCGAAACCGGCTGAACGCCTTCTTCGGCCAGCAGATCAGCTGTGCGGACACCATCGGCCAAAACCTTTTCGACCGCAGCTTCCAGGCGATCGGCCTCGGCGCCTTGGTCAAAGCTGTAGCGCAGCGCCATCGCAAAGCTGAGGATACAGGCGATCGGGTTGGCCTTGCCCTGGCCGGCGATGTCGGGGGCCGAGCCGTGGACGGGCTCGTACAGCGCCTTGGGCCGGCCGTTGGCCATCGGCGCGCCCAGCGAGGCCGAAGGCAGCATGCCCAGCGAGCCGGTCAGCATCGCCGCGCAATCCGACAGGATGTCGCCGAACAGGTTGTCGGTCAGGATCACGTCGAACTGTTTCGGCGCGCGCACCAGCTGCATGGCGCCGTTGTCGGCATACATGTGGCTCAGCTCGACCTCGGGATAGTCCTGGCCCACGCGGGTCACCACCTCGCGCCACAGGATGCCCGATTCCATCACGTTGGCCTTTTCCATCGAGCACAGCTTCTTGTTGCGGCGCATCGCCAGTTCAAAGGCCGAGCGCGCGGCGCGTTCGATCTCGGATTCGGTGTAGCGCTGGGTGTTGATGCCCACGCGCTCGTTGCCTTCCTCGAAGATACCGCGCGGCTCGCCGAAATAGACGCCCGAGGTCAGTTCGCGCACGATCATGATATCGAGACCGGCAACCACGTCCTTTTTCAACGACGAGAAATCGGCCAGCGCGTCAAAGCACTGGGCCGGGCGCAGGTTCGAGTACAGGTCCATCTCCTTGCGCAGGCGCAGCAGGCCGCGCTCGGGCTTCACGCTGAAATCCAGATCGTCGTATTTCGGGCCGCCCACGGCGCCCAGCAGAACCGCGTCGACCTCTTGCGCCTTGGCCATCGTCTCGTCCGACAGGGGCTTGCCGTACACGTCATAGGCGGCACCGCCGACCAGATCCTCGCTCACGTCGAATTCAAGGCCGCGCTTGGCGCCGAACCAGCCGATGATCTTGCGCACTTCGGCCATGACTTCGGGGCCAATTCCGTCTCCGGGCAGGATGAGGAGCGAGGGGTTGGACATGAACGGTCTCCTTGCGTTTTTCAGCATCGGGCCTAGCGTTTGCGGTGCATCTGGTCAATGAGGCGTTCTGGTCAAAATGCGCGGAATCAGGGCCGTACAGCGCGAAAAACGCCGCTGAACATGCGCCGGGCACCCGATCTGGGTTACAAGCTGGTTTTCAGCCCTTCTGCAAGCAGGTCCCAGACCCGGCGAATGCGCGGTGTCTGCCGCATGGCCTGCGGCGCAGCCAGCCAGACCGGCAGAACCGGGATGTCCACATCCAACGGCAGAATTTCGACCGCAGGATCAGCCTCGGCCACTTGAACCTGGCTGAAACCGATGCCGCAACCCGCACGGATCAACTCCCAATAGGCGCTTTGAAGATCGCAACGGGTGGCAAAGTTTTCCTTGCTGGCAGGCCAACCCTTGGCCTGCATTTTCGAGATGATCAGGTCGTTGGAATCGAAACCCACCAGGTCATGCTGAAACAACTCTTCGGGGGTGGTTGGCCGACCGGCGCGGTCCAGATACGACCGGGCTGCGCAGAAACACAACGGTACGTCGCCCAGATGACGGGTCACGATATCGACCTGCTCGGGGCGGTACATGCGAACTGCGATATCAGCTTCGCGGAACAGCAGGTTCTCGCTGATGTCGGTGGCGACCAGTTCCAGCTGGATCGAAGGCTCTTGCCTGCGGATGTCCGCCAGAATGGACGGCAGGATATGGTGCGATGCGAAGACCGACGCGGTGATGCGGACCGTACCGCCCAGCTGTTGCGACTGCCCGGCGGCGGCCAGGCTCAGCTGACGCATGGCCGCGTGCATCTGTTGCGCCATCGGCAGCAATTGCTGGCCGGCGGCGCTGAGCTTGAGGCCTCGCGCATGGCGATCGAACAGCGACACGCCCAAATCCGTCTCGAGCGCCTGCACCTGGCGACCAAGCGTCGGCTGACTGCGCCCCAGTTCCCGCGCGGCCGCCGACAACGATCCCGTTTCCGCAACTGCCAGAAAGCTCTGCACCAAAGACCAATCAGAAAGTGCCAAGGTTTTATCCATGCGCAGATGAATACATGCTCTGCGTTTTTCGGCAATTCCCAAAGGTGAGTGAATGGATATCTTTTGTTCAACCGCCAGGGCATACAGGAGGTTGCGATGACGGGAAGGGCGCTGATCCTAGGATCTTCGGGGCGTTTTGGCCGCAATGCCGCAGACGCGTTTCAAGCGGCCGGATGGACGGTGCGGGGATTTGACCGCGCGAGGGATGATCTGTCCACCTCAGCCCGGGGTGCGGATGTCATCGTGAATGGCTGGAACCCGCCATACACCGAGTGGGCGCGGCAGGTGCCGGATTTGCACGCTCAGGTCATCGGTGCGGCGAAGGCAACCGGGGCGACCGTGATCGTGCCCGGGAACGTCTATGTTTTCGGGGCCGACACGCCCGGGCCGTGGGCGGCAGATACGCCGCATCTTGCAACCAACCCTCTGGGCCAGATTCGGATCCGTATGGAGGAGGCCTATCGGTCGTCGGGTGTGCGCACCGTGATCCTGCGCGCCGGGGATTTCCTTGACACGCAAGCCTCCGGCAATTGGTTCGACCAGATCATGATCAAGCCCCTGGCCAAAGGGCGTTTCGTCTATCCCGGTGACCCTGACATTGCCCATGCCTGGGCCTACCTGCCGGATCTGGCCCGCGCTGCGGTTCAGTTGGCCGAGATGCGGCATGACTTGCCGCGCTATTGCGACATTCCTTTTGCCGGATACACGTTGACCGGCCGCCAATTGGCACAGGCCTTGTCGGAAGTGACCGGGACTCCGGTGCGCCTGAAGCAGATGAACTGGTGGCCAATCGTTCTGGCCCAGCCGTTCTGGAAACTGGCCCCGCATCTGCTTGAGATGCGCTATCTGTGGGACACGCCGCACCGCTTGGATGGCTCGTTCTTCGACTCGTTGATCAGCGATTTCGCATCCACGCCGCTGCACGAGGCATTGAAAACCGCTGTGTCTGACCTGTCGCATGATAACCCGCGAACCACAGACGTGGATCGAGTTCAGGGCCTGTCATAGGCCCGGCGGCATGTCAGGGTGTGACAAGTCAACCCAAATCAGGCGATGTCGGCTGGCCTTGCTGGCCGCGGCAAGGGGCGCGTCTTTGGCGTCAGTCCAGTGGATGCCGGCGTTTTCAACCACCCAGTCGACCGATGGCAGCAGATAGTCAACACGCCGTTCACCCACCGCCTTCCAGACCACCGTTACAGCCGAGCCTGCGCCATCCACGGGTCGCGGATCCTGCAGGCTGGGGTGCTGTAACAGATCGCGGATGGCTTCATTGCGCCCCTCGCCCAGGTTCGGGTCAAGATTGGCGTCACCGGCAATGATGAAACGACTTTTCGGGGCTGGACCCAGCCCGCCGTCAAGCAACACCGACCACAGCCGGATCTCATCGCGATTGCGCAATCCGTTGCGATCCTCAGGCCCGTCAAAGACAGGAGGGGTGGCGTGAAAGGTCATCAGGTTCAGGCGGCCTTGAGGTGTCTCCACCGGCACGATCCAATGGGCGGTCGACGACAGGCGCTGAACAGCGTGGGCTTGTTCGGACGGGAAAGGCAACCCGCCAAGGGTGGGTAGCGTTGCGCCGGGCAGGTCCTTCCAAAGCAGCGCTGAAAGGTCACGAACCTCATCCTTTGCGATCGGATAGCGGGACAGCACGGCCAGCCCGCCATTTCCGGTGAAACGGCCCCATCCCTGGGCGTCCCCGGGTCCGCCCCGTTCTCCGTCCCCGTCCAGATCAAGCGACGTCATCAGCCCCGAGTTGGGCTGACCAGCGAAGAAATGCGGGTAATCCAGCCCTGCCGCGCGCAACCGATCAGCCAGCGCGGACAGGGCCAGGTTGTCATGGTCCCAGTCGATGCCTTGCAGGGCCAGGACATCGGGGGCAGCGGCGGTCAGAACGTCGATCACGGCTTGCACCTGGGGATCATCACGCCGAATATCCCGCAATAGCAGGCCCGGACCTTTCCGGCCTAGCTCAGCATTGAAGCTGGCAACGCGCACTGGCTCTGCCTGCGCCGCAAACGGCAGCAACAGCAGAACAAGAATACGGATCATGCGGTTTGGGTCGTCTCGGCAGTCGAGTAGGCGCGGCGTTTTTCCACGATCAGCCCGGCAATGCGCAGGGTTGCCATCCCGCGCATGATCATGCTGGCCGGCAAGAAGGCCCATGCGCTCATGGTCCAGATCAGCGTCTGCGGATTGGACAACGACAGCGGGTCAATGAAATCCGTGAGCAGCTTGATCAGGGCCGGAATCAGGAAAGGCAGCAGAACGCCGACCGAGATGTTCAACCGACCGTCGCGCTGCAGGCGAGTCACCACGTCTCCGCCCTTGGTGGGATCGAACAGGGGCAGGTTGGTCCAGACATTGAATGCCCCATTGCCAGTGGGCCATCCACGCAGTTTGACCGCATAGGCAAAGCTGGCGATCGTGACCAAAGCGGCGACATAGGCGACACTTGCCGTTATGCGCACCAACTCGACCAGGGGTTGGCTCGCGTCAGCAGGCAGCATCAACACCACCAGGCGGACAGGCGAATAGGGGAAGTCCACGACATTCGCGACGGCCAGACCGACCGAATACACGGTGCTGGTCAGTTCCGTCGGCGCATAGGCGTTCTTGCAGATCAGGGTCAGAAACGAGATCATCGACATCAGGCCGACAAAGCGCAGTCTGTTCACGGGCGGCGCATCGCGGAATTCGATAAAGCTGGGAAAGGCCGAGTTGTATTCGGCGAATGTCAGAATGAATGCCAGGATTGCCAGAAAGACAACGATCTCGGTCCCGTTGGACGTTGATGCGGGCAGATACAATGCGGGTGTCAGCACCAGAAGTGCCACCAACAATCCCCGTATCGCAGCCCCTGTTGTGCGAGCAATCACTATCCGAACCCTTTCCAAACCGGACCAGTCGATTCTTTGCCGACTTGGTTCCAACTTGATGCCCGCCAATCTCGATATTTGGCGGATGCCCCTTTAGCGCCATCATTGGCGATAAGCGGCATTTCGCTCAAGCCGAGGTGCAGAAAACACGTGATTTCGGGCAAAAAGATGGCGAAACTGGTGCGGCTTTGCATCATTCACGTCGCAAATTCGACGTGTAATGGAAATGGTTCTCTACATGTTGTGGTTGCTTTGACTTTAACCCCAAGAATGCGAACGGGGCCGCCTTGGCGACCCCGTCAGGTTGAGTATCCACAGATTCATCCCCAGAATCACACCCAGGGGCGCGCCTGTCCGGCATGGGATTCGAACGAGTCGATGTGGTGATCTTTTTCCATCGTCAGGCCGATATCGTCCAGACCGTTAAGCAGGCAATGCTTGCGGTGCGGGTCGATATCAAACTCGATCACGACGCCGTCCGAGGTCACGATCTGCTGATCTTCCAGGTGCACGGTCATACGTGCGTTCTCGCCCTTGTGGGCATCCTCCATCAGAATGACGTGGTGGTGTTCTTCGACCACGATGGGCAGGATGCCGTTCTTGAAGCAGTTGTTGAAGAAGATGTCGGCGAAGCTGGTCGAGATGACCACCTTGATACCGAAATCCTTGATCGCCCAAGGCGCGTGTTCCCGAGATGAGCCGCACCCGAAGTTGTCGCCGGCCACCAGAATCTCTGCGTTGCGATAAGCGGGTTTGTTCAGGACGAACTCTTCGTTCTCGCGTCCGTCATCGTGATAGCGCATCTCGTCGAACAGGACGACGCCGAGGCCGGACCGTTTGATCGTTTTCAGATGCACCTTGGGAATGATCATATCGGTGTCGATATTGATCAGGGGCATGGGGGCTGCCACACCGTGGACTTTTTCAAACTTTTCCATGTTCACACTCCTGCGGGAGAGGTCAGGCCCCATGCCCCGCGTTTCAAGCTTGTTGAGCTTCTGTTGTTTCGTCTTTGGGCGCGTTCTTGACGAAGAACGCCATGAAGACCAATCCGAACCCGTTGAACAGCATCTCGATGCCCAGCAGGATGCCCAGCAACTGGAACAGCACCGCCGGTTCCGAGCTTGCATAAGACCAGATGATGCCTGCCAGGATGATCGACAAGATGCCCGAGATCAGGGTTGGCCAGAAAAATGACGTGCCTCGCATCTGAAACGAGAGAATGATCCGTGCGATCCCGCCTGCCATGAACAGGATAAGCACCACTGTTGCCAGCGTCAGAGTGCCTGCCAGCGGATGGTCCAGAAACGACCAGCCCAGGAACAGCATGACCGCACCCATGATGAAGGCCAGGATCTTGTTTCCGGTTCCTTCGACGGTGAAACCGCCGACAACCTGCAGAACGCCGGACACCAGCAAAAGGACGCCGGTGACCACGGTCACTGCCACGGATGCCACAACCGGTGCGCCCAGCACGAATATGCCGAACACGATCGATAGAAGCCCCATCAGGAGCCATTTGACCCATTCACTCATTTCAGTCTCTCCCTCAAATATCTAGATATGAGGGGACCTTACATCAATTCACGCACATCTGTCAGCTTTCCCGTGATTGCCGCAGCGGCAGCCATCGCGGGGCTCAGCAGATGGGTGCGTCCGCCGCGGCCCTGACGACCCTCGAAATTGCGGTTCGACGTGGCGGCGCAGCGCTCGCCCGGGGTCAGCTGGTCGGGGTTCATGGCCAGGCACATCGAACAGCCCGCAAGGCGCCATTCAAAGCCGGCCTGCTTGAAGATCTCGGCGATGCCTTCCTCTTCGGCCTGCGCGCGGACAAGGCCCGAACCGGGCACGACCATGGCACGGATGCCGTCCTTGATCTTTTTGCCCTTCAGGATCTCCGCGGCGGCGCGCAGGTCCTCGATCCGGCCGTTGGTGCAGGAGCCGATGAAGACCGTGTCGATCTCGATGTCGCTCAGTTTCTGGCCCGGCTTGAGCCCCATGTATTCGATCGAGCGGCGCGCGGCCTCGACCTTGCCGCCCTCGAAATCCTCGGGGTTGGGCACGGTCGCGGTGATCGGCAGAACGTCTTCGGGGCTGGTGCCCCAGGTAACCACGGGGGCGATGTCCTCGCCGCGGATGGTGACGACCTTGTCCCAATGGGCGTCGTCATCGGAATAGAGCGTCTTCCACCAGGCCAGGGCGGCCTCCCACTGCGCGCCCTTGGGAGCGTGCGGGCGGCCCTTGACGTATTCGAACGTCTTTTCGTCCGGCGCGATCAGGCCGGCGCGGGCGCCGCCCTCGATGGCCATGTTGCAGACGGTCATGCGGCCTTCCATCGACAGGTCGCGGATCGCTTCGCCGCAATATTCGATCACATAGCCGGTGCCGCCGGCGGTGCCGGTTTCGCCGATCACGGCCAGAGTGATGTCCTTGGCGGTCACGCCCGGCTGCAGTTTGCCGGTGATCTCGACCTTCATGTTCTTGGACTTTTTCTGGATCAGAGTCTGGGTGGCCAGAACATGCTCGACCTCGGAGGTGCCGATGCCGTGGGCCAGCGCGCCGAACGCGCCGTGGGTGGCGGTGTGGCTGTCGCCGCAGACCACGGTCATGCCCGGCAGGGTCCAGCCCTGTTCGGGGCCGACGATGTGGACGATGCCCTGACGGATATCATTCACCGGGTAGTAGTGAATGCCGAATTCGCGGGCGTTTTTGTCCAGCGCTTCGACCTGAATGCGCGACTCGGGGTTTTCGATCCCGTTCACGCGGTCGGGCGTGGTGGGCACGTTGTGGTCCGGCACGGCGATGGTCTTTTCCGGCGCGCGCACCTTGCGGCCTGCCATGCGCAGGCCTTCGAACGCCTGCGGGCTGGTGACTTCGTGCACCAGGTGGCGGTCGATATAAAGCAGGCAGGTGCCATCGTCGGCTTCGTGCACGACATGGGCATCCCAGATCTTGTCATAGAGTGTTTTGGGGGACATCGGTCCTCTCCCGTCTGTATTGAGAAATGCTGGCGAGTGGCTGGGCGCCGATTATAGGCGGGCCAGAACCGTGCGGGCGGCCCCGAAGAACCGTTCACGCAGGCGCGCGCGGTCTTGCAGGTTGGGAGCAGGGGCCTGATGGAATCTCATGCGATCCAGATATATCGCGCCCCCTCGTCAATCAAGGCTCAATCCGCGTCCCGCGACAGGTCGGTGGGCCTTGCAAGCCGCCACATTGCTGTTCAATCTGGCGGCAGGAGACGCGCATGGACAATGATTTGATCCCAAGTTCGATTTCAGAGCTGTTCGACAACATGGCCGAGGCCTTTCTGTTGCAGCTTGGGAACCTGGTCGAGCTGATCGTGACTCCGGGGTGGCGGCAGTATCAGATCGCCATCATCCTGGGGCTGGTGGCGCTGTCCTTCCTTTTGACTCTGCTGACAAAAGGCCGGTGGGAAGCCTGGGCGCGGGCGCGCAGCGGATGGCCCAAATGGCGGTTGCGGGTTCTGGTTCAGCTGATGCAGCGGATGACGCTGGTCTACTTCGTCGTGCTGGCTTGGGGCGTTTATCTGGTGATGCAGCAGGTCACCTGGCCATCGCGCAGTTACATCATCGGTGTTCTGGCAACGCTGGCAACCGCGTGGCTGGCGATCGCGCTGATTTCGCGACTGGTCCGCAACCGGACGATTCGGCGCATCTTCCGCTGGTCGATGTGGATCTACGCCACGCTGGTCGCGCTGAGTCTGACCGATGACGTCGCCGAGTTTCTGGACGGCGTGGCGATTTCGATCGGCAGCCTTCACATCTCGGCATTGGGGATTCTCAAGGCCATTCTGCTGATCGGCACGTTGTTGGTGCTGGCGCGGCTTGGTACCCGGGCGGCTGAACGCGGGCTGAAAAGCAATGACGACATCTCGCCCTCGATGCAGGTGCTGCTGGCCAAGGGGATCCAGGTCGCGTTTTACGGGCTGGTCTTTCTGGTCGGGATCCGGACGCTGGGATTCGACCTGACCGGGATCGCGCTGTTGTCCGGTGCGGTTGGCGTCGGTATCGGCTTCGGCCTGCAGAAGGTCGTGTCGAATCTGATCTCGGGGATCATCATCCTGATGGACCGGTCGATCAAGCCGGGCGACGTGATCTCGCTGGGCGATACGTTCGGTTGGATCAACGCGCTGGGCGCCCGCTACGTCTCGGTCGTCACCCGCGACGGGCGCGAATACCTGATCCCGAACGAGGATCTGATTACCGGGCAGGTGGTGAACTGGTCCCATTCCGACGAGTTCGTCCGCCTAGATCTGACCTTCGGCACCAGCTACGGCGACGACCCGCACAAGGTGCGCGAGACCGCCGTGCGAACGGTGAAATCAGTCAAACGCGTTCTGAGCGGCGGCAAGCACGAACCGGTCTGCCATATCACCGGGTTCGGAGACAGCAGCGTCGATTACGTGCTGCGGTTCTGGATCCGGGACCCGACGGCCGGCCTGACCAACATCCGCGGCAATGTCTATCTGGCGCTGTGGGATGCATTCCAGGCCGAGGGCATCTCGATCCCCTTCCCGCAGCGCGAAGTGCGCCTGCTGGGGCAGGGTGCCACCGACACCGCTGTGCCACATCTGGACACGGATTGATCAACCCCGTGCCATCAGCGGTTGCCGTTCATTGAAATGTTGCAATTGCCTTGCTACCTTAATAGTACCCCGGCGCCGGGGTTACACGGCGCTTTAGCAAGGAGGACCATGTCCTGTCTCTACACACACAGGCGGGTTTGCCCGCCGATGAAGGGGCCGCTGTGATGGCCCGCTCTCAGTCAATCAGCGACAAGCTGCTTGAACGCATCCTTTCCTCACTTTCCGATGACAAGGCCGAAGATGTTGTGCAGATCAACCTGCAGGGCAAGTCTTCGGTGGCCGACTACATGGTCATCGCTTCGGGCCGGTCGACGCGTCAGGTGTCGGCGATGGCGGAAAAGCTGACGGATCGCATCAAGCAGGAATTCGGTTTCACCTCGAAGGTCGAAGGCAAGGATGCCGGCGACTGGGTGCTGATCGATACGGGCGATGTGATCGTCCATATCTTCCGCCCCGAAGTGCGCGAATTCTACCAGCTGGAAAAGATGTGGCTGCCTCAGGGCGGCAGCGCCTCGGCGAACTGAGGCGCCATCCCGGCCCGTATTGAAGGGCCGGCGGCGAGAGCGACATGCGTATCAGCATTTGTGCGGTCGGGCGATTGCGTGCCGGACCGGAGAAGACCCTGCTTGACGACTATCTGACCCGTTTCGACCGGACCGGCCGCGGCCTGGGCTTGGGGTCTGCGCGCGTGATCGAGGTCGAAGACAAGAAAAACGCCGGTATGGGCGCCGAGGCCGCGTTGCTGCGCAAGGCGCTGCCCGCTGGCGCGGTGATCTGCACATTGGACGAGCGGGGAAAGGTGATGTCTTCCCCCGATTTCGCGCGGAAGCTGGCCGGGTGGCGTGACATGGGTCGGCAGGATCTGGCCTTTGTCATCGGCGGCGCCGACGGGATCGACCCGGCGCTGCGGGCCGAGGCCGATTTTTCGATTTCTTTCGGCGCTATGGTCTGGCCACATATGCTGGTCCGGGTGATGCTGTCGGAACAACTCTATCGTGCCGCGACGATCCTGTCGGGCGGCCCGTATCATCGGGCCTGACCACTGTGGCCCGTCTACTGATCGTCTATCATTCGCGCACCGGCGGCAGCCGGCAGATGGCCGATGCGGCCGCACAGGCGGCCAGCGCCGAGGCTGAGGTCAGCCTGAAACCCGCCGAGCAGGCGGGACCCGACGATTTGCTGGCGGCTGACGGATACATCTTTTGCGCGCCCGAGAACCTCGCGGCGCTGTCAGGCGTCATAAAGGACTTTTTCGACCGCTGCTACTATCCGGTTCTGGGCCGGATCGAGGGGCGGCCCTATGTGCAGATGATCTGCGCCGGGTCCGACGGTCAGAACGCGGCGCGGCAACTGGCGCGCATCGCCACTGGATGGCGCTTGAAAGAGGTGCAGCCGCCCCTCATCATCTGCACCCATGCCCAGACGCCCGAGGCGATATTGGCGAAAAAGACCATCCCCGAGGATGAACTGAACAAATGTCGCGAGATCGGTGCCGCGCTGGGCGCCGGGCTGTCGCTGGGCGTGTTCTGACGATCAGTCCAGCGTCACAAGCGTGGTGTCCGCGTTCCAGCCGTCGACACTGCAACGGGTCTGGACCTGGACCTGTTTCGCGCCTTCGGGGATCGCGACCCCGCCCAACGACCTGGTAAAGGGCTGCTCGGTCTCGTGCGGGTGATGCAGCACTCGCATCCCCAGCTCGGTCCCGTCCATCGCCAGAACGCGCCAGCCATCGGCATAGTGGTCCCACCCGGTATCGGGATGGCGGATGGTCACGTCGAATCGCCAGGTCTCGCCCGTGCGCGTCGCGGAGACATTTTCGACCGTCGGCGGGTCGGCGAGGGCCGGGGCGGCCAGAAACAGGCAGGGGATCAGGTGTCGCATTGCGCCAGTCTAGGGTCTGATCGGGCGGGGCGCGATCACGTCTGCGTGTCCGGCGGCAGGCTCAGCAGGATCGCGCGGGAATGCGAGGCAAACTCGCGCCGATAAAGAACCCCCAATGTCAGAAGCGTGCCGATGATCAAAGTGATCGGGCCCAGGATCCAGGCCAGCGAGGCCAGCGCGAAATAGGTGGCGCGTAGGGCACGGTTGAAGCTGCGCGCGGCGGTCACGCAGATCTCGGCCGCCTGCGCCGCGCGGGGATAGGCCTGCGGGTCCTCGGGCTCGTTGGGCACCGCCGCCATCAGCACCGCGCAGTAGCCGAACAGCCGATGCGCCCAGACGTATTTCAGAAAGGCATTCGACAGAAACAGCAGCACGATCAGGATCTTGACCTCCCACACCATGGCCGGTGCGCTGCCGATGGCCAGATCCTTGGCGACGCCCGACAGCCGCTCGGTATTGCCCAGAAGGGCCAGCCCGCCCCCGATGGCGATCATCGTGGTCGAGGCAAAGAACGTACTGCCCTGACGCATCGTGCCCACGACCTGGGCGTCGAACATGCGGGGCTGACGGGTCACCATTTCGCGCATCCAGCAGCGGCGGAAGTCGTCCATCATAACCGCGACCGAGCGCTTACCCGGCGCGGGGTTCTCGATCCGCCATCCGATCCATTGCCAGGCGATCAGCAACAGCAGGACGGCGGCGTAGTCCAGGGGCGAAAACAGCAGGGCGCGTTCGGTCAGTGTCATGGCGCGACAGTACGTCCGACGAAGGCAACTTGCCAGATGCAGAAATTGGTAATATTATTTTACCAAACCGGAGGATCCGCCATGGACATGCCACAGCCCAACCCCGACGTTCTAGCCCGCAAGGCCAGCGTGCTAGCCCGTCTGCGGCAGGTTCTGCCCGAAGATGCCATCATCGCCGATCCGTCCGAAACCCGCGCCTATGAATGCGACGCCCTGACCGCCTACAAATGCGCGCCGATGATCGCGGTTCTGCCGTCCTCGACGCAGGAGGTCGCGGACATTCTGCGCATCTGCCATGACGAAGGCGTGCCGGTCGTGCCGCGCGGGGCCGGGACCTCACTGGCCGGTGGGGCGCTGCCCACCGCCGATTGCGTGATCCTGGGCGTGGCCCGCATGAACGAGGTGCTTGAGGTCGACTATGACAACCGCTTCATCCGCGTGCAGACCGGACGCACCAATCTGAGCGTCACCGGCGCGGTCGAAGAGCAGGATTTCTTCTATGCGCCCGATCCGTCGTCGCAGCTGGCTTGCGCCATCGCGGGCAATATCGCGATGAATTCGGGCGGCGCGCATTGCCTGAAATACGGCGTGACCACCAACAACCTGCTGGGCGTGACGATGGTGCTGATGGATGGCCGCGTGGTCGAGATCGGCGGGGCGCATCTGGATTCCGGCGGGCTGGACCTGCTGGGCGTGATCTGCGGCTCGGAAGGGCAGCTGGGGGTCGTCACCGAGGCGACGCTGCGCATCCTGCGCAAGCCCGAGGGCGCGCGCCCGGTCCTGATGGGTTTTGATGACAATGCGGTGGCGGGCGAATGCGTTTCAGACATCATCAAATCCGGCATCCTGCCCGTGGCGATCGAGTTCATGGACCGGCTGTGCATCGAAGCCTGCGAGAATTTTGCCCATGCCGGCTATCCGAATTGCGAGGCGCTGCTGATCGTCGAGGTCGAGGGCTCGGACGCCGAGATCGACAGCCAGCTGGCCAAGATCGTCGAGATCGCCAAACGACACAAACCGGTCGAGCTGCGCGAAAGCCAATCGGCCGAGGAAAGCGCCCGCATCTGGCTGGGTCGGAAATCGGCCTTTGGCGCGATGGGGCAGATCAACGACTATATGTGCCTGGACGGCACGATCCCGGTGTCGGCCCTGCCGGACGTGCTGCGCCGCATCGGTGAACTGAGTAAAGAGTTTGGCCTGCCCGTGGGTAACGTGTTCCACGCCGGCGACGGCAACATGCACCCGCTGATTCTGTTCGACGCGAACAAGCCCGGCGATCTGGAAAAATGCGAAGCCTTCGGGGCCGAGATCCTGAAACTGTGCGTCGATGCCGGCGGCTGCCTGACCGGCGAGCATGGGGTGGGCATCGAAAAACGCGACCTGATGCACCATCAATACGCGCCTCAGGACCTTGAGGCGCAGATGGTCGTGAAGGACGTGTTCGACCCGAAGTGGCTGCTGAACCCCGCCAAGGTGTTCCCGCTGGATGCCAGTGCGGCCCGGCGCGTCGTGCCGATGGCGGCGGAATGACTCCCAAGACAGAACGGACCCCGCAATGAGACCTGAATCAGAGTCTGAACTGGCCGAAATCGTGGCCGGCCTGAACGAACCGGTACGCGTTGTCGGTGGCGGCACGCGCGGTGTGACCGGCCCCGACCGGACGCTGAGCACCGAGGGGCTGCGTGGGATCACCCTGTACGAGCCGGGGGCGTTGACGCTTGTGGCGCAGGCCGGAACCCCGCTGGCTGAGATCGAGGCCGCTTTGGAGGCCGAAGGTCAGCAGCTGGCGTTCGAGCCGATGGACCATCGCGCCCTGCTGGGATCCTCGGGCGCGCCCACGATCGGCGGTGTCGTGGCGGCCAACGTCTCGGGGCCGCGCCGGATTCAGGCCGGGGCCTGCCGTGATTTCCTGCTGGGCGTGCGCTTTGTCGACGGGCAGGGGCAGATCATCAAGAATGGCGGGCGGGTGATGAAGAACGTCACCGGCTATGATCTGGTCAAGCTGATGGCCGGGTCCTGGGGCACGCTGGGCGTGCTGACCGAGGTGTCGCTGAAAGTGCTGCCCAAACCCGAGGCCAGCGCGACGCTGGCCGTACCCGCCAAGGACGCCGCGACTGCGGTTCGCATCCTGTCCGAGGCCCTGAAATCACCCTTTGAGGTCACCGGCGCAGCCTATGATCCGCAGCAGCAGCGCGCCTTGATCCGGATCGAGGGGTTTGCTGAATCGGTCTCGTATCGCACCGGGCGTCTGCAGGAGTTGCTTGCCCAGTTCGGCGCAGTTGATCCGGTCGAGCCATCGGACGCCCTGTGGCAGGCGATCCGCGATGCGGCCGATTTAGCCGACACGCCCGGCGAAGTCTGGCGGATTTCGGTCAAACCCGGCGACGCGCCCGAAATCGCCGCGCGGGCCGAGGCTGATCGGACCCTGTTCGACTGGGGCGGCGGGTTGATCTGGGCGCTGGTGCCCGCAGGCACCGACCTGCGCGCGCGCATCGGCGCGTTTTCCGGCCACGCCACGCTGGTGCGGGCCGGGGCCGATACCCTTGCCCGGCTGGGCCGGTTCCAGCCGGAACCGCAGGGAATTGCGTCTCTGACACAGGGGATTCGACAGAAATTCGACCCGCGCGGCGTGTTCAACCCCGGGCTGATGGGATAGGGCGATGCAGACCACATTCACCGAAGACCAGTTGAAAGACCCCGGCACCCGCCGCGCAAACGAGATTTTGCGCAACTGCGTGCATTGCGGGTTCTGCACCGCCACCTGCCCGACCTACCAGGTGTTGGGCGACGAATTGGACAGCCCCCGCGGGCGCATCTACCTGATCAAGGACATGCTGGAAAACGAGCGTGTGCCGGATGAAAAGACCGTCAAGCATATCGACCGCTGCCTGTCCTGCCTGGCCTGCATGACTACCTGCCCGTCGGGGGTGCATTACATGCATCTGGTCGATCACGCCCGCGAATATATCGAAAACCGCTACAAGCGCCCCTTCTCGGACCGGGCGCTGCGGTGGGTTCTGGCACGGATCCTGCCCTATCCGATGCGGTTCCGCTGGGCGCTGATCGGGGCCAAGCTGGGGCGGCCGTTCCGCTTTCTGATGCCCGACGCGCGCCTGCGGGCGATGCTGGACATGGCTCCGAAACACATCCCGCCGGTCAGCCGCAATGACGACCCCCAAAGCTTTGCGCCCAAGGGGCAGGCGATCAAACGCGTGGCCCTGATGACGGGCTGTGCGCAAAAGGCGCTGAACACCGACATCAACGATGCCACGATCCGCCTGCTGACCCGGCTGGGCTGCGAGGTCGTTGTGGCCGAGGGCGCCGGCTGCTGCGGGGCGTTGACCCATCACATGGGCAAAACCCGCGAAAGCCATGCCACCGCCGCCGCCAATATCCGCGCCTGGACCCGCGAGATGGACGGCAAGGGGCTGGATGCGATCGTCATCAACACCTCGGGCTGCGGCACCACGGTCAAGGATTACGGGCACATGTTCCGCGACGATCCGCTGGCCGAGGACGCGGCCCGGGTGTCGGGCATTGCCATGGATGTCAGCGAGATCCTGATGCAGCTGGACTTGCCGCAGGGTGACGACAAGGGGTTGACGGTTGCCTATCACGCGGCCTGCTCGCTGCAACACGGGCAGCAGATCAAGACCTATCCCAAGGACCTGCTGAAAAAGGCGGGGTTCACGGTGGTTGAACCCGCTGACAGCCACCTGTGCTGTGGCAGTGCGGGCACCTACAACCTGATGCAGCCCGAGATCTCGGCGAAGCTGAAACAGCGCAAGGTGCGCACGTTGGAGGCCAAGAACCCCGATCTGATCGCGGCCGGGAACATCGGCTGCATGATGCAGATCGGGTCGGGCACCCGACTGCCCATCGTGCATACGGTCGAGCTGTTGGATTGGGCCACGGGCGGGCCTCGGCCCCCTGCGCTGGATCGGGACGGACAGCCTGCGGATACGGTGCCGATCCTGCGGTGATCGGGCCTGATGCGCCGACGCATCAGTCTGGTGCGGATTAGGCGCGGTCCGGCTTTGCCCTATTTTCGCCAAACGCCACGCGTAAGTAGATTGGCCGATACCTCATGCCGGAGAACCGCGTGCGCACATGGATCAGGGCGATAGCGTTATGTGTTCTGCCATTGGCAGCCACGGCGCAGGATACTGGGCTACAAAGCCTTGAAACCTCGGATTCCGGGCGCGAATGGATGGCGGTCGGACGGTTGAACATCGACGGCACCGGCTTCTGCACCGGTGCGTTGATCTCACCCACGCTTGTTCTGACCGCAGCGCATTGTCTGTTCGACCAAGCGACCCGCCAACGAATTGATCCGGGCCAAATCGAGTTTCTGGCGGGGTGGCGACACGGCCGCGCATCGGCCTATCGCACAGCGCGCCAGGCGGTCATTCATCCGGAGTACGAGTATGACCGCGCCGCATCCGTCAGCCGTGTGCGCCACGACGTCGCGCTGATCGAGTTGTGGCAGCCGATTCGAAATACGACCGTGATCCCGTTTGAAACCGGCTACAGGCCAACGCGTGGCGAGGATGTCGGAGTGGTTTCGTACGCCCACAACCGCGCGGAAGCCCCTTCGCTGCAACAGGTCTGCTCGGTCATGGCGCAGCAATCGGGGGTGCTGGTCATGTCCTGTGACGTGGATTTGGGTGCGTCCGGCGCGCCGATCTTCTCGTTCTCAGGGGATCACCCCCGGATCGTATCGGTTGTGTCCGCGAAGGCCGAATTGGAAGGCCGGCGGGTATCGTTGGGAACAGCGCTGGAAGAGTCGCTGGAGGTGCTGCGCACCGAGCTGTCCGCAGGGAATGGATTTGGCGCCTCCGGCAAGACGATCGAGCCTGGGAAGAACGTTGGCGCAAGGTTTGTCCGGCCATGACCTGCCGTATCGTGACATTGGCTCTGATTTTGGCCGGGATTGCTGCGTCGGCGGTGGCCCAGGACAGTGGCAAGCGCCGGCTGACCGATCGGGACGACCTGTATGGTTGGGAGGCGATCGGGCGGTTGGACATCGGAGACCGCTCGTTCTGCACCGGCACGCTGATCGCGCAGGATCTTGTCCTGACCGCAGCCCATTGTGCGACGGACAAGGCCACCGGTCGGACCTACGCACCCGGCGAAGTCACCTTTCGCGCAGGTCTGAGCGATGGACATGCGCTTGCCGAAGGCACGGTCGTGCAGATCGCCGTCCTTCCCGACTATGACCCCCGGGTTGGCCTGTCACCCGAGATGGTCCGGGTCGATGTCGCCCTGATGCGACTGGATCAACCGATCCCGTATACCGTCGCCAACCCATTTGCATTGCACAGTGGCCGGGTCGCCGGGGATGAGATCAGCATCGCTTCGTACGGGCGCGGCCGATCCGAGGCAATCACGCGCCAGCGGTCCTGCCGGATTCTGGAGCGGCGCCAAGGTTTGATTACCTTCAATTGCGATGTCACGTTTGGATCCTCCGGTTCAGCCATTCTGGCCCGCAACGGGCCGCGTTGGCAGATCCTTTCTGTGGTATCTGCGGTTGGTACCGACGGCCGTCGCAAGGTCGGGTTCGGCATGGAACTTGAGGGGGTCGTCTCGGACCTCAAGGCCATCATGCGGCGGGATGCGCCGCAGCCAAAGGCCAAGATTCGGCGGCTGCAGGTCGGCTCGGGCAAGTCCAGCTCGGGCGCGAAATTCATCAGCTCCGGCGGGTCTTGAACTCAGCCAGATCCTTTCCCATCTCATGTGTGTCGGGCAGCCAAACCGGGGTCCGACTATCACCAACGCCCGTCCAATCGGAGGGCAAAACTCGTAAATCGCTCTGAACATGAGGATAACGAACATGCGTAGCTTTGATTTTGCACCACTGCACCGTGCAACCGTCGGCTTTGACCAGATTGCCGACATCATGGACCGGGTCATGACCAGCGAAGTGTCACAACCCAGCTATCCCCCGTACAACATCGAAAAAACCGATGCCGATGCGTATCGCATTTCGATCGCAGTCGCCGGCTTTGCCGAAGATGACCTGACGATCGAAGTCAAGGAAAACGCGCTGGTCGTGGCCGGCAAGAAAGCCACCGAAGACACCAAGCGCACCTATCTGCATCGCGGCATCGCCACCCGCGCCTTCGAGCGTCGTTTTGCTCTGGCCGACCACGTCCGCGTGACCGGCGCCAGCCTGGAAAACGGTATGCTGCACATCGACCTGAAGCGCGAGGTGCCCGAAGCGCTGAAACCGCGCCGGATCGAGATCACCTCGACCAAGGCGATCGAAAAGGACGTGGTTGACGCCAAGCCCGTGAACTGAGGCTGAGACCGCCCAAGCGGCGATAATCGTCTCCTCCCTCGGTTGTCGCACAACCCCGCGTTCCTCCGGACGCGGGGTTTTTTCATGACGGTTGCAAGGAATAAGGGCGCCCAGAGGCGCCCTTGTCTCATGGTCCGTCCGATCAGACCGCCATGCAGATGTATTTCATCTCGAGATAGTCTTCCATGCCGTGGTGGCTGCCTTCACGGCCAAGGCCGGATTGCTTGACACCACCAAACGGGCCCAGTTCCGAGCTGATGATGCCGGTGTTGATGCCGACGATGCCGTATTCCAGCGCCTCGGCCACCTTGTACACGCGGCTCAAATCCTTGGCGTAGAAATACGAGGCGAGGCCGAAGATCGTGTCATTGGCCATGGCGATGACCTCGTCCTCGTCCTCGAACTTGAACAGAGGCGCCAGCGGGCCAAAGGTCTCTTCCTGCGCGACCTTCATGTCCTGGGTCACGTCGGTGATGATCGTCGGCTGGAAGAAGGTGCCGCCCAGATCGTGCGGCAGGCCACCGGTCAGGATCGCGCCGCCATTGGCCGTGGCATCGGCGATATGTTCCTGCACCTTGGCCACCGCCTCGTCGCTGATCAGCGGGCCGGTCGTTGTGCCATCGGACAGGCCGTCGCCGATTTTCAATGCCTCGACCGCGGCCTTGAGCTTGGCGGCAAAGGCGTCATAGACACCGGCCTGCACATAGATGCGGTTGGCACAGACGCAGGTCTGGCCGTTGTTGCGGAATTTGCACAGCATCGCGCCTTCGACGGCGGCATCCAGATCGGCGTCGTCGAACACGATGAACGGCGCGTTGCCGCCCAGCTCCATCGAGCATTTCATGACCTGGTCCGCGGCCTGACGCAGCAAGATCCGGCCCACCTCGGTCGAGCCGGTAAAGGTCAGCTTGCGCACGCCGGGGTTCTCGCAGAACTCCTTGCCGATCTCGCTGGCCTGTGACGAAGGCACCACGTTGAACACGCCCGCCGGAACGCCGGCCTGTTCGGCCAGCAGCGCCAGCACCAGCGCCGACAGGGGCGTTTCGGTGGCCGGGCGCGCGACGAAGGCGCAGCCAGCGGCCAGTGCCGGGCCTGCCTTGCGCGTGATCATCGCGTTGGGGAAGTTCCACGGCGTGATCGAGGCCGCCACCCCGATCGGCTGTTTCAGCACCATGATCCGCTTGTCGCGCTGATGGCCGGGGATGGTCTCGCCATAGACCCGCTTGGCCTCTTCGCCGAAAAATTCGATGAAGGAGGCGCCATAGGCGATCTCGCCCACCGCCTCGGCCAGGGGCTTGCCCTGTTCGGCGGTCAGGATCTTGCCCAGATCCTCGGCGTTTTCCATCATCAGGTCGAACCACCGGCGCAGGATCGCGGCGCGCTCCTTGCCGGTCAGCTTGGCCCATTCCTTCTGTGCGGCCTCGGCCTGCGCGATGGCACCGGCCACCTGGGCGCGGCTGACATCCGCGACCTCGGCGATCACGTCGCCGCGGGCCGGGTTGGTAACGGCAAAGGTGCCGTTGTCCCCATCGACCCATTGCCCGCCGATATAGGCCTTGGTGACCAGAAGGTCGGGGTTCTTCAAAAGCGATTTCAGGTCGGTCGTGGTATCCAGCATGGGTCGGCCTCCGGGCAGGGAAAGAATTTGCGCGTACCCAATCAGGTGGCGCAGAACATGTCTAGGGCCACCCGGGGGCGTCAATCAATCCAGATTTGATCAAAAAATAGATCGGCGTGCGATGCAAGGGCCGGAAAGCATCAAAAGCCAGCCAGCTGTTGGTTTTGACGCCTATCTTTTTCGATAGGGTTTTGCCAAAGTTCCGGTGATTTGAGAGACCCAGGGGGATGTAAATCGTTATAACATTTCCTATCTTGTTGGGTAGATAAGAAAAACAAGGATTGGACAGATGTCGAACCAGCAATTCGAAGCATTGATCGAGGAAACCCAGGCCAAGGTGCGCGAAAGCCAGTCGCAGATCGAAGGGCTGACCTCGCGGATCGAGGCCGCACGCGCCAAGATCGGAACGGCCGAAGCGGATATCGACATCGAAAATGCCACGCTTGAAGACGTGCACGCCCATACCGAGGTGATGAACGCGAACATCGCCGAACTGATCATGGGGCTGGACGACGTCACCAGCGCGTTTTCTAAGGATTTCGACGAAATGCGCTCGAAGACCGGGTGGGAATCGTTCGTGGGCATCTTCTCGAAGGGTAAATCCGAGTCCATGCGCCAAGAACGGATGCGCTCAGCCAATATCGACGACAAGCTGCAGGACCTGATCGCCAAATCCGACGTGATTGTGAAGCTGCTGGAAGGGCAACTGGCCGTGCTTGAAGAGCAGCGCGTGAAGGTGGAGAACAACCTGACCGTCACGCTGGATGACCGTGAGGCCACCGTGGCCGAATTGGAGGCTCTGCGTACCGAGATTCAGGGTATGGACCCGGCGATCATCACGCTGGAAAACAAGATCAGTGTCGAGCAGGACGCCGCCGCGCGCACCAAGCTCGAAACCGAACTGGCCGAGCTGAACAAGCAGTACAACGCGAAGGTTCAGGAAGAGCAGGTCAAGCTGGCCAAGTCCCAGACGCTGGAGCGCTATATCGAAAAGGGCAAGACCTGGGTCGATTCACTGCAGAACCAGGCGGCGACGCAGATGGTGCTGATCAACAAGCTGCAGACAGACACGCAGCAACGCGTGGTGCTGTATGACGCCCTGACCAAATCGCTGAAAACCGCGCAGCAGCAGGACGTGGCCCACCGCATCAACGAGATCGGCGTGCAGACCGATCAAGAGGCGCAAACCGCCATGGCCGCCATCGGCACAGCGACCAACCAGAAAATGGCCGACATGCTTGAGGCGCATGAGGACCACATGGTCTTTGCCCGCGACGTGCTGGAGAAAAAGGCCAAGGCGGACGAACGCTTTGCCCGTCGGTTTGCGTCGATTGTCGAGAAGCATGATAAGAACTTGTATGGGGGGTGAGGACTCAATCCGTTCGCCGCTAAAGATGCTAAGTTCAGCGGTGGGCGTTGCGCTCTTTGGGGCGCTTCTCATCCTGTTCGGGTACCTGACCCAATTGATTCCAGCATACCTTGGTCCCGATCTGAGATTGATGATGTTCTTCGTGCCATTGGTCTTCGCGCTCGGCTCATTTGGAGTTTCAGCCGTGTTCGCAGTCTGGGGCGCACTTTGGTTGGCATTCGAGGTATTCCTTCTATTGGTCGATAAGCTAAATGAGTAACCCAACCCAAGACCATGTTGGCCTGACCGACACCTTCGCCTCGCGCCGCTATTTCCGCAAATTCGAGGTGATCACCGCACACCTCCTACGCGTGGCCGCGACGATGGAGGCGGAAGGCGCGATCAGCAAACAAGAGGTGCGGATCATTTCGCGGTACCTCTCGGGGCTGCTCTACACCTTCCGGGCGCTCAGCATGAAATACCTGCTGGTCGGGCGCGACACTGGGCGGTTCTTTGGCAGTCTGGCCATGGACAAGCGCGACAGCGGGTTTCCGGTGGCGGCCGAACTGCTGACCATGGCCAATGACGCGCAGCAGGCGCAGGTACATCTGGCGAATATGCCCTCGGAAGAGGACCTGAAAACCGAGATGGTGCGGACCATCATCAGCGACCGCGAAATCCCCACCAAGCTGCAATTCGCTCTGTCTCAAAGGCTCTATTACGAGGAATTGTTGAAAGGTCAGCTGTTCTGGGCTCGCAATGATCCGGAGTGCCATTGGATCGAGACCGAGGGCGAGCGGCGGAAATTCCTGATTCATTGGGCGGTCTATGACAGCCAGATCAACCTGCCGGTCATCTACCTGATGCAGTTGGAGGACAGCGGCAAAACGGCCCTGCCCAAGGATCAACACCGCTGGCCCGAAGTGCAGGCGCATCTGATGGCGCAGTCGCTTGGCGGGTTGAAACTGGTGACCATCGCCAAGGGCTTCGATCAGGATTTCGACGACCTGCACCCCAAACACCTGCGCCGCATTCATGTGGGTCCGATGTATTCCTCGGCCTATACCGAGCAATCCGGCCCCCTGCGGCAGGTGTTGGAGGACGCGCAAGCCCCCGAGGGGCAGGATTGGGCTCTGGCCTGGACCACCGAAGAGCTGCGCAGCGAAGAGGTCATCGAAGAACGCGCCGGATGGTTCTCGACCGTCGAGCGCGAGGTCTTTGCGTTGGACCCCTTCGGCGGACAGGGGGCCGAGACCGGGGCCACACGCACCCAGCGCTCGATCATTCTTCCCCAGCGTCCGTTCCAGGTTCTGGCCGAACGCAATCCGCCGGGCTTTGCGGATGTGCGCAAGTTTGTGGTCAGCAAGTCCGGGCAGGTGTTGCGATATTGATAATACAAAGGCGATTTTGAAATGAGTTTGACGTCAGACCAGATGGAATTGCGCGAAGACGATATTCGCAAGCACTATCCTGCCGCCACCGCGTTGCTGAACGGGTTCGAGCATGCGCCGCGCATAGCCAAACCCGCCGAGGCCGCCGTCGAACGGTCACCGGGTGTGTCGACGGGGCGGCGGTTCCGGTCGACCACGCCGGGGTTGGTAACCCGCCGCACTGCGCGGGCCGATGGGGTGCATCTGGTCGAACGGATCGAGGCCGCGGATGACGGCGACGCGCTGGTGTCCCCACCGCAGGCGACCACACAGCAGGCGATCCGCCGGGCGATTGCCATCGCTCTTGCCTTGGCCGAAACCTATGCGGACCAGACCCCGCTGGCCGATCTGAAACGCGCGAATCTGGCCGGAGATCTTGCCGCCGCGCGCAAGACCGAATTCTCGGATCTGCTGACCGCCGAAGCGTTGATCACCTTGCACACCTTCGGCAATGCGTTGGCCTATCTGATGTCCTCGCATCTGGGTGAGACCACGGTCGAAATCGGTGAAATCGATGAGGTCCTGACAGACAACGGCCAACTCGCCCTGCACGGTGCCCTTTGGGAGCTGGATCAGGTTCTGGCCAAGCACGCGCCCGATGATGCCCATCTGATCGCGGCCACCAGTGCCTATGCAGAGCAACTGATGGAAAAAGCTGCTCTGCGCGCGCAAACGGCTGGCCATCTGGCCCCGTTCCAGAACGCCGCCTGGCATATCGAGGCCGACGATCTGACGATCCGGGGATTTGAGCCCGCGTCGAAAGCCAAATCCACCACGCTCACCATGACGTTCAAGAAACCGAACGAGGTGGTGGGCAACCATATCGCCAAATATCAGGCCATGAAGCTGGCCAAAATGCTGATGGCTTATGATTTTGACCGTCGCCTGAACCCGTTCGCGGAGCTTGGCGGGTTTATCTTTACCTTCATGGGCGACGGCAAACCGGGCACCGGCAAGACCACTCTGATCCAGATGATGGCCGGGCTGATCAATGATTATTGCCAGAATGCAGGCTATCCGTTCCGCTATCAGAACCTGAGCACCGACAATATCGACAGCTATCAGGGCAAATCCGGCCAGAACGCCAAGGCGTTCATCAACACGATCATCGACCCCTCGGTCATCGGCTTTGGCACCATCGACGATATCGACCAACTGGCGGGCAAACGCGGCGACCGGCAGTCCAGCGCGGGCCAGCTGGAAATCACCGCCGTGCTGATGGAGAGCTTTGCCGGCGCCAACACCGTGGTGCGCGGCAACTGCACCTTTGGCATGTTCTCGAACTACCCCGAGAATGTGGACGACGCCCTGCGCCAGCGTGCCGGAGCACGGTTTCTGGTGGACGGCCCGCAAACGCGTGAGGATTACATTGACATTCTGCACCTGCTGATGGGCCGCAACCACGACATCCCGCTGGGCGAGCACGACGCCTATGCCGCGCAGGAAATCAAGAAGGCCGTCGCCGCCAGTTTCGAAAGCCACTCGCGCCCGCATGAGGATGCTTTGCTGCTGGTCTATGAGCGTGTTTCTGGTGAGATCGGCCAGATGGACACCATCGCCAAGCTGGGCACCTACCTCAAGGCGATCCAGCAGGCGGACGAGCGTTTTACCGGCCGCGCGATCAAGAACATCACCGACGCCGTCAAGGTCCGCGCGATGGATTTCGAACTGCCGGATGAGTGGATGGAGAACCCCGACCTGTTCCTGTTCCGCGACTACGACACCAAGAAAGCGATGATCGAGGAACTGCGCCAGCCGATCACTGTGGACATGGTGATCCAGGAGATCAATCGCTACGCCGACAGCGAGTTCCGATATGCCGACAAGATCGACGAGGTCGCCATCGAAAACGCCGTCCGCGAGATGGGCCGGATGGAAGAGGCCAAGCGGCGGTATCTGGAGGGGAAAGGGTGAGCCGTCCAGCAGTTTGGATTGTTTTCGCCTATCTTTGGTGGACCATAGACGACAAACCTGACGACGTATTGAAGCGCTACGCTCACAGATATTGGTCGGGCGTCGATGGGCTGATCAAGTTCGGATTGGCAACGACAGCAATCTTTCTCGTAGTTGTCATCGGCTTTGCCCTTGATGGTACATGCAAAGTTATAGACGGCGAAAAGATGTGCGAGATGCGTTTTTTGGTTCTGATGGATGCTCCTGCCAACGAAATCGGAGACACGCTTGCGGGCCTTGCTGGTGGTTTAGCGTTCTTATGGTTGGTTGTGACGGTTCTATTGCAAGGAAAAGAACTCGCTGCGCAACGAAAGGAGCTTGAACTGACAAGACTAGAAATGATGGGGCAACGCGAAGCCGCGCAAAATTTGGCTCTGGCGGCAGCTGAGCAGGCCGATCTGGCGCGACAGCAGAATACCGCACTCTTGGAGGAAAGAGCCTCGGCGACATTCGATAGGTTACTCTTAGAAATTCGAAAAATGTTGCTCAGTGATGCTTGGGAAGGTGTTGATTGGCTAGTGAGACTGGACGAGTACGAAGGTGCAGAAACAAAGTACATTTACTTTGACTATTCAGCCTTTTCTGATGAGCAAAGCACCGACGACATGATGTCGAGACTGTTTATTGAGTTTGCAAAGTGGGCAAGGGAGTTGACAGGCTGTGTTCTCTACACAGAGAGATTACCTATGATGCGGAATGACTTTCGGCGCCTTTTTGACGCTCTTAAACTACTCGATGCACAATACGATAAATTGCCTCAAGATAAAAAGCTCCTCTGCAATGCTTGGATGGTTTCAAATATCGCTGCGTTAGCGCGCGAAGTTGAAAAACCCGAGTATTGGGCAGATTTTGGACCTCGGAGAAACTGATGATCCGCCTCATCGAACAAGGCCTGATGTTCGGCAACCTCGTTCACATCTCCAGCCCGGCTCTGGTCGAGCGGTATAACCGCGCGCTGCAGCATCTGGCGGGCAAGACCACGGCGCTGACGGACTTTCATGTCGATATCTCGGGCTATTCGCCGGAGGTGGGGATTGAGCTGGACGACCCGCTTTACCTCAACCCAAATGGGGTCAACCGGCAGTTCATCCTGCTGACGACCGAACAGAAACGCGCGCCTTTGCTGAACGTCAAATTCTCAACCTCGCGCGATATCCTGCGTGAATTCATCGAGATGAACGAGGCGCAGCTGTTCGCCCTGACCGCCACCGACGCAGTGGCCGGAGAGCTGGTGAACTCGGTCTTCAAACTTACCACGCCGCGCGACCTGCTGAACCTGCGCAAGATCGAGATTGAGGCCGACACGGTCGGCGGCACCCTGCGCAAGGCACAGCAACTGGCGGGCATGGTGGAAGAGTTCAAAACCAAAGAGGACGCCTGGTTCGACGATGTACTGATCGCCAAGATGATCGAAACGGCCAAGGAAACCGGCGACGTCACCCGCAATGCGGTCCGCCTGCGCCATACGACGTTTGAGCAGCGCAACTTCTGGACGGCGCATTTCGGCGGCATGTATCTGTTCCCGGATCTGGATCACCCGGCGGTGATCTGCATGGGTGAAAGGCCAGAGGATTTGCCGATCAAATATGTCTTTGATCCGTCGCAGCGAAACCAGATTGCCAAATTTCTGAATTACAACGATCTGGTTGAGCCGATCGTCAAGGCCCGCGGCGTGGATGCCGCCGCAATCCTGCAACAGAAGATGGACTTTCTGACCGTTGACGCCGCCGCGGATGCGGGCATTGATCTGACCGGGCTGGACCGCAGCGACATGCGGCGTTTGGCGCGCAATCACGCGGATCGCTTGCCCGAAGCCTATCATGGCCTCGCGCAATTGTTGCGCTGGGCGACAGATGGCGGGCCTTGGCCGCGTATCACCTCGGATCATCCGGCCTATTTCTATTCGCTGCGCGCCGCCAATACCCCGAACCGCGATCTTGTGAATATGCTGCTGGCCGAACTTGCCCCGCTGGACCCGCGCCAGATGTTCATTTGCCACAAGGAACTGTTCTACCGCACCTATGGTGGCTGGGCAGAACCAAAAAAGGCCTATGTGGCCGAGTTTCTTGCCCGTGAATATCAAGTGGACAAGGCCGGGGCCCGCGCCGCACTGTTCGGGCATGAACCCGACATGAGTGGCGAGGACCGGGTCAGCGAGGCGGTGATCGCACGGGTCGGCCCTTGGGGCGCGGTAAGGAAAGAGTGATATGTTCGGAGCAACGCGCCTGTTTCTCGGTTTGCTTGTCGTTCAGACGATTGCCTACTTTGCCTTGTCACTTTACTCGCGTCGCGTCCGGCGGCAAAAGCTTGAGACGTGGTGGGAGGAGAAGGGCAAGACTGGCAACAAGGAAGCCTTTGTCGAACGCGGATTGCATGTCTATGACAATTCGTTCCGTCGCAAACTGATCCTGGGTGTTTATATCGTGCCTTGGGTGGCGATCGCCGCGCTGATCTATGTCGTGAACTACATGTGAGGTTTTGGGAATGGTCTACATCAAATGGGCGTTCATCCTGATTTTCTGGATCACGCTGGGTGCGATCCTGCAATACTCGCTGCCGCAGCACGACATTGTCCGCATTGTAAACACCTACGAAGAGCGGCAGGATCTGACGGATTGGACCCGCATTTTCTGGTCCGAGCCCGATGATCAGTCGACCAGCCTTTCGAACCGCGATGTGCAGTTCATCCAAGCCGTGCGGGCGAACGGCAAGCCGATCGTCTATCGGAACGAAGATACCAGCTGGGGCTGGCCACCCTATTTTAAGTTCGATACCGCCAACCTTTATACCGAAGCCAACGACGCAATCTCGGACAAGGATGATCCGGATTGGGTTGTCGTGACCCACTACGGCTGGCGCAACGAGTTTCTGTCGATCTTCCCGAATGCCATCTTCATCAAACATGTCGAAGGACCGGATGTCCGCATCATTCCCTGGTTCAACATCATTTTCCTGACCGTTTTTTTTGCCATCGTCTGGGCGCTTTGGGTGCGTTGGCGCAGGTTCCGCGAAGCCCGCATCGACCCCATGCTTGAAAGCGTCGAGGATGGTCTCTACGCCGCTGGGGATGCGATCGACGAACGAAGGTCCAGCTTCCGGCGCTGGCTGGACAGTTGGAAGTCAAAATAGACCAGAACCGGAAACCAGTTTGACCATCGGCTACCCGGCTAGGCGTCTCGCTATCTGACGACAAACTCGGCATGAAGGGCCCCGGCGGCTTTGATGGTCTTGAGGATGTCGATCATATCCCGCGGGGACACGCCCAACGCGTTCAGGCCGGAAACCACCTGCGACAGCGTTGTCGCTTCGGGTATTTCTGCCAACCCGGTGCCGGCGTCCTCCTCAATCCCTGCGATGGTTCGCGGCACAACAACGGTCTCCCCTCTGGCAAAGGGGTTGGGCTGAACGGCGATCGGAGATTCCTCTACCCGAAGTGTCAGGTTGCCTTGGGAAACCGCGACACGTGAGATTCGGACCTCCTGCCCCATGACGATCGTGCCGGAGCGCTGATCTACAACCACCCGCGCTTTGGTTTCAGGTTCAATCAGGATGTTTTCGATCCAGCCGATCGCATGCGCCGTGGAAGGGGCCCGCGTTTCCGGGATGCTCAATTCCACCGTGCCCGAGTCGCGCATGACCGCAACGGCGCGATTGAACTCGCGGTTGATGGCCGCTTCGATCCGACCGGCGGTCGTAAAGTCCGGCTCGCGCAGGGCCAACCGCAATTGGGAAAGACCTGACAATTCAAAGTCGATCTCCTGCTCGACCCGGGCCCCGGCGGGGATGACACCGGATGTCGGGACTCCTTGAACAACCGATGCAGCGTCGCCCTCGGCGACTGCACCACCTGCCAGAACGGTGCCCTGCGCAACTGCGTAGATCTGCCCATCCGCGGCGTTCAACGGTGTCATGACGAGCGTGCCGCCCAGCAGGCTTTTGGAATCTCCGATCGCCGAAACGGTCACATCGATCTGCCCGCCCACCCTCGCAAAGGGCGGAAGGGTGGCGGTGACAAGAACGGCGGCGACGTTCTTGGGGCGAAAGTCCTCGCCAGTGACGTTTACACCCAACCGTTCCAGTATGTTCGACATGATTTCTTCGGTGAACGGAGAATTGCGCAGCCCGTCACCGGTTCCGTTCAGTCCAACGACAAGGCCATATCCCACGAGGTCATTGCCGCGCACACCGTCAAAATTCACTAGATCCTTGAGCCGGACAGCCCCGGAAACCGCCACCGAAGGCAGCATGATCAGAAGGAAGGCCAGAAGTCTCATCTCAGGAAATTCACCAATGATAGGGTCGAGTTGCGGACAGTGACCGAATAGAGGCTTTCGAGCTGGAACTGCACGGTCTGCAGGTGTGCCGCAGTTTCGTAGGGATCGGCGGCGACAAGTTCGTTGCGCGCGTATTCAAAACTGGTCCTGGCCGCCGCATTTCGTGTTTCGGCCTGTTCGATGCGGGCTTGCACCGCTCCGATCTGAGCGCGCATCGTCACGACGTCATCTTTGGTGTTGGCCAGAGCCACGCCCAGATCGGTAAACAAGGCAGTCTGCAGGTCTGGTGGCCATCCCAGCGCGCCCTCCGTCGCCAAGGCCGCAAGCGCGACATCGCGCAATCCATCCCGAAGTTTCGGATCATTGGCCGTGAACGGCATGTTCACCCGCTTGGTCTCCGAAATCTGCATTGGTGCGAGGGTCGTGTTGGACCCGTTGTACATGACTGCCTCGAATCCGGCAGGGTCATTGAACCAATCGTCGGTCGCCTGGCGAATATCGGTCAGGGTTGTCAGCCCTGCCAATTCGGTTCGCAGAGCAGCCAGTAGCGTGTCCGTCGACTTCAACGGAGAGGTGTCCGTGGCGGTTCCCGCGAACAAGCTGCGGCCACCGACCCGCGTGTTCAGTGAAGAAATCATCGTGTCCAGTTCGTTGCGCGCCTGAGCCGAGGCCTGAGCATGCGAAGTCGCTTGGTTGGACGTCCCAAACGCGAGCAGAGAAGCCGAAACCTCGCCGATCGAGGTCTCAAATGTCTCGAGGCTGATCTGAGTGGCATCAGCAAACAGATTTGCCTCGGCGGTCGCCGTAGAGAAGGCGTCCAGCTGTGCAATTTTTCGATCCAGGTCCAGCAGATGCGAGTAATCGCCACTGAGACGCCCAGAAATGTCAGCGGTTTGACCCGTAGACATCTCATAGGACAGGGTTTCGATCTGCGTTTTGATCTCGGTGCTGCGCGCACGCAAGGTCAGACCGCGGGCCAGATCACCAATCGAGTTTAAGGTCATGGTTACATCCTCAGCAGCAAATCCATCAATTCGTCGACAACGGTGATGATCCGCGCATTGGCGGCATAGGCCTGTTCAATCTGCATCATGCGCTGCAATTCGGTGTCACTGTCCACGCCTTGCTCGGCCACTAACTGTTCCATTTGGAGTTGCGCGTTGGATGCGTAACTTTGGCGCGATTGAGCGGTATGGGCAGCGGTGCCAGCTTTGGACAAAAGCGCCGCCGACACTTCACTGGCCCGCAGGGCCCCTGTGCCGAAAGCCGGGGCAGGGCGCGGCGTGGTCAATACGGCGCCAAAAGCCTGCAGCTGGGTTGCCTCGCCGGGGTCGTTGGGTGCAACGGTCCCCAACCCCGCGCGCAGTTTCCAACTGTCGCCGCCGGCATCTGGATCGACAATCGGGTTGAGCTCAAGACGGGACGCGAGCCCCGCCGGCGCCGCGGCATCGAAACGCGAACCGGCATCGGTGAACAAGCCTGGATCAGTCGGCATCGCGGTCGGGTCCAGGCCGGCAGTTTCGAACCGTTCGATCAGATCGCGCGCAACTGCGTCCAGGTCCTCATGCGCGTCGATGGCCAACACGTCGCGAATGTCAAACTGGGCTGCCAGAGCGCCGCCGCGGATCTGTCCGGAATCACCGGATGTGCGGACTGGCCGTCCATTGAGTTCGAGCCCGGACAGCAGTCCGTTTCCTACGGTCATGTGCGGTTTGGTATTACCGGTGACCGAGAACGCGAACTCTGCGGCTGATCCTTCTAGAAGTATCAGCCCACCGTCGGAGTACAGCGAGACGCGGTTGTTGTCGCGCGCCACGACATTGACCGGAACCAGCTGGTTGACTTGGTCAATGAGAACCTGGCGTTGATCCAGCAACCCATTGATATCGCCGCCCGCGTTCTCAACAGCCGGGATCTTGGCATTCAACGCTTCGATATCTTTCAGGTTTGTATTCAGTGTTTCGACATACGTCCCGATTATTCGGTCCGCGTCAGAACGCATCTTGCTGAGGCCGTCGGACGCCTTATTCAAATCGGCAACCAGATCCCCAGCTGCGCGCGCCGCCAGATCCAGACGCTCGACCGAGCCGGGATTGCTTGCGGCCGTGATCAAGCTGTTCTCGAATGCGCTCAAAGATACCGCGATCGAGTTGCCGTCATCGGGGGTACCGACCAATGCTTCGAATTGCGAATAAAACTCCGAGTTTGCCGAGGCCGCCGCGTTATCCGCCGTTGCCGCGCGCAGGTTCGCCATCAGAACAGGATCTTGATGGCGGGTGATTCCCACGACCCTGACGCCGTTGCCGGAAATAGAGTTGGTGGTCAGCTCCAACGTCCGCTTGGCGTAGCCGGGCGTCAGCGCATTGGCTATGTTGCCCGAGACGACGGCGGCGCCGCGGCTTGCCGCGCCCAGCCCACCCAGCGCGTTATTCAGGGCCGTTGACATGCTCATGAGGCCGTTCCTTTCCGCTTTGCAGGTTCAGATCAGCGCTTGATGTTGGTTGTTTCCTGCAACATCTCGTCGACTGTCTGGATCACCTTTGCGCTTGACGAATAGGCGCGCTGGGTTTGGATCATCGACGTCAGTTCAGTCGCAACGTCGGTCGTCGACTCTTCGCGCGCGAAGGAAATCAATTCGCCCGTCGGACCTTCGCCGGCATCCCACAGGAAATAAGTTCCACTGTCGCGAGACGGCGCATATGTCTGGCTGTCGAGTGCGGTCAGCCCATTCGGGTTGGGGACGTCCGCCAGCGGTATCTGGTACATCCGACGGGTGACGCCCGTGTCATACAGCGCGTAGACGTATCCGTTTTCATCGACCTGAACGCTGGACATGGTCCCGACTGCGGATCCGTCCCGGGTGATCGAAACCGGCGCAAACGTGTCGGACAGTTGAGTGATTCCATCGCCGTCACCGATCAGACCGATATTGACCTCCATCGGGCCGCCGGCGACGTTGACGACAAAGCTGCCGGCGGTCGGATCATAGGTGCCACCGGACACGGTGGTCACACTGGCAAGGGTACCGCCTGCGGTTCTGCTGTCCGTAAATGTCAGCGTATATTCACCGATCACGGCACCGCCCGAAGCGGAGTCGCGCAAGATCATCGTCCATTCGTTGCTGGACCCGGCGGCCGGCACCGTCGGGACAAGCTCGATATCGACATTCTCGGGTTTGCCCAAATTGTCGAAATATTCGACGGACAAGGGCTGCGTGTCACCAGGTGCGCCGGCATCGGTGGCCGTGGCGGGCAGGTTCATGCGCAGGTTCATTGCGGTGGTCGGCGAGCCGGACAATTGATTGACGCTGAGTTGAACCGGCTGCAACGCTGCGGGTGTGTCGCGCGAAACGTTGGGAATGGACCCATCGGCGTTGGCGGGCCAGCCCAGCAGCACAAGTCCGGACTCGGTAACCAGATACCCTTCCGCATTGGTTCTGAAGGATCCGGTGGTGGTCAGAAGCATTTCGTTTGAATCGGTTCCAATCTGAGAACTTGGGCGAACCGGCAGCATGCCCCGGCCGCGCACGGCCAGGTCGGTTGAGTTGTTGGTGGTAACCAGCGAGCCACGCTGATCGATCAGTCGCTGGCTGGTGGTCCGGACGCCGCCCGCCGAATAGCTTCCGCCCTGGCCCGACGTCACCATCGAATGAAAATCCGTCTCAACCCGCTTGTAACCGTAGGTCGAAGAGTTGGCGATATTGTCCGATATGGTCGCCAACCTGTTCGCGTTGGCCTTCAAGCTGGCCACACCGGCATTCAGCGAAGAGGAAATTGTCATCGGCACGCCCTTCTGTTGCGTCAATCGTTCCCGCAACAGCTAACGCGCTGGGCCTTAACAGCGCGCTAACAAGTAAAATGCCAGATATCCTCCGATCTCAGGGATTGCGCAGAAACACGATCTCGATCCGGTTGTTGCGGGCCGCCATCGGGTTTTCCACCGCCAGCTTGCGATCTGCATGACCCGTGATCCGTTCAAGCCGTTTGGCGCCGACCCCCTTGTCCTGAAGCATCTGACGTACCACCTGCGCGCGCGAAGTCGACAGATCCCACGACGGATTTCGGGCCAGAACCATCGGAGAGGAATGAACGTGACCCTCGACCGAGATGGAATTGGTCACCATGTCCGATGAACGTGCAACCAGCAGTACCAGTGCACGCATCATCTGCGTTGGAGAGTCGGAACCTCTCTCGAACAACGGCTCATCATCGGTATCGAACAGCTCGACGATCAGACCCTCGTCCGTCACCCGAGTGACAATATGCTTCAAGGCCTTTTTGGACACCATGCTTTCGCCTGACCGCCCCAGCAGCCGCGCCTCGAGCGACGAGAAGTCTTCGAACGCGCCGCGCCCGCCGCCATCGGCATCCACACCGGTCGAACCCCGCGCGCGCTTGGCCTCGGTCGGGTTCTTGTTCGTCGCTCCCGAGCCGTCCATCACCATGGTTTTCTCCGAGAACATATTGTCGCCCCCAAAGGCCCCGTCGCCCCCGCCGGAAACGGGATTGATCGGAATTGTCGGAGAGAAGTAGTCCGCCAAACCCTTGCGTTGCTTTTCTGTCGTTGCGTTCAACAGCCACATCAACATGAAGAACGCCATCATGGCCGTCACGAAGTCCGCATACGCGACCTTCCAGGCGCCGCCGTGATGGCCATCGCCACCCGAAACGCGCTTCTTCTTGATGATGATCGGCGCCGCATTTGATTGCGCACCCATCTAAACCACCCTTTTTCACCCACCCATTGGATTAACAGCGCGGGGATTAAGGGCGGCTTAATATCTAAAACTGTTCAGACCTTTGCCGACCCATCATTGGACCATCCCGGCGCTGGCCCGGCGCAGGATGACCGAAAGGCGGTTGAAACTGTTCTGGACTCCGTCCGGATCGAGTTTGCCGAAAAAGCCATCAAGCTCGTCATGGATGCGAACCGCCTGATCCAGGAGCGGGTCCGTGCCCGGCGTGTACAGACCCGCCTTGATCATCACGTCGGACTGCTCGTAGCTTCCGACCAACCGGCGGGCTTCGGTGATCAGCTTGTTTTCCTCGGGTGTCGCCGCAGCCGGTAAAGAGCGCGAGACCGAACGGCTGAGCGCGATGGCTGGAAAGCGCCCTCGCTCGGCGATCTCGCGACTTAGCACGATATGCCCGTCAAGAACGCCGCGCAGGATGTCGGCCACCGGTTCATCCATGTCCGAACCCGCGACCAGAACGCTGAACACGGCGGTGATGTCGCCCTGATCGGCGGTTCCCGGGCCGGCGCGTTCACAAAGGCCGGCGATCATCGGTGTGACCGAAGGCGGAAAACCCCGCAGGGACGGGGCCTCACCCATGGCGACGGCGATCTCGCGATGCGCCTCGGCGAACCGGGTGACAGAGTCGCACAGGAACAGAACGCTCAGACCCTGATCCCGCAAAAACTCGGCCGCTGTCATCGCAGACCAGGCGCAGCGCCGGCGGGCCAGAGCTGATTGGTCGGACGTGGCCGCAACCACGATCGAGCGCCCCATACCTTCGGCGCCCAACGCGGTCTCGACGAATTCATTCACTTCGCGCCCGCGTTCGCCCACCAGCGCGACGACCACTGCATCGGCTTGCATGGATCTGGCCAGCGTTGCCAGCAAACTTGATTTTCCCACACCCGACCCCGCAAAAAGGCCGACACGCTGCCCCTGGACGATCGGAAGCAGGGTGTTCAAAATCGCCAACCCGGTGGCCATACGGTCTCCCAGCGGTTTGCGGTCGACGGCCCGGGGCGGCGCGGACATCACGTTGCGGGCCTGCGTCCCGGGCAGAAGTGGTTTGCCGTCCAGCGGTTTGCCGAACGGATCGACCACGCGACCAAGCCAATGCAAACCGGGTGCAAAAACCGGAGTCGGCTCAAGATAGACCCTGTCCCCCAGGCGAACGCCGTCAGGGGCTGCGCCAGGCAGCATGTGAACGGCTCCGGCCTCGACCTGCAACACTTCGCCAGCCAAGGGCTGGTCGTCGCGTCGCCGCAAAATCAGATGGTCGCCGATGCGCGCGTGTTCCGCCAGCCCTTCGACCTCGATCACCCCACCGGAAACACCCGCGACCAGACCCATGTGCCGCACTGGAGAAAGCCGTTCGAACTGGTACTTCAGAATCGAGGGATCGAGGTCGCACATGGCGTCGGCTCCAATTGGTTTCTGAAAACGGTTTCTAAAGGAATCGGGGTTAAGCCTTGATTGAAATTGATCGAGGGAGAAGCCCCGATGTTCTCGGACCTGAACGTCTTTAAAGTTGCGTACGCCCTGGCAACCCACGCCGGACAACGGCAGGCCGTCATCTCGCGCAACATGGCCAATGCGGATACGCCCGGCTACCTGGCTCGCGATATTGAGCCTTTCGCGGAAGCCTTTGAAAAATCCAGTGCCACCAGCGCAATGAGCGCGACCCGCGAAGGTCATTTGAACGGTGTCGGGCCGGGGGGGATGACTTGGGCCGAACATATGCGCGGCGGCGCCGTCGATCCCAATGGCAATAGTGTTTCGCTTGAAGAAGAAATGCTGAATGCGGTCGAGGTCAAGCGACAGCATGACCGCGCGCTGGCCATCTACAAGTCCTCGATCGGGATCCTGCGTACCAGTCTGGGCAAGGCGTGAGGAGGCCGTCATGAGCGATTTCTCCAAGTCCTTTGCCGTCACCGCCAGCGCGCTGCGGGCGGAGGCTGCGCGCCTGCGCCATGTTTCGGAAAACATCTCGAACGCGGATACTCCGGGTTACCGGCGCAAATCGGTTCCTTTCGAGACGGTGCAGAAGGACGGCACTGATCTGGTTCAGGCCGGTCGGGTCAGGCTGGACCGGCGGGCGTTGCCCCGGATCTATGATCCCAGTCACCCGATGGCGGACGCCAGCGGATACTACGCAGGGTCCAATGTCGATCTTATGGTCGAGATCGCCGACGCGCGTGAAGCGCAACGCAGTTACGAAGCAAACCTCAAGATGTTCGACCAGACCCGACAGATGTCGGCCAGCCTCATGGAATTGTTGAGAAAATAAAGGAAAGCCAGAATGGATATCCGATCGATCACCGCGGCTCAGAGCTATGCGCATGCCCGCCCGGCCACCCAAGCGGATCCGGGAACAAGTGGCGCGGCACAAGGGCTGCGCGCAACTTTTCAGGACTTTGCGGAAACCCTGAAACACAGCGAAGAGGTCGCCAATGCGGCCATGATTGGTCAGGCCGACCCACATGCCCTCGTGCAGGCACTGGCTCAGACCGAACTTGCGGTCGAAACAGCGGTTGTGGTGCGCAATAAGGTCGTTGAGGCCTACCAGGAAATTCTCCGGATGCCGGTCTGAACGATGCTCAGCGAAGGTCTGTTCTATGACGTCGTACGTCAGGCCCTTTGGATTGCCGTGATCACGTCAGTTCCGATTCTGACGGTCGCGCTGGTCACGGGTTTGGCCGTGGGCCTGTTCCAGGCCCTGACATCCATCCAGGAGATGACCCTGACCTTCGTTCCCAAATTGGTGGCCATCGTCATCGTGTTCTGGGTCTCGATGGGCTTCATGACGCAGACGCTGGTCACATTCTTCACCTCGACACTGGTTCCGCTGATTGCAGGAGGTCGCTGATGGATACAGCCTACGTCACCCTGTCCCGTCAAACCGGGCTGATGAACGAAATGCGTCTGGTCGCGAACAATATCGCCAATGCGCACACGACGGGTTACCGCCAGCAGGGTTTGGTGTTTTCCGAGTTTGTGAGGGACCTTCCCGGCAGCCCCTCTCTGTCCATGAGCCGTGCTCAGGCGCGCAACACGTCTTTTGCACAGGGCGTGTTGACGGAAACCGGTGGGCAATTCGATTTTGCAATCGAAGGCAGTGGGTTTTTCTTGGTTGAAACTCCGTCCGGCAACCGTCTGACCCGGGCGGGCAGCTTTTCACCGGACGCCAATGGCGATCTGGTGACGATGGATGGGCACCGCGTGCTGGACAGCAACGGGGCCCCGGTCTTCATCCCACCGGACGCAGCAACCATTGATGTGGGCGGCGACGGGACGCTCAGCGCGAATGGACAGGCTTTGGGGCAGATCGGGGTGGTTCAGCCCGCGGAAGGCACCGAGTTGGTGCGGGAAGGCAGCACCCTGTTCAAACCGGAAGGCGAGGTCGAGCCGGTCGAGCAACCAGTGGTTCTCAACCGCTTTCTGGAGGGTTCGAACGTCAACGCCATCGGCCAAGTGGCCCGGCTGATCGAAATCCAGCGTGCCTACGAACTGGGTCAGAGTTTTCTTGACGCCGAAGATGAAAGGGTCCGCGGCGCCTTGAAGACCTTGATGCGCTGATCTGAAACTGCAGGAGAAACCGAAATGCGAGCCCTGAAAATTGCCGCGACTGGAATGGCGGCGCAACAAATGCGGGTCGAGACCATCTCGAACAACCTGGCGAACATGTCGACCACGGGCTACAATGCCCGGCGGGCTGAATTTGCGGATCTGCACTATCAGCAGATGGCTCGCGCCGGCACGGTGAACGCCGCGGACGGGACTGTCCTGCCGACGGGAATACAGCTTGGTCTGGGTGTTCGTCCCGCGGCCGTGACCGTCGAGTTGGCCCAAGGCGCGTTGTCCGCGACGGGCAGTGACCTGGACATCGCGATCGAAGGGCGCGGATATCTCGAGGTGGTGCTGCCAAACGGCCAGTCGGCCTATACCCGTGACGGCAGTCTGAAGCGATCGGCCGAAGGCCTCATCGTCACGTCGGACGGGTTTGCGGTCGCCCCCGAAATAACCATCCCGGACGACGCGCGGTCGATTTCCATCAACGCGTCCGGCGAGGTCTACGCCTATTTTGACGACACCGCGGAAGGGCAACTGCTGGGGGAATTCACGCTGGCCAGCTTTTCCAATGCCAAGGGCCTCGAGGCCATCGGCAGCAACCTGTTCAAGGAAACCGAGGCTTCGGGCGCTCCGATCGTGGGCACCCCAGGCGAGGACGGGCTCGGGATGCTGCGTCAAGGCTATTTGGAAGACAGCTCGGTCGATGCGGTACGCGAGGTGACTGATCTGATCGAGGCACAGCGCGGCTACGAAATGAATGCCAAGGTGATTTCGGCCGTCGACCAGATGATGGGCGCGACGACACAGGTACGCTGATGCGGGTCGTGGCCTTCATATCCCTGTGGCTTCTTCCGGTTGCCGCCTTCGCTGACATAGTCGTGCCAACCAGAACGATCCGGGCCAAGGAGATCATTGGATCCGCTGATCTTCAGGTGAAATCCGGTGAGGCACCCGGCGCGGTAAGTGATCCTGCAGACCTGATCGGGCAGGAAGCCAAGACCGCTCTGTATCCCGGTCGGCCAATTCTGAAGGCAAGTGTCGGCCCTCCCGCCCTGGTCGATCGGAACGATCTGGTGACGCTGGTCTTCGTGAAAGGCGGACTGTCCATCGCGGTCGAAGGGCGCGCGCTGGGCCGCGGAGCCGCCGGTGATCGCATCCGAGTCATGAACCTGTCGTCACGAACGACGGTAACCGGAAAAATCCGTTCCGACGGCCAAATCGAGGTATTTTGATCATGAAACTGTCCAGATCCCTGTTGCTGGCCATCCTGTCCCTTTCCGCCTGCGGGCGTTTGGACCATCTGGGCAAACCGCCCAGCCTGTCGCCAACTACGGAAACTCCGGAACACGTGGCGATGTTGTGGCCGGGTTTGCCGTTGCACACGCAATCCCAGCGCGCCGTGGACGGCGCGTCTCTGTGGAGTGGGGGTCAGCAGTCTCTGCTGGGTGATCAGCGCGCCATCAAGAAGGGCGATATTCTGACTGTCGTGATCGAGCTTGATGAAAAGGCCGAAATCTCGAACGATACAAACCGGTCGCGCGGCAGCTCGGAAGATCTCAAGGTTCCCGGCCTCTTGGGGTTGCCCCAGCGCGCAGCGAAACACCTGCCAGATGGTGCGTCACTGGACGAGGCGGTTTCGATCGATTCCGCGTCAGTCAGCAAGGGCAAGGGGTCGGTGAAACGCAAGGAAAAGCTGACACTGCGCGTCGCCGCAACGGTGATCGATGTCCTGCCGAACGGCGTCCTGTCGATTTCCGGAACACAGGAACTGAGGGTGAATTTCGAACTTCGCGAGCTGCTGGTGTCTGGCTATGTGCGTCCGCAGGACATCTCGCGCCAGAACGAGATTACCTATGACAAGATTGCGTCTGCACGGGTGTCCTATGGCGGCCGCGGCCAGATCACGGATGTTCAGCAGCCACGATACGGGCAACAGGTGCTGGACGCGCTGTTGCCGTTCTAAGGTGTTCAAATGATGAAGAAACTGCTCCCCGTTCTCTTTTTGATTGCAGGTCTCGGGGCCGGCGCTGCGGCTGGGCTATTTTTGACACCGGGACCAGCGGAAACCGTGGCCGATGCCAAAGCACCGGAGCCTCACGCCGAGGAGACCGCCAAGGCAGACAAGGCGAACAAAACCTCCGGCCATAGTGAGACATCGGGCAAGGCTGGTCCCTATGAGTATCTCAAGTTGACCAAACAGTTCGTCGTTCCGGTCGTCGAAGAAAACGAAATCTCTGCTCTGGTGACCATGTCGCTGAGCCTGGAAACCCGGCCGGGCATCTCGGAGGAGTTCTACAAAATCGAACCGAAACTGCGGGACGGGTTTCTTCAAGTGCTGTTTGATCACGCGAATATTGGTGGGTTCGACGGCGAATTCACGCAATCGGACAATCTTGAGGTGCTGCGAAGGTCTCTGTTGGAGGTTGCCCGAAAGGACCTTGGCGATGACGTGTCCCGTGTTTTGATCATGAGCGTGAGCCGCCAGGGCACCTGACGCCAAAAGGGCGGGCTTCAGCTTTCGGTTTACTGGTTCATCAGTTTCCTGGCGCGTGCAATGCGCAGCGCGGTTTCTTGATCGCGCTGCAACGTCTCAACCGCCTGCTTGCGGCCGAATGCTCGGCGAAGGTCCTCCATCATTGCCAGTTTCCGGGATCTGACGTGCGCCAATTCAGTGTTTAGGTCACGCCGGGTTCTGGACTCCCACCCGTGCCACAAGACGTCGGCGCCAGCGATCTGGTACCCAGGGGTTTGCGCGGCGTCCGACGCCGTTTGGGCGACCTGCGCGTTCAGTGCGCTGATCTGTGCCTGAATGCGGCTTTCGGCCTCAAGTATCGGTTTCAGTTTCTGAAACTCTCTTTCGAATGAAGCCGCCGTGACCGCCGCTAGATCCCCTAGTTTCGTGCGTGTCATCCGACCGTTCCCTTCGCGCGTTTTCGCATGGCTTCGGCAAATCGGATGGCGGCAGCGACCGGACGATACAGGTCTTCCGTTATCTCCTTTCCGATTTCGACGGTCGCATGCAGGGCTCGCGCCGTCGGCGGGTCCGAATGAATCGGAACTCCTGACTCCATTGCCGTTCGGCGGATTGTCGCGGCAACTTCGTCAACGCCCTTTGCGACGCAGACGGGTGCGGTTCCACGGGCGCGGGTCCATTTCAATGCCACCGCAAAATGGGTGGGGTTGACGATGACCACGTCGGCCTTTGGAACCTCGGCCATCATCTGGTTGGTCGCAATCTCTTGCGCGCGCTGGCGTCTCTGCTGTTTGACATGCGGATCGCCTTCCGAGTCCTTCGTCTCGTCCTGCAGTTCTTTGCGCGACATTCGATTTTTGCGCATGTGCTCGGAATACTGCCACAGGTAGTCGATGACCCCGATGGTCAACGTGACGGCGACGACGATGAACAGGAACCGAAACAGAAGGGTCATCATCAGCGGGATGGAGGCTCGTGCGGGGCTGGCTGCAGCGGTCAGGATGTCCGCCAGGTTGGATTTCAAAAACACGGCAAGGCAGATGCTGTAGATCACCAGCTTGATGAAGCTTTTGAGGAACTCAAAAAGTCCGGCACGACCGAACTTGTTCTTGGCATTGGATGGGACTGAAATTCGGGATATCTTCGGCGTCAGTTTGCTTGGGGCAAACACCAGGGCGCGCTGCGCCAGGAGGTTCAGCAACACAAACGCCGCTGGAACCGCCAGCAGAATACCCGCGGAAACGGCAACCTTTGTCATCAGCCCGCCGACCGGTGCAGCCGCGCTGCCAGACGTCAACAACAGTGACAGTTCCGGGGCCTGATCAATCAGAACCATCAGGGATGATCCCAAATGTTCGGTCGAAAACTGCCCGACCGCCAAAAGAGCGATTGTCAGGCCGGAATAGGCGGCAACGGCGGACAGGTCATTTGATTTGACGACCTCACCCTTTTCCCGAGCCTTCTGCAGTTTCTGCGGTGTCGCCTCGAAGGACTTGTCAGTGTCGTCGTCCGTGCTGCTCATTCCGGTGCTCCGGTCGGATCAAGCAAGTACTGGAACAGGACGTCAGACCAGACCGCAAGGATGACCGGCGCTCCCGCGAACAAAAGGAACAAACCGGCAAAGGTGATTGCCGGCGAGCCCACAAAGGCGACCATCAGTTGAGGCATGGCCCGGTTGATGACACCCAGAGCCAAGTTGTAGATCAATGACGCAATGACAAACGGCATGGCCAGCCCAAAGGCCAATGCAAAGCTGCGCGATACCTGCGACACCCCCCAACGGGAAAGATCGGTCGCTGTTGGGGCCGCGCCCACCGGGAATAGTGAATAGCTGTCGATCAGGAATTGGGCCGCCCGGATGTGAACGCCCATCAGTGTGGCAAGGGCCAACCCGGACAGGGTCAAAAAATGTCCCATCGCCGGGGCCGGATCGGCAGCCGCGCTACCCAGGATCTGCGATAACGACGTGGCTTGCGCGGCCATCGACCCGGCGGTTTGAAGGGCGAGTACCAGTAGCCGAAGTCCGATCCCCAGGGTCAGGCCGATCAGGATTTCGGTCAGTATCAATTGAACCAGCGGCATCAGGCCACTGTCGGGCTCGGCAATGGAAACCGACGGCGCGACGACCAGCGTGAATGCCATTGCGACCCCCAGCTTTACGCGGGTTGGAATGCTGCGCTCCCCGAAAGCTGGTAGCAGGGAAACCAGCGCTGAAACCCTGAGAAAAACCACAAATGAGGACCACAGCACGCCTCCCAGCTGAGCCAGCAAGTCCGGCGGCAGCTCAATCACGCCGGCACCGTTCCGACCAGAGCCGGCCGCGCTTCGAGCCCAATTTCCTCGAACGACAGGACAGGATTCGAAATTCCCCGCGCGTGCATGATGGTACGCAGCAACCTGCGCCGCCGCGTCGAGGTTACCAACGCCGGGAACACACCCTGATCCGCGCTGCGTGTTATCGTCGTGACGACGCCATCGGCCAGTTTGTTGAACAGATTGGGGGGCAGCGCCACATCCAATCCAGCATTTGGAGTGTCGATCTGGTAGGTGGAGAAGGTCTCCTCCCATTCCGGCGCCAACTGGATCAGGGGGATCGAGCCGTCGCCACGCTTCAGGTCCGCCACCAGCTGGAAGCCCAGTCGCTGGCGCACGATCTCGCAGATCGCCTCAGGCTGCGTCGTGGTCATCCGCGCTTCGGCCACGCTTTCCAGGATCAGCGCCATGTTGCGGATCGAAACCCGTTCTTCGAGCAGCAGCCTCAAAACCGCGTGCAAGGTGTCGATCGGAACCTTGTCGGGGATCAGCTCATCCAGCAGCTTTCGGTTTGCTTCGGCCCGGACCGGGTCGCTGAGGTGGGTCATCTCGGACAGCAGGCGGCGCAGGGATTTCAAGGTGAGCAGGCGCGGGAAGTTCTGCTTGATGATTTCCAGCAGATGGGTGGCCAGAATCTCGGGCGGGGTTACGATGGTTGCACCGCTCAGCGCGGCGGCCTCTTGATCCTTGGGCAGGATCCATCGGGCGGGTGCGCCGTAGACCGGTTCGGTGACGTCATTGCCTTCCGGCAACAGGTCCAGCCCGTCCTGCACCAGTGCCAGGATCAGGTCGGGGTGAAGCACCCCCCGGGCCTGTTCGACGCCCTGAACACGAATGACGTAAGTGCCCGTCGGCAAGTCGGCCCGGTCTGTCAGCCGGATCTCCGGCAGGATCAATCCAAAGCTCGACGCGACGTAGGTCCGCATGTTGGCGATCCGAGCGTCCAATCCGGTGCCGGGGTTCAACACCATGCTGACCAGATCCGGGGCAAATTCGAGGTGAACGTCGTCGAGGTCAAGGACGTCTCCGATGCCTTGTGAGGCCTTGGGCTCGGCGTCCGAAGCCGGCATCTGGGCCGCCTCTAAGGCAGCTGATCGTTTTTTGTGAACAACAAAGGCCGCATAGCCCAGGATCACGCCGCCGAGAATGAACGGCAGAAAAGGCAGCCCGGGCACCAGCGCAAACAGCACCATCAGGATCGCAACGGTTGCCAGCGCAGCCGGATGACGCCCCAGTTGCGAGAACAAGGCGGTGTCGGTTGCACCCTGCGTACCACCGCGGGCCAGCAACAGGGCGGATGCGATAGAGATGATGACAGCCGGTATCTGCGTGACCAACCCGTCACCAACAGTCAGGATCGCATAGGTTTCAAACGCCGAGGCGACCGGCATTCTGTGCACGATCACCCCCATGATCAACCCCATCACCAGGTTGAGCAGGGTAATCAGCAGCCCGGCAATCGCGTCGCCCTTGACGAATTTGGATGCCCCGTCCAGCGACCCGAAAAAGGTGGTTTCCTGTTGCTCAAGCTCGCGCCGTTCCTTGGCTTGCTGATGGTCGATGGCACCGGCAGACATGTCGCTGTCGATGGCAAGCTGTTTGCCCGGCATACCGTCAAGGGCAAAGCGGGCTCCGACCTCGGCCATGCGCGCCGCACCTTTGGTGATCACCATGAAATTCACGATCAGCAGCACGCCGAACACGACGAGACCCAGGAAGATACTGCCGCTCATGACGAATTGGGCAAAGCCCTCGATGACGTCACCGGCGGCGTTCGGGCCGGTATGACCCTGCCCGATGATCAGCTTGGTCGAAGACACGTTGAGCGACAGGCGCAGCATCAGCGAGGCCAGCAAGATCGTTGGGAAAGACGAGAAATCCAGCGGCCGCTCAATGAACAAGGTCAGGGTGAAAATCAGGATGGCCAGCGCGAACGAGGCCGCAAGGCCAATGTCCAGCACCCAGGATGGCATTGGAAGGATCATCATGACGATCACGGTCATCAAGGCCAACGCCAGTATAACGGTGGGTGAAAACAGGGATCGGGCGTCAAGCTTTGGCACGCGTCACTCCTGATCGAACGCGATGAAGGCAGCAGCAGCGGCGGAGGCGGGAACCAATGAGCCCAAGCGGCCCGGCTGGGTTCGGCTACGACCGGACGGGATCAAAGGCGCAGCCTCCCGGGAAAACGGATCGCGCCCCGCGGGATCCGGCTGCGCCGGCGGCACACCGTCGAGATTGGCGAGGATGGTTTCAAACCGGTCCGTATAAGCCCGTGCAAGGCCGGGCGTACGCGAGTGATAGGCGCCAACCGCATGCCCCCACGAACCCTGTTCGGCAAAAAGCGTCTTCAGGAACTGCGCCGCGTAGGCTGCGTTCTGATCCGGATCAAACATAGCGTCTATGGACCGGAAGGCTTTGCCATGCCAGCGGTAGTTGATCTGGAAACAGCCAATATCAAAACTGCGCGCACCCGCTTTGAACACGTCGAAGACAAAGGCCTTGGCCTCGGTCTCGGTGGCGAACCAGTACCCTTTGCCCTCGACATTGACGGTCCAGGGCCAGGGTGTCAGGCGGCCCCTCATGCTGCGCCCGGTCTCGGTTCGAGTGACGGCCAACAGGATATCCTGCGGCACACCTTCGGCCATTGCCGCCCGACGCGCGGCCCGGTCGCAGACATCAGTCGCGTGGCCATCCGACCATGCCAGGGCGGCAGGCGCGGCGGCGGTAAGCCAAACGGCGATCGAGATGAAAAACTTGAGCTCTGGCATTCTGCCGGTCCGGGGATTCTTGTGTCCGGGCCAAGCTAGCCAGTTTTGGGTTTACAGAGGGTTATCGGGACCTCAGCCCCGATCGATGCGGCGGCCGAACACCACGCTGGTGTTGGTCCGCAGCACTCCCGGGATCGCCGCTAGCTCATCAACCAGAATGTCCAGATCCTCGATCCGCGGCGCTTCGGCGGACAGCAACAGATCGAATTCACCATTGATCGACAGGCACAGCTTGACCTCTGGATAGGCTTCGAGCCGCTTGATGATGCGGGCGGTTTCTTTCTGCTGTACCTCCAGCAGGACAACGACCTGGACCTTGGGCGTGTCCTCGGCCTGGCGCAGGATCACCGAATATCCGGCGATCACACCGTTTCTCTCCATCCGGCTGATACGTTCATGCACCGTAGTCCGGGCCACCCCGAGCGTTGCCGCGATATGGGTGGTCGAGGCGCGCGCGTTGTGTTGCAGCGCGGCAATGATGCGGCGATCAAGCTGGTCCATCGATGCTCCGTGTTCCGAAGGGATGGTTCGGGTGTATGCCAGTTTGGCGCCTGCGCTCAAGGCTGATGCGGGTATCGGGGGTGAAGGTCGTCGATGATGATCGGGTGGGCGTGCTCTGCCGATCCGGACAGGTGCGGATGGTCGACCGGCAGGTCCGGATGCTGGTGGATGACCGCGCCCGGCTCGGCGCGAGGCCATGCCAATAGAGCTCCGACCAGACCGCACAGTGACAGAACGGTCAACAAAGCCATGGCCACTGTCGCACCGAACGCTGTCATGACCCATCCGGCCAGCGGGTAGAGAACCAACCAGCAGGTATGCGACAGGGTGAATTGGGCGGCGAAGACGGCCGGGCGGTCTTCGGCGTGGGCCGACCGGGTCAGCAGGCGCCCCGACGGGGTCAGGGTTGCCGAGTATCCGAAGCCGACCAGTGCCCAGATTGCGGACAGCCCGGCAAGGTTCAAAGGTACAGCTGCAGACAGGATTGCAGCAAACGCCATGGAAGCGGTGGCAATTGTGGCACCCGCCAGCATCACTTTGCGGTCCTCGAACCGCCGCAAAACCGCCGGCAAGGCAAATGCCGCCAGCATGGACCCGCTCCCAAATCCGGCCAGCGCGATGGCCACGGCACTGTCGGACAGCCCCAGGCTTGCACGCACGATGACGACGGAATTGACCAGGACCATCGCGCTGAGCGCTGCGGCGCTCCAGCTCAAAGCAAGCAACCCCCGAAGGCGCGGTGTGGCCAGATAGATCCGCAGACCGCGGGTCGTGCGGTCGAAGAACTCGCGCGGCCGGACGGGCGTGGGAGAGGGAAGGGTAACCGACATGACCAACAAGGCCGAGGCGACAAAGCCGAGGCTTGTTCCCAGAAACAGGCTGTCGAAGCTGACGAAGATCAGAAGGAACGCGGCCAGCATCGGGCTCACCAGACTTTCCAGATCATAGGCCAGGCGCGACAACGACAGCGCCTTGGTATAGTCCTGCTGGTCGGTCAGAACGTCTGGTATCGTGGCTTGGAGCGCCGGGGTGAACCCGGCCGAAGCAGATTGCAGAACGAAGATCAGAACGTAGACTTGCCAGATGTCGGTCACGAACGGCAGGCACAGCGCCACTGCGGCGCGGACGAGGTCCAGCGTCACAAGCAGTTTTCGCCGGTTCAGCCGTTCCGCAAAGGCCGCCGCCACCGGCGCGACCGAAACATAGGCAACCATCTTTATCGTCAGTGCCGTACCCAGAACCAGCGCCGCAGAGCTTCCGGCCAGATCGTAGGCCAGAAGCCCCAGGGCGACCGTGGCAAGACCGGTGCCCGTCAAGGCCACGATTTGCGCAGCAAGCAGGTGACGATAGACCCGGTTTTGCAGAACGCTCAGCATCACAGGTACTTGGTGATGGCCTTGAAGGCGTCGACCGAGTCGGCGTCGCCCGAAGCAACGCAATGGTCGACATGATCATGGATCAGTGCCCGCTTGGCATTCGTGATCGCCTTTTCCACGGCGAAAAGCTGCTGAGCGATGTCCGGACAGGGCTCCTGGTCGTCCAGCATTGCGATGACCTTGGCCAGATGCCCATGTGCGCGTTTCAGGCGCGCGATGATCTGCGGGTGAGTTGAATGCTTGTGAGGGTTCATGCATTAACCCTATCCCCCCCATGGGGATGCATCAAGCCTGCCTGAGATCAATCGCGGCATCGGTCCGGATGGCGTTGAGTTTGCAGGCCAAACACCCTATTTCGGGGACGATACCGAACGAAGGAAACACGTGTGGCGAACCATCTGTACAAGAACGACCTGCCCGATGGGCTGGATCTGGGCCCGATCGTGGCCATTGATTGTGAGACCATGGGTCTCAACCCGCACCGGGATCGCCTGTGCGTGATTCAGATGTCCGGGGGTGACGGCGATTGCCATATCGTGCAGGTCGAAAAGGGCCAAACCTCGGCGCCAAACCTGAGTGCCATGCTGGAAAACCCGGATGTGCTGAAGCTGTTTCATTTCGGGCGGTTCGACATTGCCGCGATGTATCATGCCTTCGGGGCGTTGGCCGCCCCGGTGTATTGCACCAAGATCGCCAGCCGCCTTGTGCGCACCTATACCGATCGTCATGGACTCAAGAACCTGTGTCAGGAGTTGCTGGGCGTCGATATCTCGAAACAGCAACAGATGAGCGACTGGGGTGCCGAGACTCTGACCGAGGCCCAACTGGATTATGCGGCCTCCGACGTCCTGTATCTGCACCGTCTGCGTGATGCCTTGAACGCGCGGCTGGCGCGTGAAGGGCGCACCGAGATGGCGCAGGCCTGTTTTGACTTCCTGCCGATGCGTGCCAGACTGGATCTGGCCGGATGGCCTGAAACGGATATTTTTGCGCACTCATGACAGACAATGAATCCTTTCTGAAGGTTGCCCGTCAGGTAATCACCGACGAAGCCCGGGCGTTGGATGTTTTGGCCGACAGCCTTGACGACCGGTTTGCCGAAGCCGTTCAGCTGATCCTGCAGGCCACAGGGCGGATCATCATCAGCGGCATCGGCAAGTCTGGACACATCGGCCACAAGATCGCCGCAACCCTGGCCAGCACCGGTACGCCGGCCTATTTCGTTCATCCGGCCGAGGCCAGCCACGGCGATCTGGGGATGGTGTCGAAAGGAGACGTGGTTCTGGCGATCTCCAATTCGGGCGAGGCGCCGGAACTGGCCAATCTTCTGGCCTTTACCCGGCGGTTCGGCATCCCTTTGATCGGCCTGTCCAGCAAGCCCGAAAGCTCGTTGATGAAACAGGCGGACGTGCATTTGCTGATCCCCTCTCTGGGCGAGGCCTGCGGCTATGGGATGGTGCCGTCGATTTCGACCACGCTGACGCTGGCCATGGGTGATGCGCTGGCGATTGCGCTGATGAAATATCGCGACTTCAAACCAGAGGATTTCCGCGCCTTTCATCCGGGCGGCAAACTGGGCGCGCAGCTGAGCGCAGTACGCGATCTGATGCACAGTGGCGATGCGGTGCCGCTGGTTTCTGCCGATACACCGATGAGCGACGCGTTGATCGAGATCAGCCAGAAAGGCTTTGGCGTGGTCGGGGTGACGGACGCGGATGGCAAACTTGCCGGTATCATCACCGACGGCGACCTGAGGCGCCACATGGAGGGGCTGCTGGACAATACAGCCGCTCAGGTCATGACCCGCAACCCGACCACGATCGCACCGGAGTCGCTGGCCGAAGAAGCCGTGGCGATCATGAACGCGCGCAAGATCACCTCGTTGTTCGTCGTCGACCCCGAACAACCGGGATTGGCGCAGGGCCTTCTGCATATTCACGATTGCCTGCGCGTCGGGCTGGGCTGACAGGAGGCGCAGGTGGACCGCTATTCCCGAATGGTGCAGTTCCTGAAGGTTCTGTTGCCGCTGGCGGCGATTCTGCTGCTGTCCACGGTATTCCTGCTGTCGCGCAGCATCGAAACCAACGTCTCGGGTCCGTTCACCCAGCAGGATATCGACGAACGGCTTGAGGGGCAGCTTGTGACCCGCCCGAACTATCGAGGGACCACCCGCAAGGGCGAAGATGTCCAGGTCGAGGCGGTTCGGGCCAGCCAGGGAACTGCCGACAGCGATCCAAGAGCAACCGAATTCCGTGGCCGGTTCGGCCTGCTGAACGGTGGGGTTATCACGCTGGACTCCAACTCGGGGTCGATCCGACCGGACAAGGCGACGGCCACCTTCACGGGGGACGTGGTGATCACAACCACGGACGGTATCCGGGTGACGACAGACCTGTTGAATACTTCATTGGATGAGATCCGGGGCGATACGCCAGGTCAGGTGCAGGGAACGGGACCAATCGGCAATTTCTCGGCCGGGCGGATGACATTCGGCGCTGAAAAAGACGGTGGACCGGTCCATATTCTTTTTACAGATGGCGTTAAGCTGTTATATGAGCCGAAAAAAGCCGAAAGATAGACTGTGTTTGATTTTCGTTTCGTCCTCGTTTGTTTCGCCCTGGCCGTGGGTTCGGTGCCAGCGTCCGCGCAGGAAGCGCAGGTGGCTTTTGGGTCGGTGAAGGCCGATCCCAGTCTGCCGGTCGAAGTGACATCCGAGACGCTGAACGTCAATCAAGAGGACGGTTCGGCCGAGTTTCTTGGCAACGTCATTGTAGTGCAGGGCGAAATGCGCCTGTCCGCCGGACGCGTGTTGGTGATCTACAACCAGGATCGGTCGGGGATCGAACGCATGGAGGCATCGGAAAACGTCGTGCTTGTCAGCCCGCCGGATGCCGCCGAAGGGGACTGGGCGGAATACACCATCGACTCGGGTGTGATCGTGATGAAGGGCAACGTTCTGCTGACGCAGGGGCCCAGCACGATCAGCGGCGACCAGATGATTGCGAACCTGACAAGCGGAACCGCGACCATGTCGGGGCGGGTCAAGACGATCCTTCAGCAGGGCGGCAATTGATGGCGGGCCCGCAACTGTCCGTTGCCGAAGGGTCTCAGGGTCTGAAGATTCAGAAACTGCGCAAATCTTATCGCAAAAAGACCGTGATCCGGGACGTGTCGATGACGCTGGACCGGTCCGAGGTCGTTGCGTTGCTAGGGCCGAACGGCTCAGGCAAGACGACCACGTTCTATTCCGTTGCCGGGCTGGTGTTCCCCGAGGCCGGAACGGTCACGTTGGACGGTCAGAATGTGACCACGCTGCCGATGTATCGCCGGGCGCGCATGGGCATTGGGTATCTGCCGCAGGAAATGTCGATCTTTCGCGGCTTGAGTGTCGAGGACAATATCTCGGCCGTGCTCGACATTGCGGTGAAGCATGTGCACCGCCGCAAGGAACGTCTGGAAGAGCTGCTCTCGGATTTTTCGATCGAGCATTTGCGGCGGGCGCCTGCCCTTGCATTGTCGGGCGGTGAGCGCCGTCGCGTCGAGATAGCCCGCTGTCTGGCCGCCGACCCCAAGTACCTGCTGCTGGACGAGCCATTTGCCGGCGTCGACCCGATCAGCGTGGGCGATATCCGGCATCTGGTGGCGGATCTGAAAAAGCGTGGAATCGGCGTACTGATCACCGACCACAACGTGCGGGAAACGCTGGAAATTGTGGACCGCGCCTATATCCTGCACGACGGGCAGGTGCTGATGTCCGGATCGCCCGACGAGGTGGTGGAAAACGAAAATGTCCGCCGCGTGTATTTGGGTGAAAACTTCAAGATTTCATAGGCTTAGCTGTGATTGCGCCAGGCGCATGACAGAATTCGCGTATATACACTCCTGTTTTGATTGACTCTTCTGCCGCCTCTTGGCTCAATTGGGACATGGCATTTTCGCGGTTCCAGACTGGATCTCGATCTCCCTTCTCCGAAGGGCCCTACCGAGGACAACCGCAAAACATGTCTCTACCCCCCACCCGATAAAAACAAGCATGTCACCTGACGTGACGTCATAATGGGTGTGAATTGTGAAGGAGATCACATGCGTTACCAAATCAGCGGCAAACAGATCGACATTGGTGCGGCCTTGCAGACACACGTGCAGGACGCATTGGGCGAGGTCGTGAGCAAATATGCTCAGCGACCGACGGATGCCAACGTCGTCTTTTCCCGTTCAGCGCATGAGTATGTGTGCGAAACCACCATACATATGTCCACGGGCCTGACAGCCCAGGCCAAGGCACATGCAACCGAAATCTATGCAGCATTCGAGGCGTGCTGCGAAAAGATGGAGAAACAGCTGCGTCGCTACAAGCGTCGCCTCAAGGACCACCATCGTGAACGGGCTCAGCCGGTTGAACTCTTCGGAGCGTCATCTTATATCCTCGCCTCGAACGAATCGGACGTGGCCGACGAACCCGACTCATTGCAGCCCATCATCGTGGCTGAGATGGAAACCAAGATCCCATCGTTGAGTGTCGGCGAAGCTGTCATGCAAATGGAATTGGCCGGCGCCCCGGTGCTGGTGTTCAGGAATGAAAACAAGGACGGATTGAACGTCGTGTATCGCCGAGATGACGGCAATATCGGCTGGATCGATCCGTAACAGGCAAGAATTGGGCGGGGCCCCCGGATTCTGGGGGCGTCGCCGTGGAGCAAAACATGGATTTGTCGAGCATACTGAAGCCCGAAGCGGTGCGCGTGCTATCTGCAGCGTCCAGCAAAAAACGGTTGTTTCAGGAAATCGGTGACGTCGCTGCGGGCGCACTCGGACTTGATCCGCAGACCATCGTAGACTGCCTGCTGGAGCGGGAAAGCCTTGGGCCGACCGGCGTTGGCCATGGTGTTGCCCTGCCACACGCCCGTTTGTCCGAGATCGACTCGGTTGCCGGCGTGTTCGTCATGCTGGAAAAGCCCATCGACTTCGGATCGGTCGACCGTCAGCCCGTGGATCTGGCCTTTGCGCTGTTCGCCCCGGAAGACGCCGGTGTCGAGCACCTCAAGGCCTTGGCGCTGGTATCGCGCACGCTGCGCGACGGCGCGGTCTGCTCGAAGCTTCGGGCCAACCCGGATCCGGTCAAGCTGTATGCGATCCTGACCACAGCCCAGTCCATGCAAGCTGCCTGAGACCTGTTAGAAAGAAAAAAGCCCCCGGTTTTCGGGGGCTTTTTTCGTCTGGGGCCATGCTTAACCGCCGGTTCCCATCTCGAGCGTCCACCAGATCTTCCCGCCGTTTTCCTGGTGCCATGCAAACCCCATCTGGGTTGCTTGCGGGTCCATGATCACCGATCGCGGACCCGGTTCCTGCATCCACGCGGCCAGGGTTTCGGTTTCGGTCTCGTAGGTCTCGGAAATCGCTTCACCCAGGAAACGCCCCGCATAACCGGCACGGGCCACCCGGTCGAGCGGCGAAGATCCGTCCGAGCCGAAATGCCAGGGCCGGTTCTGCCGCGACATGTCCTTGGCGTGCGTCGCCGCCGCTGCGTTCAACTGCGCGTTCAACTGCACCGACTGCAGTCCCGACGCCTGCCGCAGGGCGTTTACGGAATCAAGCATGCGGAACTGCAGTTTTTCGGGATTTCCCCGGATCTTGTAGGCTTTGGGCAGCGGGCGCCCATCCGCACCAAGGGTTGAAGTGCCGCTCACGTCGGTACATGCCGCCAGCGCGACAAGGCAAATCAAGAGCAGGGAAAAAATGCGCGTCATGATGAGTCCGGTTTGCTTGTTTCCAATTGGCAATACCCTGCCAGCGGCCCATGAGCAAAGGCTCAAATGCACGAACCCGCATGATTCTGCCGGTTTGATTTGCGACTGAAGCATTCTGGCAATAACATAGAGCGGATTCTTGCACATCTTTCGCAGAGGACCTGTCACCATGGTCAAGAAACGCGTTTTCTCTTCGTCCCGCCGCGGATTCCTCGCAGGCGCATCGTCTTTGCTCGCCAGCCCGGCGATCGCCCAATACATCCCGGGCGACCCATTGCGCCCTGCACCCGAGCCTGAACCGGCCGTTCGCCGCAACGTGTCGGGGTTCAAGGCGCAGCAGTGGCAGCCCTACTTCTCGAACACCCGGAACGGGGCGATTCTGGTCGACACCGTTTCCCGCGCTTTGCACTACTGGTCGGAAGATCAGACCGTCTACAAGCTGTACCCGTCCTCGGTTCCGCTGACCGAAGAGCTGACCCGCCGCGGTCGCACAAGTGTCATCCGCAAGGTCGAAGGGCCCAGCTGGTCGCCGACGCCGTCGATGAAGAAAAGAAACCCGGAATGGCCGGATTACATCCCTCCGGGGCCCGATAACCCGCTGGGAACGCACGCGTTGTATCTCAGCTGGAAGTATTACCGGATCCACGGAACCCACGATACGCGGAAAATCGGCCGCCGGTCGTCGAACGGGTGCATCGGGTTGTTCAACGAGAACATCGCAGAGCTGTACGCCATGGCGAAGGTCGGGACGCAAGTGTTGCTAATTTGACGACATTTTCGCGCGCCAACCCGCTTGCACTGCAAGTTGCAATTGCATTCGTTCTGCTTTGCTGATTAGAAAAAACCACGAGGTAAGTCTTAGGTGTGTGGTTCCGCAATTGGGATCGCGCAAACTCTGGAGGTTAATATGAAGAAACTTGTACTCGCTGCTGCACTGACCGCTGCTGCTTCGACCGCATATGCTGGCAACCTGGAAGAGCCGGTTGTTGAGGCACCTGTTGTCGTCGAAGAAACCCAGGGCTCGTCGCAGGGCATCATCCTGCCGCTGATCCTGCTGGTCGTTGTTGCCGCAGCTGTTGCCGCAGGCTAAGTCCAACGGACTACGACAAAAAAGAAAGGCGGTGGATTTCCACCGCCTTTTTTCGTGCTTGTTTCCGGGCCGGTTCAGTCCAGCCAGCCTTTGAGGTTGTCCTCGACAACCTTGCCCAAGGCCGCGATATGCGCGTCCTCGTCGTTGAGGCAGGGAATGTAGGTAAAGCTTTCGCCGCCGGCGTGCTCAAAGCTTTCGCGGATCTCTTCGTTGATCTCTTCCAGCGTTTCAATGCAGTCCGACGAAAATGCCGGGGCGATGACGGCTATGTTCTTTTTGCCCTGCCGAGCCAGTTCCGCGACGTGGTCGACGGTGTAGGGCTTCAGCCATTCCTCGGGCCCGAATCGTGACTGGAAGGTGGTCACCAGTTGATCATCCGCCCAGCCCAGCCGTTCTTTCAGCAGGCGTGACGTCTTGGCGCACTGGCAGTGGTACGGATCACCCTGCATCAGATAGCGTTCCGGCATGCCGTGATAGGAGCACACCAGAACGTCCGGCTTGGTCTCCATCGCGGCATAGGCCGTCTCGACCGACTGCGCGAGGGCGTCGATATAGGCCGGCTCGTCGAAAAAGGCGGGCACCGTGCGGCTGGCGGGCTGCCAGGCCTCGTCCATCAGTGCGCGAAAGAACTGGTCGTTCGCGGTGGCGGTCGTAGCGCCGGCATATTGCGGATAGAGCGGGAAGAACAGGATGCGGTCGCAGCCCTCGGCCACCATCTGGCGGACCTTCGACTTGGTCGAGGGGTTTCCGTAACGCATGCAGAAATCCACCATGACCTTGTCGCCATACCGGTCCTGCATCGCCGCACGCATCTTGCCGGTCTGGTCCTTGGTGATGGTCATCAGCGGGCTTTCGCCCTTGTCGTGGTTCCAGATCGACTTGTACGCAGCGCCCGAGCTGAAGGGACGTTTGGTCAGGATGATGGCCTGCAGGATCGGCTGCCATTTCCAGGCCGGATAGTCGATCACCCGCCGGTCGGAAAGGAACTCGTTCAGATAGCGGCGCATCGGCCAATAGCTGTAGTCGTCCGGGGTGCCGAGATTGGCCAGAAGAACGCCGACGCGGCCCATCTTCACTTTTGGGTGGTCTGCCGGAGCGTGTTCCGGGCGGGTGGCATCGAACATGGTGAGCTTCCTGAATTCTGGTTTAGAGGCTGAAATAATCGGTTCGGTCAGCGGGTCAATCGGACAGTTTGCCTTCTTTCGTGCCAAGGGCGTCGGCCAGTCTCATCTGGGCCGAGCCAGGGCGCAACGGCTTGGGCTGGCTGGCATCCGGCGCCCAGCCCGTCAGGCAGATCAGCTCGAACGTGGCACTCAGCCGGCCTTCGGGAGATGTGAAATGCGCGGCGTAAATCTCTTGGGCCCGGGAAAAGACCGCGCGGCGCGACGGGTGTTTCAACCGCTGGGTCATGGCGTTGGTTTCACCCATCGCGCGCAGGTCCCGCATCAGGTGCCACAGGTCGCGATACGTCGCCGTCAGGGATACTTTGTCCGCAACGGGCAATGCAAAACCCGCACGCTGCAGCAGCGCGCCAAGATCTCGCAACTCGGCCATCGGCGCGACACGGGGGCTGAGACCGCCGGTCACCTCAACCTCGGCCTGACCCAGCGCGGCCCGCAATTCGTATAGCGTTTCACCGCCCAGACACACCACCAACAACAACCCGTCGGGCTGCAGCGCGCGGACACATTGGATCAGCTGCCCCACCGGATCGTTGGCCCAATGCAGGGCCATCGCATGAACCACCAGGTCATGCGCAGCGGGTTTGAGGTCCAGCACGTCGTCATCGGCCACGACCTTGGCGCCCGGCAGGACCGGCGCCCAGATCTCGGGGCAGGGAGTTACGATCGCTGGCGCAGTAAAGGATTTGTTAACCATGGAAAGGCGATCCTGCACCTCGTCCATGGCGGCGTGGTGTAGAAAAAGGGCTTCGTCGCTGATCCGCGCGCGGTGTGCCGCAAGCGCTTTGCGATCGAACAGCGAGGGTGCATTGGGTGCTGGCAAATCCATAAGCCGCAATTATCGCATATGGCAGCGGATTCAAACCGCGATCGAGGTCGTGTATCCGCCACGCTGCATCGGCTGCGGCGAGATGGCGGCCTCGGATTTCGGCCTGTGCGGGCCGTGCTGGCGCGAGACCCCGTTCATCGGCGGGACGGTCTGCCACAGTTGCGGTGCGCCCGTGCCTGGCGGCGATGATGGTCACCGAATCGACTGCGACGATTGCTTGCGCCGCCCGCAACCGTGGGCCGAGGGGCGCGCGGCATTGCTGTATCAGGGACGGGCGCGGTCACTGGTTCTGGCCCTGAAGCACGGGGATCGTTCCGAACTGGCAAAACCTGCGGCACGTTGGATGGCGCAGGCCGGTCGCACCTTGTTTCGACCGGATACGGTGATCGCTCCGGTGCCGCTGCATTGGTCGCGGCTGCTGAAACGCCGATACAACCAGTCCGCGCTTTTGTCGCTCCAACTGGGAAAGGAGGCGGGCCTGCCGGTCTGTCCGGATCTGTTGATACGCAAGCGGCGCACCCCACCGCTGGAAGGGAAAACGGCGGCCGAGCGTGCGGATACGCTGCGCGATGCGATCACCGTGCATCCGCGCCGGGCGGACCGCCTGACGGGGCGCCACGTGCTGCTGGTCGATGACGTGATGACATCGGGTGCAACCCTGGCGGCCTGCGCCCGCGCCTGCCGGGCGGCCGGGGCGGATGATATTTCCGTGTTGGTACTGGCGCGCGTTGCCAAGGATGCCTAATTCCCCCTAGATTGCGCGAAATCCAAGGGAACGGACCATGAAACCGGTTGTCATATATACCTCGCCGCTGTGCGGCTTTTGCCACGCGGCCAAACGGCTGCTGAATCAGAAAGGCGTCGCCTTCGAGGAAATCGACGTTTTGATGAACCCCAAACGCAAGCCCGAGATGATCCAGCGGGCGGGCGGGCGGCGCACGGTGCCTCAGATCTTCATCGGCGACACCCATGTCGGTGGCTGCGACGATCTGTACGAACTCGAACAGGCCGGCAAGCTGGACCCGCTGTTGGCCGCCTGATGAGAACCGCCCTGCTGCAGATCACCTCGTCGGACGACCCGGCCGCGAACTTGGACATGGTGCGCGCCATGATGGACGAGGCCGCGGGCAAGGGCGCGACGTTCATCCTGACGCCCGAGGTCACCAACTGCGTTTCGACCAGCGGAACGCGCCAACGCGAGGTGCTGCAGCACGAGGAAGACGACATCACACTGGCGGGCCTGCGCGAACAGGCGGCGGAATTGGGCGTGTGGCTGCTGATCGGATCGTTGGGGCTGAAGACTCATGACGCCGACGGGCGGTTCGCCAACCGGTCTTACATGATCGACCCGCAGGGCGGGATCGTCGCGCGCTATGACAAGATCCACATGTTCGACGTGCAGGTCACCGAGACCGAGACCTTTCGCGAATCGGCCAGCTATCGCCCCGGGTCGCGGGCGGTGATCGCCGAGACCGCCTTCGGCAAGGTCGGCATGACCATCTGCTATGACATCCGGTTCCCGCATCTGCACGCCGCGCTGGCACAGGGCGGGACCACGATCCTGACGGTTCCGGCGGCGTTCTCTCCGGTGACCGGCGCGGCCCATTGGGAACCGCTGCTGCGCGCCCGCGCCATCGAGACCGGCTGTTGGGTCATTGCCCCCGCGCAGACCGGAGAACACCCCAAGACCCGGGGCAAAACGCGCCATACCCACGGGCACAGCATGGTCGTGTCGCCCTGGGGCGAGGTGCTGATCGACGCAGGCACTCAGACCGGCATTCACTTTTTTGATCTGGATGATAGGTCTGTTACAGAGGCACGGCGGCGCGTGCCGTCCTTGACACATGTTCGCCCGTTCGACGGGCCCTGATCCAGAACCGGGTAATGACTGACGAAACCAACGCCCTTGCGGTCGCGCTGTTCAGCGAGATCCTGACCGCGGACCAATTGCTGCGGAACCGGCTGAGCCGGGTGCTGCCCAAGGGCATGGAAATCTCGCATTTCTCGGTGCTGAACCACCTCGTGTTCGTGGGGGGCGAGCGGACGCCTGCCCAACTGGCCAGCACATTCCATGTGACCCGTGGGGCGATGACCAACACCTTGGCCAAGCTGGAATGGGCCGGATACATCCACATCCGCCCCGATTGGGACGATGCCCGCCGCAAGATGGTGGCGATCAGCCCGGCCGGCCGCCGGGCGCGGGATCAGGCGATCTCGGCCATCGCGCCTCTGATCAACCGGGTCGTGGGCGAGCTGGGCCTTGAGCGTGTGCGCACGACCCTGCCGGTTCTGCGCGACCTGCGCATGAAGCTGGAAGAGGAATAGACCTCAGCCCGGCTTCACGCTGGCGGTGACATAGTTCACGCTCAGATCCCGGTCCGAGATCGACCAGCTCCAGGTGATCGGGTTGAAGACGAATCCCTTGCGGTCCACCGGGTCCAGACCGGCTTGGCGCAGCAGGTCGAACAGCTCGTCCGGGGTGATGAATTTGGACCATTCATGCGTGCCGCGCGGCAGCCAGCGCATCACGACCTCGGCCCCGAAAATCGCCATCGCATAGGATTTCGGGTTGCGGTTGATGGTGGAACAGATTTCCAGCCCGCCGGGTTTCAACAGCTGTTGCGTGGCTGTCAGATAGGCCAGCGGATCGGCCACATGCTCGACCACCTCCATGTTCAGAACCACGTCGAACTGCTCGCCCGCGTCGGCCATCGCCTCGGCGGTGGTGTGGCGATAGTCGATCTGCAGGCCGGATTGCTCGGCATGGATGCGCGCCACGGACAGGTTGCGCTCGGCCGCGTCGGCGCCCACGACCTCGGCACCCAGCCGCGCCATCGGCTCGCTCAGCAGCCCGCCGCCGCAGCCGATATCCAGCAGGCGCAGGCCCTCAAACGGTTTCGCAGCCGTCAGATCCCGGTCAAATTCGCCTGCAATCTGCTGTGTGATATAGTCCAGACGGCACGGATTGAGCATGTGCAGAGGTTTGAATTTCCCGTGCGGGTCCCACCATTCGGCGGCCATGGCCTCGAATTTTGCGATCTCGGACGGGTCAACCGTGTTCGGATGCGCTTGCATTCCTGTCTCCGTGTGCTCTTTTACGCTGTAGGACTATATAGGGCCATAATGGACAAGTACCCGGACCAAAAGCGCGCAGTGCAATATCTTTACCCGCCGGTCGATCCGTTCGACCAGCGCGTGGTGGATATGGGCGACGGGCACCGCATTTATGTGGAACAATGCGGCAATCCCGACGGGATTGCGGTGGTGGTTCTGCATGGCGGCCCCGGCGGCGGCTGCAGCCCGGCCATGCGGCGCTATTTCGATCCCGAGGTCTACCGGGTGATTCTGTTCGACCAGCGCGGCTGCGGCCGGTCGCGGCCCACGGCCTCGGTCGAGAACAACACGACCTGGCACCTCGTGGCCGATATCGAGCGTCTGCGGAAACTGTTCGAGATTGACGACTGGATCGTGTTCGGCGGCAGCTGGGGCGCCACGCTGGCGCTGATCTATGCCCAAACCCACCCCGACCGGGTGACCCGTCTGGTTCTGCGCGGCGTGTTTCTGGCCACGCAGGCAGAGCTCGACTGGTTCTATGGCGGCGGGGCCGGCAAGTTCTGGCCCGAGCAATGGGCGCGTTTCACCTCGCTGCTGCGCGACTCGGAACTGTCCGACACCATTGGCGCCTACAACAAGCGGTTGTTCTCGGGCGATCGCGCGACCGAGATCCTGTACGCCCGCGCCTGGTCGCACTGGGAAAACGCGCTGGCCTCGATCCACACGAACGGGGCCGTCGGTGAAAGCCCCGGCGAATATGCGCGCACCTTCGCGCGGCTCGAGAATCACTATTTCATCAACAAGGCGTTTCTGGAACATGACGGCCAAATTCTGGATCAGATGGACCGGATCGCGCATATCCCCGGCCATATCGTGCAAGGCCGGTACGACATGATCTGCCCCCCTCAGGCGGCCTGGAGCCTGGCCGAGAAATGGCCCGAGGCCGAGCTGAAGATGGTGCGGCAGGCCGGTCACGCCCTGTCGGAGCCTGGGATCAGCGCCGAACTGGTGCGCATCATGGACCGAACCGCGCAGGAGGTTGCATGACCCGCATCGACCGCCGTGCTCTGTTCACCTCGGGTGCCGCCGCAGCCCTGCTGGCCGCGACGGGGGCCTCGCTGGCGGATACGCCGAAATCGGGCGGCGTGCTGCGCATCGCCGTGCCGCGCGATGACAGCCTGGACCGGCTGGCCCGGGGTGCGGTGTTCGACACCCTGACCGAGATCGCGCCGGACGGCACTCTGCGCGGCGAGCTGGCGACCGCATGGCAGACCGATTCCGAGGCCCGGGTCTGGACCTTCGACCTGCGTGCGGATGCAGTGTTTCACGACGGTGCGGCGCTGACGGCCGGGGATGTTCTGGCGGTCATGTCCGAGGTCGGGCGCGCCGAAGCCCTGGCGCCGGACCGCATACGGATCGAACTGGCCGAGGCCAACCCCGGCCTGCCTTTCCTGCTGGCCGATACCCGGTTCGTCATTACCCGCGACGGGCAGAGCGTTTCGCCGCTGCAGCAGGCGAACGGCACCGGGAGTTACCGGGTCGAACGGGCCGAAGACGGGCGCCATTTCCGCGGCCGCCGGGTCGCGGGCCACTACAAGGATGGCCGTGCCGGCTGGCTGGAGGCGGTCGACATCATCGTGATCCCCGACCCGGCCGTGCGGGCCGAGGCGCTGCGTGACCGCTATGTGGACGTGTCGGTGCTGCCGGCGGCGCAAGGGCTGCGCGGTCTGGGTGGCGTGCGGTTCTTCCCCAACGAATCAGAGATGTCGCTGGCAATCTCCGGCACCGTGGGTCTGCCACGCCGGATCGGGCGGGGCGCGCCGTTGGACGATGGGCGCATCGCGGAACGCTGGTGGATGGCCTGAGACCGGCCTGAAAACTGACGCGGATTGTCCGTTGGTTGACGGCAGGGGTTGCAGACTCGGGGCGTCCTGCGTATATGCAGTTGCAACAGCGGCGTGTCGGACTTCTGGTCCGAGGCTCCACCGGAAAATTCGACGGGCCGCGCGCCCGTTTTTTTGTGCCCGATTGAAGGGTAGAGCACCATATGACAAACGACCTGATAGCCAAGGCGGCGATCGACCGACGACTGGCCGAGATCATCACTCCGGTGATCGAGGATCTGGGGTACGAGCTGGTCCGCATCCGCCTGATGAGCGGCAAGCAGACTACGCTGCAGATCATGGCCGACAAGCCCGATGGCGGCATCGAGGTGGATGATTGCGCCGAGATCTCGAACGCGGTCAGCGCCACGCTGGACGTCGAGGACCCGATCCTTGACGCCTATACGCTGGAAGTGTCCAGCCCCGGCATCGACCGCCCGCTGACGCGGCTGAAGGATTTCGAGATGTTCGAGGGATACGAGGCCAAGCTGGAAACCACCGAGCTGATCGACGGCCGCCGCCGCTTCAAAGGGGAACTGGCCGGTGTCGAAGGGGATGAGGTTCTGATCAACATCCCCAACGGCGAAGAGACCGTGACAATCGGCCTGCAATTCGACTGGCTGAGCGATGCCAAGCTGGTCCTGACTGATGACCTAATCAAGGAAATGTTGCGCCAGCGCAAGGATGCCGGCGCCCTGAACGAAAACGCTTTCGACGAGATTGAGACCGAAGGGTCCGAAGAGGAGACGAACTGATGGCAATCACCTCAGCAAACCAGCTTGAGCTGTTGCAGACCGCCGAGGCCGTGGCCCGCGAAAAGATGATCGACCCCGGTCTGGTCGTCGAAGCGATGGAGGAATCGCTCGCCCGCGCCGCCAAGAGCCGTTACGGCGCGGAAATGGACATCCGTGTGTCCATCGACCGCAAGACCGGCAAGGCGACCTTTACCCGGGTCCGCACCGTGGTCGCGGATGACGAGCTTGAGAACTATCAGGCCGAGATGACCGTCGAGCAGGCCAAGCAATACCTGGAATCGCCCGAGATCGGTGACGTCTTCGTGGAAGAGGTCCCGCCGGTGGAAATGGGCCGGATCGCGGCTCAGTCGGCCAAGCAGGTGATCCTGCAGAAGGTTCGTGAGGCCGAGCGTGACCGCCAGTACGAAGACTTCAAGGATCGTGTCGGCACCATCATCAACGGCGCCGTCAAGCGCGAGGAATTTGGCAACGTGATCGTTGATCTGGGCGGGGCCGAGGCTGTCCTGCGCCGCAACGACAAGATCGGCCGTGAAAGCTATCGCCCCAATGACCGGGTGCGCGCCTACATCAAGGAAGTGCGCCGCGAAACGCGCGGTCACCAGATCTTCCTGTCGCGCACGGCACCCGAGTTCATGGCCGAGCTGTTCAAGATGGAAGTGCCGGAAATCTATGACGGCATCATCGAGGTCAAGGCCGTGGCCCGCGACCCCGGTTCGCGTGCCAAGATCGCGGTCATCTCGTATGACAACTCGATCGATCCCGTCGGCGCCTGCGTTGGTATGCGCGGCAGCCGCGTGCAGGCCGTCGTGAACGAGCTGCAGGGCGAAAAGATCGACATCATCCCGTGGAACGAAGACCAGCCGACCTTCCTGGTGAATGCGCTGCAACCCGCCGAGGTTTCCAAGGTGGTTCTGGACGAGGAAGCCGGCAAGATCGAAGTCGTCGTGCCCGAGGAACAGCTGTCTCTGGCGATCGGTCGCCGTGGTCAGAACGTGCGTCTGGCCAGCCAGCTGACCGGTCTGGACATCGACATCATGACCGAGGCCGAAGAATCGGCGCGCCGTCAGAAGGAGTTCGAAGCCCGCACGCAGCTGTTCATGGACAGCCTGGACCTGGACGAATTCTTTGCCCAGCTGCTGGTCTCGGAAGGGTTCACCAACCTGGAAGAAGTGGCCTATGTCGAGCTGGACGAACTGCTGGTGATCGATGGCGTCGACGAAGGCACCGCAAACGAGCTGCAGGCCCGTGCGCGCGAATTCCTTGAGGCACAGGCCAAGGCGGCGCTGGACAGCGCCCGCAGCCTGGGTGCCGAGGACAGCCTTATTGAATTTGAGGGTCTGACACCCCAAATGGTTGAGGCGCTTGCCAAGGACGGCGTCAAGACGCTGGAAGACTTTGCAACCTGCGCTGACTGGGAACTGGCCGGAGGCTGGACCACGGTTGATGGTCAGCGGGTCAAGGATGACGGTATTCTCGAACCCTTTGGCGTGACGCTGGAAGAGGCACAGGATCTGGTGATGACCGCCCGGGTCATGCTGGGCTGGGTCGACCCCGCCGATCTGGAGCAGCCCGAGGCAGACGTCGAGGACGAAGCAGCAGACGAGGAGGCCGAGGCCTGATTCCAGGCCTCGGGTGGCACACATGGGTCGCGGTGGCGTCCATAAGGAACGGTCCGAAGGGCCAGAGCGGAAATGCATCGCCACGGGCGAGGTGCAGCCTCGGTACGGGCTGATCCGCTTTGTAACCGGCCCGGATGGGCAGGTTTTCCCGGATGTCGCGTCCAAGTTGCCGGGTCGGGGCGTTTATGTCTCGGCGGATCGCAAGGCGCTGGACACGGCCGTCGGCAAGAAGCTGTTTGCACGCGGGTTCAAGGCGCAGGTGACTGTACCGCAGGACCTTGTGGACGAGGTGGAGCGTCAATTGTCGCGCCGCGTGATCGAATTGATCAGCCTGGCGCGAAAGTCCGGCGATGCGGTCGCCGGGTATGAAAAGGTCAAGTCCTGGCTTGATCGCGAAGAGGCCTGGGTTCTGATTCAGGCGGTCGATGGTTCCGGGCGCGGCAAGTCCAAGCTGAGCACGCCGCATTTCGGGAAATACATTGGCTGGCTGACCGCAGACGAGCTTGGGGCGGCATTTGGGCGCCAAACGGTGATTCATGCGGCGCTCGCCTCTGGCGGACTCGCCAAACGTGTTGTAGAGGAAGCGCAGCGCCTGCGTGGCTTGCGCGATATGGATGACGGCGGCAAGGGCCGCGCGGAAGGGTAAGAAGCTTTATGAGCGATAGTGACGGCAAAAAGACATTGGGTCTTCGTGGCGGGGCACGCCCCGGGAATGTGAAACAGAGTTTCAGCCACGGACGCACCAAGAATGTCGTGGTGGAAACCAAACGCAAGCGCGTGGTGGTTCCCAAGCCGGGAGCGTCCAAGCCCAGCGGTGGCGCTGCGCCGTCGGGTGATCCTTCGCGCCGGCCGGCCGGGATTTCCGATGCCGAGATGAATCGGCGCCTGAAGGCATTGCAGGCGGCCAAGGCCCGTGAGGCCGAGGAAGCCGAACGCCGCGAGGCCGAGGAAAAGGCGCGCGCCGAAGAGCGTGAACGCCGCCGCGCCGAACAGGAGGCCAAAGAGCGCGAACAGCGCGAGGCCGAGGAGAAAGCCCGGCAGAAAGCCGAGGAAGAAGAGCGCAAGCAGAAAGAGGCCGAAGAAGCCGCTCAGCGCGCCGCAGCAGAAGCCGCGGCCGCGAAAGAGGCGCCCAAGGCCAAGGCCCCCGCGGCCAGCAAGCCTGCGCCAGCGGAAACGCCGCGCAAGGCGGACCGCGAACAGCGTCAGACACGCGGCAAGGGCCGTGACGATGGCCGCCGTTCGGGCAAGCTGACCCTGAATCAGGCGCTGTCGGGCGGTGAAGGTGGCCGGCAGCGTTCGATGGCATCGATGAAGCGCAAACAGGAGCGTGCGCGGCAGAAAGCCATGGGCGGCTCGGTCGAACGTGAAAAGGTGATCCGCGAGGTTCAACTGCCCGAGGCGATCGTTGTATCGGAACTGGCCAACCGTATGGCCGAACGCGTCGCCGATGTCGTCAAGTCGCTGATGAACATGGGTATGATGGTCACGCAGAACCAGACCATCGACGCCGACACTGCCGAACTGATCATCGAAGAATTCGGCCACAAGGTCGTGCGGGTTTCGGATGCGGATGTCGAGGATGTCATCTCGGATGTCGAGGACAAGGATGAAGACCTGCAGCCCCGTCCGCCGGTCATTACCATCATGGGTCACGTCGACCACGGCAAGACCTCGCTGTTGGACGCGATCCGCGACGCCAAAGTCGTTGCGGGCGAGGCCGGTGGCATTACCCAGCATATCGGCGCCTATCAGGTGCAGACCAACGACGGCACTACGCTGACCTTCCTGGATACGCCGGGCCACGCGGCCTTTACCTCGATGCGCTCGCGCGGTGCTCAGGTAACGGACATCGTGGTGCTGGTTGTCGCGGCGGATGACGCTGTGATGCCGCAGACGGTCGAGGCAATCAACCACGCCAAGGCTGCCGGTGTTCCGATGATCGTTGCGATCAACAAGGTCGACAAGCCCGAGGCCAACCCGGACAAGGTGCGCACCGACCTGCTGCAACACGAGGTGATCGTCGAGAAGATGTCCGGCGAGGTTCAGGATGTCGAAGTGTCGGCCATCACGGGCCAGGGTCTGGACGATCTGCTGGAAGCCATCGCGCTGCAGGCCGAGATTCTGGAGCTGAAGGCCAACCCGAACCGCGCCGCACAAGGCGCCGTGATCGAGGCGCAGCTGGACGTGGGCCGTGGCCCGGTCGCGACCGTTCTGGTCCAGAAAGGTACGCTGCGCCAGGGCGACATCTTCGTCGTGGGCGAACAGTACGGCAAGGTCCGCGCGCTGATTAACGACAAGGGCGAGCGCGTCCAGGAAGCCGGGCCTTCGGTTCCGGTCGAGGTTCTGGGTCTCAACGGTACGCCCGAGGCCGGTGACGTTCTGAACGTGACCGAGACCGAGGCGCAGGCCCGCGAGATCGCCGAGTACCGCGCGCAGGTTGCCAAGGACAAGCGCGCCGCCGCCGGTGCCGCGACCACGCTGGAACAGCTGATGCAGAAGGCCAAAGAAGACGAGAACGTGGCCGAGCTGCCCATTCTGGTCAAGGCCGACGTGCAGGGCTCGGCCGAGGCGATCGTCCAGGCGATGGAGAAGATCGGCAACGACGAGGTACGCGTGCGCGTGCTGCATTCGGGCGTCGGCGCCATCACCGAAACCGATATCGGCTTGGCCGAAGCGTCGGGTGCTCCGGTCTTTGGATTCAACGTGCGGGCCAACGCGTCGGCGCGCAACACCGCCAACCAGAAGGGCGTCGAGATCCGCTACTACTCGGTGATCTACGACCTGGTGGATGACGTCAAAGCCGCCGCCTCGGGCCTGCTGAGCGCCGAGATCCGCGAGAAGTTCATCGGCTACGCCGAGATCAAGGAAGTGTTCAAGGTCACTGGCGTCGGCAAGGTTGCCGGCTGTCTGGTCACCGAGGGCGTTGCCCGCCGCTCGGCCGGCGTGCGCCTGCTGCGCGACAACGTGGTGATCCACGAAGGCACGCTGAAGACGCTGAAACGCTTCAAGGACGAAGTGGCCGAGGTTCAGTCGGGTCAGGAATGCGGTATGGCGTTCGAGAATTACGACGATATCCGCCCCGGCGACGTGATCGAGATCTTCGAGCGCGAGGAAGTCACCCGCACGCTGGATTGATCCGGTCGAAATTGAAGGAAACGGCGGTCCCCAGGGCCGCCGTTTTCGCTTTCAGGGGTGGTCGTTCAGAAACGTCCCGTCCTTGAGGATGATGTCGAAATGGTGCGTGCCCGGCTGCAGGTCAAAGCTGACCGCGTGCCCGGTCTTGCGCAACGCTTCGGCATAATCGCGGCTCTGGCGGATGAACTCGCCGGTGTCCCGCTCGCCCACCGTGACCCGATAGCGCGGCCCGGGCGCGGGCAGGTTCAGGGTGGGGGACAGGTCGTGCAGCTCGACCGGGGTCAGCTGCAGGGGATCGTTGACCGGGGTCAGGCTGATCGGTTCCAGGTCGTAGACGCCGCTGATCAGGATGACTTCGCGCACCCGCAGGCCGATCCGGGCGAATTGGTCGGCCGAGGTCGCCATGACCATCGCCGCCAGATGCGCGCCGGCGCTGTGCCCGGACAGGGTGACATGCGAGGCGTCGAACCCCAGCGACTTGGCCCGGGTGGCCAGCCACATCAGCGCGGTCCGGCATTCATCGACCATCTGGTACAGCCGCGCGTCGGGGGCGAGCGTGTAGTTCACCGTCGCAAAGGCCTGCCCGCCTTGGACCAGCGCGGGCGCCATCATCGCCGAGTCGCGCTGGCTGAGCGCCTGCCAATAGCCGCCGTGGATAAACACATGCAGCGGTGCGCCGGGCGTGCGGGCGGGAAAGAAATCCAGCACCTGCGCGGGCGTGACGCCATAGCCGAGAATTTCTTGCACCGTCATTTGCGCCCGCGCCTGCGCGCTGAGCGCCGAATAGGCCGCCAGATAGGGCGCAAGGTCGCCGCCGATCATCGAACTGGGCGCGTATTCGCGCTCCAGCTCGGCTTGGGTAAATCCGCGATACAGCATGGCTCAGCCCTGTCCGCCGTACATCAGGTCGGTGCGCACGTCATAAAGGTCATGGAAGAATCGCAGCTCCAGCGCCTTGCGCAGGAAGGCCACGCCGCTGGAGCCGCCGGTGCCGGGCTGCATGCCGATCACACGTTCGACGGCAGTCGCATGGTCGAACCGCCACCGCTGGAACAGCGATTCCACATCCATCAGCTTTTCGGCCAGCGCATACAGGTCCCAGTATCGGCCCGTGTTCCGGTAGATCTCGGCCCAGATCTTCACGATGCGCGGATCGCCGGAATAGGTCTTTGAATAGTCCCGGTCCAGCAGGTCCTGCGGCACGTCGAACCCCTGCCGCGCCAGCATGTGCAACACCTCGTCATACAGCGACGGTTTGACCAGAGCGGCGGTCAGCATCTCCATCACTTCGGGGTCGTGCTCATGCACCTTCAGCGTGGCGGTGTCCTTGTTGCCCAGGATGAACTCGATCTGGCGATAGCCATAGCTTTGGAAACCGGATGAATTGCCCAGCGCCTTGCGGAAGGTCATATAGTCGGCGGGCGTCATGGTCAGCAGGGTTTCCCACGCGGCGATCAACTGGCGCTGGATCGCCTTGATCCGGTCCAGGTTCTTCATCGCGGGGCCGAACTCATCCTGCTGCAGAAACCGGCGCACCTCGACCAGCTGATGGTGCATCAGTTTCAGCCAAAGCTCGCTGACCTGATGGATGATGATGAACAGCATCTCATCGGGTTGGGCCGGGTCCTGAAAGGTTTTCTGCAAGTTCAGCAGGGTCTTGAGTTGCAGGAAATCGCCATAGCTTTTGCGGTGGGTATCCGCGAAATCGGTCACCAGCGTATCCTCGATTCCGCGCTCCAGCGGGCGGTCGCCCTTGGCTTTGTCGGCCATTTCATTTCCTCCCCGGCATGTGTGCGCACCTGTCTAGAAGGTGCGTTTGCAACTATCCAGAGGGTCAGGCCCAGTCCAACACCACCTTGCCCGATTTTCCCGACTTCATGGCGGCAAAGCCCTGCGCAAAGTCATCGACGGCAAAGCGATGGGTGATGACCCGGCTGACATCCAGACCGTTCTGCAGCATCGCGATCATCTTGTACCAGGTCTCGAACATCTCGCGGCCGTAGACGCCCTTGATGGTGATCGCCTTGAACACGATGCGGCTCCAGTCGACGGGCGATTTGCCGGGCGGAATACCCAGCAGGGCGATCTTGCCGCCCATCACCAGCGCCTCGACCATCTGGTCCAGCGCCGCCTGCGAGCCCGACATTTCCAGCCCCACGTCAAAACCCTGGCTCATGCCCAGGTCGGAAATCACCGATTGCAGATCTTCCTCGGCCACGTTCACCGCCCGGACCGAAGGCACGACATGCCGCGCCAGCGCCAGCCGGTCGGGGTTGATGTCGGTGATCACCACATGCCGCGCTCCGGCGTGGCGGGCCACCGCGGCGGCCATGATCCCGATCGGGCCCGCGCCGGTGATCAACACGTCCTCGCCCAGCAGGTCGAAGCTCAGCGCGGTGTGTACGGCATTGCCCAGCGGGTCGAGTATCGCGCCGATCTCGTCCGGAATGTCGTCGGGCAGGGGCACCACGTTGAAGGCCGGCAGCTTGAGATATTGGGCAAAGGCGCCCTGTTCGTTCACCCCGATCCCGCGCGTGCCCGGGTCGAGGTGGAACTTGCCCGCGCGGCTCTGGCGGCTGTCGGTGCCGATCAGGTGACCCTCGCCCGAGCAGCGCTGGCCGATCTTCAACCCGGTCACGTTGCGTCCCAGCTCGACGATCTCGCCGGCGAATTCGTGGCCGGTGATCATGGGAACAGGCACCGTGTGCGACGCCCATTCATCCCAGTTCCAGATATGGATGTCGGTTCCGCAGATACCGGTCTTTTTCACGCGGATCAGAACCTCGTCGGGGCCGATCTCGGGGACCGGGGCCTGCACCATCCACAGCCCTTCTTCGGGCTTGGACTTCTCCAGCGCTTTCATCGTGTTGGGTCGCATCCGGATCACTCCCACAAATCGGTCGACAGGTATTTCAAGCCGCTGTCACACATCACGATCGCGATGCAGCCACCCCGTTCCGGGCCACGCAGCAGGTCGATGGCGGCAGCCAGGTTCGCCCCGGCAGAAAAGCCCGCAAAGATGCCTTCGGTGCGGGCCAACAGGCGGGTGGCGTCGCGCGCCGATGCGCCGGTGACGGACAGATGACCGGCCAATTGCACTCCGTTCAGATGCGTCAGATCCGACATCGCATAACCGCCGCCCTGGATGGGATGATCAGGCGCACGGACGGGTTCACCGGCCAAGGCACGAGCGCCTTCGGGTTCGACCGCATAGCACCGCACCCCAAGGGGTGACAGGTATTCAGAGACCCCGGCAAGCGTGCCGCCAGAGCCGGCAAAATCACAAAAGGCCGTCACGGCACCTGCTGATTGGGCCCAGATTTCCGGACCCGTCCCGGCGGCATGGGCCTTGGGGTTGCCCGCGTGGCCGAACTGATCGGCGCGGAATGCGTTGCGCTCGGCGGTGATGCGGCGGGCGGCGTCATCCACCAGCGCCAGGTCGCCGCCCGAGACTTCGCCCGGTTTGCCGCCTTCGGCCTGAGGGACGATCACCACCTCGGCGCCCAAGGCGCGCATCATGCGGGCGCGTTCGACCGAGTTCCCTGCGCTCATGACCGCCACGAACGGGTGCCCCAGAATGCCGCAGACAATCGCCAGGCCGGTGCCCATGTTGCCTGAGGTCAGCTCGACAACCGTCTGCCCCGGGATCAGGCTGCCGTCGGCGCGGGCCTGTTCGATGATGGACCGGGCGGCCCGATCCTTTTTCGAAAAGCCCGGCAGCAGATAGTCCAGCTTTGCTAGAATACGGCCGTCCAGATCCAGTATTTGGCAAACCCGGGACAGCTCGATCAGGGGCGTATCGCCGATCGCGTCGATGACCGAGTTCAGAACCATCAGATGACCCCCAACGCCTTGCCGACCTTGCCGAAGGCGGCCAGCGCGCGGTCCAACTCGTCGCGGGTCAGCGCCGCGTTCATCTGGGTGCGGATGCGGGCCTGGCCACGCGGGACCACCGGGAAGAAGAAGCCCGAGACGTAGACGCCTTCGTTGAACAGGCGGGCGGCCATGTCCTGCGCCAGCTGCGCCTCGCCCAGCATCACGGGGATGATCGGATGTTCACCCGGCAGCAAGTCGAACCCCAGCTTCTCCAGCCCGGCGCGCCAGTATTTCGCGTTGCCGAACAGTTGCTTGCGCAGCATGTCGCCCTCTTCGACCAGGCGGATCGCCTCGAGCCCGGCGGCGACGATGGAAGGCGGCAGCGAATTCGAGAACAGATAGGGCCGCGCCCGCTGCCGCAGCAGGTCGATCACTGGCTGCGGCCCGGCGATGTAACCGCCGATTGCCCCCCCAAGTGCCTTGCCCAATGTCCCGGTCAGAATGTCCACGTCCACGCCGAAATGATCCGGCGTGCCCGCGCCTCGCGGCCCCATGAAGCCGGTGGCATGGCAGTCATCGACCATCAGCACCGCGTCGTATTTGTCGGCCAGTTCGCGGATCCTGGGCAGGTTGGCCAGGTAGCCATCCATCGAGAACACTCCGTCGGTGGCGATCATGATGTGCCGCGCCCCGTCCTCGCGCGCCTGTTTCAGCCAGGCCTCGAGGTCGTTCATGTCATTGTTCATGTAGCGATAGCGTTTGGCCTTGCACAGCCGCACCCCGTCGATGATCGAGGCATGGTTCAGACTGTCCGAGATGATGGCATCCTCGAGTCCCAGCAGGGGTTCGAACAACCCGCCATTGGCGTCGAAACAGGCCGCGAACAGGATCGAATCGTCCTTGCCCAGAAACTTGGCCAACCGCTGCTCCAACTCGCGGTGGATGTCCTGCGTGCCGCAGATGAACCGGACCGAGGCCATGCCGAACCCCTTGGGCTCCATCGCGTTCTTCGCGGCCTCGATCAGCGCCGGATGGTCGGCCAGACCCAGGTAATTGTTGGCGCACAGGTTGATGACCTGACGTCCGCCCACCGTGATCTCGCCGCTTTGGGGCGAGGTGATCATTCGTTCCGTCTTGTACAGGCCTTCCGCCTTGATCTGCGAGAGGGTGTCCGAAACGTGGGACAGGAATGCATCAGCCATGGCGATCTCCTTCTTCTGAGTCGCGTATCTAACATAACGGACGCACATCCCAAATAGGAGATTTTCAGTATGGCGGAAAAAAATCCGTAAAGGCGGAAACTGGCCGATGCGCGCGGATCAGGCGTTCTTGACGATCAGGAACACGCGGGCAGGTCCGTCCGGCGCCGCGATGGCGTGGGCCACATCGGCCGCATACCGGGCCGTGTCGCCCTGGCGCAGTTCCATCGTCGCGGCGCCCGAGGTGACGCGGACGGCCCCTTCCAATACGGTCAGCTGTTCGCGCGCGCCGCGGGCATGCGGCTGGCTGTTCAGCGCTCCGTTTGCGTCGAACCGGATATCATAGACCTCGTGGCCCCCGGCCTCTTCGGGTGGCGAGAGGATGCGGATCCGGCAGGATTGGCCCATATTGTCGATGCTGGGCACCTCGGCGCTGCGCAGCACCTCGATCTGGTCGGTGGTCTCAGACTCTTCCAGCAGACCAGCGAAATCGACCTGCAGCGCACGGGTCAGGTTCCACAGGGTCGAGATCGTGGGGCTGCTTTCGCCGCGTTCGATCTGGCTGACCATCGACCGGGAGACGCCGCTGAGATTGGCCACCGCTTCCAGCGACAGCCCCTTGGCGCGCCGGGCCTCTTTCAGGCGGGCGGGCAGGCGTGTCAGGATATCGTCTGAGTTTTCCGTCATGGCGGAATTTCTTGCGCGTCCGGGCGCGAATTGTCAATTCCGCCGATGACGGAACGTCCCGCGCGACAGGCCCATGCTGCGGGTGCATACTGCGCGCAAATCCAAGAGGAGAGAGACATGACCGACATCGTGATTCTGGACGGTGCCCGCACCGCAATCGGTACGTTCGGAGGGTCGCTGGCCGCGACTGCGCCGATCGATCTGGCCACCGTCGTGACCAAGGCCGCGCTTGAGAAATCCGGCGTCGAAGGCGACCGGATCGGGCATGTGGTGTTTGGTCACGTCATCAATACCGAGCCGCGCGACATGTACCTGTCGCGCGTCGCGGCGATGCAGGCAGGCATTCCGAACGGCACCCCGGCGATGAACGTGAACCGGCTGTGCGGGTCGGGTGCCCAGGCCATCGTATCGGCGGTTCAATCGCTGATGCTGGGGGATGCCGAGTTTGCCGTGGCCGGCGGGGCCGAGAACATGTCGCGTAGCCCCTACATCGTTCCGCAGGCGCGTTGGGGCGCCAAGATGGGCGACATCAAGTCGCTGGACATGATGCTGGGCGCGCTGAACTGCCCCTTTGGCACCGGGCATATGGGCGTCACCGCCGAGAACGTTGCCGATGAACACCAGATCACGCGCGAGGAGATGGACGCGTTTGCGCTGGCCAGCCAGCAGCGCGCGGCGGCTGCGATCGAGGCGGGCTATTTCGACAGCCAGATCGCGCCGGTGCAGGTCAAGGTCAAGCGCGACATGGTCGATTTCAGGGTCGATGAGCATCCCAAGGCGACCACGGCCGAGGCCCTGGCTGGGCTGCGCCCGGTGTTCCAGAAGGACGGGCGTGTGACTGCGGGGAACGCCTCGGGTATCAATGACGGCGCGGCGGCGATGGTTTTGGCCACGGCCGATGCCGCCGAGAAAGCCGGCCTGACGCCAAAGGCGCGCATCCTGGGCTATGCTCATGCAGGTGTCCGCCCCGAAGTCATGGGGATCGGCCCAGTTCCGGCCGTGCGCAACCTGATGGAGCGGACCGGCCTGTCGGCGGGCGATTTCGACGTGATCGAAAGCAACGAGGCCTTTGCCGCCCAGGCGCTGGCAGTGAACAAGGAACTGGGGCTGGACCCGGCAAAGGTGAACCCGAATGGCGGGGCCATCGCCTTGGGTCATCCGGTGGGGGCCACCGGGGCGATCATCACGCTGAAGACTCTGTACGAGTTGGAGCGCATCGGCGGGTCGAAAGGTCTGATCACCATGTGCATCGGTGGCGGGCAGGGGATTGCCGTCGCTATCGAGCGGCTCTGATTCCGGGCTGGGCAGGGGGGCTGTCTGCCCCCCATCGCGCTTGGGCGCGATTCCCCCCGAGGATATTTTTGGCCAGATGAAGCGACGGCGCCTGTCAGCCCAGGCCCGAAAGGATCAGGACGGCCACTGCCCCGGCTGCCGCTCCGATTGCGGCGGGAATGGCCTTGGGCCAGAAATCTGATCCGGAGGGATCATCCTTGCGGGTCTGGGCGATCAGGGCATTTTCGACCAGATCAGGTAGGCGGGGACCGAACCGTGCAAGAACCAGCGCTGTTTTTCCAAAATCACGCAGGGCGGCGCGGGGGCCGATGGACTGCTTGATATAGTCCTCGACCACGGGGCGGGCGACCTCCCAGATGTTCATATGCGGGTCGAGCGAGCGGGCGACGCCTTCGACCACCACCATCGTGCGTTGCAGCAGGATCAGTTCGGTGCGGGTTTCCATGCCGAAGCGTTCGGTCACCTCGAACAGGTAATTCAGCAGGCGGCCCATCGAGATATGGGTGGCATCCATGCCGAAGATCGGTTCGCCCACTGCGCGCAGGGCGCGGGCGAATTCATCGACGTCCTGGTTAGCCGGGACATAGCCGGCCTCGAAATGCACCTCGGCCACGCGTTTGTAGTCGCGGCGGATGAAGCCGAAGAGGATCTCGGCATAGACGCGGCGGGTGTATTCGTCGATATGGCCCATGATGCCGAAGTCATAGGCGATGATGTCGCCGTTCGCGGCGACCTTGAGGTTGCCCTGGTGCATGTCGGCGTGGAAGAAGCCATCGCGCAGGGCGTGCAGCAGGAACAGGCGCAGCACACGCTCGGCCAGGTCGCGGCGGTCGTGATTTGCGGCGTCCAGCGCGTCGTTGTCGCCCAAGGGGATGCCGTCTGCCCAGCTGAGCGTCATGACCCGGCGCGCGGACAGCGACCACACCACGGGCGGCAGCCAGAAGCCTTCGTCATTCTGCGTGTTGGCGGCAAATTCCGAGGCTGCCGAACTTTCGAGCCTGAGATCCAGTTCGCCGCGGACGACGCCGTCGAAATGCTCGATCACGTCCATCGGGCGCAGCCGGCGCGCACCGGGGGCGAAAAGCTGGACTATCCGGGCGGCGAAATAGAACGCATCCACATCCTTGCGGAACGCGCGTTCGATGCCGGGGCGCAGGACCTTGACGGCCACATCCTCGCCTGTGCTGGCCAATTTGGCCTTGTGGACCTGCGCGATCGAGGCGGCCGCGATCGGTTCGCTGAACTCCGAGAACATCTCGTCCAGAGGTTGGCCCAGCTCCTTTTCCACCTCGGCCATGGCCACGTCGCGTGGAAAGGGGGGCAGCTTGTCCTGCAGGACGCGCAGCTGTTCGGCCAGCTCTTCGCCGACGACATCGGGGCGCGTGGACAGGACCTGACCGAACTTGATGTAGGCCGGGCCCAGGGCGGTCAGCGCCCGGGTCGCCGGCGGCATGGATGGGTCGCCCTTGTAGCCCAGCCATTGGAACGGTTTGCCCAGAGTGTGGGCCACGATCCGCAACGCGCGCGGAGCCTCGAACGCGTCCAGCACCACGTTCATGGCGCCGGTGCGCTCCAGCGTGGCGCCCGTGCGGATCAGGCGGATGATGTTGTGGGGGCCGCGCATGCGTCAGATCTTCCAGCCGGAATGCAGGGCGGCGATGCCCATGCTGAGGTTGCGGTATTTCGCGTTTTCGAATCCGGCGGCGCGGACCATGCCCAGAAAGGTATCCTGATCGGGGAATTTGCGGATCGATTCGACCAGGTATTGATAGCTGTCATAGTCGTTTGCGATCAGCTTGCCCATGCGCGGGATCACGTTGAAGCTGTAGAGGTCGTAGAGTTTCTGCAGCCCGTCATTGGGCAACTGGCTGAACTCCAGCACCATCAGGCGGCCGCCGGGTCTGAGCACGCGGTAGGCCTCGTTCAGGGCCTCTTGCGGGCGGGTCACGTTCCGGATGCCGAAGGAGATGGTGTAGACGTCGAAGGTGTTGTCCTCGAACGGCAGGGCCATCGCGTCGCCCACCAGCCAGTCCAGGCTGTCGGCCATCTGTGCGGCCTCGGCGCGTTTGCGACCCTCGATCAGCATCGGCTCGGTCAGATCCAGAACGGTGGCATGGCCGTGGCCCGCCCGCTTGAGGAAGCGGAACGAGATGTCACCGGTGCCGCCGGCCACGTCCAGCAGGCGCTGGCCGGGGCGCGGGGCCAGCCAGTCCATCATCGCGTCCTTCCAGACCCGGTGGATGCCCATCGACATCACGTCGTTCATCACGTCGTATTTCGACGCGACCGAGTTGAATACGCCCTGCACGCGCCCGGCCTTTTCGGCCTCGGGGACGGTTTCGAAACCGAAATGAGTGGTCTTGTCGCTGTTGTCGGACATAAGCCTTGCCGTTCGTCGAATTTCGTCTCTGTTATAGGGCCTGGAAACCGGGGCACAATGCGGCCCTTTGGAATAGGAGCCGTCTAATGCCCGAATTGCCCGAGGTCGAGACAGTAAGACGCGGCCTTGCCCCGGCGATGGAAGGCGTGGTGATCGAAAGGGCGGACGTGAACCGCCCCGATCTGCGCTGGCCCTTCCCCGAGCGGATGGCTGAACGGCTGACCGGCCAGCGGGTCGAACGCCTGCGGCGACGGTCCAAATATATCCTTGCCGATCTGAGCGGCGGCGAGACTTTGTTGATTCATCTGGGCATGTCGGGCCGCATGACCGTGTCGGGCGATCCGCTGGGACAGTTCGTGCATCATCATCCGATGCCGCAGAAGCATGACCACGTGGTGTTTCACATGGCCAATGGCGCACGCATCACCTTCAATGACCCGCGCCGGTTCGGGGCGATGGACCTGATGCCCACGGCAACCGCTGAGCAACACAAGCTGCTGGCCGTTCTGGGGCCGGAGCCGCTGGGCAACGATTTCAACGAGACCTATCTGATCGACGCCTTCCGCGGCCGGGGCACACCGGTCAAGGCGGCGCTGCTGGATCAGAGAATCGTTGCCGGGCTGGGCAACATCTATGTCTGCGAGGCGCTCTACCGCGCCAGAGTGTCGCCACGTCGCAAGGCGGGTCAGATCTCGGCCGGGCGGGTCGAGGCCCTGGTTCCGGTGATCCGGACGGTGCTGGCCGAGGCCATCGAGGCCGGCGGATCCTCGCTGCGTGATTTCCGGCAAGCCGATGGAGAGCTTGGATATTTTCAGCACAGTTTCGACGTCTACGGGCGCGAGGACCAGCCCTGCCGGACCGAGGGCTGCGGAGCCGAAATCCGCAGAATCACCCAGTCGGGACGCTCAACCTTCTATTGCGCGCAATGCCAAAGATAGCTTGATCCGAGTTTTTCGCGTGATAAGGAATTGGACCTGAACGGAACAACCGAAAGCTCAGACCTCATGGCTTTTGAGACGATCATCGTCGAAATCGAAGACCACGTCGCCCTAATCAAGCTCAACAGACCCGATGCGTTGAACGCGCTGAACACTCAGCTTCTGGGTGAGCTGTGCGAGGCGCTCGAGGACGCGGACACCAATGACAAGGTGCGCTGCATCGTCATCACCGGATCGGAAAAGGCATTCGCCGCGGGCGCGGACATCAAGGAGATGTCCGAGATGAGCTTTGTCGATGTCTACACCACCAACCTGTTCGCCGACGCCAACGACCGGATCACCGCGATCCGCAAGCCGATCATCGCGGCGGTGGCGGGCTATGCGCTGGGCGGCGGGTGCGAGCTGGCCATGATGTGCGATTTCATCATCGCCGCAGACACCGCCAAGTTCGGCCAGCCTGAGATCAATCTGGGCGTCATCGCCGGGATGGGCGGCAGCCAGCGCCTGACGCGGTTCGTGGGCAAGTCCAAGGCGATGGACATGAACCTGACCGGGCGTTTCATGGATGCCGAAGAGGCCGAGCGCTCGGGCCTCGTGTCGCGCGTGGTGCCGGCCAAGAAGCTGATCGAAGAGGCGACCGGCGCAGCCCAGAAGATTGCCGAGAAATCGCTGCTGACCGCGATGGCCGCGAAAGAGGCTGTCAACCGCAGCTACGAGGTGCCGCTGAGCGAGGGCATGCTGTTCGAGCGGCGCGTGTTCCATTCGATGTTCGCGACCGAAGACCAGAAGGAAGGCATGGGCGCATTCCTTGAAAAGCGCGCGGCCCAGTTCCGCGACAAATAACCGGCGCCGACAAGACTGCAGGATCAGGCGGGCGTTGCCCGCCTTTTTTCATGGCGGGCAACAAAGCCAAGAATCGGCTTGGCAAAGTCTGAAAACTTGGCTATTGACCGCCACCATACATGCGCGTGCGGCCCGCTTGGCCCGATTCACACTCGTGATTTCTGATCCGGTGCGGGTAATTCCGTGACGTGCAACCCTAGACAAACGTACCGAACAAAGGTCAGAGACACATGGCAAACTCGCCCCAGGCAAAGAAACGCGCTCGTCAGAACGAGAAGCGTTATGCAATCAACAAAGCACGCCGTTCGCGCATCCGCACCTTCCTGCGCAAGGTCGAAGAAGCTATCGCATCCGGCGACAAGGACGCGGCAACCGCCGCTCTGCGCGCGGCCCAGCCCGAGCTGATGCGCGGCGTCACCAAAGGCGTGTTCCACAAGAACACCGCAGCCCGCAAGATGTCGCGCCTGTCGGCGCGCGTCAAAGCGCTGGGTTGACCTAGCGTCAACATTTGCTGGTTCATTCCGGTTTCGAAGGCGTCGCCCCGTGCGGCGCCTTTTGCGTTGTTGCCAGAATGCCGCGCCTTCACGAAACCGAGAGATTCTTTCGCCCAAAGACCCGAGTCAATATCAGAGTTTCGTTGCCCGGCCCCACTGCCTCTTGCTACGACAGTTTCAGCGATTCACTCGCTTGGGGGGACAGGCTGTTCCTGCGATCGGACTGACGGGCATCAGAATGATCCAGGGGCGAATGTCGGCAACCGGTGCCAACCGGTTTGACGATCTGCTGCGGATCTCGGCTGCTCCGATGATCTTGGCCCTGTCGAAAACTGGAACTGCGTGGCGCAAACCGCGGTTTGGGCGGCCGTACTTTTTGGTCGTCGTCAAACAGGCAAGCGTCGTGACCACTGATATTCCCGCCGATTCTTGGGGTTTCGGCGACAGAATATCTGTGCGCGAGTGAACGCAAAAGAACCGGGATACCGGTCACAATCATAAGGCCGATTAGGTCAAAAATATTGGGATGCGTGAGGCGCTGGATGACACAAGAAAAATGGGGACAACTGCGTAACAAATTGCTGAAGGCCGTGGGCCGGAACAATTTTACGACTTGGATTGAACCACTGGAATTTCAGGAATTGAAGGGAGGCGTGGCCGTATTTTCGGTTCCGACCAACTTCATGGGGAACTACGTCAGTCAAAATTTTGCAGACCTCATTCTGTACGAGCTGAACACGGCCGGAGAGTCGGTTCAGCGCCTGGCCTTCCGGGTGGCCGCCAACTCACCGGCGCGTCCCGCCGCCGCGGTCCAGCCGGTCGAAGACCAGCCCGAGCCGGTCAATATCGAGCTGGCACCGGAAAGCAACGGAACCAATGAAGCGCTCGAGTCGCTGCAGGCCGCACCGTTGGACGCGCGCTTTACCTTCGACACCTTCGTCGTCGGCAAGCCCAACGAACTGGCCCATGCCGCAGCGCGCCGTGTTTCCGAAGGCGGCCCCGTAACCTTCAATCCGCTGGTTCTGTACGGCGGTGTCGGCCTTGGTAAGACGCACCTGATGCACGCCATCGCGTGGGAACTGAAGACCAAACGCCCTGAGCTCAACGTGCTCTACCTGTCGGCCGAACAGTTCATGTACCGCTTCGTACAGGCCCTGCGCGAGCGCCGGATGATGGATTTCAAACACCTGTTCCGCTCGGTCGACGTGCTGATGGTCGATGACGTACAGTTCATCGCCGGCAAGGATTCGACGCAGGAGGAATTCTTTCACACCTTCAACGCGCTGGTGGATCAGAACAAACAGATCATCATCTCGGCCGACCGCGCGCCGGGTGAGATCAAGGATCTGGAGGAACGGGTCAAGTCGCGTCTGCAATGCGGACTGGTAGTTGACCTGCACCCGACCGATTACGAGCTGCGCTTGGGCATTCTGCAGAACAAGGTGCAGCAATACGCCAAGACCTATCCCGACCTGAAGATCGCCGATGGCGTGCTGGAATTCCTGGCCCATCGCATCTCGACCAACGTGCGCGTTCTGGAAGGGGCGCTGACCCGGCTGTTCGCCTTTGCCTCGCTGGTCGGCCGCGAGATCGACATGGAGCTGACGCAGGACTGTCTGGCCGACGTGCTGCGCGCCTCGGAACGCAAGATCACCGTCGAAGAGATCCAGCGCAAGGTTTCCGACTACTACAACATCCGCCTGTCCGACATCATCGGTCCGAAACGCCTGCGGTCCTATGCCCGCCCGCGTCAGGTGGCGATGTATTTGTGCAAGCAGCTGACCAGCCGGTCGCTGCCCGAGATCGGCCGCCGCTTTGGCGGGCGCGACCACACCACCGTCATGCACGGCGTCAAACGCATCGAAGAGCTGAAGCTGACCGACGGTCAGATCGCCGAAGATGTGGAAATGCTGCGCCGGGCGCTCGAAGCCTGAGCCCCTGCAATTCGAAGAACCGCCCCGGCCTTGCGCGGGGGCGGTTTTTCTGTGCGCATTTTTCCACGATTTCCACGGAACTGGGGCGCAGGGCCGCTCGGGACCTTGACGGTTTGCGCGTTCCGACCCAGAAATCGGTAAAAAATCCTTGTGCCTCAGGGCTGAACCGCTAACTTGCCAGTCCCGCCCATGTAAGCACTCAAATCAGAGGAATTGAGGGTATGAAGATCAGCATCGAACGCGGCACGCTGCTCAAGGCCGTTTCGCAGGCCCAATCCGTTGTGGAACGCCGCAACACGATTCCAATCCTGGCCAATGTGCTGATCGAGGCCGAGGGCGATCAGGTTCTGTTCCGCGCGACCGACCTGGATATCGAGGTGGTCGACAAGGCTCCCGCGCAGGTCGAAAAGGCGGGCGCAACCACGGTTGCGGCAACGACCCTGCACGAGATCGTGCGCAAGCTGCCCGATGGCGCGCTGGTCACGCTGACCGCCGACAGCGCGGCTGGCCGGCTGACGGTCGAGGCGGGGCGGTCGAACTTCTCGCTGGCGACCCTGCCGAAAGAGGATTTCCCTGTGATGGCGTCCTCGGAGTACCAGTCGAACTTCACCGCTTCGGCGGCCCTGCTGCGGCGGCTGTTCGACAAGTCGAAATTCGCCATCTCGACGGAAGAGACGCGGTATTACCTGAACGGTGTCTACATGCACGTGACGGATGGCCCCGAGGGCGGCAAGGTGTTGCGCTGCGTGGCCACCGACGGCCACCGCCTGGCCCGGATTGACGCCGATCTTCCGGCGGGGGCCGAGGACATGCCGGGCGTGATCGTTCCGCGCAAAACAGTGGGTGAGCTGCGCAAGCTGTTGGAAGATGACGACATGGACATCGCGGTGTCGGTCAGCGAAACCAAGGTGCGCTTTGCCACACCCGACATCACGCTGACCTCGAAGGTGATCGACGGGACCTTCCCCGACTACACCCGCGTGATTCCGCAGAACAACACCCGCAAGATGGAAGTGGACGCGGCCGAGTTCGCCCAGGCTGTCGACCGGGTGGCAACCGTGTCGTCCGAGCGGTCCCGTGCGGTAAAGCTGCAGTTGGACGGCGACAAGCTGGTCCTGTCGGTGAATGCGCCCGACAGCGGCGCGGCCGAGGAGGAGCTGGCCGTGGCCTATGGCGACGAACGGCTGGAAATCGGGTTCAACGCCAAGTACCTGCTGGAAATCGCAAGCCAGGTGGACCGCGAGAACGCGGTGTTCCTGTTCAACTCGGCGGGCGACCCGACCCTGATGCGCGAAGGCAATGACCAGAGCGCGGTCTATGTCGTGATGCCGATGCGCGTCTGATCGCCCGGGCGCGGGATGCGTCCGGCGCGCGTGTTTGTACAAGGATGAAGGGAGGGGTCATGGCTTTGGCCCTGACCGAATTGACGGTCTCGCATTTTCGGTCGCACAAGCTGGCGCGCATGGCGCTGGACGGGCGGCCGGTGGCCTTGTTCGGGCCGAACGGGGCCGGCAAGACCAATATTCTCGAGGCGGTATCCCTGTTTTCACCCGGCCGCGGCATGCGCCGGGCCAGCGCTGCCGAGATGACGCGCCGGCCCGAGGCGCTGGGCTGGAAGCTGAGCGGTCTTCTAGACGTTCAGGGCCGCCGGTCCGAGATCGAAACCTGGTCCGAGGGGGGCGCAGCGCGGCAGGTCCGGATCGACGGAAAGGCAGCCAGCCAGATCGATCTGGGCAAGCTGGCGCGGGTCGTCTGGCTGATGCCCGCGATGGACCGGCTTTGGATCGAAGGCGCCGAAGGCCGACGGCGCTTTCTGGACCGGGTGACGCTGAGTTTCGATCCGAGCCATGCCGAGGCCGCGTTGATCTATGAAAAGGCCATGCGCGAACGGAACCGCCTGCTGAAAGAGCAGGTGCGTGACGCGCATTGGTACGCGGCGCTCGAGGCTCAGATGGCCGAAACCGGGCATCGCATTCATACCGCGCGGCTGGGTGCTCTGGCGCAGTTGCGCGCGGCGCAGGAACAGGCCGAGACCGCCTTTCCCTCGGCGGAACTGGAACTTGTTCAGTCCGAAGGGGACATGCCCGAAAACGCGCAGGATCTGTTGGAGGCGCTGGCCAAAAACCGGTTCCGCGATCTGGCGGCGGGGCGCACATTGGTGGGGCCGCACCGGTCAGATCTGCATGGGGTTTTTGCCGCCAAAGGCGTTGCGGCCAGTGAGTGTTCGACCGGAGAGCAGAAGGCGCTGTTGGTGTCGTTGATTCTGTCCAACGCGCGGGCGCTGGCCGCGCAGGTCGGAGCACCGCCGATCCTGTTGCTGGACGAGGTGGCGGCCCATCTGGACGCGGACCGTCGGGCGGCGCTGTATGATGAAATCTGCGCGCTGGGGGCGCAGGCCTGGATGACCGGAACAGGCCCCGAGTTGTTCGCCGAACTGGGCGACCGGGCGCAGTCTTTCGTGGTCAATGACGCGGGTGACGGCTCGACCGTCACCCCCGCCTGAGCGGATCAGGCCGGCTCGCCAACCTTGCGTTCCCACAGGAAGGGACGCATCACCTCGTCCACCGGCGTCTGGGCCATGTGGTTGACGTAGTTCGACATGGTTTTCTGCGCCAGGCCCAGGATCACGTCCAGAACGGCGCGGTGCGAATAGCCAGCATCGAAGAACGCCTGCAACTGCGCGTCGGTGACGTTGCCGCGCTGGTTCATCACCTGCAGCGTGAACGTCCGCAGTGCTTCGAGCTTGGGCGAGGGCAGCGGGGTTTCATTGCGCAGCGCTTCGGTGATCTCGTCCGACACCTTCATCATCTTGGCGATGCCGGTATGGGCCGGAACGCAATAGTGGCATTCGTTTTCCACGTTGATGGTCTGCCAGACGACCGTTTTCTCGTCATTGTCGAAATCGGTCTGCAGGAACAGGTGGTGCAGAACCTGGTAGGCCTCAAGGTGCTGTGGGCTTTCGGCCATGACCTTGTGCAGGCCCGGCAGGCGGCCAAACGCGGCCTGCGATTTCTCGAGCAGGGGTTTCGAACCTTCAGGTGCGGTGTTGAGGTCATGTGAGGGAAAATCGGCCATTTCGGGTCTCCTTTTCTGGCGGCTGAGTCCGAAATAGGCTTTATTGAGCGATCACTCAAGTATATATTTGAGTAATCGTTCAAGAACTGGTGATCACATGCCCCGCAAACCTGCCTATGACCGTGACGCGCTGATCGCGCAGGCCAGAGACCTGTTCTGGCGCCAGGGCTGGGCGGGCACGTCCCTGAAGGATCTCGAGCGTGCGCTGAAGTTGAAGCCAGGCAGCTTTTACGCCGCCTTCGGGTCAAAGGACGCCTTGTATGCCCTGACGCTGGAACGCTATGCGGATGAAGGTGTTGCCCGGCTTGAAGCCTTGGCCGAGGAGCTTGGGCCGCTGGGTGCGCTCAAGACCCAGCCGCGTTTGGTGGTCGAGGCCGCGAACGCGCCTGCAAAGGCCTGCATGCTGGCCAAGACCTATGCCGAGTTGAGCGCAAAGGACCATGATCTGGCGCAACTGGCCGCGACCCATCTGTCGCGGATGAAGGCCTGTTTCGCCGATCTGTTCCGGCAGGCGCAGGCGCAGGGGCAGATCGGCCTCGACCATGATCCCGAACGGCTGGCGGCGCGCTACCAGTCCGACTTGTTGGGCCTGCGCCTGTCGGCCGAGCGCGGCGATGTCGATGCCCGCCAAATCGCCGCTGATATCGCCGCCGATCTGGATAGATTGTGACCGTCTGAGGTCGGCCGAGCCGTTCGGCCCGCGCCCGAAAGAACCGGCACAAAATCTGGGGGGATGACGTGACATTCCCCACCAGAGAACGTATAACTTACCAAAATAATATAGGTACTGACGGCATGTCCGAAGACGCACAGGCAAATCAGGAATACGGCGCAGATTCCATCAAGGTTCTCAAGGGGTTGGAGGCTGTCCGCAAACGCCCCGGAATGTATATCGGCGACACCGACGACGGGTCCGGTCTGCACCACATGGTGTACGAGGTCGTGGACAACGGCATTGACGAGGCTCTGGCCGGTCACGCCGACCACGTGACCGTCAAGATTCACGCCGATTCCAGCGTCTCGGTCAGCGACAATGGCCGCGGGATTCCGGTGGACATCCACCCCGAAGAAGGCGTCTCGGCGGCCGAGGTCATCATGACCCAACTGCACGCCGGCGGGAAATTCGACTCGAACTCGTACAAGGTGTCGGGCGGCCTGCACGGCGTGGGTGTGTCGGTGGTGAACGCCCTGTCCGATTGGCTGGAGCTGCGCATCTGGCGGAACGGCAAAGAGCATTTCGCCCGGTTTGAAGGCGGCGAAACCTCGGAGCATCTGAAAGTGGTCGGCGAATGCGGCGACCGGACCGGGACCGAGGTGCGGTTCCTGGCTTCGACCAATACGTTCTCGAACCTTGAGTATTCGTTCGAGACGCTGGAGAAGCGGTTGCGCGAACTGGCCTTCCTGAACTCGGGCGTTCGGATCATCCTGATTGACGAGCGGCCTGCCGAGCGGCTTGAGACCGAACTGTTCTACGAGGGCGGCGTCAAGGAATTCGTGAAATACCTCGATCGGTCGAAAACTCCGGCCATGCCCGAGCCCATCTATATCAAGGGCGAGCGCGACGATATCGGGGTCGAGATCGCGATGTGGTGGAACGACAGCTATCACGAAACCGTCCTGCCATTTACCAACAACATCCCCCAGCGGGATGGCGGCACGCATGTCGCTGGCTTCCGTGGAGCGCTGACCCGCACGATCAACAACTACGCACAGTCCAGCGGGATCGCGAAAAAGGAAAAGGTCAGCTTCACCGGCGATGATGCGCGCGAAGGCCTGACCTGCGTGCTGTCCGTCAAAGTACCTGACCCGAAGTTTTCCAGCCAGACCAAGGACAAGCTTGTCAGCTCGGAAGTGCGACCGGCTGTCGAAGGGTTGATGAACGAGAAGCTGGCCGAGTGGTTCGAGGAGAACCCCAACGAGGCCAAGACCATCGTCGGCAAGATCATCGAGGCCGCCTTGGCGCGGGAAGCGGCGAGGAAAGCCCGCGAACTGACCCGACGCAAGACGGCGATGGACGTCAACTATTTGGCCGGCAAGCTCAAGGATTGCTCTGAGAAGGACCCGGCCAAAAGCGAAGTTTTCCTTGTCGAGGGGGACTCGGCCGGCGGATCAGCGCAGACCGGTCGCGATCGTCTGACGCAGGCGGTTCTACCTTTGCGCGGCAAGATTCTGAACGTCGAACGTGCGCGGTTCGACCGAATGCTGTCCAGCCAGGAAATCGGCAACCTTGTGATGGCGCTTGGCACCGGTATCGGCCGGGACGAGTTCGACATCTCGAAGCTGCGCTACCACAAGATCGTCATCATGACCGATGCCGACGTGGACGGTGCACATATCCGGACCCTGTTGCTGACGTTCTTCTACCGCCAGATGCCCGAGTTGATCGAGGGTGGATATCTCTACATCGCGCAGCCGCCGCTTTACAAGGTTTCACGAGGAAAGTCAGAGGTTTACCTGAAGGATCAGGCGGCGCTTGACGACTATCTGATCAACCAGGGTGTCGAGGGCGCCGTGCTCAAGTTGGGCTCGGGTGAAGAGATCGTGGGTCAGGATCTGACCCGTGTGGTGGACGAGGCGCGTCAGCTCAAGCGCGTGTTGGATGCCTTCCCGACGCATTACCCGCGGCACATCCTTGAACAGGCCGCCGTTGCCGGGGCGTTTGTGCCCGGGGCGGTGGATGCCGACCTGCAGGGCGTGGCCGACAAGGTCGCGGCGCGGCTGGACCTGATTGCGCTGGAATACGAGCGCGGCTGGCAGGGCCGGATCACTCAGGATCACGGTATCAGACTGGCGCGCATCCTGCGTGGCGTCGAGGAAGTCCGCACGCTGGACGGTCCGATGCTGCGTTCCGGCGAGGCACGCAAGACAGGCAGCTTTACCCAGAGCCTTCAGGACGTCTACAACCTGCCGGCCACATTGGTCCGCCGCGACCGGTCGCAGGTCATCCACGGCCCGCTGGATCTGCTGCGCGCCATTTTGGAAGAGGGCGAAAAAGGCCTGTCGCTCCAGCGCTACAAGGGCCTGGGTGAGATGAACCCCGATCAGCTGTGGGAAACTACGCTGGATCCGGACGCGCGGACATTGCTGCAGGTGCGTGTCGATGACATGGTCGAGGCCGATGACTTGTTCACCAAGTTGATGGGCGACGTGGTCGAGCCGCGCCGTGAATTCATCCAGAAAAACGCGCTGAGCGTGGAAAACCTGGATTTCTAGTCGCTTCTCAAGACGGCTGAACCGGCCCAACTGACGGCAGCTTTTTTTCAGGACCCTCCTACGGCCAAAAAACGCGGCCTGGGAGCGGTTCTGAGTGGCGCGGATCAAGGAAGTTGGACCCAATGCGGGCTTTCTTGGCTAAGTCATCCGTACGGGGTGAGTTCCGTGCAGTAGCGATCAAAACTCAGGGATATTGAAAACGTACAGGCGCGACTTCTCGGCATCGTCCGTGAGGATGTAGAGAAGCCCTTTGGCCTCATCCAAGGCGATCCCTTCGGGGTGCTTCACGACCTTTCGGTCTCCATTTTTCATATACGTCAGTTCGATCGTATCTGCTGTTCTCGTCTCTGGATCGTACAAAAAGATCTGGCGTCCCTTGTCGCTGAGAATCCACAGCACACCCGACACGGACCAAGCCAAACCGCTCACATCCAGTTCATCGTCATTCACGCGATCCGAAACAAAACCAGATCCACGATCCAAAGGGATGACTTCCTGAATTTCAGTTAGGTCCGGTGACACGACCAGCAACAGACGCGGTTGTCCTTCAATGACAACGAATACTCGCCCAGTGTCCGGGTCGACGGTGATGCCCTCAGGCCCCTTGTTCAGCGGGTTGCCGACAAGCAGTTCGGCAGCGGCCGGGTACCCCTTGAGGGACGCAAGTGGGACCCTTGTCAGTTGGATAGGGTCGGTTGGTTGAACGACCAATATCGATCGATCGGTTTCCTGAAGGAGCAAAACCGACCCATCTTTTCGCGACGCGACGCCCTCCAAATCTGATCCGGCCAAAGGCGGCAACTGGAAGGAGTTTCCCAATACTCCGTCGACTCCAAGTAGGTGCAGTTTCGGCTCAGCGTCGCTTACAGACCACAAGAAGCCTTCAGCGTGGGACAGCGACAAACCGGAAGGTTCTGAGAATCCCTTTGATTTGTCCGCGACTTTGATTCTATCGACCAGAACCAGATCAGCACTTTTTGCAAAGGCAGAGCCAGACCAAGGCAAAAACGCTGCCGCGAGGAAGGTGGCCGCAAGAGCGGATCTCCCAAATTTGCACAAGCGCCGTGAAACTTCAGGTTTTGACGGAAACACGTGCTTTCTGCCCTTCGATTTTCTCGTGTGTGTGACACACCCCTTTATCGCATTCGTATCACAACTTGTCTGTGATGTCGGAAGAATGCGCTTTGAACTCTTTACCTGATCCTGCTTGTTGGGATTCACTTGTGACGGGCACTGTCTGGGCGCAATCAGGAAGGAAGATGAGTTGAATACGATTTTCCCGTTTGTGACTGTGTTGTTGATGCTGCTGTTGCCCGGTGCGGCGATGTCGCAAATCGACCCGGCGACAATGCTTGCCGGGGCATCGGAATCGGAAATTCTGATCGAACGCAGATGGACGCAGTTTCGCGGCAAACAGGAACTGTATTTCTTTTCTCTTGATGTGCTGGTCACGATAATTCTGGCTGGCTTGATCGTCTATCATCCGGTGCGGCGTAAAGCCCGTAGAAGTGTCGGCGACATCGTCATGCCCAGGCTCTTCTTCCTCTATGCGCTGATCGGCATGGCGGTGGGGTTCCTGGTCGTCCAGCACGGGTCAATGATCGGGTTCGTTATCTTCGGCATCGGAGCTTTGCTCAGGTTTCGCTCCAATTTGGATGATCCGATAGACACTGTCGAATTGATCGTCGTAACCGTTCTTGGACTTGCGGTCGGGTTGGGCCTGCCGCTGATGGCCACATTGGTGGCGGTTGTCTGTTGGTGTTTCATTTGGCTCGGAGGGCGAAACAAGGGCGTTGAAATATCGCTTAAGGCTTCGGACGAGGAGCACTCATTGAACGTCAGCAGCGCCATTGAAGCCATGGCCGCCGACGCCGGCTGGAAGCTGATCAGAAAACACCATGTTCCCGGCAAATCCCGAATTTCATTGCTTTTCATTACCTCGGGTGGGCTTTCCGAAGCCCGCATCGAAGAGATGATAAACGATTTGGTCCCCGAAAAAGTCGAGTTGAAACTCAGCTTCTAGTCATTTCACAAGGTCTAAACGTTTCAACACCGCATTCGGGGATCTGATCTCTTTCGGGAGCGACTTGAAGTCGACAGACCTTTCGAAATCCGGCCCTCGATATACTGCTATCCCAAACTCTCCGTTCGGCTGGAAGGTGACATGCGTGAAACTGTGAGGTGACCTGGCGCGATCACCGATTAGCCGCCGCGGGCCACCACCCAAGCAAGCTTGCGAAACATAGGCCACGCCGTCTTTCCAGCCAGGGTAAAAAGCATGATGGTGTCCAGACAGGTGCAGAACGACGCCGCTTTGCAGATAGATTCTTTCAAGCGTCGGGTCACCGATGATTTCGCGTTCGCGCTGGATCGCAAACGGCCACAGCGGGAGGTGGCTGAACGTGACAATCGGGTCTCCACCTGCCCCAAGTTGCACAAGTTGGTCCTGCTGATCGCCGGATAGTGGCCCAAGGGTCGTGGCATCCAGAGACGCAAAGGTTATCCCCTGCATTTCAAACGCGTAGAAGAACGGATAGTCATCCGACATCAGGAAGTTGACGTCTGGTTTTCTGGGGCCCCATTCCTCGGCATATATTTTTCTCTCGCGCTCGAACCCGCGATAGGCCGAGGCATCATGGTTTCCCGGCGTGACCGCAAATGGAATCCCGGCAGCCTCCAGCGGGTCGGACACCGCCTTGTGAAACGCCTTCCACATCTCTCTGACCTGCTTGTCTGAAAGGTTTGGGATGCGTTGCCCGGCGACCATGTCGCCCGTCGAAATCACCAGATCGGGATCAATCTCAATTATCCGCTTGATCGCCTTTTCGATGCGCGCATCGTATCTGACCGAGCCATAGCTGCCGTTCAGATCCGATATGACGATCACATCCAAAGCGGCCGCTTTGCAGGCGAGCACGACCGTCCAAACGAACGCCGCGACAGTGATCGAACGCTTACGGATCATTGCAGTCCAGGCCCTCCGCCTCGGTATTTTTGTTCAAAAAGAATGTGACAGGGTCCAAGTCAAACACCAGATCGCCTTTGGCACAATTGCTCTTGAGGATGGATGTTGCCAGCGCAGTGTTTTTGACGACCTGCGCAATCTGACGGTCCGACAACCCAAAGCTTTGTGACAACCAGCCGTAAACCGGGCCTTGCGTTTGAAGGTCACTGTTCAACGCAACCAGCCGCCGGTATGTGTTTGGAGAGAAATGCCGCATTTTCTCCAGCATCTGAGTGGATTTCGCGAAGTTGGCATATTCGACCCGCCCACCGGCATCGTTGTCGTTCAGATTGCTGCGACGGATCAATATCGCATCGGCGGGAACGTCTCCATCATTCGGCTGATGGTGTTTCGTTTTCTTGTGTTTGAGTTTTCCGTCTTCGACCCAATACCAGTAGGGTGTGAAATCAATATTTCCCACACGGTCCTGCTGGCTGAAGATGAAGTCGAGCAGAACAATCTCCGTAAGCTCCTGCATCCAGAATGCCATCTGTTGATCGCTGACTTCGGGCCCAAGGTCCTTGTTGATCTGCCGGTCCTTTCGGCCTTCCCTGACACCCTCTGCAATGGCCTCGGGCAAGGGTTTTGACGACCGCAAGGCCAGGAAAGCGGGTGTTTCCTGAAAATCGCGATTCTGGCCTTTGCCCCAACCGGATTGACGGGTGCCGTTGATTTCCGAGCCGTAGCGATGACCGGGGCTATCAAGCAGGACACCGTATATCTGCGTTCGATCCGCGGTGAACAGATCATCCGTCGGTTGGTACGAGTTCGGGTCGGCATCCGCAGCCACGAAAACCCGCCAGCCTTCATGGTTCATGCGCCCGCCATGAGATCCGCCGGAAATCGCAAGGCCGGGCTCTGCAACCTCAGAAAGATGCGCCTGAGCGTCCATGCTGCGCCAGACCGCCACCGGAACTTTCACCGTCGCGTCGAAATACCTTGAGAAATGATAGTAGAGCAGCGACGAGGTGGAAAACGTTCCGCTTGTACCCTTCTGGTTCATGGTGGATTTGAATTTGGCTACTCTGCCATTGGCCAGTTCTTTTGCCGACTTGCCCTCCTTGCAAGCGTTTCTCTCGAACTCAGAGCGGTTCCCCACGTAGGGTCCTTCCGAAATATCGTAGACGGCCATTCCCGGGCTGGTGCTCCAAGTTTTTGGGCAAATGGCGATTTCGGGCGCATAGAAATCGATCTCGCAATAGGCCGTTTCTTCCTCAAGATCGCTGTTCTTGTACTCGCCCGTTGGGACTTTTTCGATCCGAATGCAGCGTTCCGTAACACCATTGGGACTATCAAATGTCGTGGCTTCTCCGCGAACATCGTCGCTCGCCCACAAGGCTGTGGGTGCAATGAGAGCCAGTGACCCCAGAAGATTGAATCTCATTTGGATAGTCCTCCGGATGTCATTTGGGGCAAATCGCGGCCTGTTGTTCGGCGGAGATCTTCAAACTGGGGTCGACACTGAAGTTTGAGAATTTCGAGTCAATCCACTGGTCACACCCGCCCGAACATGGGGCCCCGTTTCGGGCATCATTCCAATATTTCTTGGCCCTGTCTTCCGTCCAGCCGCAAAACTGAACAAGCGCCATTGCCGACAAGGCGCCTGAGGAATGAACGCCCCACATGCAGTGCACCAGGACAGGACCCTTTCCAGGGTCCTCAATCACCTGGTGTATGGCGGCCATGACACTGCCGGGGCGGGACGATCTGGCGCTCTGATAGTCAAAGGCTCCGTTTCCACAGCTGGTGCGGCCGTATTCGGTGTTCTTGCCGAAGTCCGCATAAAACCCGGCCGAAAACCCTTCATCGCACAGTGTTTCGCGCTGAGCGTTGCTCAAGCCCGTTCGACCCTTGTCGCCGCCCTTGAAGCCAGAGCGATACAAAACTCCGCTTAGGACTGGGCGAAAGAAAGCGACGCCATCGATGCCTCCGTCGCTGCCCCTAGAGAGCATCTGGCTGTTGCTTGGGCCACCGTTTCGACTGGTGACGTCAGAATTCGCCGCTGTTGCCAGAACACCGATGAATATGAGGGATGTCAAAAAACGCATGCGTATTCCTTTCTGTTTTCAGCCAGCGATGCTCACGCTTTTCCTGCCGGCAATCCCGCGGAGAGACGTGTTCACGGTAACCAGGTCAGGTCGGCGGTTGGCTTCTCGCCCTCCAGAATCAAATCGGCCACACCAAGTTGATGATAAAGACGACCACGAAGTAGGCCAGAACAACTTTCCAGTTCCATTGGTGTTTGTTTTCTTCGTTGATCACGCCGGCCGATTTCAGGGCCAGGTTGGTGATGATCAGGGCGACAACGGTAATCGCCGCATGTGCCAGGTCGAAATGCAAGCTGGAGCTCCTTTTTGCAGATTTGGGATTGATGAATGTGTGTCAGCAGTCACCTGACGGCAGCATCGCTACGTCCGAGTATCTTCCCTCAGATGTCGTGATCCGAGCACAAGCACCGGTCTCCTTGTTGAACCAGTACGAGGTCAGCCCTTCGCTTCGGATGAGTTCAAACCCGAGACTTTGAATGCCCATTTCAGCCTGACCCGCTCTTGCGCCTTCAAATGACGACAGATCGCTGGAACTGCCCACAATCGGTGCACTTGCTTCCACTGATCCGCCACTTTCGCCGCATCCTGCAAGCACAGAGACACTGACCGCGCCGATCGCCACTAGGGTCTTGGACTTCATCTGCTTTTCCCCGGTTGTTTTGGAAATGCGGTTCAGGGTTTCAGGTCGATCACCTACTCAATTCCAAAAATGACGTTGTAGTCGACGGCAGAGCTGCCGCGGTTGATGACCTCGACAACATGATCGCCGGATTGCCACAGCTGTCCGCGATACTCCTTGTCCGCAGACATCAATCCCAGCAATTCAGACCCATCGGGGTTGCGAATGACGTAGTCCAGGGATCCATCTCGCGGAGCAACGCGGACGTAAAGGAACTGTTCGTTCTTCGCGCCAAGAACGTATTGCTGCGATTCCCCTGGCGCGAGTTGGCCGACGAGCTCGGCGCCGGTGGATCCGGCATCGAATGTGACGCGCTGGCTACCTGTAGACCCGGAAGCGCCGTCCATGGCTCCGCCACCATCATCCATCGCCTCGACAACCGACATCTCGCCAATGCTTCCGTCCTTGTACGCAATGCAGCGCCAAAGTGTTCCGCCGGCGTCACGCAGCATGACGAGCGTGCCGGCTTCCGAGAACTGTGAGCTTTCGATCGTACCGGATTGACCGTCCGGTCCACCGACCTGTCGCAGATGGTCGATACACGCGTCGTCGGCGTCTGACATGGCCAGGGCGGCCGTTCCGCTGATCGCAAGTGCGGGTGTTAAAAGATTCCAAAAACTGCGTTTCATAAGCAGGTCCTCTGTCGGTCTATCGTAAATGTTGTGTTTCCGGTGAGCAGAAACCTCACTTCGCTTCCCGCAACTTTGCCAGAAATTCATCGCATGCCTGTGCGCTGCCGACGATCTCGTCCGTCGTTTCAATTCCTTGCAATGATGCCATCTCGGAGTTCACGCGATTGAGGATCTGATCTGCTTGCTCGGCGGTGATCAGGTTCTCGGCCTGAGCTCCCTTCAATGTGGTGCACACACCGGCGGACAAGCCTGTCGCAACGCCGACACCCATCGCGGCCCCGCCGCCCAAGGTCATCGCTCCAACCACACCGAGGATGAGCCCGATCACAAGCCCCAAGATCACTTTTCCCATGTTTTCCTCCTATTTTGCGGGAAAGAGTTCCGCCTTCATTCCTGGCGCAAACCACGTGCCCATCTGCATATCAAAACCAGTGCCAACAGGTTGAGCACCGGTGCAATCGCCGCGAGCCACGGTTTGGCCGACTCTGAGAAAAGGTCCAACGCAAGGACCCAAGGCAGACCCAGCGGCAAAAGGAATACGCCGGACAATGGGTCTCGTTCCTGTCCAAACCAGCCAAAAGTGCCCGTCACAAACGCAAACAACGCCAACAGGTAAAGGGTCGCGAACGCGATGATGGTTATTCTGCAGACCAAGCCGGACCTCAGCGTATCAAGCCAGTGCTGCGCAGCCGATTTCGGCTACGCATCAAACCGGTCACAACGCGCCTTCGTCGCCGAGGAACTCGATACCAGCTGTCGCGCCATCACTGTAGGCAATACAATTCCACGGAGCCCGATCCTCTCCAACCCCAACGGTAACTTGTGTTCCAGCCTCGCTGAACGCGGATGAGAGCACGACCACTTGCGAATTGTTTGTTGTTTTGGCCACGTCTCGCAGACACGCCTGTTGAGCGGGTGTCAGTTCGGCAGGTGCGCTTGACGTGCTGGTGTCGTCACAGGCCGCTAGCAGTACGAAACACGTCGCGCCTGAAATCATCATGACTTTGTTAATCACTTTCTTCTCCTTTTGGGTTTGTTGATACTTGTGGAATAGGTGGTCCTTTTTGCGTGCTCACGTCTATGCGGTCCCCGGTTTTGCCGCCAAAGACATGGCTGGCAGACAGATATTCTGCCGATCCCCGGGACCGAAAACAAAGCGTGCTGACGCAATGACGTCATGGGCAAAAACCGGTGCGAAGTTTCGAGGAAGGGTTCGTACGTTAAGACCGGGCACCGCGTCCTCCCAACGCTGATCTTTTTGAAATGCCTTCCGACCGCCAGCACTCACTCCAGCAGTCGGAAGGGCCCGACGAAACGGGCGACAGCGACAACAACGGAGGTAAAGCTAAAGTTGTGTCGAATTCGTATGTTTGAATCAATCACAGGATAAATCAATGATTTTTCCGCGCGTAAATTTTGTACGCTTGCCAACGATAGGCTTCTGCATTCAAAGAGAAAAGGCGAGGCCGCTCACGGAGGCTTGGCAGTCAGCCCGCTTGCACCGCCGTGTTTCGGGACCTTCCGGGCCATCTTAAGCCAGTTGGTCAGAACGACGTAATTCACCGCCCGGTCTGTCGCTCAGGTGGTGCCGAAGGGTCGCCGGGACACCTCCATTGTGCAGCCGCCCAGAACGTCGTTGACAGTGCAATCGGTTTCATGGATGAGATTGGCGCTGATGGTTCCCGATCGTTTCGGCGGTCGGGTAAAAGGGAATACGGTGCGGCGCCGTTCTGACGCCAACTCCGTGACTGCCCCCGCAACTGTAGGCGGTGTGCGACCCCCGGATGCCACTGGGCCGATAGGTCTGGGAAGGCGGGGCAAGCCATACACCGCGAGTCAGGAGACCTGCCATCATCAAACGCAACTCAACCCGGGCGGGGTGTCCCGGAAGGAGGCCAAGATGGCATTTTCGGCTTACGCCGCTGACATGACTGGTTCCCTTTCCGCCCCGCGATTTCGCGGAGGGCGAAATGAACCGACAATCAACACATCACATCACGGTTTGCCTATCTTGCCGACCCAAGAGCGCAGCCGTACGCCCCGGGCCTGACCTGATCGGACGATTGCGCGCCGCGCTGGCCGAAGACGACGGTTTGGCAGGTTTTGACGTTTCCGGTGCGGCCTGCATGGCCGGGTGCACCCGACCCTGTACCGTCGCCTATCACGCGCCGGGCAAGGCATCTTACCTGTTTGGCGGCCTGACGTCTGAAGAGACCGGGGCATTGGTGGAATTCGCCCGGCTGTACCAGCAGTTGCGCGATGGATGGTGCAGCTCGGTCGACCGCCCGGCCGGGCTTCGCCACGCGACGCTGGCCCGCATTCCAGCCGCGATGGCTGCGTCTTCGGAAAATGCGGATTGCGCCTCATGAGCGCGCCTTTGCTGTCGGTGGATACCGTCACCTGGGCGCCGCGAAAACGAGCGCCGTTGGTGCTGCACGAGACCAGTTTTGCGCTGATGCGCGGGCAGGTCATGGGGGTTGTGGGGCCCAACGGTGCCGGCAAGACAACCCTTCTGCGGATGATCTACGGCTATCACCGTCCGTCCTCGGGCGACATTCTGGTGGACGGCGGGTCCGTCAAAAGAATGGCCCCCAGGGCGCTGGCGCGTCAGGTTGCCGCCGTGCTGCAGGAGCAGCCCTCGGATTTCGCGCTGACCGTGCGCGACATCGTGGCGTTGGGGCGGGTGCCGCACCGGTTGGGCCTGTCCACGCCCGGCAGTCGTGACCACCAGATCATCGAATCCGCGCTGCACCGAATGGATCTGCAAGGGTTTGCCGACCGTGGGCTGGCCACTCTGTCCGGCGGCGAGCGTCAGCGTGTGATGGTCGCGCGCGCCCTTGCCCAGGAACCCCGGATTCTTGTGCTGGACGAGCCTACCAACCACCTGGACATCCGCAACCAGCTAGAGGTGTTGCGGCTGATCCGGGACCTCGACCTGACGATCGTCACCTCGCTGCACGATCTGAACCTGGCCGCCGATGTCTGCGACCGTGTTCTGATTCTGAAGAACGGTCGACCCTGCGGCTTTGGCCCAACCCAGACAGTGCTGAGTGACAGGCTGGTCTCTGACACGTTCGATGTCACCGCCCGGCAAGAGCAACTCAGCCTCAGTCACAAACCTCACCTGACCTATCAACTCCCCAATCCCCAACCAGAAGGAAGCTTGGAATGAAACCGACCACCCTAGTCCTGGGCTTGGCTTTGGCCGCCAATACCGCGATCGCGGAAACCACCGTGCAAAGTTGCAATCGAACCGTCACCTTTGACGAACCGCCCAAGGCGGCGATCTCGAACGACGTGAACCTGACGGAAATGATGCTGGTGCTGGGCCTGGCCGACCGAATGGTGGGATATACCGGCATTTCCGGCTGGAAGACGTTGGACGAGGACATGCGCGCCGGAGTGCAGCAACTGCCCGAGCTGTCGGCCAAGTATCCCAGCAAAGAGGTGCTGGTCGGCGCAGATGCCGATTTCTATTTCGCGGGCTGGAACTACGGGATGAAAGTGGGTGGCGAGGTGACGCCAGAGACGCTCGAACCTTTCGGGATCAAAACCTACGAACTGACTGAAAGCTGCATCCATATCGGCGACAAGCCCAAAGCCAGCATGAGCGACATGTACAACGATCTTCTGAACCTCGGTCGTATCTTCGGTGTCGAAGACAGGGCGCAAAAGCTGGTCCAGGGATATAAGGCCGAACTTGCTGAGATCACATTCAGCCTGAATCCTTCGGACGAACCGCTGCGTGTCTTTGTCTATGACAGCGGCGAGGATACGCCGTTCACTGCCGGCCGCTATGCCATGCCGACCGCTCTGATCGAGGCCGCAGGCGGCGTCAACATCATGGATGATTTCGAGAAAAGCTGGGCGACCGTCACCTGGGAGGAAGTCGTCGATCGCAACCCCGAAGTCATTGTGATCGTCAATTATGGCGACGTCGCCGCCGAGCAGAAGCGGGACTTCATGGTCAATAATCCTGCATTTGCAGATCTGGACGCGGTCAAGAACGATCGTTTCGTGGTCCTGGAATATGTCGAGGCCACGCCCGGACCGCGCAACATCAAGGCGGTTCGGAAGCTCGCCCATGGCTTTTGGGGCCCGGCTGCCTCGGTCGGCAACTAAATGCGCGTAGTGCGGGCGCGCCGGGTACTACCGCTCTGGGCGGCGATGCTGGTGGGGCTGGTCGTGTTGGTCGTGTCCTTGTCCTTTGCGATTTCGGTGGGGGCCATTTCGGTGCCCACCAAGACCGTCTGGGGAGTTTTGCTGCACGAAGCCGGCCTATCCTCGGACGAGCCGACATGGTCAAAGGGCCGCGCCGCGATTATCTGGGAAATCCGTTTTCCGCGCGCCCTGCTTGCCGTCATGGTCGGGGCCGGATTGGCGATTGTCGGGGCCACCCTCCAGGCGGTCACAAGAAACCCGCTGGCCGATCCGCACCTGCTGGGCATTTCGGCCGGCGGCGCGTTTGGAGCCATTCTTGCCTTGATGCATACCGGCTTGTTTCTGGGGCTTCTGACCGTGCCGGTCATGGCGTTTCTGGGTGCCCTGGCGGCCACGCTGACGGTCCTAAGCGTTGCCCGCTGGGCCGGCGCCACAAGCGCGGACCGCCTGGTCCTGACTGGTGTGGCGGTGTCTTTCGTCATCATGGCTGGCGCCAACATTTTGATTTTCCTCGGCGATCCCAAGGCGGCTCATACGGTCGTGTTCTGGATGTTGGGCGGGTTGGGGTTGGCTCAATGGTCATACCTGATCTACCCGCTGGCGATCCTGCTGCCATGCGGTACCTGGTTTTGGCTTCAGGCCGCCAGGCTGAACGCGATGACCATCGGGGATGAAACCGCAAGCTCGCTGGGCATTGCGGTGGCGCGGTTTCGGCTTGGTGTCTTTGCAGCTGGCGCGCTGATCACCGGAGTCATGGTGGCCTTCTCGGGCATGATCGGCTTCGTCGGTCTTATGGTTCCGCATATCGTGCGGTTCCTGGTTGGCGGAGACTACCGGCGCGTCGTTCCTCTGTCGGCAATTCTGGGTGGTTTGTTTTTGCTCTGGGCGGATGTGGTCGCCAGAACCGCAATGGCCCCCGAGGACATTCCCGTTGGCGTCGTCACGGGTCTTTTGGGAGGGATCTTCTTTATTCTGTTGTTGAAACGCTGAGTGTTCGAGGCCCGTTGGCGGATCATCAGCCAAACGGTGCTTGAAGCTGGCGGAGCACCGGCGAAGGCGCGCAGCAAAAGTGTAGAACTTGAAAGCAAGCCCTTCACTATTTTAGCCATATCAATGGGTAATGGCGGAGACGAAGGGATTCGAACCCTCGAGACGGTTTCCCGCCTACTCCCTTAGCAGGGGAGCGCCTTCGACCACTCGGCCACGTCTCCGCCGACGGGTATAGCCGTGCAAGCGACGGAAATACAAGGCCAATTCCTGCACCACCGGAAATTTTTGCCGGATTGGGCGAAGCCCTTGAAAACGCTTGGAATCGCTTGGGTCTGCACCCGCTTGGGCAAAGGCGTGGTCACTATGTCTTGCTGTTGGATTTTCAAGAACCATGCGTGGATTCGCGTTCTGCTTCGATTTGGTTTCGCTGTCCCAACGTCGGTTGGCCTGAGAATGTACGCGCGGCCAGAGTACGTAATCGGACACAAAAATTTGGGCGAGCCAGGTGCGGTAGGGAACTGCATCTGCAAAATGATGGGTGCCGCAAACGGCTGAACCAATTGGAGAGGTTGCCTGCCTTTGGCGTTGGAACCCGCTCTGCTGGATCACCAGTGCCAGGTGGTTTGAGTTGCAGAAACGGCCGTTTCTTTTGACTGAACTCGGCGGCTCAGCTTCTCCGCTGAAAAGGCATAAGAACAGAAAACTTGCCAATTACATGCCAATGGATGCATATTTGCTAAGATTTTAGTCATTTTGATTGATCCAAAAAAACAGTTTCAGAGGCTGGCCGGGCAGTGAGCGCATCCGCGCTCGACAGTAACCTTTGGGGGAAGGGCTGGCATTTTGGCTTGGTTGAAGATTGTTCTGGTTGGTTTTTTCGTTCTTTGCGTTCCTGCCCTCAGTTGGGCAAATATCGGAACCGTAATCAGCGTGAAACAGGGGGCGGACGTGACCCGTGGCGGCAAAACGCTGCCCCTGCGTAATGGGATGGAGGTGTTGTCCGGCGACTCGATCGTCACGGATGCGAATGGCGTGGTTCAGCTTGTCTTTGTGGATGACACGAAGATCGCGGTTGGTCCCAATGCGCGGATGGTTCTGGACGTGAAGATGTTGCGCGGCAACCGCAAGGCTAAAAGCTTTGCTGTCGAGGCGCTGGGTGGAAGCTTCCGGTTCATCTCGGGCAAAAGCAGGAAAGGCGCCTACTCCATCAAGACGCCGACGGCCACCATGGCGGTGCGGGGCACGGTATTTGACATGTGGATCGCGCCGGGAAACCAAAGCGCGATGCTCGTGCTGCACGGCACGGTTCAGATGTGTGGCCTCGGCGGCTCTTGCCGATCAACGGGTCGGATTTGCAGCTTGTATGCAACCAGCCAGCGTGGTGCGGTCGGGCGCCCGGTCGATCAGGCGATGTATGACAAGGCCGTGGTCAGCGGTTTTCCTTTCATTCAGTCGCAGAAAGACCTCAAACCGCCTTTGCAGGTGGATGTCGAAGGTTGCTCGGGTGAATCCCAACCTGCGCCGCGCGCAAAATCGGACGCGCCCGAACCGCGCCGGTCCGCTCCGCTGCAGAGGCAGGTCAAGGCAGCGGTTGCCGCGCCGCCCGAACAACCGGATCCGGTCGGGCAGTTCGACAGGTCGGGCGACCGGCCCGAAACTGTCGATGATCGGCGGGATACTGGCGGCGGTGTCTTTGGGTCCGGCGGCGATGGCTAGAGCGTTGTCCATGTCGTTGCCGGCGAGCAGAGGTTGACGTGAGTGTCAGGCAGCACGAGAAAGCCGGACGGCGCCGTGCTTTTCGGCTGGTGGGCTTGGGTCTGATCCTGTTTGGTTGTCTGCTGCGGGTACTGGACCCTTATCCGGTCCGCATGTCCCGGCTGATCTTTTTCGACGTGTTGCAGCGGTTGTCCCCGCGCGCCTTCGATCCCGATTTGCCGGTCCGGGTCGTCGATATCGACGAAACGTCGCTCGAGAATTGGGGCCAATGGCCCTGGCCCAGGACCCTGTTGACGCAGATGGTCGAGCGTTTGGGCGAGTATGGCGCCGCTTCAATCGCTTTTGACATGTTGTTCGCCGAGCCCGATCGGTACTCACCGTCGCGGCTGCTGAGTGATCCGGCCCTGGCTGACATTCTCAGCGCCAAAGAGGAGGCCGCCCAACTGGACAATGACATCTTGTTCGGGGCCGAGGTTTCGAACTGGCCCGTCGTGATGGGTGTGGCGGCGCGGTTGACCGGAGGGGATCAGGACATTGCCCCGAAGGCCGGGATCGTGGAGATCGGCGAAAACCCGGCCGCCGGGCTGGTGTCCGTGCCCCACTGGACTCCGCTGGCGCCACCGCTGGACCGGGATGCAACCGGGATCGGCGGTGTGAATGTTTCACCTTTGGGCGGCACGGGCGTGGTGCGTCGGGTTCCGGTGTTGTGGCAGGGGCCAAGCGGTGTTCTGCCCGGACTTGGGCTGGAGGCTCTGAGGGTCGCGACGGGCGAGCCGGTGATCTTCATCGAAGGGGCTCAGGGCGAGGCCGGCATCGTGCTGTCGGTCGAATTGGCGGGTCTGGTCCTGCCCACAACGGAAAACGGAGAGGTCTGGGTCAGGTACAGACCGGATGATCCCGGGCTCTACCTGTCGGCCAATGACATACTGCGATCCGCAGATGATCCGGTTCTGCGCAGCCAGATCGAAGGCCGGATCGTATTGATCGGAACGTCGGCTGCAGGTCTGTTCGACATGCATCAGACTGCGTTGGGAGAGTCCGTTCCCGGCGTCTCCATCCACGCCCAAGTCATCGAACAGGCGCTGCTGGGCGACATGCTGACCCGGTCGGATGTCACCGCCGCCCTCGAGCTTCTTGCTTTCATCATCCTTGGAGTCGTCGTCACGGTCGTCATGTCCAGTTTCGGGGCCGTTGCCTCGTTCATGGCCGGCGGCATCGCGGCGACCGTGGTTGTCGGGGTCAGTTGGTTGGCATTTCAGAACCAGTCCGTGCTGTTCGATGCAACCTTCCCGCTTGCCGGCGGGATGGCCAATTTCGGGCTGTTGTCCGGTTATCTGTTCATATCGACCGAGCGGGAAAAGCGGGTGATCCGGCGGATCTTCTCGCACTATGTCGCGCCCGAGATCCTGGACGAGATGGATGCAACCGGACACCAACTTCAACTGGGCGGTGAAACGCAGGAAATCACGGTCATGTTCTCGGACATTCGCGGGTTTACACCGTTGTCCGAGCGGGTGTCGGCCACGGACCTGGTCGCGCTGCTCAATGAACTGTTTTCGGTCATCGGAGACCGGATCCTGCACGAAAAAGGCACCATCGACAAATTCATCGGGGATGCGGTCATGGCGTTCTGGAACGCGCCGGTTCCGGTGGAGCGGCACCCGCTTCTGGCGGCACAGGCTGCGTTGCAGATGCGGCGAGCTCTGGCCGAGTTCAATGCTTCGGACACGATGCGCGGGCATCCTCCGATCGCATTGGCGACAGGATGTGCCACGGGAATGGCCTGCGTCGGCAACATTGGCTCGCGGCGGCGATTCAACTACACGGTGATCGGAGATGTGGTCAACGTCGCCGCTCGAATCGAGCAGAGTTGCCGCCAGGTCGAATATGACATCCTGATCTCAAGCTCAGTCTCACAGGCTGCTGGCGCCGATCTCGCGATGCTTGAAGCCGGGCTTGTTCATCTGAAAGGCAAGACCGAACTGGAGCCGATTTTTGCATTGGTCGGTGACAGCGCGTTGGCCCATAGCGCGGATTTCCGGAAGCTGCAGGAGATGCATCAGGATTTGATCACTGCGATACGTGCACGGCGGTCTCACGACGAAATACAGCGCTTGAGCGAAGCCTGCAGCGTCCAAGCTGGCTTGGTCGAACCGGGCCTGCGCGCGTTCTATGCGGCCTTGCCGGGACGGTCGGCTGATTTTCGGTTCGACATCCGCTCGGGCCAGGCGATGTTCAGTCATCATGGCAACGTGCACCGTTTTCCCGGATGACAGGGACCCGTTGCGGGTCGCAGAGTCAAAACGGGCCGCGCCTTTTTTCAAAGGCACGACCCGTTTCGATCGGACAGGGTTCTCAGTCTCGCCCCCTCGAATACTATCTACAAAATCACGAACTACAACTTCGATACATTCGAGACTGATCCACATTCCCAATCGGGATGACACATTGATGCCCGATTTCAACCGGGGCGACAGTGAAGCAGTTCACATTCGCAGAAACTTTTTTACAAATTTCTCCACTCGAAGAATCCGGGCCCGGCACGGTGCAGCAGTTCTGCCGCCACGGCCCGGCCCATTTCCGCTGCGTCCTCCGTCGAACCGGTCTGGCTTTCGGTGATGGCATCCGATCCATCCGGGCGCAGGACCTCGCCGCGTAGGCGCAACTGCCCATCGGCAAGTTCGGCCAGACCGGCAATCGGAGTTTCGCAGGACCCGTCCAGCGCGGCCAGCAACGTGCGCTCGGCCGCCAAGCGACAGGCCGTTTCAGAGTGATGAATGGCTTCCAGCATCTCGGCGGCCCGGTGGTCGTCCGCGCGGCGTTCGATGCCGATCGTACCCTGCGCGATAGCCGGCAGCATGTCGTCGGGCGAGATCGCGGTGGCAGGTACGTCCTGCATGTTCAGGCGGCGGAGGCCGGCCATGGCCAGGAACGTGCATTCGGCCACACCATCAGCCAGCTTCTTCAGCCGGGTCTGTACGTTGCCCCGGAACTCGACCACGTTCAGATCGGGCCGGCGGTGCAGCAATTGGGCCCGTCGCCGCAGCGACGAAGTGCCGACGACCGCGCCTTCTGGCAGGTCATGGATCGAGCTGAGACGGGGCGAGATGAAGGCATCGCGCACATCCTCGCGCGGCAGGAACGTGTCCAGCACCAGCCCCTGCGGCTGTTCGACGGGCATGTCCTTGGTCGAGTGCACGGCGATGTCGATGTCCCCGCCCAGCATCGCCTCTTCGATTTCCTTGGTGAACAGGCCCTTGTTGCCGATCTCTTTCAACGGGCGGTCCGCGTCGATCATGGCGCGGTTGTCGCCGGTGGTCTTGATCACCACGATCTCGAACGCCTGTTCCGGCAGGTCGAAAGCATCGCACAGCCGCTGGCGGGTTTCATGGGCCTGGGCCAGCGCCAGCGGCGAACCACGGGTGCCGATCTTCAGCGGCGATGCGGGGGTGGGCAGGGTCAAAGTCATGGGCACAGCTTTAGTCGCGTCACATTGCCCTGACAATGGGGGCCGCGCTTGACATTTTGCCGCTGAAGGCGGACCCGTTGCGCAAACCGGAATAGTGGGGGCTGACATGGCCGAGAACAAGAAACTGCTGCGGGCGCTTGCGGGCGAGGTACTGGACACGCCGCCGATCTGGATGATGCGACAGGCCGGACGCTATCTGCCGGAGTACCGCGCGACGCGGGAACAGGCGGGCGATTTCCTGTCGCTGTGCTACACCCCCGATCTGGCGGCGGAGGTGACACTGCAGCCGATCCGCCGCTATGGGTTCGATGCCGCGATCCTGTTTGCCGACATCCTGCTGGTGCCGCAGGCGTTGGGCGCCGATCTTTGGTTCGTCACCGGCGAAGGGCCGCGCCTGTCGACGATCACGCGGCGATCGGATTTCGACGCCTTGAAACCCGTTGATGCGATCCACGAGACCTTGTCGCCCGTCTATGAAACCGTGCGCATCCTGTCGCGCGAGTTGCCGTCCGAGACGACTCTCATTGGCTTTGCCGGCGCCCCGTGGACCGTTGCGACCTATATGATCGCCGGGCGTGGCACCCCTGATCAGGGCCCTGCCCACGCCCTGCGCGAGGAAAACACCGCGCTGTTCGAGGCGTTGCTGGACCGGATCACGGCGGCCACGATCGAATACCTGTCGGCTCAGATCGAAGCGGGGGCCGAGGTGGTCAAGATCTTCGACAGCTGGGCCGGGTCATTGAAAGGTGAGGCCTTCACCAAATACGCGGTCGAGCCATGCCGGATCATTACCCAGGCGCTCAAGGAACGCCATCCGGGCATTCCGGTCATCGGTTTCCCGCGTGAGGCGGGCGAGGGCTATGTCGGCTTCGCGAAGGCCACCGGTGTCGATTGCGTGGCGCTGGACAACTCGGTTGCGCCGGAATGGGCGGCCGAACATGTGCAGGTGGATGGCTGCGTGCAAGGCAACCTGGCCTCGTCTCACATGGTGACCGGCGGGCAGGCCCTGGTGGATGAGACCCGCCGCATCCTGCGTGCCTTTTCCAACGGGCCGCAAATTTTCAATCTGGGACACGGGATCACACCGGATGCCGACCCGGACAATGTGCAGTTGATGATCGACACGGTCCGCGGCGGGTAGGCGGCGCGGGAGGGGGCCAGCGCCCTCTTGGCCGTTGGCCAGATGAAGGATGTGTCATGTCTTTTTGAGAGCCTGAAGTTCGTTCAGAATTTCGGTCGTGTGTTGGCCGCGGGCCGGGCTGGGTTTCGGCTGCCATTGGCGGGTGGAGAAGCGCGGGGCGGCGGCGGCCTGCAGGGTGCCGGCTGCCGTGCGCCAGGTTTGGCGGGCGGTGTTCATCGGATGGGTTGCGGCCTCGTCGGGGCTGAGCACCGGGGCGACGCAGGCGTCTGAGCCTTCGAACAGTTTGGCCCAATGGTCGCGCGGTTTGGTTGCGAAGATTTCCGCCAGGCGCTGGGTCAGGTCTGGCCAGCGCATGCTGTCGTATTGTTGCTGAAACGCCGGGTCTTGGGACAGGCCCAGGATTTCGAGGAATTGGGCATAGAATTTCGGCTCGAGGCATTGGATCGAAACAAAGCCGCCATCCGCGCAGGCGTAGGTACGGCTCCAATGCGGGCCGTCCAGCAGGCTCTGGCCGCGCGTGTCGGACAGGTTGCCTGTCTGGCGCAGGCTCATCAGCAGGTTCATCATATGCGCGGATCCGTCGTAGATGGCGGCGTCGACCACGGTTCCCGCACCGGTTGCGCGCGCGTTCAGCAGCCCGGCCAGTATGCCGGTGACCAGATACATCGCGCCCCCGCCGATATCGCCGACCAGCGTGGCCGGGGTCATCGGCTCGGCGCCTGGAGGGGAGCCGTACCAGAGTGCCCCCGACAGGGCGATGTAGTTCAGATCATGTCCTGCGGTGTCGGCAAGCGGGCTGTCCTGGCCCCAGCCGGTCATGCGGCCATAGACCAGCGCCGGGTTCAGGGCGTGGCAGGCTTCGGGCCCCAGGCCCAGCTTCTCCATCACGCCGGGACGGAAGCCCTCGATCAACGCATCGGCGGTTGCGATCAGGCGCCGGGCGGTTTCGAGGTCGTCGGGGTCCTTGAGGTCGAGCGCGATCGAGCGCTTGCCCCGGTCCAGCACGGATCGGTCCGGCATGCCGGGTGTGACGGCGCCCTCCTTGCGGTGGATGGTCACGACATCGGCCCCCAGATCCGCCAGCATCATGGCGGCGAACGGGCCGGGGCCGAGACCCTCGATTTCGACAACACGGATTCCGTTCAGCATGAGCAGCACTCCCTCGCGGCGATGCTGGCCGGGACCCAGCAGGAATGCAAGACCGACCGCCGGCGACGCGGCGTCTGGCATCGGTCTGATCCGGAACGGGAAAAACCAACAAACACATCGGAATACTTGCCAGCTTGGGGCCAGCGGCGTAGCGTGCTGTCCGGGGTGGATCAGCGAGGGGTAGGATGCGTCTTTGGATCACGATCAGTGCCGCCATGGTCTTGGCGGTTCTGGTGGCAATCATCCTTCTGCTGCACCCGCCCGGCGACCTGCGCATGGCAGCCGGACCGGCGGGTGGTGCCTATATCGAAGTGGCGCAGGACTACTCTGATATCCTTGCCGAGGATGACATTCGGCTCGAGATCGTCGAAACCGCAGGGTCTGTCGAAAATGCGCGTCTCCTGGAAGACGGGGCTGTGGATGTGGCCTTCTTGCAGGGCGGCATCGAAGTTGACCCGGATCGGGCGCAGGCCATCGGGACCGTGTTTTTCGAGCCGATGATTTTCATGGCGCGCGAGGATGCCTGGATTCCGCCCAATCCCGCGCTGTGGCGTCGGTTGAGCATCAACAGCGGTGCACCCGGGTCCGGCACCGCGGACGCATTCCGCGACTTCGAGCGCGCGGTCGGGCTGGCCCACGAGGATAACGTGCATGTTGCACTGCCCTATGACCAGGCGGCCGACGCCTTGTTGGACGGAACGTTGGACATCGCTGTCTTTGTCGCGCCGATCGAAGCTCCCTACCTGCTGGCCGCCTACGAGGTGCCGGGACTGAAGGTTCTGAACCTTGAACATGTCGAGGCGATTTCGCGTCGTTTGTCCTATGCCACCGTGGTGACCGTACCGACCGGAGGCATGTCGCTGAACCCGGTTCTGCCGCCGCGCCCGGTAGATCTGATCGCTCTCGAGGCGCGGCTGGTCGTGCGGCCGGGACTGCATCCGGCGTTGGTCAATCGACTAACGATGGCGGCGATCGCCCTGCACGAGGCTCAGGGCATCATCAATGACCCCGGGGCCTTTCCGGGGATCGAAGGGACCGCATTGCCCCTCAACAACACCGCACGGCAGCTGATACTTGAAGGGCCATCCACCTGGCATGATTGGTTGCCTTATTGGGTGGCGGCGCAGGTCAATCGGGTTTTCCTTTTGTTCCTGCCGTTCTTTTTCATCGTCCTTCCGCTGGTCCGGTTGTTGCCGCGCATCTACGCCTATTTCCAACGATGGCGTGTCTGGCAGCACTACCCGGAAATTCGTCTGATCGAACAGGACCTGGCCGACAACCCTTCCGCGGAAGACCTCGCGCGGATGCAAGGCCAATTGCAGGTGCTGGACGAAAAGCTGGCGGACCTACGGCTGCCAGCGGCCTACAGGCAAGGGCAGTATGATGCCCGTCTGCATCTGGAACTGGTGCAGAAACGGATTTCCGACATGCGGGCTCAGGATTCCGGGGGCGGCGGGTAATGTGTGGAACACGGTTGCCGCAACGGCAGTTCGTGGATAGGTCTTTGGTCGAATATCAGACATTTAAGAAAGGGGGGTGGTCCCATGCAAATGAGTGACACGCGTGAAATTCAGGCGGCGCCGTCCGATGTCTATGCGGCCCTGCTGGACCCCGAGGTGCTGAAAGCCTGCGTGCCCGGTGCGCAAGAGGTTTCGGGCAATCCGACGGACGGTTACGAGGCGACCGTGGTGCAGAAGGTCGGGCCGGTAAAGGCCACGTTCAAAGGCACCGTCACGATGTCCGACATGGTTGAGGGTCAAAGCCTGACCATCGCCGGTGAGGGCAAAGGCGGGGCGGCGGGTTTTGCAAAGGGCAGCGCCAGTGTCACGTTCAGCGCCAGTGACAGCGGTGGAACGGTTCTGGCCTATGACGTGGATGCCAAGGTTGGCGGAAAGCTGGCGCAGCTAGGCAGCCGTTTGATCGACGGCTTTGCCAAAAAGATGGCTGACCAGTTCTTCTCGAACCTTCAGCAGCATTTCGAAGGCCCTGCAGCGCCGGAAGAGGGCGGCGAAGACACCTCCGAGGGTGAAAAGAAAGGCTGGCTGGGTCGCCTGACCGGGCGCGAGTGAAACCTGCGTTTGTGCGCAGAGGACTGTGCGAATTTGGTCTGTTCGGCAATCCTCTGGCGCGATACTGTCCCGGCCAGAACTGGGAAAACGCATGACGACAATTCTTTCGATCAAGGATCTGCGCAAAACCTATGCCGGCGGGTTCGAAGCGCTGAAAGGCGTATCGCTGGACATCGAAGAGGGCGAGATCCTGGCTCTGCTCGGCCCGAACGGGGCGGGAAAGACAACCCTGATCTCGACGGTTTGCGGGATTACCACGCCCACGTCTGGGACTGTCACCGTAGGGGGGCACGACATCCTCACGGACTTTCGTGCCGCCCGGCGCATGATCGGCCTCGTGCCGCAGGAAATTGCGCTGGAGCCGTTCGAGAAGGTCTGGAACACCGTACGGTTTTCGCGCGGTCTGTTCGGCTATGGGCAGGACAGTGCCCGGATCGAAGAGATCCTGCGCAAGCTGTCGCTGTGGGACAAGCGCAAGAACGCGATCAAGGAATTGTCGGGCGGCATGAAGCGGCGGGTGCTAATCGCCAAGGCGCTGGCGCACGAGCCGCGGGTGCTGTTTCTGGATGAACCCACCGCCGGCGTGGATGTCGAACTGCGCAAGGATATGTGGGCCATCGTCGACGAGTTGAAGGCTGCCGGTGTCACCATCATTCTGACCACCCACTACATCGAAGAGGCCGAAGCCATCGCCGACCGGATCGGTGTGATCGACAAGGGCGAACTGATGCTGGTGCAGGACAAAAACACCTTGATGGCGCAGATGGGCAAGAAGCAGATCGAGGTCATGCTGACCCGCACGATCTCGGACATTCCCGGCAGTCTGGCCCACCACAATCTGGTGCTGAACGGGCAGGGCGATGCGCTGATCTATACCTATGACACCAATGCCGATCGCACCGGTATCACCACCTTGCTGAATGACGTGGCCGAGGCGGGGCTGGTGTTGCGCGACGTGCAGACCCGGCAATCGAGCCTGGAAGAGATTTTCGTCAACCTCGTGTCCGGAGATGCCGCATGAACTGGTCCGCCATCGCCGCCATCTACCGGTTCGAAATGGCCCGGTTCTTCCGCACCCTTGCGCAGAGCTTCCTGTCGCCGGTGCTGTCGACCTCGCTGTATTTCGTGGTGTTCGGCACCGCCATCGGCAGTCGCATCCAGGAGGTCGAGGGCGTCTCCTACGGCGCCTTCATCGTGCCGGGGCTGATCATGCTTTCGGTGGTGATGTTGTCGATCTCGAACGCGTCCTTTGGAATCTATTTCCCCAAGTTCCTGGGTACGATCTATGAACTGCTCTCGGCTCCGGTGAATTTCATCGAGATCGTGATCGGCTATGTGGGCGCCGCCGCGACCAAGGCGTTGTTCGTGGGATTGGTGATCCTGACCACTGCCACGTTCTTCGTGGACATCCGCATCGAGCATCCCTTCGCGATGGCCGCCTTTCTGATACTGTCCTGCCTCAGCTTTTCCCTGCTGGGCTTCATCATCGGGATCTGGGCCAGCAATTTCGAACAGATGTCGCTGGTGCCGCAGCTTGTCGTCACGCCTTTGATCTTTCTGGGCGGCACGTTCTACTCGATCTCGATGCTGCCGCCGGTGTGGCAGACGATCTCGTTGTTCAACCCGGTGGTCTATTTGATTTCGGGCTTTCGCTGGTCGTTTTACGGGCTTTCGGACGTGCCCATTCTGCTTAGCCTTCTGGCGATCCTGGCCTTTACCGGCTTTTGCCTGGCGGTCATCGGTTGGATCTTCAAAACCGGGTGGCGCATCCGGAGCTAGGGCGTTGCATTTTTGCCGTGGCTGAACAGGATTTTGGTTCACGTCACGTTCATGGCAGGTGGGGTCCCTTGTTTAAGGGGCGGACGCACTCTACATCGGCACCCATGAAACTCAGCCTGCCGTTTCTCAACAAGCAGCCAACCGTGGCTGTCGTTCGCCTGTCCGGAGCCATTGGAATGGCTGGCCGAGCCTCGCTGAACGATGCCTCTTTGGCGCCGGTTCTGGAAAAAGCCTTCCGCAAGGGAAAACCTGCCGCCGTCGCGCTCGAGATTAATTCGCCGGGCGGATCGCCGGTGCAAAGCTCGCTGATCGGTGCGCGGATCCGGCGGTTGGCCGACGAGTTCAAGGTGCCAGTCCATGCTTTTGTCGAGGATGTGGCGGCGTCGGGTGGTTATTGGCTTGCGGCTTCGGCGGACGAGATCTGGGCGGATGACAGCTCGGTTCTGGGGTCGATCGGGGTCATCTCTTCGGGGTTCGGAGCCCATGTGTTTCTGGCCCGGCAAGGGATCGAGCGGCGCGTGCACACCGCCGGGAAATCCAAATCGATGCTGGACCCGTTCTCTCCGGAGAAAGAAGAGGATGTCGCGCGTCTCAAGGGGCTGTTGGAGGACATCCACCAGAATTTCATTGCCCATGTGAAAGCTCGGCGCGGCAGTCGTCTGGACGAGGCCGTCGATCTGTTTACCGGTGAAATCTGGCTGGCGCGGCGTGCGCATGAACTTGGGCTGATCGACGGCATCGCGCATCTCAAGCCAAAGATGCAGGAAGTGTTTGGCGACAAGGTCAAATTCCGGCGCTACGGGTTGCGCCGACCGATCTGGTCGCGGTTCGGAACGGACATGGCGCAGGATGCCATTTCCCTGCTTGAGGAGCGCGCGGCCTACGCGCGCTTTGGTATGTGACGTGATCGTCAAGGTCGTCATTCTGTTTCTGGTTGCCATGGGGGTCCTGGCGATGTTCGGAAAGCTGCGCTTTCCCGGTCAACAGCGATTGAATTCCGCGAAATGTCCGCGCTGCGGTCGGTTCCGGATCGGCAAGGGCCCCTGCACATGTGAGCAAGGAGGGCGTCGATGACGGCCTGGCTGCTTTCCGGTCTTGGCTTGTTGATCCTGCTGTTGGCCGGTGACGCGCTGGTGCGGGGTGCGGTGAATCTCAGCCTGCGTCTGGGTGTTCCTGCCTTGATTGTCAGCCTGACGATCGTGGCCTTCGGCACCTCGGCGCCTGAGCTTCTGATTGCCATCAAGGCCATCGAGGAAAATGCGCCCGGTATCGCGCTGGGCAATGTCGTCGGTTCGAACACGGCCAACATCCTGCTGGTCTTGGGTTTGCCGGCCTTGTTGGCCACGATCCACAGCAGCGAATGCAACACGCGCAGAAACTACATCTTCATGTTGCTGGCCTCGGTTCTGTTCATCGGTTTGGCCTTTTGCGGGGAATTCAACCTGTTCAGCGGGGCAATCCTGCTGGCGGGATTGGCTCTGATCCTGCTCAACGCCTTCCGAGAAGCGCACGCGCATCGCAACTCCTGCTCGGAAGAGCAGGACCTGGAAACGCTGGAAGAGGCCGACCCGGACATGCCGTACTGGAAGGTGTCGCTGTATCTGGTGCTGGGGCTGATTGGCCTGCCGATGGGCGCGCACCTTCTGGTCGACAACGCGACCATCATTGCGCGGACCTACGGGGTCAGTGAAACGGTGATCGGGTTGACGCTGGTCGCGGTCGGAACCTCGCTTCCCGAACTGGCGACCACCGTCATGGCCGCGTTGCGCCGGCAGGCCGATGTTGCTCTGGGCAACGTCATCGGTTCGAACATGTTCAACCTTCTGGGCATTGTCGGTATCGCCACGCTGTTTGGGCGCATCCCGGTGGACCCCGAATTCCTGCAATTCGATCTTTGGGTCATGCTGGGCTCGTCCTTGCTGCTGATCCCGTTCGTTTTCTTCAAGCAAGACATCACCCGGGTCTGGGGGTTCATATTGACACTGCTTTACGTCACATACGTCGTGATCCTGTTGGCCTGATCTGACTGAAAGGAGCCCCTACATGACCCGAGCACTGGTGACCGGCGCCGGCATTCGACTGGGGCGGGCCATGGCGTTGTACCTGGCGAAACGTGGCATGGATGTTGCCGTACACCACGCAACCTCGGGCGCAGCCGCCGCCGAGACCGTGTCCGAGATCCAGTCGATGGGCCGCAATGCCGTGGCGCTGCAGGCCGATCTGCTGGACGAGGATCAGGTGCAGACCCTTTTGCCGCGCGCGGCCGAGGCGCTGGGCGGTCCGATCACCTGTCTGGTCAACAATGCGTCGATCTTCGAATACGACAACATCCGCACTGCCACCCGGCAAAGCTGGGATCGCCACATGGACAGCAACCTGCGCGCGCCCTTCGTGCTGACGCAGGCCATGGCAAGTCAGGGTCTGGAACCCGAGATGGACGAGAATGACGAACCCGTCGCGACCGGCTTGATCGTGAATATGGTCGATATGCGGGTGCGCAAACTGACGCCTGAGTTCATGTCCTACACCATAGCCAAGATGGGGCTATGGGCATTGACCCGGACGGCGGCCCAAGCACTGACGCCGGCCATTCGCGTCAATGCCATTGGGCCGGGTCCAACCCTGCAGGGACATCGGCAAAGCCCCCAGCACTTCAAGACGCAACGCGAAAACACGGTCCTGGAACGCGGTGCAAACCCGTCGGATATCAACGCGGCCCTTGGGTATTTTCTGGACGCACATGCGGTCACGGGCCAGCTTTTGTGCGTTGATGGCGGCCAGCATCTGGGCTGGCAAACGCCTGATGTAGTGGGCCTTGAATAGGTATTGGCCCTGCAAGTTTTGCACCGCTCTCGATCCTGTTACAGGTTCGTTACAAAAATGTCTTTTTTTTCATACACTTGTAAAACGATAATAAAAATATCGTTTAGAATCAATATGTTAAAATTGTGCCTATTTATTGTGCAACGCAGTGAAAACACAAGGATTCAAGGAAAAATCACAGTGCAGGGAAAGTTGTCCGCACAGTTATCCACAAGAATCGTGGATTTGTTTTCTCTTGATCTGAGGCGCGCAAGATTGCAGCCACGGTCAGAGAATCGTATCTCTCTCTCATGACCGCCGACAGCGCCTCTCAATCCCAGCCTCAGCCGACCGGCTATGCCTGCATCCAGAAATACGTGAAGACGCTGGACAGTTCACCGGGTGTCTATCGGATGCTGGATGCGGACAGCCGGGTTCTGTATGTCGGCAAGGCGCGCAACCTGCGGGCGCGGGTGTCGAACTACACCCGCCCGGGACATTCCGGCCGGATCGAGCGGATGATCGCCTCGACCGCGTCTATGATGTTCCTGACCACTCGGACCGAGACCGAGGCGCTGCTGCTGGAGCAGAACCTGATCAAGCAGCTCAAGCCCAAATACAACGTGCTGCTGCGCGACGACAAAAGCTTTCCCAACATTCTGGTGGCCAAGGACCACCCATTTCCGCAGATCAAGAAACATCGCGGGGCCAGGAAGGAAAAGGGCGCCTATTTCGGCCCCTTCGCCAGTGCGGGCGCGGTGAACCGCACGCTGAACCAGCTGCAGAAGGCGTTTCTGCTGCGCAACTGCTCGGATTCGATGTTCGACAGTCGCACCCGGCCCTGCCTGCTCTATCAGATCAAGCGGTGCTCGGGGCCGTGCGTGGGCATGATCTCGCAGGCCGACTATGCCGAAAGCGTACGCGACGCCGAGCGGTTCCTGTCCGGACGCTCGACCCGAATCCAAGAGGAACTGGCCGCGCAGATGCAGGAGGCTTCGGACGCGATGGAGTTCGAGCGCGCCGCCGCCCTGCGCGACCGGATCCGCGCGCTGACGCAGGTGCAGACGGCGCAGGGCATCAACCCGCACGGGGTGGCCGAGGCGGATGTGATCGGCCTTTATATGGACAGCGGTCAGGCCTGCGTTCAGGTGTTCTTCATCCGCGCCAACCAGAACTGGGGCAACCGCGATTTCTATCCGCGGGTCGGCCCCGAAGTCTCGCCGGCCGAGGTGATGGAGGCCTTTCTGGGCCAGTTCTATGACAACAAGGAACCGCCGCGCCAACTGATCCTGTCGGACGCGATCGAGAACGCCGACCTGATGCAGCAAGCCCTGTCGGAAAAGGCCGGTCGCAAAGTCGAGATCCTGGTGCCGCAGCGGGGCGAAAAGCTCGAGCTGGTCTCGGGCGCGCTGCGCAACGCGCGCGAGGCGCTGGCACGCCGCATGTCGGAAAGCGCGACGCAGGCCAAGCTGCTGCGCGGTCTGGCCGAGGCCTTCGATCTGGACGCGCCGCCGAACCGGATCGAGGTCTATGACAACTCGCATATCCAGGGCACCAACGCAGTGGGCGCGATGATCGTGGCCGGGCCCGAGGGGTTCATGAAGAACGCCTACCGCAAGTTCAACATTCGCGGCGACGACCTGACGCCGGGCGACGATTTCGGCATGATGAAAGAGGTGCTGACCCGCCGCTTTACCCGCCTGCTGAAAGAGGACCCCGACCGCGACAAGGGCCTGTGGCCCGACCTGTTGCTGATCGACGGGGGTGCGGGGCAGGTGAGCGCCGTGCACGAGATCATGCAGGCACACGGGGTCGAGGACATCCCTATGGTCGGCGTCGCCAAAGGCGTCGATCGCGACCACGGCAAGGAAGAATTCCACCGCATCGGCCAGCGCCCCTTTGCCCTGAAACGCAACGACCCGGTGCTGTATTTCATTCAGCGGCTACGGGACGAGGCGCACCGCTTTGCCATCGGCACCCACCGCGCCAAGCGGGCCAAGGCGATGGGGGCGACGCCCCTGGATGAAATTCCGGGCGTGGGCGCAGCCCGCAAACGCGCCCTGCTGGCACATTTCGGCAGCGCCAAGGCGGTCAGCCGCGCCAATCTGGCGGATCTGAAGGCGGTGGACGGGATCTCGGCCGGTCTGGCGCAGAAGGTCTATGATTTCTTTCACGACAAGGGCTGAGGCCGCCGGCGCCCGCGCCACAGAATGTACAGCCCCGAGGCCACGATCAGCGCGCTGCCCAGCCACATGGTCTGGTCCAGATGCTCGTCGAATATCAGCACGCCCAGCCCGATGCCGAACAGAAGGCGGGTATAGCGAAACGGTGTCACGGCCGACACTTCGCCCGTCCGCATGGCCAGCATCAGCGAGGCATAGGCCACCGCGCCCATCACCACGGCCCCGGTCAGGTGCAGGGCGGTTTGGGTGTCCACCGGCACCGCGGCCGCGCCTTCGAACGCCCAATACAGACCGCCGGCGACGACAATTGACAGAAAGCCATAAAACCCAAGAACGGTGGTGCCCAGCGTGGCGGGGGCGGCGCGGCTGGCCAGATCGCGGCCGGCAAAGCCCAGCATTCCCAGCACCGCAAGAATGGACAGGGCTGAAAAACTGTCTCCGGTTGGCTGGATGATGATCACCACTCCGATCAGTCCGACCAGAATGGCACTCCAGCGCCGCCAGCCGACGGTTTCCTCGAAGAACAGCGCGGCACCCGCCACCACGACCAGCGGCGTGGCCTGCAGGATCACCGTGGCCGAGGACAGCGGCGTCAGGGCGATGGCCAGCACATAGAACAGGCGCCCGAAGACTTCGAACAGCACCCGGATCTTCATCGGCTTCGACAGGACATCGGGGTGCAGCAACCGCCGCCCCTGTAGCAACGCGGCTCCGGCGAAAACCAACGCGCCGCCCAGCCCGAACAGCACCAGAACCTGCCAGATGGGCAGCACCTTGGCGGCACTTTTCAACAGCGCGTCCTCCAGGGCGAACCCGGCCATGGCCGCGATCATCCAGGCGCTGCCGATCAGGTTGGCGCGCGCATCGGTTCTGATATGTGAGGTCACGGGGCGGATCTTTCCTGGTGTGCCGATACCCGCGCAACCTGACCCGTTCTTCGCGCCGCGCCAAGGGGGAAACGGTCATCGATCCTCCGCCTGCGACGGTCTGACCTGTCGTGGTCCAAACACCTGTGTTCTTGGCAGTTTTTTGTCGTGCCGTCTTTTCTGTTCCCGGCCATGGTTGTAGGGTCCAGCGCATGAAGTGGAACCTGCCGAATATTCTGACTTTGCTGCGCCTACTGGCCGCGCCCGGCCTGGCGGTGATGTTTCTGTATTTCACACGGCCCTACGCGGATTGGTTCGCGCTGATCCTGTTCCTGTCGGCGGCCATAACCGATTGGTTCGACGGCTATCTGGCGCGCGCGTGGAAGCAGGAAACCAAGATGGGTGCAATGCTGGACCCGATCGCCGACAAGGCGATGGTGGTGATCGCCCTGATGATCCTGGTCGGCTATTCGACCGAGCACTGGACGCCTTGGCTGGTGCTGCCCGCCACCGTGATCCTGTTCCGCGAGGTCTTCGTCTCGGGCCTGCGCGAGTATCTGGGCGACGTGGCCGGAACGCTCAAGGTCACCAAGCTGGCCAAGTGGAAGACGACCGCGCAGATGGTGGCGATTGCCGTGCTGTTTTCGCAGGGCATATTCGAGCACTATTTCGTCATGTCCACCTTCGGCATGGATGCCGCGCTGATCGACCAGATCCTGTCGGGCCAGGTCGAGGATATCTCGGGCCTGCAATGGAAGCTGGATGGCATGTTCTGGTCGGGCCGCATCGGGTTGTGGCTGCTGTGGATCGCGGCGACGCTGACATTGATCACCGGCTACGACTACCTACGTAAAGCCATGCCCCATCTGAAGGAAGGCTGACACATGGATGTTCTGTATTTCGCCTGGGTCCGCGAGCGGATCGGCGTACCGAAGGAAATGGTCGAAACCACCGCGGCTACGGTCTCCGATCTGGTGGCGGAACTCAGCGCCCGCGAAGACCGCTATGCCGCGGCCTTTGCCGACGTCTCCGCCCTGCGGGTCGCGCTGGATCAGGAACTGTCGGATTTCGACGCGCCGCTGGCCGGCGTCCGCGAAGTGGCCTTTTTCCCGCCCATGACCGGCGGCTAGGGCGATGCGGATCTCCGTCCAGCAAGAGCCGTTCGATCTGGGGGCCGAGGCCAATGCCTTTGCCGCGGGTGACACGGCCAATGGCGCCATCGTCACCTTTACCGGTGTCGTGCGAGATCTGGCGCAGACCGATCTGGCCTGCATGGAGATCGAGCATTATCCCGGCATGACCGAACGCGCCATCGCCAAGATCGCCGAGGAAGCCAAAAACCGTTGGTCTCTGGGCGATGTGCTGGTGATCCATCGCCATGGGCGGCTGGCCCCGGGTGACCGGATCATGATGGTCGCAACGGCAGCCCCGCACCGCAAGGATGCGTTCGAGGCTGCCGAATACCTGATGGACTACTTAAAATCCCGCGCCCCGTTCTGGAAAAAGGAAATCACAGGTTCGGGCGCGGAGTGGGTTGCCGCCAAGGACGAGGATGAGGACGCGCTGTCGCGCTGGTAGGCGCTCAGTCGGCGTTGTTGATCCGGCCGCGCAATTCCTCGGCTTCCTGGCGGGCGGCGCGCAGCCCGTCCATGGCCGCGGCCAGCTCGGCCTCGGTTTGGGTCAGCTGGTTGGTCAGCTCGGCCTCGCGCTGCTGCAGATAGGTGATCGCCTGATCACGGGTTTCCTCGGCCTCGTGCAGCTCCTGGCTCATGCGGTCCAGATCAGCCACGTCGGATTGGCGCACGCGCGACAGGCGGTGCACCAGCCAGTTGGCGAACCAGCCCATGCAGAAGGCGGCGAACAGGATGACGGCGGTGGCGATGATGAATTCGGTTCTGTTCAACTTACTGGTCCCCTGCATCCGTTTCGGATGCTTCTTCTTCTGTTGGCGCAGGTTCGGTTGCGCTTGTCTGGGTCTCCAATGCTTCCAGACCGGTTTCCTGAATGGTGACCGGCTCGGGCCGGATCAGGCGAAATTCGATGCGCCGGTTTTTCTCGCGCCCGTCTTCGGTGCCATTGTCTGCAATGGGCTGCGTCTCACCATATCCTGCGGCCGAGTAGCTTTTGGTCGGCACCCGGCGGGCGCGCAATTCGTTCAGGATGGACTGGGCGCGTGACTGGCTCAGCTGCTGGTTCATCTCTTCACGGCCCTGGCTGTCGGTATGACCCTGGATTTCAATCCGGATCGGTCCGCATTCGCGCAGGATCTCGGCAATCTGGTTCAGACTGTCGCGGGACTCTGATGAAACCGTAGCCGACCCGGGCTCGAACGTGATCTTGCGGGTTTCCTGAACCTCGGCGATGCGACTTTCGCACTGCTCGGGGTCTGGCAGCGCGTCTTCGGGTTCGGGCGGGGGCTGATAGGTGATCGACAGGTCAAAGTCCTGCGCATCGCCCAGCTTGTCGGACAGCAGGCCCGCGATCTGTGCCTTGGCGTCTTCATCATGGCTGACGCCTGTCAACTCGACCTTGTCGGGCGTTACGGTCAGCACGCCGTTGTTCAGCCAGGACAGGGATTCCAGCCCCGCCAGAACACGCACGGGCCAGTCCTGCGGCATCTGGTCGACTACGCGGGCGGCACTGTGAACCTGATCGGATCCGAAGGCAGCCCGGGCGTAGCTGTCGATCATGTCGCGCTGCAAATCGTCGCCCAGACGGCCGCGCAGTTGTACCAAACCTTCCGGGCTGCGGGTGGCGGTGAATTCCACAGGTCCGGCCTGTTCGTTGTTCTCGGGTTCGGGCAGAACCGCGTGCAGGGCGAACACTTCGGGCAGGGCGTTCTCCAACTCGCCCACGACCTTGTCGAAGGTGGCCGGGCTGGTGTTCGGTTCAGCAATCAGCGTGATGTCGGCATCCGACATCGTGACCGATCCTTGCCCGATCTCGGACAGAGCCCGGATACTCAGTTCAGCGGCCTGCGCCCATCGGGGCGATGGCACACCCAGGCCGATTGTGCAGGTATAGGGCCCTGAAAGCCCGGCATCCTGCGCGGCGGCAACAATGGTGTCGCGCGCCTTTTCATCCTGTGCCGAACAGGCGTCGAACTGGCCGCCTTCCTCCGAAATCAGGTAGCGCAGGGTGAACGGAGTGATCACCGGGCGAGGTGCCGAAATCGCCAGACCAATGCGCAAGCTGGGCGGCGCGGCGCGTGTCAGCTCTTGTTCCAGCCGTTCTTTTTCCTGCTGGCTGTCGGCGATGGCAGTGATCTTGACCAGGTCGGGGCTGGCGGAAACCTTGGCTCGCGGCAGCTTGGACAGGGCAAGGATGGCATAGGAAATCGCGTCGTCCCAGCCTTTGGGTTTCTTGTAGTCTGCGGTTTCCAGCAGGTCCGAAACCCGCGCCTGGGGGTCCAGCTTCTGCAACCGGGCCATCAGAGCGTTGCGATCCACGCTGGCCGGAACCAACCCGATCACGGATATGCCGCTGTCGTTCCGGAGGATTTCAGCCGAGAATTTGGGCGGAGTCAGGTCAGCCGTCGGGGCAATGTCCATCTCGTCGATCACCCGAGAAGTGTCGACCTGTGTACCGGCCGCGGTCAGCGCGTTGAATCGGGTGGCCTCGTCCGGGGCAGTACCGGTCAGCACAACGCGCAGCCCATCCGCCTGCACTTCGGCCCACTCGTGGCCCTGCATGCTCAGTGCATTTCGAACGGCAGTTTCCGAGGTTTCTTCGATCTTGGTCACCGCGAATCCGGCGGCCAGCAGACAGACCCCCGCCGACACGACAAAGATCAGGGCTGATGTCAGGAAATACGGCAAGCGCATGAGCGGTTTCTTATCTCCTCGGGCCATTGGGCGGGACTCTTACAGGCACCGGTACCGAGGTGCAATCAGAGGAGCAATGCGACGCAAAGGAAGATGAGCGGAATAAGGCCGGTGTCCCGGTTGGCGCGAAACAGCTGCAGCAGTTTCGCGTTGTCTTCGATGTCCAGCCCGCGCAGTTGCCACGCCATGTGCCACCCCATTGCCCAAGGTCCACCAATGGCCACGACCAGCGCCAGCACGCTGGAATTGGGCAGCGCGGCCTCGACGATGGCCAGCCCCATCAGCGCCACGGTCGCCACAAGGAAATACTTCAGCCATTTCGCGGTGTCGGTCCCGAACAGACGCGCGGTGGACTTGATGCCGATCAGCTCGTCATCCTCGGCGTCCTGGTGGGCATAGATCGTGTCATAGAACAGCGTCCAGGCGATGCCGGACAGGTACAGCAGGATCGCGGGCCATTCGACCGTGCCGCGATGCGCCGCCCAGGCCAGCAGGGCGCCCCAGTTGAAGGCCAGCCCCAGAAACACCTGCGGCCACCAGGTGAAGCGCTTGGCATAGGGATAGATCGTCACCGGCAGCAGCGACAGGACGCCCATCGCGATGGCCGCCTGGTTGAAGGTCAGCAGGATCGCGAGCGCCAGAAGGCACTGGAGGCCCATCCAGATCACCGCCTGCCGCACGCTGACCTGACCCGAGGGGATGGGCCGCGAGCGCGTGCGGGCGACCTGCGCGTCGAACTTGCGGTCGGTGATGTCGTTCCAGGTGCAGCCCGCGCCACGCATCAGAAAGGCCCCGGCCGCGCACCCCACGGCAATCCACAGGTCGCCCCACCGCGGCTGACCGTCATGCAGGATCGCCAGCGCCAGGCCCCACCAGCACGGAATCAGCAGCAGCCACGTTCCGATCGGCCGGTCCGCGCGCGACAGCCGCAGATAGGGGCGGGCAAAGGCCGGGGCGCGGGTATCGACCCAGTTGCCGGTAACGGCGTCGGCGACCTGACCGTCTGGTGTTGGGGCATTGCCTTGCATATGTAGGGTCTCATGAGTGCGAAGATCAGGCTGTATGTAGATCACCCTTTGGGTGCGGGGCAATCGGTTCCTTTGACGCGCGAGCAGGCCCATTACCTGTTCGGCGTGATGCGTCTGGCCGTGGGCGGGCAGGTGGGCCTGTTCAACGGCCGCGATGGCGAGTGGTTGGCGGAGGTGGCCGAGTCGGGCAAGCGGGGCGGTGTTCTGAGCTGTCTTGAACAGACCCGGCCACTGCAACTGCCGCCGGACCTGTGGCTTCTGTTTGCCCCGATCAAGAAGGCGCGGACCGATTTCATCGTCGAAAAGGCGGCCGAGATGGGGGCCGCCAAGATCATGCCGGTGCAGACTGCCTTCACCAATTCCGAACGCATCCGCCAGGACCGGCTGCAGGCCCATGCGGTCGAGGCGGCCGAGCAATGCGGCGGCACCTTCGTGCCCGAGGTCTGCGACTTGCAGCGGCTGGACAAGCTTTTGGACAACTGGCCCTACGGCCGCCAGCTAATGTTCTGCGACGAGGTCGAGGCCGGGTCGGCCCTGCGCCTGGCCGCTCAGGACAAGGGCCGGCCCTGGGCCATCCTGATCGGCCCCGAGGGCGGGTTCTCCGATGCCGAGCGCCAGCGGCTGAAGGATCTGCCTTGCACGCATGTGGTCAGCCTGGGGCCGCGCATCTTGCGGGCCGATACGGCGGCGGTGGCCGCGATGACCCTGTGGCAGCAGACGCTGGGGGACTGGTCCTGATGTGGCGGCTGGCGCAGCAACAGGACGTACCGGCGATTGAGCGGTTTCTTCTGGACCATGTGCAAAGCTCGATGTTCGCTCTGGCCAACCTGCGAGAGTTTGGCCTGAACGCACCCGCGCCGCGCGCAATGAGCATGTGGATGCTGGGCGACCCGCTGCGCGGCGTGTTCGGCATCACCAACGAAGGCATGATCCTGCCGCAGTGCCCGGATCTGCCCGAGGCCGGCCTTGCCGAGGCAGCGGACCTGATCCGGGGGCGCCGGGTCATCGGGCTGGCGGGCGAGGCCACGCAAGCCCGCCGGTTTCTGCGACAAGCCGGATGGCAGGACCGCGCCGCCCGTCTGGACCGGGACGAGCCCTCTTTTGCGCTGGACCTGCGCGACCTGATCGTTCCACCAACGGAAAACGCAAGGCTGGTGCCGCTTTCGGATGGGGATCGGAGCCTATTGATCCGCTGGCGCGAGGCCTATCATCTGGAATCCTTGGGCACCGACCCGGGCATGGCCCACGCGGCAGCGCAGAAGGACATCGACGGATATATTCAGCGCGACTCCCACCGGCTGCTGATGGTCGATGGCCAGCCCGTCAGCATGACGGGCTTCAATGCCACGCTGCCCGAGATCGTCCAGATCGGTGGCGTGTTTACCCCGCCCGCGCTGCGCGGTCGGGCCTATGCCCGCACCGCCGTTGCCCTGCATCTGGCCGAGGCGCGGGCCGCCGGGGTGCGCAAGGCCGTTTTGTTTGCGGCTTCAATCGCCGCCGTGCGTGCTTATGTTGCAATTGGGTTTGCCCCTGCCGGGACCTTTTCACTGGTCCTGTTCAGCGATCAGATGGAGGCCGCGTCATGAGTTTCATCCGACCCGAAGCCAAACTGGCCCTGTGGCGCTGGCGCGAGGTGCTGGCCGCCGGGTTCGTTCTGATCCTTGGCCTCAGCTGGATTGGCGGTCCGGGCGGGTTGCTGGGCTGGCTGGGCTGGGTGCTTGTGCTGGTCTCGGTCGCGCTGGCCGTGATCGGCGTACAGCGCGCGCGGTTCCGGCTGGGCGCGGGCGGGCCGGGCGTGGTGTCGGTGGATGAAGGGCAGATTGCCTATCTGGGGCCGCTGGAAGGTGGCATCGTCGCCACCCGCGAAATCGAGAGCCTGACTCTGGACCCTACCGCCAGCCCCGCGCATTGGGTGCTGCAGCAGCCCGGCCAGCCGCCGCTTCACATTCCCGTGAATGCCGAGGGCGCCGAGGCGTTGTTCGATGTGTTCTCGGCCCTGCCGGGGCTGCGGACCGAGCGGATGCTGTCGGAACTCAAGGGCGGGGCGTCGCATCCGGTGGTCATCTGGGAACGCCACCCCTCGCGCCCGGCACACATCCGGTTGAATTGACGGTGCATTGACACCGGGGGAGATTGCGACCACCACTGACCCCCACGACTCGACACTTCAGGATCGGAGCACGGTTCATGTCCATTCCTCAGTCCGGCGGCGGGCCGATCGAACGCCACGAACAACTGGCCGAATACCTGGCCGATGGCTGCAAACCCAAAAGCGAATGGCGCATCGGGACCGAGCACGAGAAATTCGGCTATTGCAAGGACACGCTGAAGCCGCTGCCCTACGAAGGCGAACGCTCGATCCTGGCGGTACTGCAGGGGCTGCGCGACGGGCATGGCTGGACCCCCGTGGAAGAGGCGGGCAAGCTGATCGGGCTGGAAAAGGACGGGGCCAACGTCTCACTGGAACCGGGCGGGCAGCTGGAGCTGTCAGGCGCGCCACTGGAGACCATCCACGAGACCTGCGACGAGGTGAACGCGCATCTGCGCGACGTGAAGGACATTGCCGACAAGATCGGCGTAGGCTTCATCGGGCTGGGCGCCGCGCCGATCTGGAAGCACGAGGACATGCCGCTGATGCCCAAGGGCCGGTATGTCCTGATGAACGACTACATGGAAAAGGTCGGCGACATGGGCCGCGCCATGATGCGCCGGACCTGCACGGTGCAGGTCAACATTGATTTCGGGTCCGAGGCGGACATGGTGCAGAAGCTGCGCGTGGCGCTGGCCCTGCAACCGGTGGCGACCGCGCTGTTTGCCAACTCGCCCTTCTTCGAGGGCAAGCCCAATGGCCACAAAAGCTGGCGCAGCTACATCTGGCGGCATCTGGATGACGCGCGCACCGGCATGCTGCCCTTCGTGTTCGAGGACGGCTTCGGGTTCGAGCGCTACGTGGAATATGCCTTGGATGTGCCGATGTACTTCGTCTATCGCGACGGCAAATATATCGATGCGCTGGGCATGTCGTTCCGCGATTTTCTGCAGGGCAAGCTGCCCGCGCTGCCGGGCGAGACGCCGACGCTTTCGGATTGGGCCGATCACCTGACCACCGCTTTCCCCGAGGCGCGGATCAAGAAATTCATGGAAATGCGCGGGGCCGACGGCGGCCCGTGGCGCCGTCTGTGCGCGCTGCCCGCCTTCTGGGTGGGGCTGACCTATGACCAGTCCGCGCTGGATGCCGCATGGGATCTGGTCAAAGGCTGGGACGCCGAAACCCGCGAGGGGCTGCGCGTCGCCGCGGCCCGGGACGGGCTGCAGGCGCAGGTCGGCGGCATCAACATGCACGATCTGGCGCGCGAGGTGGTGGCCATCGCCGATTCCGGCCTGAAGGCGCGGGCGCGGCCGGGTGCGGGTGGTCTCGTCCCGGACGAGACGCATTTCCTGAACGCGCTTAAGGAAAGCATCCAGTCCGGCAAGGTGCCGGCCGATGAACTGCTCGAGCATTATCACGGCGACTGGCAGGGCGATCTGACGCGGATCTACCCCGAATACAGCTACTGACCGCGACCTGTTGCAATTAGGGGCCTGTTAGCCACATTCCCGGATCGCGCCTTGTTCGGCGGCGGCGTTTGCGCGATACATTCGGGTCAGGTTTTCCGGTCGTGGTGCTTTCATGGCGCGTATCAGTGAGTTGCATTATTCCAATGCCTATGCCGCGAATTCGGGCGTGTCCGAATTCCTGGAGGTGTCCCTTCGCCCCGGCGAAGACCCGGCGGATTTCACCGTGTCCTTCTATCAGGCGAACGGGCAGGTCGGGATCGAGATCCCACTCAACGATCCCTCCGTTCAGGTCACCGTCGACCCCGACAACAACGAGATCGTCTATGTCATCTCGGCCGATGATTTCCCGATCTTCCTGACCGATCCGGATGGCGGCGGCCCAACCAATTACGAAGCCTATGCGCTGACCAACACCGCCACGGGTGAGGTGATAGATTTCTACGACATCGGTGGCGGCACGCAGAACATCGTCGCGGTCGATGGGCTGGCGGCCGGGGAAACCTCGGTCAACCTGCCGGTGCTGGTCGGGCCGAACCAGACCACGACGACCTTGCAGTTCAACCAGCCCGATCCCGACACGCTGACCTATGGCCCCTTGTCGCCCGGGGATACCGGGGCCGCCTGTTTTACAGCAGGTACCTTGGTGGATACCCCCGAGGGGCCGCGCCGGATCGAGACGCTGCAGCCCGGCGACACTGTCCTGACCGTCGATGACGGCCCCTGCCGAGTGCGCTGGATCGGCCGCCGCACGGTGCGCGGCGTGGGTCGTTTCGCGCCGGTGCGCATCCGCGCGGGTGTTCTGGGCGCCAAGACAGACATTCTGGTCTCGCCCCAGCACCGCATTCTGGTCGGCGGCTGGCAAGCCCAGCTTCTGTTCGGCGAGGATGAGGTTCTGGTTCCTGCCAAATCTCTGGTCAACGGCGACACCGTCACCGTGCAGCCCTGCGACATCGTCCGCTATGTCCATCTGTTCTTCGACCGGCACCAGCTGGTCACCACTTCGGGTCTTGTGTCCGAGAGCTTCTTTCCGGGGCAGGAGGCGCTCTCGGGGCTGGAGCAGGAGGCCGCGCGCGAACTGTTTGCGCTGTTCCCCGAACTGCAGACCCATCCGCAGGGCTATGGCCCCACGATCCGCCCGGTCCGGTGTGATCGACAGGCAGCGGTTCTGCGCGCGACCTGATCGCGCGGCCCGGCCCTCTTGCTTTCGCGCGCTGCTGTGATAGCAGGACAGCAACAGAATTCAGGGGACCGTCATGGACGATCTTAAGGCAAAATACCTGGGTCAGATCGCTGACGCAGGCGACGAAAGCACGCTGGAAGCGATCCGCGTGGCCGCGGTGGGCAAAAAGGGCGAAGTGGCGCTGAAGATGCGCGAACTGGGCAAGATGACGCCCGAGGAACGCCAGGTCGCCGGCCCCGCGCTGAACGCGCTGAAGGACGAGATCAATTCGGCGCTGGCCGCCAAGAAGGCCGCATTGGCCGATGCCGCGCTGGACGAACGTCTGCGGACCGAGTGGCTGGACGTGACCCTGCCCGCGCGCCCGCGCCGCCAAGGCTCGATCCACCCGGTCAGCCAGGCGACCGAGGAACTGACCGCGATCTTTGCCGAACTGGGCTTTTCCGTCGCCGAAGGTCCGCGGATCGAGACAGATTGGTACAATTTCGACGCGCTGAACATCCCCGGCCACCACCCCGCGCGGGCCGAGATGGACACGTTCTACATGCACCGCGCGCCGGGCGACAATCGCCCGCCGCATGTGCTGCGCACCCATACATCGCCGGTTCAGATCCGCTCGATGGAGAAGCAGGGCGCGCCGATCCGCGTGATCTGCCCGGGCGGTGTCTATCGCGCCGACTATGACCAGACCCACACGCCGATGTTCCACCAGGTCGAAGGGCTGGCCATCGACAAGGACATCTCGATGGCGAACCTGAAATGGGTTCTGGAAGAATTCGTCAAGGCGTTCTTCGAGGTCGACGACGTCGAACTGCGCTTCCGCGCCTCGCATTTCCCGTTCACCGAACCCTCGGCCGAGGTCGATATCCGCTGTTCCTGGGAAGGCGGTCAGCTAAAGATCGGCGAGGGCGACGACTGGATGGAGATTCTGGGCAGCGGCATGGTCCACCCCAAGGTGATCGCCGCCGGCGGGATCGACCCCGAGGTCTATCAGGGCTTTGCCTTCGGCATCGGCATCGACCGCCTGGCGATGCTGAAATACGGCATCCCGGATCTGCGGGCGTTCTTTGACAGCGACCTGCGCTGGCTGCGCCACTATGGGTTTGCGGCGCTGGACATGCCCAACCTGCATGGTGGCTTGTCACGATGAAATAGCGTGGGGCTTGCCCTGCTGCCCAAGAGAATTCGGCGGGCTGGCCCGCCTTACCGGACAGGAAAACAGAAATGAAATTCACCCTCTCCTGGCTGAAAGACCACCTGGACACCGACGCCTCGGTTGATGAGATCGCCGAGGCGCTGACCGATCTCGGGCTCGAGGTCGAAGAGGTCATCAACCCGGCCGACAAGCTCAAGGATTTTACCCTTGGCTATGTGAAACATGCCGAGAAACACCCCGATGCAGACAAGCTGCGCGTCTGCAAAGTGGACACCGACGAGGGCGAGTTGCAGATCATCTGCGGCGCCCCCAACGCGCGCGAGGGCATCACCGTCGTGGTCTGCAAGCCGGGCATGTATATCCCCGGTCTGGATCTGACGATCAGCGTTGGCAAGATCCGCGGCGTCGAAAGCTTTGGCATGATGGCGTCCGAGCGCGAGCTGGAACTGTCGGACGAACATGACGGCATCATCGAGCTGCCCTCGGGCGAGGTGGGCCAGCGGTTCGTCGACTGGCTGGCCGAGAACGACCCCGCCAAGATCGACCCGGTGATCGAGATCGCCATCACCCCCAATCGCCCCGATGCGCTGGGCGTTGCGGGCATCGCGCGCGATCTGGCGGCGCGGGGTCTGGGCAAGTTGAAGCAGCGCGACTATGCCCCGGTGCCCGGGGATTTCGAAAGCCCGATCAAGGTGACGATCGACGACGACACGCTGGATGGCTGCCCGCATTTCACCGGTCGCTTGATCCGCGGCGTCAAGAACGGCCCCAGCCCGCAATGGCTGCAGGATCAGCTGAAGGCGATCGGTCTGCGTCCGATCTCGGCCCTGGTGGATATCACCAACTACATGACGTTCGACAGCAACCGCCCGCTGCACGTCTTTGACGCCGACAAGGTCAAGGGCAACCTGCGGGTGCACCGCGCCAAGGGCGGCGAGAAACTGGTGGCGCTGGACGAAAAGGAATACACTCTCCAGCCCGGGATGATGGTGATTTCCGACGACAACGGCCCGGAATCCATCGCCGGCATCATGGGCGGAATGGAGACCGGCTGCACCGAAGACACGGTGAACGTGTTTTTGGAAAGCGCCTTCTGGGATCATGTCCAGATCGCGCTGGCGGGGCGCGCGCTCAAGATCAACTCGGATGCGCGCTACCGGTTCGAGCGTGGAGTCGATCCGGCATACACGCTGGAAGGGCTGGAGCACGCGACCCAGATGATTCTGGATATCTGCGGCGGCGAGGTTTCGAAGGTCGTCGAGGCCGGCAAGGCGCCGGACCATTCGCGCGCCTATCGGCTGGATGCGGCGCGGGTGCAGTCGCTGGTGGGCATGGACATCCCCGAAAGCGAGCAGCGCCAGACCCTGACCCGGCTGGGCTTCCGGCTGGAAGGCGACATGGCCCATGTGCCCAGCTGGCGCCCCGACATCCAGGGCGAGGCCGATCTGGTCGAGGAGGTCGCCCGCATCGCATCGCTGACCAAGCTGCAGGGCAAGCCGCTGCCGCGTGTCACGGATGGTATACCCAAGCCGGTCATGACTCCGGCCCAGCGGCGTCAGTCGATGGCGCGGCGCACCTGCGCGGCGCTGGGGTACAGTGAATGCGTCAGCTATACTTTCATCGATCAGGCTTCGGCCGCGCTGTTCGGTGGCGGCGATGACGCGACGATGCTGGAAAACCCGATCTCGTCCGAGATGAGCCACATGCGCCCCGACCTGCTGCCCGGCCTGCTGCAGGCCGCGGCCCGCAACCAGGCGCGCGGCTTTGCCGATCTGGCCCTGTTCGAGGTCGGCCCGGTCTTTCATGACGGGGAACCCGGCGAGCAACGCACCCAGATCGCAGGCCTTCTGGTCGGGCGGACCGGACCCAAGGATGTGCATGGCGCCGCCCGCACGGTCGATTTGTTCGACGCCAAGGCCGATGCCGAGGCTGTGCTGGCCGCCATCGGGGCCCCGGCCAAGGTGCAGATCCTGCGCGACGGCGACGCCTGGTGGCATCCGGGCCGTCACGGCAAGATCTGCCTTGGCCCCAAAAAGGTGCTGGGCGTGTTCGGTGAACTGCATCCGCGCGTGCTGCAGCAGTTGGACATCAAGGGCCCGGCCGTGGCCTTCACCATCTGGCCGGACGAGGTGCCGCTGCCGCGCAAATCCGGCACCACCCGCTCGGCGCTGGAACTGCGCGACCTGCAGGCGGTCGAGCGTGACTTTGCCTTTGTCGTCGATGCCGATGTCGAGGCGCTGACGCTGGTGAATGCCGCCGCCGGAGCCGACAAGGCGCTGATCGAAGAGGTGCGCGTATTCGACGAATTCATCGGCGGCAGCCTGGGTGAGGGCAAGAAATCTCTGGCCATCACCGTGCGTCTGCAGCCGACCGACAGCACGCTGAAGGAAAAAGACATCGAGGCGGTGGCGGAAAAGATCATCGCCAAGGTCACCAAGGCAACCGGCGGCGTTCTGCGCGGTTGAAGCGGCTCTAACCCGAAGAGACACGCGCGCCGAAGGTGCGCGTGTTTCATTTTGCGAAGAACTCTGCCAGCAGGTCAAAGACTAGCCGAATGCGCCGGCTGGTATGCAGCTCGCGGTGGGTGGTCAGCCAGATCGGGAACCGCAGCGGCTCCATGTCGGGAAGGACGCGCTCCATACCCGGTGTGGCATCGCCAACCGGCTCGGACATGGGCGCGATGCCAAAGCCCTGCCGGGCAAATTCCCACGAGACGATGCCGTTCTGCGACCCCAGGCGGAAGTTTTCTTCGGTCAGATGCAGGCCTATCGGTTCGAAATAGGCGATCATCTGCGCGGTGTCGCCGAAACTGATGAACTCGTGCCGGGATAGCTCCAACAGGGACTTGGGGCGCCCAGCCCGGTTCAGGTAGGCGGTGGCGGCATAGAAATGCCCGTCGGCCTCCTGCACCAGTTTTGCGATCAGGTCGGGCTGGTCGGGGCGGACATGTCGGATGGCGATATCCGCCTCGCGCCGCATCAGATCGCGAATGTCGTTCGCGGCGATCACGTCGATCCGCAGTTTCGGAGCTTGCGCGCGAATCTCGCGAAGCAGATCCGGTAGGATATAGGCCGACATCACGTCGCTTGCGGTGATCCGCACCTGCCCTTCGATCGACTGCGCCTGACCGGACGCGGCCAGCGCAATGCGATCTGCGGCGGCGCCCATGGTCCGGGTGTGCTCCAACAGCTCGATCCCGGCGGTGGTGATCTGAAGTGATCGGCCGACCCGTTCGAACAGCATCACGCCCAGATCGGATTCAAGCGCGGCGATCTGGCGGCTGAGGGTCGGTTGCGTCTGGTCCAATCGCCGTGCCGCCGCCGAAAGCGAGCCGGTCTCGGCCGTGGCCAGAAAGGCGCGGATATGGTTCCAGTCGAATTTGCGCGGATCATCCATGCATGAATGTATAAGGATTCTGCGAATTTCGGCAATTCACCTTTGAAACGCGTATCACTACCTTGCGCTTAAAGGAGAGCCTACATGACCGCCACAGCCAAATTCTGGGACGGAATCGCCGAGAAATACGCGAAATCCCCGATCCGGGACATGGAGTCCTATGAGCACACGTTGCAACGCACGGTGTCCTATCTGAAGCCGACCGATCAGGTGCTGGAACTGGGCTGCGGAACCGGGCGCACCGCGTTGCGGCTATCCGGCCATGCGGATACGATCACGGCGAGCGATGTCTCTCCGGGCATGTTGGCCGTGGGCCGCAGGCTGGCGCAAGAGGAGCAGATCGAAAACGTCGTCTTTGTCGAGGCCGACGCCAACCGCCCCCCGAATTGGGCCTATGATGTGGTGATGGCGTTCAATCTGCTGCACCTGATCCGGGATCTGGAGGCGACGCTGTCCGGGGTTCATGAGGTGTTGAAACCCGGCGGTCTGTTCATTTCAAAAACGCCCTGTCTTGCCCAGGGTGGATTGGGGTTCAAGTTCGGCTTGCTTAAGCTGCTGCTGCCGATCATGCAGCTTTTGGGCAAGGCGCCATTCGTCAGTCAATTCGACATCAAGACGCTGGAAACCGCCATTGAAAAGGCCGGGTTCGAGATTATCGAAAGCGGGAACTTCCCGGCAAAACCGCCCTCGCGCTATCTGGTGGCCCGCAAGCTGTGACGCCAGCGCCGCATCGGCAGGCAACTTCCGCATTGGGCTTTGCGGGTTTGGACAGTAAACAGGGCCAGAAGCAAAAGGCGGAGGCTGCAATGGGTTTGAATGTCTACCTGTCGGGCGAGATCCACACGGATTGGCGCGAACAGATCATCGAAGGCGCGCAAGGGCTGGACGTCACGTTCAACAGCCCGGTGACCGATCATGCGGCCAGCGACGATTGCGGGGTCGCCATTCTGGGGGCCGAGCCGAACAAGTACTGGCACGACCACAAAGGTGCGATGGTCAACGCGATCCGTACCCGCAAGGGGATCGCCGATGCCGACGTCGTCGTGGTGCGATTCGGGGACAAGTACAAGCAGTGGAATGCGGCCTTCGACGCGGGCTATGCCGCGGCCCTGGGCAAGTCGATCATCGTGCTGCACGGTCCCGAGCATCAGCATGCGCTGAAAGAGGTCGATACCGCCGCGTTGGCGGTGGCCGAGGAGCCCCGCCAGGTGGTCGAGATTCTGCGCTATGTGCTGACCGGGAAACTGCCCGGTTGATGGAACGGAATGCCGACGCCGCTTGCAAGGCGGCGACGGCGTGATCCCTTACCCGCGCGGAGGCGTGACCAGACCCTTTTGAACCGCGGGCCGGTCCAGGAACCGGTTCAGATAGGCGATGGTGTTGCGATGATCGTCCCAGCCGACCAACTCTTTGGCGCCGTAGAAATCAAGGCCGCGCAGCCACGGGGCCAAAGCGATATCGGCAATTGAGTACTCACCGGCGATCCAGTCCTGCCCGTGCAACTGGGTCTCGACGACATTCAGCAGCCGTTTGGCCTCGTTGATATACCGCTCGCGCGGGCGCGGGTCTTCGATCGCGCTGCCGGCGAACTTGTGGAAGTAACCCAACTGCCCGAACATCGGACCCACGCCGCCCATCTGGAACATCAGCCATTGCGTGATCCGATACTTGTCGGCCGTGTTCTGGCCGAGGAACTTGCCGGTTTTCTCGGCCAGGTACAGCAGGATCGCACCACTTTCGAACAGCGCCAAGGGCTGTCCGTCCGGGCCGTCAGGATCGATGATCGCCGGAATCTTGTTGTTTGGGTTCAGCGACAGAAACTCGGGGCTTTTAACGTCGGCGTCTGACAGGGTGACCTTGTGCGCCTCGTAGGGCAGGCCTGTTTCTTCGAGCATGATGGACACCTTCACGCCGTTCGGCGTCGGGAAGGAATAGAGTTGGATCCGCTCCGGCGAATGCGGGGGCCATTTGGTCATGATCGGGAAGGTGGCGGTGTCCAGCATGGCAAGCTCCTTGTTCGGGTACTATTGCAAGCTAGGCATTCAGGGGCGGATTGTTAGATGGCGGTCTGTGCAACCCCGGGCAGCGACTGTTTGCTGAAGCACAGCGGGGAAATCCGGGACATTTCAAACCTAGACCTGTGCGGTTTTATCGCCCAATGTTGCGGAAACCCCGCGCGAAAGTCGCGGGTTTGTTGCTGTTTGAAAGGAGACGCCCGTGGATGAGGTCGTGACGCAGGTAGGGGCATTTGCCCCATTGATCATGAGCGCGGTCAAAGCCCTGATCGTTCTTGTTGTCGGCTGGATAGCCGCTGGCATGATCGCAGGGATCGTTCGCCGTCGAATTAATTCGACCCCGCAAATCGATCCGACTTTGGGGAATTTCGTTGCCAGCACCGTCAAATGGGTGATCCTGGCCATTGTTCTGGTTGCTGTGCTTGGCATCTTCGGGATCGAAGCGACGAGTATCGTTGCCATTCTGGGTGCCGCTTCGCTGGCCATCGGCCTTGCGCTGCAGGGTACGCTCAGCGATTTGGCCGCAGGTGTGATGCTGGTGGTTTTCCGGCCATACAAGCTGGGTCAGTTCGTGGATATCGGTGGGACAGCCGGCACGGTGAAGGACCTGAACCTGTTCACGACCGAACTGGTCACGCCCGATAATGTGCAGATCATCGTTCCCAACGGTCAGGCCTGGGGGTCGATTATCACCAACTACTCGGCGCACGACACGCGGCGTGTCGATCTGGTGTTCGGGATCGACTATGGCGACAGTGCGGATGCGGCCATGAAGATCATTCTGGATGTGGCCAAGGCGGACAAGCGCATACACTCGGACCCCGAGCCCTGGGTGCGTGTGACCAACTTGGGAGACAGCTCGGTAGACCTGACCGCGCGGTTGTGGTGCGCGGCCGCCGACTATTGGGACGTCAAGTTTGATCTGACCAAGGCCGTCAAGGAAGCGTTTGACAGCAAGGGCATTTCGATTCCCTACCCGCACTCGGTGGAAATCCACAAAGAGGGCTGAATGCTCCCGCCCGTCCGTCGGGCATTGGAAATGCCCTTCTTCGGTTGGGCCAAGCGCCGCGCAGATGCGCGGCGCTGTTGCGTTTCGATCAGGCCTTGACGACCATTGCGGGCGAAACCACGTCGATCCCCAGTGCCTTGCCTACAGCATAGTATGTCAACTGGCCGGCGTGCACGTTGAGGCCCGCCAGAAGGTGGGGATCGTCCTGACATGCTTGTTTCCAGCCCTTGTCGGCCAGCGCCAGCATGAACGGCATCGTTGCGTTCCCCAGCGCGATGGTCGAGGTCCGTGCCACCGCACCCGGCATATTGGCCACGCAGTAGTGCATGATGCCATCAACCTCATAGATCGGATCGGCGTGCGTCGTTGCCTTGGAGGTTTCGAAGCAGCCGCCCTGGTCGATGGCAACGTCGACAAGCACCGCGCCCGGCTTCATGGTCGACAATTGCTCGCGGGTGATCAGTTTCGGGGCGGCCGCGCCCGGGATCAGAACGGCCCCGATCACCATATCCGCCGACTGGATCAGTTCGGCCGTGGCACCGGCGGTCGAGTACTGGTTCTTGAACCGGCCACCGAAGACGTCGTCCAGATAGCGAAGGCGCGGCAGCGAACGGTCCAGAACGGTCACATCAGCGCCCATGCCAGCCGCCACCTGAGCCGCATGCGTGCCAACGACGCCGCCACCGATCACGACAACCTTGGCCGGGCCCACACCAGGGACGCCGCCCATCAGAACGCCGCGCCCACCATTGGCCTTTTGCAGGGTCCACGAACCGACTTGCGGGGCCAGACGCCCCGCGACTTCGGACATCGGGGCAAGCAGCGGCAGACCACCGTTGGAGTCCGTCACCGTTTCATAGGCGATCGCCGTGCAGCCCGAGGCCAGCAGATCGTGGGTTTGCTCCGGGTCGGGCGCAAGGTGCAGGTAGGTGAACAGCAGCTGGCCTTCGCGCAGCATCTTGCGCTCGACCGCTTGCGGTTCCTTGACCTTGACGATCATGTCGGCGGTCGCGAACACCTCTTCCGCGGTGTCCACGATGCGGGCGCCTGCGGCAACATAGGCGTCGTTGTCAAAGCCTGAACCCAGCCCGGCGCCGGTTTCGATGATGACCTCGTGACCACGGGCAACCGCTTCCTGCGCGGCGTTCGGGGTCATGCCGACGCGGAATTCCTGCGGTTTGATTTCCTTTGGGCATCCGATTTTCATGGGGCTCTCCATTCATATACTGCACAAATTATGTGCAGAAAGCGGTGCAATTTCTGTGAAACTCGGTGCGCAGATGCGCTAATATCTGGGAAATTTTTCGATGAAATGAGAAAATCTTGCAACGGATGTGCGTGAATGTCACTTGATGCGACTGACCGAAAGATTCTGGCGGCCCTCCAGCGCAAGGGGCGTATGTCGAACGCGGAACTGTCCGAGCAGGTCAACCTGTCACCGTCGGCCTGCCATCGCCGGGTCCAGCGGCTTGAGGCGGAAGGCTATATCCGGGACTATGTCGCGCTGCTGAATGCGCGCAAACTGGGGGTGCCGACAACCGTATTTGTCGAGATCACCTTGCAGGGTCAGGCCGAGGAGGTGCTCGAGGCCTTCGAGCGGGCGGTCCGGCGCATTCCGGACGTTCTGGAGTGCCACCTGATGGCCGGGTCGGCTGATTATGTCCTGAAGGTGGTCGCCGAAAACACCGAGGATTTTGCGCGCATCCACCGCCAGTATCTGTCGCGCCTGCCCGGAGTTGCGCAAATGCAAAGCTCGTTCGCCCTGCGGACCGTTTTCAAGACGACCGCACTGCCTGTCTGACGCTGGTGCGGCAGGTTTGCCGATGCGGTTGTATCTGCCGTTGAGCCGGTTCAATATTGGCCTTCGGGGCGGGAAACAGGTCGGCATGACACTGGCCGGTTACACGTACCCTATATGGTCCGAGACTGTTGAAAGATAAGGAGCAGGCCCTTGGCTGAAGACTATGAGAACACAGTCGACGATTGGCTGGAAGCCGAGTTGCAGGACACACTGGACGAGGATTTTGAGATCGAGTTCAGTGAACCCATGCTGTCGATGGAGGTCCGCAAGATCTATCGCGAACAGCATCCTGAAATGCTGGATCGCAAGGTCTATTTCCGCAACCTGTTGCGCCTGCAGGCCGAACTGATCAAGGTTCAGGACTGGGTGCAGCATACCGGCGCCAAGGTTTGCATCCTGTTCGAAGGGCGCGACAGCGCTGGAAAGGGCGGGGTAATCAAGCGGATCACCCAACGGCTGGACCCGCGGGTTGCACGTGTCGTTGCTTTGCCGGCCCCCAGCCGGCGCGAGCAGAGCCAGTGGTATTTTCAACGCTATGTGCCGCATTTGCCGGCGGCGGGTGAGATCGTTCTGTTCGACCGGTCGTGGTACAACCGGGCGGGCGTTGAACGGGTGATGGGCTTCGCCACAGAGGCCCAGGTCGAGCAGTTCTTTCAGGACGTTCCCGAATTCGAGCGCATGTTGGTTCGGTCGGGGATCATCTTGCTGAAATACTGGTTCTCGATCACGGACGAAGAACAGCAACTGCGCTTTCTGATGCGAATCCACGATCCGATGAAGCAGTGGAAATTGTCACCGATGGACCTGGAATCGCGCATCCGCTGGGAAGACTATACCAAGGCCAAGGAAGACATGCTGTTCCGAACCAACATTCCCGAGGCCCCCTGGTACATTGTCGAAGGCAACGACAAAAAGCGGGAAAGGTTGAACTGCATGGAGCATATTCTGACCAAGATTCCGTACGAAGAGGTGCCCCACGAAAAGGTCACTCTGCCGGATCGGAAATACAATCCCGAGTATGAACGGCGGGTTCTGCCGGACGAATTGTACGTGCCCAAGATTTTTTGAAACGACAAACCCCCGGGCGATGCCTCGGGGGTCGTCAAATAGTGTCATCCAAAGCTGGACGAGGAAGATCTTAGAGCAGACCTTCGCGCTGGGCTTTCTTGCGTGCCAGTTTACGGGCACGGCGGATCGCTTCAGCTTTCTCGCGCGCTTTTTTCTCGGACGGTTTCTCGAAATGTTGCTTCAGCTTCATTTCACGGAACACGCCTTCGCGCTGCAGCTTTTTCTTCAGGGCACGAAGCGCCTGATCGACATTGTTGTCGCGAACACTAACCTGCATGTGGTTGTCACCACCTTTCTAGATAGAGTTGCAAGGAAATTGCAGGAGTTGGCCGTATAGCAAAGCGGACCTAACTTGTCTAGTACTGGGCACAACAGTCGGAGGACCGCCATGACCGTGACCTATGAAGATGCAAAACAGCAATTGCTGGACGCAATTCTGACCCATGTTCCTTTTGATGGTTGGTCCGAAGAGAGCTTTCGCGCGGCCATTGCCGACTGCGATCTGGACGAAGGTCTGGCCCGTGTCATCTGCCCGCGGGGCGCCGTGGATCTGGCGCTCGCATTTCACGCCCGCGGGGACGCCGAGATGCTTGAACGGCTGAAGTCCGAGGACCTGAGCGATCTGAAGTTCCGCGACAGGATTGCCGCCGCAGTGCGCTTCCGCCTGCAGGCTGTCCCCGACAGGGAGGCGGTGCGCCGAGGCGTGACTTTGTTTTCGTTGCCGTCATATGCAGCAGATGGCGCCAAAGCGGTCTGGGGCACCTGTGACCTGATCTGGGATGCGCTGGGCGACACTTCGGATGATGTCAACTGGTACACCAAACGCGCAACACTGTCGGGTGTGTATTCCTCGACCCTCTTGTTCTGGTTGGGCGATGACAGCCCGGACCACCAGCGGACCTGGGAATTCCTGGATCGCCGCATTGCGGATGTGATGCAGTTCGAGAAGCTCAAGGCGCAGGTGAACAACAATCCGCTGTTCAAACCGTTCCTTGCGGTTCCCAACTGGCTGGCAAGTCAGGTTCGGGCGCCAGTCAGGATGCGGGCCGATCTGCCGGGTCTTCTGAACCCGCGCAAGTAACCGCCTCTTGCTGCTGGGCCTTTCCCGATTCGCCTGATACCCATTGCGCAAAGGAGTTTTGCCAATGCCCCAGATGATGCGCGCCATTGAGATCACCACGCCCGGAGGTCCGGACGTTCTCAAGCTGACGGAACGCCCCATGCCCGAGCCGGGTCATGGTCAGGTGGTTTTGAAAGTGGCCTATGCCGGCGTCAATCGCCCAGACGCTCTGCAGCGGGCCGGGGCCTATGATCCGCCGCCGGGGGCCAGCGACCTTCCCGGGCTCGAGGCTTCGGGCGAGGTGGTGGCCATCGGGTCCGGCGTCTCGGGGTTGGCATTGGGGGATCAGGTCTGTGCGTTGTTGCCTGGCGGCGGGTATGCAGAATACGTGGTAACACCGGCGGCACATTGCCTGCCTGTGCCCTCGGGCCTGAGCCTGAAACAGGCCGCCTGCCTGCCCGAAACCTTCTTTACGGTCTGGTCAAACGTGTTCACTCGTGGCGGGCTGAAGGCTGGCGAACGGTTTCTTGTACACGGGGGATCGAGCGGGATCGGCACCACGGCAATTCAGCTGGCCAACGCTTTCGGAGCCCGGGTCTTCGTGACGGCCGGTTCGGACGAGAAATGCCAGGCCTGTCTGGACCTGGGGGCCGAGAGGGCGATCAACTACAAGACCGAGGATTTTGTTGCTGCCATGCGGGTCGAAGGTGGGGCGGATCTGATTCTCGACATGGTTGGCGGCGATTACATCCCTCGCAACGTCAAGGCGCTGACCGAAGATGGCAGGCTGGTTCAGATCGCGTTTCTGCAAGGACCCGTCGTCGAGTTGAACTTTGCTATGATGATGGTCAAACGCCTGACCCTGACCGGCAGCACACTGCGGCCACAGAGCGATCTGGCCAAAGCACGCATCGCGCAGGATCTGCACGAGGCGGTCTGGCCGCTGCTTGAGGCTGGAACAGTTGCCCCGGTCATGGACAGCGAATTTGATCTGGCCGATGCCGCCGCTGCGCATGCCCGCATGGAAAGCTCCGGCCACATTGGCAAGATCGTCTTGAAAGTATCAGGCTAGGCCTATCAGCGCGGGGGGTGCCCCGCGCTTTGCTCAGGCGATGGCGCGTCTATAGAGGTGCCATGTCGCGTGCCCCAAGACAGGCATTGCGACGATCAGGCCCAAAAGCAGCGGGATCGCACCAAGAACCAGCAGCGCGGCGACGATGAAACCCCAGGTCAGGATCACGGTCGGATTGTGCCGGAGGACCCGGACCGAGGTGACAACGGCCACGGGCAGGCCGACCTTGCGGTCAAGCAGCAACGGGAAGCTGACAACGCTGACGGCCAAGGTCACCAGAGCAAACAGGAACCCAACCGCCGATCCGACGATGATCATGGTCCAGCCGGGGCCGGTGGTCAGAGCCCGTGTCAGAAATTGGCCCAGCGTCTCTGGCGGCTGCGGACCCAGTGTTTCGATATAGATGCCGTGTGCCACCATCAGCCAGACCAGCAACAGCATGACAAGGTAAAAGGCCAGTGCCAGTATGGCGCCGAACGAGGGGGATCGAAAAACACCCAACGCGTCCAGCCAGTGAACCTCGTGCCCCTGTTCCCGCTTGCGGCTGATCTCATACAAGCCCAGTGCAGCGACCGGACCGATCAGCGCAAACCCGGCCACCAGAGGAGCCAGAAGTGGCACCATGTTGGCTTGCATCGCGAATCCGAACATCAAAAGCCCCGCGATCGGGTAGATCAGAACGATGAAAATGGCATCGGCCCGGATCGCCAGAAAGTCTTCGTATCCGGCGCGCAGGCACTCTCGCAAGTCTTGCAACGTCAGCGTTTGTACCGTCGGCAGATGCTGGGTGTCAGCGCTGCCGATGCCCGTTACGTTTTCAGCGATGTGATCGCTGGTCGCGCCGAGTTGCTGCGCGGTCCAACTGATCGGGTTTCCGATTGTCTTTGCCATTGTCATCCCTTTCCTTGGCGCAGGTGCGCCGCAGGATGCATCCGGCGAAAAGTTGCCCGTGGCCGGATGACCCGGCAACGCCTGACCCTAGTGTACCACAGTTTTTTCCAATCCTGGTTCACCCTTGCGAGATCGCCGGATTGCCCTGCGGCGCCGAAGTGATAGCTTGGATCCAGGCAAAAGGAGGTCAGCATGCTGAAAACGGCGCGTACCGTAGTCATTCACGAAACCGGCGGCCCCGAGGTGCTGAAGATCGAGGATAGACCGTTGGGTGACCCGGGACCGGGTGAAGTTCGGATCCGCCATCACGCCTGCGGTCTGAATTTTATTGATGTCTACCAGCGGACCGGTCTGTATCCGATGGAACTGCCGCACGCGCTGGGAATGGAAGCCGCCGGGGTGATCGAGGCGGTCGGCGAAGGCGTGACGCATCTGAAACCGGGCCAGCGGGCGGCCTATGCAGCGGTGCCGGCCGGTGCCTATTGCGAAGCGCGGGTGATGCCCGCGTCGCAGGTGTGCCCCTTGCCCGGCGGAATCTCATTCGAGACCGCGGCGGCCATGATGCTCAAGGGCTTGACGGTTGAATACTTGTTTCACCGCACCACGCCGCTGAAACGTGGTGATACGGTTCTGTTCCATGCCGCCGCCGGGGGTGTCGGCCTGATCGCGTGCCAGTGGGCCAAATCCGAAGGCATCAAGCTGATCGGCACGGCCGGGACCGATGACAAGTGCCGTCTGGCCCAGTTCAACGGCGCCACACACTGCATCAACTACCGGACCGAGGATTTTGCGTCCCGCGTGGCCGAGATTACCGGCGGCAAAGGGGTCGATGCGGTCATGGACTCTGTCGGTGCCGATACGTTCGAAGGCTCGCTGGACTGCCTCAAGCCATTGGGGATGATGATTTCCTTCGGCAATGCGTCTGGACCCGTGCCACCGTTCAACATCGGCATTCTTGGGCAGAAAGGGTCGTTGAAGATCACCCGGCCGACGCTGTTCACCCATATCGCGGACCATTCCGTGTGTCAGGCCATGGCCCGGCGGCTGTTCGGCAAGGTGGCCGGCGCCGAGGTCAAGATTCACATCGATCAACGCTTCGAACTGGATCAGGTTGCCGAGGCGCACCGCGCACTGGAGGCGCGGCAGACAACCGGAAGCACGATCCTTGTGCCATGAAAAAGGCCCGGCACGCCGTGCCGGGCCCGTTCGATTCTGCGCAAGGGATCAGAAGCGGTATGCCGCCCGGATCTGGAACGTGGTTGCATCCACGTCGACACCGGTCGAGTTGAAATTGTCGAACTCGTGGTACAGCAGCTCGCCCGCGATGCTGACGTTCGGCGCGACGATCTGTTCATAGCCTGCGCCGATGAACCATCCATCGTCGCTGCCCAGCGTGTCGGTTCCCGCATCCGCGTAACCGGCGACACCATACAGCAGCCCCTGCGGGTTGACCTTGTAGCCGGCGCGGGCTTTCAGCCGCCAGACGTCTTCGACCGTTGCGGCACCCGAAAGGTCGACATCAGACCAGTCATAGTCAAAGCCGCCGCCAACGACCCAGTCGCCCAGATCATAGTCGTAACCAAGGATCAGACCGCCGATGGCGCCGTCTCCGTCCACACCGGACAGGCTGGTGCCGATATCCGCGTAGCCGACCTGCGCACCCGCATAGAACCCGGTCCAATCGCCCGAGGACTGCGCCATGGCGGTGCCGGCTGCAAAAGTTGCAACGGTGGTCAAAAGTGCCAGTTTGCTCGTCATCTTGCTATCCTTTCGTTGGAAGTTATCTGCCTCGGCCTTTGGTTGGCCTGAAGGTTTGTATTGATCATTACGTTCCGGTCGGTGGACCGGATCATTGGTTTTTCGCTGTTATTCCGACCCGGATTTCCGCAAGGTCGGCGCCTGGCCGCCCTTTTGGAGTGTTGTTCTGATCAGATAGGTTCGGGGTCGTGGGGCTTCAAATCACGATCGGCGGCAGAAGCATTCTGCCGCCGATCCTTGCCGCCAATTCAGCAGATTATTGCTGCAGTTCGGCCGGATCCTTGTCGGCGATCGTTTCCCAGTTGACGCTGGCTTTTTCGATGAAGCCGGGGATGTCGCCTTCCCAACGCTGCTGGATGTCTTCCGACAGGTTCAGGTACAGCTTGTTGTCCACGATCTTCCAGTAGGTCGGATCGCCGTCAAACTTGAACCCCATGGCCGCTCCGAAGGCACAGTAGCCGCCGTAGGCGGGCAGGTAGGCCTCGGGATTGGCTTCGAACGCGGCCTTGTTCTCTTCGGTGGCAAAACGGTACAGCGCATCGTTGTGCAACGCCGTGATCTTGTAGCTGCCTTTGGTCGGCTCGCCTTCGGTGAAATAGGCCACAGGGTCGTAACCCTGCATCGCCAGGCCGGTCGACGAGGCGTTGATTTCCACGCCGGCCGCCAGGGCCGAGCTTGCGATTGCCACGGACAGCGCCACGCCGCCCAACAGGGATTTGATCTTGTTCATGGTTCCACCTTTCGTGATCGGGGCTGCCCGGCATGTCCAAGCGCGGGCGTTCCAGCACCGAAATTGCGTTTCGTGCACCCGGTAATTGAGCGTCACGGAAACTGAGGTGGGAAAGGCAGCGATCACGTTCAAAGCAATCAAACGTGAATGTGCGGAAATGCCAAGCGGTCTGTTCGCCTGCGCAGGTCGGTCCGCGGTTCAGCTGTCGGGTACCAGGGCAAGAACAAAGCGTACGACCTTGGCGGCAAGCATCTCGCAGGGGCGCAGCAAAGCGCCGCTCTGATCCGTCAGGTACAGGTTCATACTGATGTAGTCTGCGCCACCCCGTTCATGGGCGACCAGCTTGTGCGATTTGCCGCCCGCCATCGCCAGCCGCGTGACCGAGTAGCTTCGACCGTTTGCGGTTCCGGTGAAGGAACCCGCCGGCAAGGCAAAGAATGCGTCCAAAAAGTCGGTCGGCGCGGTCACGATTTCCCGATCTTGGGCTCTGTTCCCGCCTTGATGCGGGCCAGATTCTCGCGGTGGCGCCAGTAAATCAGCAGCGTCAGAACGACGCCCAACAAAAAGGTCGACCCGTCCGTCAGGATCATCACCCATGTTGTCGACAGGGCTGCCGCGGCCAGCGCGCCGAGGGATGAGATCCGCCAGATCGCAGCAGCGACCAGCCATGTCAGACAGCACGCAACGCCCACCCGCCAGTCCAGCGCCAGCCACAGGCCTAGGAAAGTTGCCACGCCCTTGCCGCCCTTGAAGCTCAGCCAGACCGGGTAGCAATGGCCGACAAAAGCCGCCAGCGCCGCGACCTGGGCGGCATCGTCGCCGGCCAGTGCCCGGGCCAGCAGGACCGCGACCGCGCCTTTGCCGGCGTCGAACAGAAGGGTCAGCGCCGCCGCCGCCTTGCTGCCGGTGCGCAACACGTTGGTGGCACCGATATTGCCGGATCCGATCTGGCGCAGGTTGCCCAGCCCCATCACCCGCGCAACGATCATGCCATAGGGCACCGACCCCATCAGGTATCCGATCGCGGCCCAGATAATCAGTTGGGTCGTCGTGCTGTCGAAAACGGGCATCAGGGTCTCCGGAAAATTTCTTTGCCTGCAACGTAGGTTGCGGTGACCTTACCCTGCATCCGCTGTCCGTCAAACGGGGTGTTCTGCGATTTCGATTTCAGCGTGAACCGGTCCAGCACGAAGGGCACATTCGGGTCGAACAGAACCAGATCGGCCGGGGCGCCTGCGCTGAGGCGGCCGCAGTCCAGCCCCAGTCGTTTCGCCGGATTCAGGGTCATGGCGCGGAACAGCGTCGGCAGGTCCAGTTGATCGGCATGATACAGGCGCAGTGCGGCCGGCAGCAGGGTTTCCAACGCAACTGCGCCCGAGGCCGCCTCTTCGAACGGGAGGCGTTTGCTTTCCTCGTCCTGCGGCGTGTGCATCGAGCTGATCGTGTCGATCAGGCCGGACCGCACCGCCTCGATCACCGCCTGCCGGTCATCCTCGGATCGCAGCGGCGGCTTGACCTTGAAGAAGGTGCGATAGTCGGCCACGTCCAGCTCGTTCAGCGTCAGGTGATGGATCGAGGTGCCGGCGGTGATGTCCAGCCCGTTGCGCTTGGCCCGTTCCAGTGCGGGCAGGGCGCGGGCCGTGGTGATCTGATCGGCGTGATAGGCCGCGCCGGTCATTTCCAGCAGGGCGATATCGCGGTCCAGACCCATGCGTTCGGCCATGGGCGAAACGGCGGGCAGACCGCGCAGGGCGGCGAATTTGCCGCTGGTGGCGGCGGCACCGTGGCTCAGCCCCGGGTCCTGTGGGTGGGCGATGACAAGCGCGCCGCAGGCCCGGGCATAGGTCAGCGCGCGGGAAAATACCTTGGTGTCCGTCACCACATGGTCGCAGTCGGTGAAAGCCACCGCGCCCGCATCCATCAGAAACCCGATCTCGGTCATCTCGCGCCCGTCGCGGCCCTTGGTCAGAGCGGCCATGGTCAGCACGTTGACGGGCGTGTCGGCCTGCGCGCGTCGGGTGACGAACTCGAGCGTTTCCGGCGTGTCGATCGCAGGCAGGGTGTCGGGGCGGGTGACCATTGTGGTCACGCCTCCGGCCGCGGCGGCAAGGCCCGCGGATTTGTAGCTTTCCTTGTGTCGCTCGCCCGGCTCGCAGACCTTGACGCCGATATCGACGATGCCGGGGGCCAGACACTGACCGCCGCAATCAATCACCTGCGCGTCCGCCTCGGGCGCCGGACCGTCGCCGCTGGCCAAGATGCGCCCGTCGGCCACATGCAGCCAGCCCAGGGCGTCGGTTCCAGCTTCGGGGTCGATCAGGCGGGCGTTGGTGAAGATCAGGTTGGTCATGCCATTGCCCTTTCAATCGCGGCTTTGGTGGCGGCCGGGTCGGCCTGGTACTTGATCAGGTGCTTGTCGCCGCCTTTGGTGACGATCTGCACGAAGCTGCCCATGATATTCACGGCCGCGATCTGGTTCAGCGGCACGCTGCGCCCGCCGGGTCCGGTCAGGGTGGTGTCGGTCATCTGCCAGTTGGCCACCAGTTCCTCCGAGGCCAGATACCACGCCCGGACGCCCACCGCCGCCAGACCGGCCGGGGCGCCGGTCCAGACATAGGGATTGCCGATCAGCCAGAGCACGAGCATCGCCCCCGCCATCGCGCCCGCGGCCAGCCAGGCGTTGGTGCGGACATAGGCGCCCTTGTCCGGCACAAAGCTCACAGGATCAGCCACAGGACGCCTCCGATGACCAGCAGGATGATCACGGCAAGCACGGCCGATCCCGTCCGGCGGGGTTGCTCGCTTGAAACCGGGCTCGGCGCAGCCGAGTATGGCCGCGCGCTTTCGGTTTCGATGTTGCCGCCGCTCCAGTTCGTGGCCTCTTCGGTGTAAAGGCCGATCAGGCGCAGACGCGGGTCGGGGTTCAATGTGGCCGCGCGCCCACCCAGGGCCGCGCTGCGCAGCACCAGAACCCAGCCATCGACCGACTCCAGCCTGGCCCGGTCCAGCTGGTCCCCGGACACGCCGCAGCCCTCGCTGAGATAGCCGTAGAGGCCCAGATCCTCGAGGTCGGACACCGGAAAGACGTCGATCTGCTCGGGGTCCAGCCCCGAGACCCCAAGGACCTGATCCGCCGCGCCGGGCTCGCGCAGGAACTTCGCCTCTTCGGGCCGCATGTCCAGCGCGAACAGGCGGATCACGCCGCGCTCGCCAGCCGAGATGTCCAGATCGCTCATGCAGCCTCCTTCAGGTTGCGGGCCAACAGCTCCATCGCGGCCATGCGCACGGCAACGCCCATCTCGACCTGTTCCTGAATGACCGAGCGGTTGATGTCATCGGCCAGCGTCCCGTCGATCTCGACCCCGCGGTTCATCGGGCCGGGATGCATCACGATGGCGTCCGGCTTGGCCAGCGCCAGCTTGGCGGCGTCCAGACCATAGCGGTGATAGTATTCCCGTTCCGACGGGATGAACCCGCCATCCATCCGCTCTTTCTGAAGGCGCAGCATCATCACAACGTCCACGTCGCGCAGGCCCTCGGTCATGTCGTCATAGATCTCGGCCCCGAATTCGGCGAATTGCGCCGGCACCAGCGTCGGCGGGCCGATCAGACGGATGCGGTTTTCCATCTTGCCCAGCAGGATCAGGTTCGACCGCGCCACGCGGGAATGGGCGACATCCCCGCAGATCGCCACGTTCAAACGGTGCAGCCGCCCCTTGGCCCGGCGGATGGTCAGCGCATCAAGCAGCGCCTGCGTTGGGTGTTCGTGCCGCCCGTCGCCCGCGTTCAGCACCGCGCAGTTGACCTTCTGCGCCAGCAAGTCGACCGCGCCCGAATGCGGATGCCGCACCACCAGCAGGTCGGGATGCATGGCATTCAGCGTCATTGCCGTGTCGATCAGGGTCTCGCCCTTTTTGATCGAGCTGGCCTGCATCGCCATGTTCATCACATCCGCGCCCAGACGTTTTCCCGCCAGTTCGAAACTGGCCTGCGTGCGGGTCGAGTTCTCGAAGAACATATTGATCTGGGTCAGCCCCGCCAAAACGTCCGAGTGCTTGGCCGATTGCCGGTTCAGATCGACGTATTTTTCGGCCAGGTCCAGAATGGCGGTGATGTCGGATTGGGACAGATGCTCGATGCCAAGTAGGTGACGATGGGCGAAACGCATGGGCCGGGCTCCTGTCTGACAGTCGCGCCGCTTATAGAAAGCGCAGCGCGTCGGGGCAACTGGAGTCAGTCCCCATCGGGCAGTTTCTCGCATCCGCCTTCGGGCAGGCACTGCTCGCCGGGCCGGCACCACTTGCCGTATCCGCAATCGACGGCCTTTCTGGGCACGCAGCCCTGATTAGCTGAGCATTTGAACCCGGTGCGGCACTGCGATCCGGTCGCTTCGCACAGGTACCAGCCCGGGCGCGTACAGCCGCCGCCCGGCAGGCAGGTCGAACCGGCTGCGCAGGTCCGCCCGTCGTCGCAGGGTGTTGCCGGTTTCGGTGAGGGGTCGAAATCCGGCGAACTGCGCTCGCATTCGCCGCGCGCGTTGCAGAAGGACCCGCTGGGGCAATCCAGCCGCGAGGCGCATTTGTTCGCGCCCGCGGGCGCACATCGGGTGCCCCCGGCCACGCATTTCTCGAACGGTCCGCAGGACCGCCCGCCGCCGCAATAGGTGCCCCCGGCCTGAATGCAGAACCCGTCATAGCTGCAGCGCTGGCCGACCGAGCAGCATTTCAGACCGCACTGAAACTGGCCCCCACGGCATTGGCCTTGGTTGTTGAGAAACGACTGCGCCTCCGACCCGCCGGGCAGCAGGGCGAACAGAGTGATCAGCAGAAGGCCCAGGGTTCGCGTCATGACGGGGACCATCGTCGGCCCGGCAATGCGCCAAGGCAAGGCCAATTTGCTTTCCCTTCCCGCAAAGCTGAGTAGATTGATGGTCATGGAATCGGCCCTTGACCCTTACACCGCGCGTGCCCTGCTGGAATGGCAGGTTGAGCTGGGCGTAACCGACGCGATCGTCGACGCGCCGGTTGACCGCTATGCATTGCCGGATACCGCGCCAAAGGTCAAAAAATCCGCCGTAGCGCAGCCTGCGGTGCAAAAGCCCGCCAAGGCGGATCCGGTGGTCGAGGCAAAGAAGGCTGCGTCTGCGGCATCGTCTCTGGATCAGCTGCGCGCCGCTCTGGAGGCGTTCGAACACTGCGATCTGAAGCGTGGCGCGCGACAGTTGGTCTTTGCTGATGGGACACCCGGTGCGCCGGTCATGATCGTCGGTGAGGCCCCGGGCCGTGACGAAGACCGCGCTGGAAAGCCGTTCGTTGGCCGCGCCGGGCAGCTGCTGGATCGGATGCTGGCCGCGATCGATATGGACCGCGCCCAAAACGTCTACATCACCAATGTCCTGCCGTGGCGTCCGCCGCAGAACCGGGACCCGCGGCCGGACGAGATCGCGATGATGCAGCCGTTTTTGGAACGGCACGTGGCCCTGTCCAAGCCAAAGGTCCTGGTAGTGATGGGCAACATCAGCTGCCAGGCGGTTCTGAACAAGCGCGGCATAACGCGTCTGCGCGGGCAGTGGGATCAGGCGCTGAATCTGCCGGTTCTGCCCATGCTGCACCCCGCCTATCTGCTGCGCCAGCCCCATGCCAAGCGCCAGGCCTGGGCCGATCTTTTGGATCTGCGCGCATATCTGGAGAACAAGGGATGAAGATTCTGGCCTTTTCCGACCTGCACATGGCCCGCAATCGGGCTGCGGAACTGGTGGTAGCCAGCGTCGAAGCTGACCTGGTGATCGGCGCTGGTGATTACTGCAACATGCGTCAGGGGCTGGACGAGGCGATAGGTATGCTTTCTGGCATATCCGCGCCGATGGTTCTGGTTCCCGGCAACGCCGAAAGCGCTGAGGAACTGGCGGCGGCCGTGCCGGACGGCGTGCATGTTCTGCACGGAACAGGCATGACCGTGGACGGGCTGCGCCTGTTCGGACTTGGCTATGGCGTACCGGTCACGCCATTTGGTGACTGGTCCTGCGACCTGACCGAAGCCGAGGCCGCAGAGCTGCTCAATCGCTGCGCGTCGGCCGACATCCTGATCACGCATGCCCCGCCCAAGGGCAAAGGCGACCGGACCTCGCAGGGGCAGTCGATCGGATCGAGCGCAGTGCGCGACGCGGTGGAACGGATTCAACCTGACTTTGCTCTGTGCGGTCATATCCACGACAGCTGGGGTTATCGCGGCGAGATCGGTCGCACCCGGATCGCGAATCTGGGGCCCAAGGTGAATTGGTTCGAGGTCGATCCATGATCGAATACGCAACGCTGTTGACCTTCATCCCAGCCGCCATCGCGCTGAACATGACGCCGGGGGCTGACATGATGTTCTGCTTCGGGCTTGGGCTGCGGTCCGGTGCCCGGTCGGCCATCGTGGCCAGTGCCGGTGTTTCGACCGGTCTGATGGTTCATGTTCTGCTGGCTGGGCTGGGACTTGGCGCGGCGGTCGCGGCTATGCCCTGGCTGTTCGACGTCATTCGCTGGCTGGGCGTGGCCTACCTGCTGTATCTGGCCTGGGGCACCATCCGGAACGGTGCGGTCCGGACTGACGCTCCAATGCAGTCGTCGGGCCATGCCTTTCGCGAGGGGATGCTTGTCAACATGACAAACCCCAAGATCATTCTGTTCGTTCTGGCCTTCATCCCGCAATTCGTCTCGCCGGCCAACGGATCGGTTCTGGCTCAGTTTCTGCTGCTGGGCGCGATCATCGCTGTGGGCGGGTTCGTCGTGAATGCCCTGGTGGGGTCATTTGCCGGCGGCGCCGGGCGAGCGCTGATTTCAAGCCCGCGGGCGTCGCGAATTCTCGGCTGGGTCAGTGGCGGCGTGTTCGTCGCGCTGGCGGCCCGGCTGGCCATCATGGAAAGAGCCTGACACGACATGTCCCGAATTGATGAAACCATGGAATTCATCCCCATCCGCATCGCTGTTCTGACCGTATCGGACACGCGGTCACTGGCCGAAGATCATTCGGGCCAAACATTGGTCGACCGGATCGAGCGTGCGGGGCACACCGTGGCCGACCGCAAGATCATTCAGGACGAGCGCGCCCAGATCGCCGAGCAGTTGCGGGCGTGGGTCGCCGACCCCGAGATTGACGTGGTGATCTCGACCGGCGGCACCGGCTTGACCGGGCGCGATGTCACGGTCGAGGCGCATCGCGATGTCTACGAAAAGGAAATCGAGGCTTTTGGCACCGTCTTCACCCTGATTTCGATGGAGAAGATCGGAACCTCGGCTGTACAGTCGCGGGCCACAGGTGGCGTCGCCGGCGGAACCTATCTGTTTGCCCTGCCGGGCAGCCCGGGGGCCTGCAAGGATGCCTGGGACGGCATTTTGGAAAAACAGCTGGATTATCGCCACCGGCCCTGCAATTTCGTGGAAATCATGCCCAGATTGGACGAACATCTGCGACGGAAGTAGACTGGTCGTACGTTTAACGGCTCATAACCGCCTTGTGGGTTGGTATTTTTTCCGGCCCGGCTACCTATTCATAGACGGCGTCCCGTTGCAACCGGAGTGAAAGATCAATGCGATTTCTGCGGCAGAGCCTCATCGGTGTCTTTCTGGCATCCCTGATGCTTGCGCTGTTGATTGTCGCGGCGCAGATGATCACCGGCGCAGTGCAAGAGGTCATGACCCGCGACAACAAACCCCCGCAGGCGCGCGAACGCGTGTTCGCCGTCACGGTTCAGAGGGCCGAGCCACAAACCGCCACCCCCTATCTGGAAGCATTCGGCGAAGTTCAAAGCCGCAGGCGTCTGGAGTTGCGGGCGGCGCTGGGCGGCCGCGTCATCGGGCTGGCGGAAAACTTCGAGGATGGAGGGGTTGTGCGCGCAGGCGAAGTTCTGGTCGAGCTGGACCCGGCCGATGCGCAGGCGGCGCTGGACCGGGCGCGGTCGGACCTGCTGGATGCCCAGTTTGAAGAACGCGATGCCGAACGCGCCCTGCTTTTGGCACAGGATGAATTGAAGGCCGCCGAGTCCCAATCGGATCTGCGGGAACGGGCCCTGCAGCGTCAGAAGGATTTGCTGGACCGTGGCGTGGGCGCGACCGCCAGCGTTGAAGAGGCCGAATTGGCCGCGGCCTCGGCCCGGCAGACCGTGTTGTCGCGCCGTATCGCTTTGGCGCAGGCCGAGTCCCGCGTCGATCAGGCAACGACGTTGCTGGCGCGGGCCCGTATCGCTTTGGAATCGGCGGAACGCGATCTGGAAGACATGACCATCCGCGCCCGGTTCGACGGGACGCTGACGGGTGTCACGCTGGTTGAAGGGCGCCTGGTCACGGCCAATGAAAAGCTGGCCGAACTGGTCGACCCGTTCGCGCTGGAGGTCGCGTTCCGTGTTTCGACCGCGCAGTACGTGCGGTTGCTGGACGATCAGGGCAAGCTGATCCCGGCACCGGTGACCATCTCGCTTGAGGTGACGGGCACGGACCTGAGCGCCAACGGTCGGATCAGCCGCGACAGCGGGTCGGCCGGCGAGGGCCAGACCGGCCGGTTGCTCTATGCCCGGCTTGATGACGCGCCGGGGTTCAAGCCCGGCGATTTCGTGACCGTTTCGGTCGAGGAACAGCCGCTGGATAATGTCGTGCGTCTCCCGTCTTCGGTTCTGGATGCGCAAGGAACCGTGCTGGTGCTGGGCGACGACGACCGGCTGGAAACGCTCCCGGTCGAGCTGGTGCGCCGGCAAGGGGACGAAGTTCTGCTGCGCGGCGCCGGGCTGGAAGGGCGCGAAGTCGTGGTGGGTCGGACCCCGCTGCTGGGATCGGGGGTCCGCGTGCGCCCGGTTCGCATCGAAGACAGCGCCGCGGTCGAGCCGGACATGGTCGAGCTGACGGACGAGCACCGCGCGCGGTTGGTGGCGCAGGTCGAGGCCAGCGACCGCATGTCCCAGGACGCCAAGACCCGTGTCCTTGCTCAGTTGAGCGAGGCGAAGGTGCCGTCGTCTCTGTTGCGGCGGCTTGAAAACCGGGCTGGGGGATAGGCGCCATGATGCGCGAGATCCCGGGCGCGGCCAGCGGCATCCTCAGCTATTTCACGCGTCACCGGACCATTGCCAACCTTCTGCTGATGGTCATGCTGGTCCTTGGCGCGGCTTCGGCGCCGAACATGCGGGCGCAGTTCTTTCCGGACGTGATCCTGGAACGGGTCAATGTCAACGTCGAATGGGATGGTGCGGGGCCCGAGGATGTGGACAACGGGATTGTCCAGATCCTTGAACCTGCATTGCTGGCGGTCGAAGGCGTTGCCAGCACCGAGTCGACCTCTCGCGAAGGATCGGCCCGCATCGCGCTGGAGTTTGAACCCAACTGGGACATGAGCCGCGCCGTCGAAGAAGTACGCACCGCGGTCGACAGCGTGACCAACCTGCCTGAGGACGCCGAAGAACCGTCCATCCGGCGGGCCGCGTGGCGAGACCGGGTGACCGATGTTGTCCTCACCGGCCCGATCGAGACCGGGCAGCTGGCCAAATTCACGGATGAGTTGATCAATCGGCTGTTCGCTGCCGGTGTGACGCGGACCACGATCCGCGGCCTTGCGGCCCCACGTATCGTGGTCGAGGTTCCCACCGCGCAGTTGATCGCCAACGACATCACCCTGTCCGAGATCGCCTCGGCGGTTGCGGCCGAGGTCACGGCCAATCCGGCCGGGGACGTGACGGGCGCAAACGCCCGGATCCGCACCGGTGTCGAAAAGCGCACCCCGGAAGAGATCGAGCGCATCGCATTGCGCACCTATCCGGACGGGTCCAAGCTGGTGGTCGGCGATGTCGCGCAGATCCGGGTCGAGGGCGTTACCCGCAATCGCAGCTATTTCGTGGGCGAAAATCCGGCCATGTCCGTCCGGGTGGACCGGTCGAACCTGGGTGACGCGATCGACATTCAGCACACGGTCGAGGATGTGGTCGCCGAGATGCAGGCGAGCCTGCCGGATGGTATCTCGGTCGAGCTGATCCGTACCCGGGCGCAGGCCATCACCGACCGGTTGGACATTCTGATCGACAACGGGCTGGTCGGGCTGGGCTTGGTGGTGTGCCTGCTGTTCCTGTTCCTGAACGCACGCATCGCATTCTGGGTAGCGGCCGGTATCCCGGTGGCCATGTCGGCAGCCATCGCCTTCATGTATATCGGCGGGCTGTCGATCAACATGGTCTCGTTGTTCGGACTGATCATCACGCTGGGTATCGTGGTGGATGATGCGATCGTGGTGGGGGAACACGCCGATTTCCGTGCCCGCCGGCTGGGCGAGCCACCGGTCGTTGCCGCCGAGCGCGCCGCCCGGCGCATGGCGATGCCGGTTTTTGCGGCCACGGTCACGACCGTGATCGCCTTTTTCGGTCTGACCGCCATTGGCGGACGGTTCGGAGAGCTGATCCGCGACATTCCCTTTACGGTGATCGCTGTACTGATCGCATCGTTGATCGAGTGTTTTCTGATCCTGCCGAACCACATGGCGCATGCCATTGCACATTCGGCCAAGGAACACTGGTATGACTGGCCCAACCGGGTTGTGAACCGGGGTTTTCGCTGGGTGCGCGACACTCTTTTCCGACCTTTGGTGGCGTGGGCAATCTGGGCGCGATACGTGGTCGTGGCCCTGATGATCGCCATTCTGGCCAGCCAGATAGCGCTGTTCATCAAGGGCGACGTCAATTGGCGGTTTTTCAACGCGCCCGAGCGGGGATCGGTCACCGGCAATTTCATCATGGCCGAAGGCGCTACCCGCGCCGACACGATCGAAATGATGCACATTCTGCAGCGCGCCACCGAAGAGCTGGGCCAGATCTACGAAGAACGCCACGGTCGCAACCCGATCGACTATGTTCTGGCCGAGATCGGGGGCAGCGCCGGCTATGGTCTGTCCGCCGCCGATGGCAAGGATGGCGATTTGCTGGGCGGTATCTCGATCGAGCTGATCGATGCCGACCTGCGACCTTATTCCAGCTTTGAATTCGTGGGCGAGCTGCAGGAATTCGTTCCGCGCCATCCCAAGGTCGAATTGCTGACGTTCCGCGGCTGGCGCTCGGGTCCGGGTGGTGATGCCATCGACGTTCAGCTTTTCGGGGCGGACGTGAACACACTGAAAACCGCGTCCGAGGCCCTGCAGGCGGAACTGTCGAAATACCCCGAGGTTTCAGCGCTGGAAGACAATCTGGCCTATGACAAGGAAGAGTACATTCTGGATCTGACGGCACAGGGTGAGGCGCTGGGTTTCCGCATCGAGACATTGGGCCGGGTTCTGCGCCACCGCTTGAACGGGATCGAGGCGGCGACATTCCCCGACGGTCCTCGCAGCGCCGAGATCCGGGTCGAACTGCCCGAAAGCGAGCTGACCGCAGATTTCCTGGAACGCACGTTGATGCGGTCACCGGACGGGGTTTATGTCCCGCTGGCTGACATCGTCTCGGTCAAGCGCGAGTCGGGGTTCTCGACGGTGCGCCGGGAAAATGGCCTGAGGGTGATCGCAGTGAACGGGGACATATCCGAGGATGACCCGGCCCAGGCGGCGGAAATCACCCGCGCCATGCGCGAGGAAATCCTGCCGGATATCGCCGCCGAGTATCAGGTCGAGTGGCGCATGGCCGGTCTGAGCGAACAGGAGGACGAGTTCCTGACCGAGGCGCGTACCGGTCTGATCCTGTGCCTGACCGGAATCTACCTTGTTCTGGCGTGGATCTTCGCCAGTTGGACAAGGCCGCTGGTGGTGATGGCGATCATTCCCTTTGGTCTGGTAGGCACCATCTGGGGGCATTACATCTGGGGCGTTCCGCTAAGCATGTTCACGGTCGTCGGCCTGTTGGGCATGACCGGTATCATCATCAATGACTCGATCGTTTTGATAACGACCATTGATGGGTATCAGCAGGATCGCGGGCTGGTGCCCTCGATCATAGAAGGAACCGCTGACCGGTTGCGTCCCGTGATGCTGACCACGCTGACGACGGTGATGGGGCTGGCCCCGTTGCTGTACGAAGGGTCGCAGCAGGCGCAATTCCTCAAACCCACGGTGATCACACTGGTCTACGGGCTCGGGTTCGGCATGGTGCTGGTGCTGCTCCTGGTTCCCGCGTTGCTGGCGATCCTGAGTGATATTTCTCGCCCGATGACGGCGATGCGCCGCGCCTTGCGGGCGCCGGACAAGGTGGTCCGGGTCGCGGCCGCGGGGACGGGCGGTGCGATGATCCTCTGGCTGCTGGTCACCATGGTCTGGCCGGTTCTGGCCGGCGCGCCGCTGGGTGTGCTGTCCGGGCTGTACGGCGGCGAGGACGGTCTGGCGTTGCTGAGAATGGGGCTGGGGGCGTTCGCGGCCGGTGCGGTTGCCATTCTGGCCGTCAGCCTGATCGTGTCCGGGGCGCTTTATGTCAGGCTTTCATCCCGGGCCAGTGCCTGAGACAGAAGGTCGGGCACCCGGGCGCTCATGGCAAGGTCGCGGTCCAGCACCTGCCGGATTGGGAACCAACGCGCATCCTGCGCATCATCCGCTGCGACCGGAGTGCCGGATCCGAAGCGGCAGGACACGCCGACCAGCAAATAGTGGGCGGTGATCTGTCCGGCCGCATCCCGGACCAGCAGATCAAGGTTGCCCAGATACGCTTGCGGGGTTGCCTCGATACCGGTTTCTTCCATCAGCTCGCGCGCGGCGGCCTGCAGGACGGTTTCGCCCCACTCCACATGGCCGCCCGGAAATCCCCAGAGACCGGCATCGGGGGCCTTGCTGCGTTGCACCAGCAGGACATGGCCCTGATCTACGACAACCGCCAGTGCGCCGATCCGGGGAACCTGCTGCATCCGCTCAGCCCGCGCTGCAGCCCAGAATGTCGACCGCGTGTTTGGTCCCCAGAACCGTGATCCGCACGGCGGACCGGTCCAGCGCAAAGGGCTGACCGTCGGGGCTGATCACCTCGGACGTGGCGGTCAGCCGGTTGCCTTGCCGCTTGGTTTCAGTCTGCGAGGCCCACAGGGCCGGGTTCCCCGGTTCGATCACCGCAAGTTCGGCACCACCGGCCGAGGGCATGTCGATCTGTACCTGAACCTGCAAACCGTCCGCGGTCGGGCTCAGGCGACAGGCCGCGCCGGTAACGCCAGCCTCGCGTGCAGAGAAGGGCCGTTGCGCAAGCGCAGCCGCGATCGCCGGATTTCTTGCTGCGCCGGCGTCCAGTTCGTGGTCAAATTTCAAAGATGCGGGAATGCAGACATCCTTGCACACTCCCAGATCGACCTCGCCGCGCAACCGGACCGGTTTGGATGCGTCCTTGGGCGTAATCCGAACCGGCAACACCAGCTGGGTTTCATAGCCGATGGACTTCAGGCCGTTCTGGTCAAAGACATGCGGCTTGGGCCAGGTGATCGCAACCGCGCCGACATTGCCGGAGCGGCGCCAGTCGAATTCAGGCGGAATGCCGGCGTCACCGGGGGCCCGCCAATAGGTCTTCCATCCGGGTTCCAGATCCAACCGGATCGCGGTGAGATAGGTTCCATCCTCGGATTGGCCGCCATCGATCACGTCCAGCCGGACGATCGAGTCGATCGATTGCCCCTGCGCAGGTGCGGCCAGGGCCAGACAAGCTGAAACAACGGTCAGGACGGGTTTGAACAGCGATCTCATGATCCATACATGCGACTTGCGGGCAGGTTTGCCAAGTCACGTTCTGGTCACCGGCAGAAATCGCGGGATTTCAGGCGTGATCCCTTGCCAATCCGGCTTCCGCAAGGTCATTGTAAGGGAATAAGCCGCACGAGTTTTTTGATGGATCTGACTGGAAAACTGTTGATTGCGATGCCCGGCATGGGCGATCCGCGCTTTGATCATTCAGTGGTGTATCTGTGCAGCCACGGCGATGACGGCGCGATGGGTCTGATCGTGAACAAACCGTCGGATTTGCGGATCAAGACGCTGCTTGAACAGTTGAACATCGCGTGCCGCATCCCGGTTGTCGGAGAACGCCTTGTGCATTTTGGTGGTCCCGTCGAATTGTCCCGGGGGTTTGTCCTGCACAGCGCGGACTACGACGCAAATCTGCATTCGCTGCACGTGGCCGGCGATTTCAGCATGACGGCGACGCTGGACGTGCTCGAAGATATCGCCTCTGGCAAGGGGCCGCTGAACTCGATGCTGATGCTGGGCTATTCGGGATGGGGGCCTGGACAGCTGGAAGATGAGATCGCGGCCAATGGCTGGTTGACGACCGATGCCACATCGAAACTGGTCTTTGACGTTGCCGACGACGAAAAGTGGGAGGCCGCCTTGGCCACGCTGGGTGTCGATCCGCTGACGCTGTCGGCCAGCGCCGGTCGGGCCTGATCAGGAGTTGCGCGGCGCCGCGGCCCGGCGCAGGCGGTCGTTGATGGCCGCCCCCACGCCCTCGGAAGGGATCGGGCTGACGGCAATCGGCCGCCCCGTACCGTCCAGTTCGTGCAGATACGCAAACAGGTTTGCCGCCGCTTCGATCAGGTCACCCCTGGCAGACAGGTTGCGGTCGCAATCGACATTGCCAAATCCCAGCAGCAGCTCGTCCCCGCGCCGCTCGGTGGCGTTCAGCCGCACCGGTGCATCCGGAGCATAATGTGACAGCAACTGCCCCGGAGCGGTCAGCAGATCTCCGGGCTTGTGGCGGGTCAGGCGCGTGCCCAGAACTGTTTCGATCTGCTCCAGAGCGACACCGCCGGGCCGCAGCAAAGCGGGGCTGCCGGCCAAGCCCACGATGGTCGATTCCAACCCGACCGAACAGGGTCCGTCATCCAGCACAGCGGCGATCCGACCGTCCAGACCTGCGCGCACATGCGCCGCAGTGGTCGGGCTGATCCGACCGGAAGGGTTTGCCGATGGGGCAGCGACGGGTCCGTCAACTGCGCTCAGCAATGCGCGCGCGGTTGGGTGGGCTGGCACCCGCACGGCCAGCGTCTCCAGCCCTGCCGTCACCAGCGAGGACACGCCATGCCCTGCGCGCAGCGGCAGCACCAGCGTCAGCGGACCGGGCCAGAACGCAGCTGCCAGTTTTTCGGCATTGTCCGACCACTCGACATAGCGTTTGGCGGCCTCGACCGAGGCGACATGCGCGATAAGCGGGTTGAAACTGGGTCGCCCTTTGGCGGCGTAGATCGCGGCGACGGCTTCGCCGTTGCGGGCGTCGCCGCCCAGCCCGTAGACGGTCTCGGTCGGGAAGGCGACCAGCAGTCCCTGGCGCAGCAGGTTGGCCGCGGCTGCAATCCCGGCGGGATCAGCATCCAGATATTGCGTGCTGTTGGGGATCATGGGTGGTGACGCGGCGTTTTGGTTGCTTGCAACAGGGGGACGGATAGGTAATCGAACAAGCTTAGATGAATACCGACGCGGGCCGTGGAAGCCAAGCCCGACAATGCGACCAACACAGGATTTCCGGGGGAAACCATGCCATATCGCGCGCCTATTTCCGATTACGAGTTCCTTCTGGGCCACGTCGTGGGCTTCAAGGACGTCGCCGCGACCGAGAAATTCGCCGAGGCCACCCCGGACGTGGTCAGCGCCATCCTGACCGAGGCCGGCAAGATGTGCGAAGAGGTGATGGCCCCCCTGCAGCGCCCCGGCGATCTGCACCCCGCGCGGCTGGAAAACGGGGTTCTGCGGACCTCGCCCGGCTATGCCGACGGCTGGAAGGCGATCGCCGAGGGCGGCTGGATCGGCATGAGCGGCGACCCGGAATACGGCGGCATGGGCCTGCCCATGACCGTGACCACCGCCGTGAACGAGATGATGAGCGCCGCCTGCCTGTCGCTGCAGCTGGCACCGTTGATGAGCCAGGGTCAGATCGAGGCGCTGGAACACCACTCCAGCGAAGAGCTCAAGGCGCTGTACCTGCCCAAGCTGATGTCGGGCGAATGGTCGGGCACGATGAACCTGACCGAACCGCAGGCCGGGTCGGACGTTGGCGCGCTGACGTCCAAGGCCGAACCCAACGGCGATGGTACCTATGCGATCACCGGCCAGAAGATCTACATCTCGTGGGGCGACAATGACTTCTGCGAGAATGTCTGCCACCTGGTTCTGGCCCGTCTGCCCGATGGCGCGCCGGGGACCAAGGGGATTTCCCTGTTCCTGGTGCCCAAGTACATCCCCGATGAAAACGGCAATCCGGGTGTGGCCAATGACCTGAAGGTGGTGTCGCTGGAACACAAGATGGGCCTGCATGGCTCGCCCACCTGCGTGATGCAATATGACGGCGCCAAGGGCTGGCGGGTTGGCCAGGAACACAAGGGCATGGCCGCCATGTTCACCATGATGAACAACGCGCGCCTCGGCGTCGGCGGGCAGGGCGTGGGCGCGGCCGAGGGCGCCTATCAGAACGCGCTGGCCTATGCTCTGGAGCGCAAGCAGGGCAAGACGCCTTCGGGCACGATCATCGATCATGCCGATGTGCGCCGGATGCTGATGGACATGCGGGCCGACCTGTTCGCCGCCCGTGCGATCATGCTGGCCAATGCCGCGACCATCGACATGGCCAAGGCCACCGGCAATGCTGACTGGGCCGCGCGGGCGGCCCTGCTGACCCCGATCTGCAAGGCTTTCGGCACCCAGACCGGCATGCGCGTGTCCGAGACCGGCCTGCAGGTGCATGGTGGCATGGGGTATGTCGAGGAAACCGGCGCCGCGCAGTATTACCGCGATGTTCGCGTCACCGCGATCTACGAGGGGACCAACGGCATTCAGGCCATGGACCTTGTTGGCCGTAAGATGATGGACGGGGGCGAAGCCGCCGCCCGCCTGCTGGACGAGATCGAAGATCATGCCGAGCGCGCCCGCGCCACCGTGCCCGAGCTGGCCGGCCCGGTATGGGAGGCGACCGAATCCCTGCGCGAGGCGACCGAGTGGCTGGTGGCGCAAGAGGACATGAACAACCGCTTTGCCGGGGCCATGGCCTATCTGAACGCCTTTGCCTGCGTGCTGGGTGCGCATTACCACCTGATCGCCGCTTTGGCCGATCCGGATGGTCCGCGCGCCAAGCTGGCGCGGTACTACATCACCGCGCGCCTGCCGGAATACGCGGGCCTGCTGGATCAGGCGCAGATCGGAGCCGGAGACCTGTTCGCGCTCAGCGCTGACGAACTGGTCGCGTGATGGACGGCGCGCGGCCTCCGACGTTTCGCCATCCCTGGCCCGAGCCGCCCGCGCCCGGACAAGCCACCGAGATCGCCGAGGGCGTGCTGTGGATGCGCCTGCCGCTGCCGATGGCGTTGGACCACGTCAACGTCTACGCGCTGGAAGACGGCGATGGCTGGACGGTGATCGACACCGGGATTTCATCGAAAAAGACGCGCGGTCTGTGGTCCGACCTGATGGCCGGGCCGCTTGCGGGCAAACCGGTGACCCGCGTGGTGGTCACGCATCACCACCCGGATCACGTCGGAAATGCCGGGTGGTTCCAGTCGGAGCACGGCGCCGATCTGGTTTCGAGCCGCACCGCATGGCTGTTTGCGCGAATGCTGACGCTGGACGTGCAGGAGAGCTGGCCGGAAGAGACGCTGGAATTCTACCGCAGCGCCGGCATGGCCCCCGAGATCCTGGCCAAGCGCATGTCTGAGCGGCCCTTCAATTTTGCCGACACGGTCTATCCGATGCCTCTGGGCTTTGTCCGCATCAAGCAGGGCGACGTGATCCGCATGGGCGGGCGCGACTGGGACGTGCATATGGGCAATGGCCATGCCCCCGAACACGCCACGTTCTGGAGCCGCGACGACAACCTGGTGATTTCGGGCGACCAGATCCTCAGCTCGATCAGCCCGAACCTGGGAGTCTATGCCACCGAACCGATGGCCGACCCGGTGTCCGACTGGCTGGAGGCCTGCGAGCGCCTGCAACAGCTGGCACGGCCCGATCAGGTGGTATTGCCGGGGCACAAACTGCCCTTCGTCGGCCTGCCGATCCGCATGAAGCAACTGATCGAGAACCATCACGGCGCTCTTGCACGCCTGCTGGACGATCTGGACGCGCCCAAGGCGGCGTCGGATTGTTTCGTGACCCTGTTCAAACGCCCCATCCGCGACGGCGAATACGGTCTTGCGCTGGTCGAGGCGGTTGCGCATCTGAACCATCTTTATCACACTGGAGCCGTGACCCGGGCGCGCCGTGAAGACGGCGCATGGGTGTATCAGCGCAAAGGTTGAGACGATGCAGGACAAGATCGAAACCTCGGCCGAGGCCGCCGAAGCGGCAGCTCTGCCCCGGTGCTACGAGGTGCATGCCGACCCGGACAGCACGTCGGGCACCAAGGACCTGCCCGAACCCCTGCGCCAGCCGGTCGACAGCAAAAGCCCCGCCCAATGGGCGTATGAACGGCTGATCCTGTACATCCAGAACTTTGAAAAAACGCTCGATGCCGATCACGAGGTCGCCATGGGCTTTACCGGCGGTGACGCCGGGGTGATGCGGATCGAGGGGATGGGGTATTTCGACCCCGACGTGATCACCTTCTACGGCTCGGACGGTTCGGGCGCACGCACCCAGCTGGTGCAGCATGTCAGCCAGCTGAACGTCATGCTGCGCGCCCTGCCCAAAACGGTCGAGGACAAGCCTGCCAACCGGATCGGCTTCCGCCTCGCGGCCAAGCTTGAGGAAAGCTGAGCGTCACGCTTGCAATTCACATCTGCGCGGCCTTGAATGAATTCAGCATTCAAAGGGGGCCGGCGTGTCACATTTCTCAACCGTAACAGATGCCTATCGCGGGGCCTGGGCCCGACGCCGGACCTTTGTTCCCATCTATCTGGCGGTGCGTCTGCTGCTCATCGCGCTGATCGCACCCGGCGTGGCCTTCACCGTGAACCTGGCGGTGATGCTGTCCGATCAAACTGCGCTGACCGATCAGGACATCGCCATGTTCATCCTGTCGCCGGTTGGCTTCGTGGCGGCGGTGGTCATTCTGGGCCTGTTCCTGTTGGCCGAGGTGTTCGTCTTTTCGGTCATGGCCGGATCGCTCAGGATGGGCGAGAGCGACCCGTGGAGGGCCGGCGGGTCGGCCTTGCGGTTGATCCTGTCGCGCCTGCCGACGCTGTTTTCCTTCGCGGTGCGCTTCATCCTGCGGGTGCTTGTTCTGGCGGTGCCCTTCGTGGCGGTCGCGGGCCTGATCGCGTGGTGGACGCTGACCGAATACGACATCAACTATTACCTGACCTTCCATCCGCCCGCCTTCCAGGTGGCCGTCGCGCTGATCGGGCTGGTGGTGCTGGCTTTGGCCTGGGTGCTGATCCGCCGCCTGTCGGCCTGGGCGCTCGCCCTGCATCTGGTGCTGTTCGAGGGAATTGCGCCCTCGGACGCCTTTGCCGAAAGCGCCGGCCGAATGGAGGGCAAGCGCGGCCGGTTGAAGATCGAACTGGCACTGTGGCTGGCCGTACGTCTGGCGATTGCTGCGCTGATTGCCGCCTTGGCCAGCCTGTTGTTCCACCTTGTACCTCTCGAACAGGGCACGAACCTGCGGTTTGCCCTAACGCTCAGCCTGCTGGTGGCCGGGCTGTGGTCTCTGGCCGGATTGGTGCTGGCGGCGGTGGCGCTGGGCGCGCTGGCGGTTCTGCTGGATGGGTTTTTTGAACCTCGCGCGGCAGAGCTGCCTCACCCCGAAGCTGGAAACCTGCGCGCCCCGGTTCTGGTGACCGTTGCCGCGGCCGTTGTGGCCTTGTTGGCCGGGATCTGGTTCAGCCAGGACGTACTGGACCAGATTTCGGCACCCGATCATGCCGACGTGATCGGCCACCGGGGAGCGGCGGCGCTGCGGCCGGAAAACACCATGGCTGCGGTGCTGAAGGCCATCGAAGACGGGGCCGACTGGGTCGAGATCGACGTTCAGGAAAGCGCCGACGGCGAGGTGATCGTGGCCCATGACAGCGACTTCATGAAGCTGGGCGGGGTCAATATCAAGGTCTGGGATGCCACGATGGAGGATGTGGCGCAGATCGACATCGGCAGCTGGTTCGACCCCGAATATGCCGATCAGCGTACCCCGACCCTGCGCGAGGTTCTGGAGGCCGCGAAGGGCAAATCCAAGGTCATCATCGAACTGAAATACTATGGCCATGATGTCGACCTGGAAAACCGCGTGGCCGCCATCGTCGAAGAATTTGGGATGGTGCAGGACATCGCCACGATGTCGCTCAAATACCCGGCGGTGCAGAAGATGAAGGCGTTACGCCCGGACTGGCGCGCCGGCGTTCTGGCCGCGACGGCGGTGGGCGATCTGACCGGGCTGGAGGGCGATTTCGTCGCGGTGAATGCCGGGATGGTCACGCCCGGGCTGATCCGCTCGGTCCATGATGCAGGCAAGGAAATCTATGTCTGGACGGTGAATGACCCGCTGCAGATGTCGTCGATGGCCTCGATGGGTGTCGACGGTCTGATCACCGACCGCCCGGCCATGGCGCGTGAAGTGCTGCGTGTCCGCGCCGAGATGGAGCCGGGCGAGCGCTTGCTGCTGTGGCTGGCCACGACCTTCGGCCTGTCGGTCGATACCGAGGCGATGCGCGATGAAAGCCCCTAGCTTCGGTCTTTTGCTCGCCTGCCTTGCCGGGTCGGCTTCGGCGCAGGATCTGATGCGCGGCGTCGAGATGCCCGCGCATCGGGCTTTGATCGCGCAATCTGTCGGGCAACCATTGAGCGCGTTTGAAACCGATGGCTGCTCGGGGGGCATGTCGTCCAGCTGGCGGCTGGTGGCAGAGACCTTTCCCAGATTTCGCGCCGTTTACGAAAGCCACCCGCCGTGGGAGTCATGCTGTGTGACTCATGATCGCGCGTATCACACCGCCGGGGGTGCCACGTCCGCCGACGCCAGTTTCGACGCCCGGCTGGAGGCTGACCGCGCCCTGCGCGCCTGCGTCAAGGAATTCGGAGCCGTGCATGCGCAGGACTATGCCACGCAATACGACATGACGCCCGAGCAGGTGAAGTCGGCCATGTCAATCACCGCCGAGGCGATGTTCATGGCCGTCCGATTCGGGGGTGGTCCCTGCACCGGCCTGCCGTGGCGGTGGGGCTTCGGGTATCCCGGCTGCTCGGTTTTCGCCACCGATGAGGCTGCGGGCAACTGAACTCGGGCACCTGCGCGCGATTGACGTCGTGACAGGCCGGAAAATATGATTTATCCAAACCGGCAAACACGCGAATTGGGAATCTTTCGAAATGGCTGAACACAAGCACGGCGAGATGGACATCACCGTCCAGACCAAAACCTTCAACGGGTTCATCAAATTCACCACCTACAGCGTCGTGGTGATCTGCTTCATTGCCCTGTTTCTTGCGATCTTCGGGGCATAAGCCGGACTGACGGGTCATGTTTCGCATCTTGATTGCCTGCCTGCTGGCAGTAACCGTCGCAGGCTGTGCCACGTCGCAGCGCCCTCAGGCCGACCAGTCCGAGATCGTTGCGCGATCCTACCGTGACCCGGGGCCCTCAACGCTGACCCTGTACACGATGATCAACACGCGTACGGGGTCTGGCGCGCATACCTCGCTGATGATCAGCGCCAGCGAGCGGGTAATTTTCGACCCCGCCGGGTCGTTCCGCGCCGACGTGGTGCCGATCAAGGATGACGTGCTGTACGGCATCACCCCCGCGGTCGAGCGTGCCTATCGCAGCTCGCACGCACGCGAAACGCATTATGCGCGCATCCAGACCATCCAGGTGACATCCCAACAGGCCGAGATCGCCTATCAGCTGGCCAAGCAGTCCGGACCGGTTGCGGGCGCCTACTGCGCCAACTCGACTGCTCGGCTGCTGCAGCAGGTTCCCGGGTTCGAGCAGATCCAGACCACCTTCTACCCGGTCAAGTTGTCCGATCAGTTCGGGCAGCTTCCGGGGGTCGTAACGACCGAATACCGTGAAAACGACAGCGCCGATCTGCAGGCGGGGCTGGCGGCCAACAACGCCGCGCTCAACCAGCTGGAAGCGGCTTCAACCAACTAGGTACAGCAGACCATACAGCGTGCCGGCCCCGGCAAAGATGGCGGCCAGCACGTTCTTGGTGATCAACCCGACGCTCAGGGCAACCACGGCCGAGGCCATGCGCGGCAGGTCCGGCTGGCCCTCGGTGGCCGTGGGCCACATGACCAGAGGGGCAATCAGGGCCGGCAGGATGGCCACCGCCGTATAGCGCAGATGCCGCAGCAACCATGGCGGCAACGGACGGTCTCCGACAAAGCCGATGAACACGAAGCGCAGGGCATAGCTGCCGATCGCCAGCCCGACGATGATCGTCCAGACCGTTGTCTGATCGGGGGTGGTCATGACGCTACCTTTCTGCGTTCCAGCATCACTTCGGCCTGCGCACCGGCCATCATGCCCGCGCAGCCCGCGATCAGCAGGCCAAGATTGTAGGGGATTGCTACGCATAGCAGCGATACGACGATAGCGACCAGAGCCGCGACCACATGGGCCGGAGTGCGCATCATCGGGCCGATCATGGCCAGAAAGGTGATCGGCAGCGCGAAATCCAGTGCCCAGCTATCGGGGATCTGCGTTCCCAGGTAGGCGCCAATAAAGGTGGCCAGTACCCACATGGGCACCAGCGGCGAAACCGACCCCATGAAATAGGTCATGCGCTGCGGAACCGACATGTCCGGTTCCTTTTCGAACTGGACGATCGAGCAGGCATAGGATTGGTCGACCGTAAGATAGGCGGCAAAGGCCCGTTGCCACAGGGGCGCCGCGCCCAGATAAGGCGTCAAAGACGCTGAATACATGGCCATCCGCAGGTTCACGGCCAGTGCCGAAACCAGAATGATGGCCGTGGGTGTGCCGTCCTGCAGCAGCTGCAGCGATGCAAACTGCGCGGCGCCTGCAAATACGGCTGCGGTGAACACCATGGTCTGCAGAATGCTCAGGCCCGCCTCGGTCGCGAAGACGCCGAACAGGGTACCGAATGGCACCGCCACGAAGATGAACGGGGTCCCGTCGCGAAAACCCTGCCAATAGTATGACTTGGATGTGGAGGTTGCCATGGCTAGATCCTATGGTGGTCTGCGCAGCAGTAGCGGGTCAGAGAGAGGGTTGCAATTGGCCACCGAAGTCGATCTGTCGGAATACATCATCGCCCCCGATCCCGGCGCGGCGCGGTTGACCCGCGCGGTCGAAGGGGTGGACCAGAACGGCGAGGTCAGCCGCATCTCGGTGGTCGAGGAGCGCCCGCTGACGATCTTCCTCAATTCGCAAGAGATCGTGACCGCGATGACCATCGGCGACTACCCCGAATATCTGGCGCTGGGCTTTTTGCGCAACCAGGGCATGTTGCGCCCCGATGACGAGATCACGCGTGTCGATTACGATGACGATCTGGAAACCGTGGTGGTGCGCACGGCCCGCGAAACGTCCTATGAGGACAAGCTGAAGAAAAAGACCCGCACCAGCGGCTGCGCGGTGGGCACGGTGTTCGGCGACATGATGGAGGGGCTGGAAGGCGTGCGCCTGCCGCAGGTTCAGGTGCGCACCTCGTGGCTGTATGATCTGGCGGCCAAGATCAACCGCACGCCGTCGCTGTACTTGCAGGCCGGGGCGATCCACGGCACGGTTCTGTGCCGCGAAAACCGCCCGCTGGTCTACATGGAGGACGTGGGCCGCCACAACGCGGTGGACAAGATCGCCGGCTGGATGCTGTCCGAAGGCGAGGCGGCCGGCGACAAGATCCTTTACACGACCGGGCGGTTGACCTCGGAAATGGTGATCAAGACGGCGATGATGGGCATCCCGGTTCTGGCCTCGCGGTCGGGATTTACCGCGTGGGGCGTCGAAATCGCGCGCGAGGTCGGCCTGACCCTGATCGGCCGGATGCGCGGCCAACGTTTCGTCTGCCTGTCGGGCGAAGACCGGCTGCTGCGCGACGCGGACCCGGCCACCGTCCCGGTCGAGGACAGGAAGCATCGAAGGAAAAGCGCCGATGGAAGTTGAAGCATCACGCCCCCTCGGCGTCATACTGGCCGGAGGTCTGGCCACGCGGATGGGCGGCGGAGACAAAGGGTTTCTGCAACTGGGGGGGCAAAGCCTGTTGGCGCATGTGATCGACCGGTTGGCGCCGCAGGTGGCCGGGCTGGCGCTGAACGCCAATGGCGACCCTGCGCGCTTTGCCGATCTTGGCCTGCCGGTCCTGCCGGACAGCATCGCGGGTTACGCCGGGCCGTTGGCGGGCGTTCTGGCCGGGTTGGATTGGGCAGCGGGGCAGGGCGCCGATTGCATCGTCACCGCTGCCGCCGACACGCCGTTCTTCCCGCGCGATCTGGTCGACCGGCTGACGCGGACGGCGCAGGGGCAGGCTCACCCGCTGGTTCTGGCCACCACGCCGCGCACGGGTGACGAGGCGCTGAAATCCGGCGGTGGCCGTCGGGTGAACCGGCACCCGACCTTTGGCCTTTGGCCCGTGGCGCTGCGCGATGATCTGCGCGCGGCCCTGACGGACGGGTTGCGCAAGGTGGTCCTGTGGACCGACCGCCATGACGGGCGCGAGGCGCTGTTTCCGGCCGACCTGTTCGATCCGTTCTTCAACGTCAACACGCCCGAAGATCTGATCCGGGCGCAGCACCTGTTGGAGCAGGCATGAGGGTCTACGGCGTTACCGGCTGGAAGAATGCGGGCAAGACCGGTCTGGTCGAGCGGCTGGTGGCCGAGATCACCGGGCGCGGGTTCCGTGTCTCGACCGTCAAACACGCTCACCACGCAGTTGACGTGGACCAGCCGGGCACCGACAGCCATCGCCACCGAACCGCCGGGGCATCCGAGGTTCTGCTGGCATCCAGCCGCCGCATCGCCGTGATGCAAGAGCTGCGCGGCGCGCCCGAGCCGCCGTTGGACGACCTTCTGGCGCGCCTGTCCCCGGTCGATCTGGTGTTGGTCGAGGGGTACAAGCGCGCGCGCCACCCCAAGGTCGAGGCTTTTCGTGCCCAGCCCGGAAACCCGCTGATTGCCGTCGACGATCCGACGATCCGCGCGGTGGCCAGCGACACGCCGCTGGATCTGGACCGCCCGGTCTTTGATCTGAACGACACGCCTGCCATTGCCGATTTCATCCTGGCCGAGGTCGGCTTGGGGCGGCGGCCAAGCCCCTGACCATGCCCGAGGACCGGACCATGCCGAAGATCGCGCCTCCACCGCTGAAAAACGACTGTTTCGCCTTGCCGCCGGGGGTCGAATGGACCCCGGTCGATGACGCGCTGGCCCTGCTGCGCGACCGGTTGCACCCGGTGGCCGGCGTCGAGACCCTGCCCGTTGGTCAAGCCTGCGGGCGCGTTCTGGCGCAGGACGTGATCGCGCAACGGTCGAATCCGCCGCTGCCCAACACGGCGGTGGACGGGTACGGTTTTGCCGGTGGTCGGCCCGAGGGCCCGCATGTCCTGCCGCTGGCCCAGGGGCGCGCGGCGGCGGGCGTGCCGTTCGCGGGGGCCGTGCCGGAGGGGCAGGCGCTGCGCGTTCTGACCGGTGCGCCGCTGCCCGAGGGGGTGGATACCGTCATTCTGGAAGAGGACGTGACCGTGCAGGACGGCCACATCGCCTTCAACGGGCCTTTGAAGGCCGGCGCCAACACGCGCAAGGCCGGCGAAGACGTGCAGGCCGGCGCCTTGGCTTTGCCGGCCGGGCGACGCCTGACACCCGCCGATCTGGCGCTGCTGTCGGCGGTGGGCGTGGTCGAGGTCCCGGTCCGCGCCCCCTTGCGCGTGGGGGTTCTGTCCACCGGCGATGAATTGCGTGATCCGGGTCAGGCCGCGGGGCCGGGTCAGATCTATGATGCGAACCGCCCGATGCTGTTGGCGATGCTGCAACAGATGGGTTTTGTGGCGGTCGATCTGGGCCGCGTGGGCGACGACCGGGCCGCGCTGCGGGACCGGCTGGACCAGGCCGCGCAACAGACCGACGCGATCCTGACCAGCGGCGGCGCTTCGGCGGGGGACGAGGATCATGTCTCGGCCCTGTTGCGCGCGGCGGGGGCCTTGCAGGAATGGCGCATCGCGCTGAAGCCGGGCCGCCCGCTGGCGCTGGGCCTGTGGCAGGGCACGCCGGTGTTCGGCCTGCCGGGCAATCCGGTGGCGGCGATGGTCTGCACCCTGATCTTTGCCCGGCCCGCGCTGGGCCTGATGGCGGGCGAGGGGTGGCGGCAGCCGCAGGCCTTTGACCTGCCCGCCGCGTTCGCCAAGCGCAAGAAACCGGGCCGCCGCGAATACCTGCGCGCCCGGGTCCGCGACGGCCGGGTCGAGGTGTTTCACTCGGAAGGGTCGGGTCGCATCAGCGGGGTCAGCTGGGCCGAAGGGTTGGTCGAACTGCCGGACGGCCCGCTGGACATCCAGCCCGGAGACCCGGTTCGGTTCATACCCTATGGGAGTTTCGGCCTGTGACGGTTTCGGTCTCTCGCGGGTTTGACCCCGATGAGCGCGCACGGGCGGCCGCGCTGTTCTGGCAGGCATTCTCGGGCAAGCTGTCGCGTGTCATGGGGCCGGATGCGCGCGGGCTGGCCTTTTTCGAACGGGCGCTGAACCCCGATTTCGCGCTTGTGGCGCGGGATGCGGATGGGCGGATGCTGGGGCTGGCCGGGTACAAGACCCGCGACGGCGGGCTGACGCAGGGCGGGCTGGCGGATCTGGCCTGGGTCTATGGCTGGTTCGGCGCCCTGTGGCGGGGCCTTGTCCTGAGCGTTCTGGAGCGCGACCTGAAGCCGGGCGTGTTCCAGATGGATGGCATATGCGTGGCGACCGAGGCGCGCGGGCAAGGTGCCGGGACCCTGCTGCTGCGGGCGATCAAGGACGAGGCCCGGAGGTTGGGCATGCACGAGGTGCAACTGGACGTGATTGACACCAACTCGCGCGCGCGGACCCTGTACGAGCGCGAAGGGTTTCAGGCGATCGGGCAGGACTATACCGGCCCGTTCAAGCATCTTTTCGGATTCAGTTCGGCCACGAAAATGCGGTGGGTCGTGCCCAACGGTGGCTAGTCGAACGTTCCGGCCACTCGGCCCAGCAGCATGAAGGCGCGCGCCGTGCGCGTGTCGCCTAAAGCGGTCAGGTCGGCGTCGCTGGCCTGAGGTTCGAACTCGGCGATCATGGTGTCGAAGCGGCGCAGGAAATGGTGCACCGCATCGCGAAAGATCGGGTCCTGTTTCAACCGCGCCGAGGTCAGCGCCAGGCACGACCGGTCGCGGATACCGCCCAACGCGGCGACCGCACGCCCGCGTTCGCCCTTGGCGAACTGGCGCCAGACCTCGGGGCGGGCCATGTCCGGACGCAGGTCGTCCATGTAGATGCCTTCCTGGCTGAGCAGAGTCAGCACGTCCTCGGCGGCCTGCACCAGTTGCGCGGTCTTGCGGTCCTTCATCGCGCGGCGCAGGGCGTTGAAGCCTTCGGTATCCTCGGCGGTTTCGGGAAAGTTCAGCGCGCGGATGAAAATGTCGGTGGGCAGAGGAGTCGTGATCTCTTCGGCCGGGGTGCCCAGTTCCAACGAGGTCTGGCCCGAGGGTGCCGCAGGTCTTGCCAGCGGCGCAAGATCCCGCCGCTTGCTGGAGAACGTGGCCAGCGTGCTTTGGGTGTGCCGGGCGGCCGCGGCGATTTCATCCAGTTTCCGGGCCACCGCGGGTTCGTAGGTGCTGGCCGAGCGCTGTTGCTGCGATACATAGGCCTGCCGGATCGCGTCGATCGCGGTCTGCAGCCGGGCGCTTTCTTCGCGCATGATGCGGCTGGCGCGCATGGCCAGCGCCGCGACCCAGATCATCGCCACCGGCATGAACACCGCCAGCAGCATCACGATGAAACCGCCGGCCTGCGTCTGGTCGGGCAGCACCAGAAAGACCACGGCCACCACCAGCCAGATCAGGCTGAGGGCCGCGGCCGCAATCTCGATCCCGGTGACGCTCGGTCGGCCCGGACGGTCATAGATGCCCAGCCAGGTGGGGCGTTTGCTGTCCTGATCAGGGTCTTGGCCCGACATGGCGCGCTCCGATCAGGCGTAGTGGATGCTCAGCACTTCATACGAGCGCACGCCGCCGGGGGTGCGCACCTCGACGCTGTCGCCTTCTTCCTTGCCGATCAGGGCGCGGGCGATGGGCGATTTGATGTTCAGCAGGCCCTTTTCGATACTGGCCTCATGCTCGCCCACGATCTGCCAGGTCTTTTCCTCGTCGGTGTCCTCGTCCACCAAGGTGACCTTGGCGCCGAACTTGATCGCGCCCGACAGTTTGGTCGGATCGATCACCTCGGCCAGCGACAGAACGCCTTCCAGTTCCTTGATGCGGCCTTCGATGAAGCCCTGCTTTTCGCGGGCCGAGTGGTATTCGGCGTTTTCCTTCAGGTCGCCCAGTTCGCGCGCCGAGGCGATGGCCTCGATGATGGCGGGGCGTTCAACGGACTTGAGTTGCTTGAGCTCTGCCTCGAGCGCGGCAAAGCCCGCAGGCGTCATGGGGATCTTTTCCATATCTTCTTTTTTCCACGCACAAATTGAGTCGCCCCGCCGCATGAGACCAGCGTCGGGGCGAAAGATGGGTTGGCAATTACCTGACCCAAATATGGCGTGAAATGCAAGAGGCCAAGGGGTTTGGCCCCTGCAATCCGCAACTTAACGCCGTCGGGGCGGTGGGGGTTTCCGATTGTGTCGATGCCCCAGCAGATCACCGCGTTTCCAGCGATGCGCCTCGGCGCCGAACCAGAGCATTTCAATCATATTGAACGACCTCGAACTCGATACCGTTGTCATCGTCGAAATAGAACCGGCGGCCGGGTTCATAGTCGGCGTGGTTGTGCGGCTTGAACCCGGCGGCGCGGACCTTGGCCTCGGTCGCGTCGATGTCCTCGACCAGCACGCCCACATGGTTCAGCCCGCCGACGATGTCATAGCTGCTTTCGCCCGACGGTTTCGGGTCGGCCGGGGCGTAAAGCGCCAGATAGGTATGCGCGCTGCCCACATGCACGGTATAGCCGCCCGCGATGGCGGGGCCTTCCCAGCGGGTTTTCCATCCGAATACGTCCTGCATCCAGGCGGCGGTTGCCTGCGGGTTGCGGACGGTGAAGTTCGTGTGTTCCAGCGTCGCCATCATGGGGTCTCCTTTTCATGTACAGGCTTGTTTCGACTCACCGTAATTCCTAAACCTAACTTTAGCTCAAGAGATTTTTCCAGGAGGAGATCATGCCCGCATCCGAAGGCCTTTCCATAGGTGCGCTGGCGCGCCGCACGGGGTTGGCAGTGTCCGCCATCCGCTATTACGAGGCGCAGGGGTTGATTTCCCCCTGGCGCAATCCGGGCGGTCAGCGGCGGTATCAGCGGGCCGACATCCGTCGGCTGAGTTTCGTGATGATCGCCCAGCAGTTCGGCCTGACCCTGCCCGAAATCCGCGAGGTTCTGGCCGGGCTGCCCGACAACCGCACGCCCACGCCGGCGGATTGGAAAAAGATCAGCGTCGGCCTGCGCGCGCATCTGGACCAGCGAATCGATACTCTTCTGCGTCTGCGCGACAATCTGGACGGCTGCATCGGCTGTGGCTGTCTGAGCCTTCCGAAATGCGCGCTCTACAACCCCGACGACCGGGCCAAGGCGCATGGTAGCGGTCCCAGGTACCTGATGGGTGACGCGCCCGAGGGCTGATCTGCCGCATTGCAGCAATGTTACGCCGTGTTTTGATTGACCAAGGTCTTTTCCAGCAGGTAATCAGCCGGGAAACAAAATTTCGCCGAGCCCGCGCCCCAGGCGCCAATTCGGATAGTTAGCGGAGGAGCCCACGATGGCCGAAATTGAACGCGAAGCGATGGAATACGACGTGGTGATCGTGGGCGCAGGCCCGGCGGGCCTGTCGGCGGCCATTCGTCTGAAACAGCTGGACGCCGACCTGAACGTGGTCGTGCTGGAAAAGGGCTCGGAAGTGGGCGCGCATATCCTGTCGGGCGCGGTGTTGGACCCGTGCGGTCTGGATGCGCTTATCCCCGACTGGAAGGAAAAGGGCGCGCCGCTGAACGTGCCCGTGCGCGAAGACAACTTCTATATGCTGGGCGAGGCCGGCCAGTTGCGCATCCCGAACTGGCCGATGCCGCCGCTGATGAACAACCACGGCAACTACATCGTCTCGATGGGCAATGTCTGCCGCTGGATGGCCGAACAGGCCGAAGAACTGGGCGTTGAGATCTTCCCTGGTATGGCCTGTTCCGAACTGGTCTATGGCGACAATGGCGAGGTCAAGGGTGTCGTGGCTGGCGTGTTCGGGCTGGAACCCGACGGATCCTATGGCCCCAACACCGAGCCGGGCATGGAACTGCACGGCAAATACGTCTTCCTGTCGGAAGGCGTGCGCGGGTCGCTGTCCAAGGAAGTGATCGCGAAATACGACCTGTCCGCCGGGAAAGAGCCGCAGAAATACGGCATCGGCATGAAGGAAATCTGGGAGGTCGACCCGGCCAAGCACAAGGAGGGCAGCGTCACCCACACGATGGGGTGGCCGCTGGGCGGCAATGCCGGGGGCGGATCCTTCATCTATCACCTGGAAAACAACCAAGTCTATGTGGGCTTCGTGGTTCACCTGAACTACAAGAACCCGCACCTGTTCCCCTACATGGAATTCCAGCGGTTCAAGCACCACCCGGTGGTGGCCGACCTGCTGAAAGGCGGCAAGCGCGTGGCCTATGGCGCCCGCGCGATCACCGAGGGCGGATATCAGTCGATGCCGAAGCTGGTGGCACCGGGTGTCGCGCTGTTGGGCTGCTCGGCGGGCATGGTCAACGTGCCGCGCATCAAGGGCAACCACAACGCGATGTTGTCGGGCAAGGCCGCGGCCGAGGCCGCGTTCGAGGCCATCAAAGCCGACCGCTCGGGCGACGAACTGTCCGCCTATGAAGACGGAGTGCGCAACGGTGCTATTGGCCGCGACCTCAAGAAGGTTCGCAACGTCAAGCCGCTGTGGTCGAAATACGGCCTGACCGCTTCGCTGGTGCTGGGCGGTATGGACATGTGGACCAACACGCTGGGCTTCTCGCTGCTGGGGACACTGGGCCATGGCAAGAACGACGCCGAGGCGACAGAGGATGCCAGCAAGCATACCCCCATCGACTATCCGAAGCCCGATGGTACGCTGTCTTTCGATCGTCTGACCAACGTGGCGTTTTCGTTCACCAACCACGAAGAAAGCCAACCCTGTCACCTGAAGCTGACCGACCCCGAGATTCCGGTGAAGGTCAACCTGCCCAAGTTTGACGAACCGGCGCAGCGGTATTGCCCGGCGGGCGTGTACGAAGTGGTGAAGGACGAGGCCGAGCCGCGATTCGTGATCAACTTCCAGAACTGCGTCCACTGCAAGACCTGCGACATCAAGGATCCCAGCCAGAACATCACGTGGACCACGCCGCAGGGTGGGGACGGACCGAACTACCCCAACATGTAGGCAAAAACCCGGGCAATGGCGGGGCCGTGAACGCTCGGCCATTGCCTCTGGCGGGCCAAGGCCCTAGCTTGTTCTGCAATCATAGGCAGACAAGGCAGGTATTAGGTGGCTTCACTGGTTCGTCGCACGGCGCTGGCCGTGTTTCTTGCGACAGCGGCTGTCGTTCCGGTTCACGCGGATTCCGGCGCGGGATCCTATCTGGCTGGACGCCAGGCCATCTATGAAAGCGACTACAAGGCTGCCGAAGAGTACTACTCCAAAGCCCTGATCTTCGACCCGGGCAACACCAAGCTCAAGGAAAGCGTGCTGCTGGCGCGCGTGGCGCTTGGCGATGTGGAACGTGCATTGCCGATCGCCGAGGACATGGAGGCAAACGAGCAGCCCAACCAGGCCGCACGTATGGTTGTTTCCGCCAAACTGGTCTCTGACGGAAAGTTCGACGAATTGCTTGCCCGTGATCCGGAAAACCAGGGCGTTGGCCCGCTGGTCGATGGGTTGATGACGGCCTGGGCGCATCTGGGCAAAGGCGAAATGACCAAGGCGATGGCGCAGTTCGATGAGGTCGCCCAGCAGGACGGTCTGCGGGAATTCGCGCTGTATCACAAGGCGTTGGCGCTGGCGTCGGTTGGCGATTTCGAGGGGGCCGAGGCGATCTTTGCGGCCGACGACAGTATCGTTGCGCGATTCTCGCGACGTGCAGCGCTGGCGCGGGTCGAAGTCTTGTCGCAGCTCAACCGCAACGACGAAGCTCTGCAATTCCTGGAAAACGTCTTCGCGGCGGGCAGCGACCCATCGATCGATTCCTACGTGGATACGCTCAGTGCCGGTGGCACCTTGCCATTCACCCATGTCGGGTCGGCCACCGAAGGCGTGGCCGAGGTCTTTTTCTCGGTCGGGGCGGCGTTGAACACCGAGGCCGCACATGACTATGTGCTGCTTTACGCGCGGATCGCGACTTACCTCCGGCCCGATCACATCGATGCGATCCTGCTGAGCGCGGAACTGCTTGAGCAGTTGAGCCAGTACGACCTGGCCGCCGAAGCCTATCGAAAGGTTCCCACGGATAGCAGCGATTTCCACGCAGCCGAGCTGGGGCGTGCCGAAATTCTGGCTCAGTCGGGGAAACCGGATGCGGCGATCGAAGTGCTGGAAAACCTGGCGGCCCGGCAGCCCAATCTGCCCAGTGTCCATGTCGCCTTGGCCGACCTGCAGCGGCGTCAGGAAAACTACGCCGCAGCTGTAACCTCGTATGACCGAGCCATCGAACTGACCGAAACCGGTTCGGGTGGCAACTGGTTCCTGCACTACGCCCGCGGCATCTGCCACGAACGTCTCAAGGCCTGGGACAAGGCCGAGGCGGATTTCAGGCGTGCCCTGGAGTTGAATCCGGATCAGCCGCAGGTTTTGAACTATCTCGGGTACTCGTTGGTCGAGCGGCAGGAAAAACTGGAGGAGGCGCTGGACATGATCGAGCGCGCCGTCGCGATCCAGCCTGACAGCGGCTATATCGTCGACAGCTTGGGCTGGGTCCTGTTTCGCTTGGGCCGGTACGACGAGGCGGTCGAGCATATGGAGCGCGCCGTTGAACTGATGGCCGTGGACCCGGTGGTCAACGACCACTTGGGCGACGTCTACTGGGCCGTCGGGCGCACCCGTGAGGCCGATTTCCAATGGCGGCGCGCGTTGTCCTTCATCGATCCCGAAGATACCGATGGCGAGGCCGACCCCGACCGGATCCGACGCAAACTCGAGGTCGGGCTGGACGCGGTGCTGGCCGAGGAAGGCGCGGCCCCCCTGAAGGTCGCCAATGGCGACTGAGGCCTTTGCGCCCGCGAAGATCAACCTTTCCCTGCATGTGACCGGACGGCGGGCCGACGGATACCATCTGCTGGACTCGCTGGTCGCCTTTGCCGATGTGGGAGACACATTGATCCTGTCACCCGGGCCCGAGAATCGCCTGACCGTGACCGGCCCCCATTCCGCCGGGGTGCCGACCGACGACCGCAACCTCGTCTGGCGGGCCGCTCGGGCGATGGGATGGATCGGGCAAATCCAGTTGGACAAGGTTCTGCCGCATGGCGGGGGAATCGGCGGCGGCTCATCGGATGCGGCTGCGACTTTGCGGGCCATCGCAGGGGAAGACGCGGAAGTTCCGCTGGATACGGCTTTGGACCTGGGCGCGGATGTTCCTGTTTGTGTACTGGGCAGAGCCGCACGGATGCGGGGCATTGGTGACCGTGTCACCCCGGTTGCATTGCCTGCTTTGCCCGCGCTGCTGGTCAATCCGGGTGTGCCGGTTCCGACGGGGCCTGTCTTCAATGCGCTGGCTTCACGCGACAATCCGGGGATGTCGGATGAGATTCCGGCATTCGAAACGCCCGAGGCCTGCGCTGACTGGCTGGCCGGGCAACGCAATGATTTGCAGGAAGCGGCAATAGGCTTGGCGCCCCAGATTTTAGACGTGTTGCAGGCGCTGGGTGAAACGCGGGACGTTCTGCTGGTGCGCATGTCGGGGTCGGGTTCGACCTGCTTTGCGCTGTACCCGTCCATGAAGGCCGCACATTTTGCGGCCTACGAGATTGGTGTTTCCCAGCCGGACTGGTGGTGTCGCGCTAGCGTCCTCAGTTGAGGCGGGATACGACGTAATCGGCCAGATCGCCGAGCAGGTCGCGCAATTCGTGATCGGGCAGCGCGGTCAGAGCGGCTTTGGCCTTGGCAGCCCAGGCCAGAGCGTCTGTCCGGGTCTCCTCCAGGGTGCCGTATTTGCGCATGAGGTTCAGGGCCAGGTCCAGGTCTCCATCCTGTTGCCGACCCTTCTCGATCGTGCGCTCCCAGAACGCACGCTCGTCGGGTGTGGCTTGGGCCACTGCCTTGATGACGGGCAGGGTCAGTTTGCGCTCGCGGAAGTCGTCGCCCACGTTCTTGCCGGTGGTCTTGCTGTCGCCCTGATAGTCCAGCAGGTCGTCGGCGATCTGGAAGGCGATGCCCAACGCGTCACCATAGGCGAACAGTGCGCGGACCTGTTCCTCGGACGCACCGGCGATCACGCCGCCCACCTCGGTTGCCGCGGAGAACAGCGCGGCGGTCTTGCCGCGCACCACCTGCAGGTAGACGGCCTCATCCGTGCGCAGGTCGGTGGCTGCGGTCATCTGCAGCACCTCGCCTTCGGCAATGGTGGCCGAGGCATTGGCCAAGATGTCCAGAACCCGCAGAGACCCGGTTTCCACCATCAACTGGAAGCTGCGCGAAAACAGATAGTCACCGACCAGCACGCTGGACTTGTTGTCCCACAGCAGGTTGGCAGTGGGTCGGCCGCGCCGCTGGGCGCTTTCGTCCACGACGTCGTCATGCAAAAGCGTGGCGGTGTGGATGAACTCGACCGTGGCGGCCAAACGGATGTGATGGTCACCGCCATAGCCGAACAGCCGCGCGGCGGCCAGTGTCAGCATCGGGCGCAGGCGCTTGCCGCCCGCTTCGACCAGATGCGCGGTGACTTCGGGGATGCGGGGCGCGTGTTCCGAGGCCATGCGGGTGCGGATCAGAGTGTTTACCGCCTCCATTTCACCGGCCAAAATCTCGGCCAGTCGCTCATGCGGTTTCGAGATCGTGCTGATCGTCATCACACTCCTGATACAAGGCTCGACTTTCGTCCTGCCTTGCCCTTACATCCATCCCCATGAAAGAACTTCTGCGCAGCACCGATCCGACCATCATCGCCTTTGCATCCGCTCTTCTTGAGGGCGAGGATATAGACTGCTTTGAGATGGACGTAAATATGAGCGTCCTCGAGGGAGGCATCGGAATCTTTCCGCGCCGCCTCATGGTTCGGACCGATGACCTCGAGCGGGCAGAGCGGGTGATGCGTGACAATGACATTCCGCTGGGAAGATGACCGGGTTTCCAGACAGCGCGCTGACTTGCAACGACTTTCTGGGTGGCCGCCTAAAGCTGTGGCAGCCGCGAGACGGTTATCGCGCCGGTGTCGATCCGGTGCTGCTTGCTGCCGCGGTTCCGGCCAAAGCCGGGCAGTCGGTGCTGGAGCTGGGCTGCGGGGCGGGCGCTGCGGTTCTTTGTCTCGCGACCCGCGTGCCCGGTCTGCGGCCGACTGGGGTCGAGCTTCAGGCCGACTATGCCGATCTGGCCGCAAGAAACGCGCAATGCAACGAGATCGATTTGTCCGTCCACGTGGCCGACCTGTCCAATATGCCGACTGATCTGCGTCAGCAGCACTTCGACCACGTGATCGCAAACCCGCCCTATTATCGGCCCGGTGCACATAGCGCGGCCGTCGATGCTGGTCGGCGAACGGCGCTGAGCGAGCAGACGCCGCTGTCCGACTGGTTTGATGCGGCGGCGCGCAGGCTGACACCGCGCGGGTACCTGCACATGATCCAGCGCGCGGAACGCTTGCCCGACATGATGACGGCCTGCGCGGGTCGGTTGGGCTCGGTAGAAGTTCTGCCCATCGCGCCGCGCATGGGGCGCGGGGCCGAGTTGCTGATCCTGCGGGCGCGCAAAGGGGGACGCGCGGATTTTCGGTTGCATGCGCCGCTGATTCTCCACAGCGGTGACCGCCATGAAAGGGACGGCGACAGCTACACCGACACGGTATCCGGCATCCTGCGCGAGGGCCGACCAATGCCCTGGCCGGGCGCCCGATAGGCAATGACCAGCCGAAATTGTCGGATTTGAACAAGAATCCGAGCGTCTGCGGCGTGACAGGCTGGAAATGATGTGATCAACTTCCCATGTGATATTCAGAAACAGAGAAGGAGGATCGCCATGAGCGTAAGCGCACATCTGACGGAACTGAAGAAGAAGCACGAAACCCTCAGTCTCGAAGTGGAACAAGCCCAGCGCTCGCCCGGTATCGACGATCTCCACATTGCTCAACTCAAAAAGAAGAAGCTGAAGCTGAAGGAAGAGATTGAACGCCTGTCGGCTTAACGTCGTAGGCTGGCGCGTGCCGCGATTGCAGCGCCGCCGGTAACAAGCAATGCCGCGATCGCCAGCGTCCAGGACGGCGTGGCGATCCCGGCGACCACAAGCACCAGAGTTGACAGCAGGGGTGCCGCGTACGAGCTGGTGCCCAACATCTGGATGTCACCGTGCTTGACCCCGATATCCCAGACATAGAACGCCAGCCCAACGGGCCCCAACCCCAGGGCAACGGTCGACATCCAGGCCAGTGCGTCGGGCGGCCAGACTGTCTGCTCAAGGCTGAAATGCAGGATCCACGAGGCGATGGCGGTCAGCACGCAGAACACTGCTACCGAGCTGGTCGGCGTTTGACCCAGCCTGCGCGACAATACGGAATACCCCGACCACGTAAGGGCACACAGAAGCGCCAGCGCATAGCCCGGCAGATGTTCGGCCTGAAACCCTGCGGTTCCGCCACCGGTGATGATCAGCGCGGCCCCGGAGAAGCCCAGACATGCCCCGAGCAGATGCCCCAGTCGTAGCGTTTCGCCGGGAAGAAACCCTGAGAAAAGCACGATCAGCAAGGGCCAGAGGTAGGCGATCAATCCGGCCTCGGCCGCAGGTGCCATGCGCAGGGCCGAAAAATACAGGGCGTGGTATCCGAACAAGCCAACCGTGCCGAAGGTGAATACCTTCCAACTAACCTGTTTCAGTTGCCCAAGCCCACCGCTGTGCCATGTCCAGATCAAGCCAAGGGTTCCGCCGATCGTGAAGCAGATGGCGTTCAGCAAAAGCGGCGGGGTCGGCGCCGAGCCAACCGTGAACAGCGCCAGCAGTGCCCACAAAAGGACGGCGGCAAAGCCGATGGCGGTGGCGCGGTTCTTTGTCATGCGGGTGGGATTTCCTCGACGGGTATGATTTCAAGACCGTCGGATATGTGCGCGGTTTTTTCGATCTCTGCAAGGAACCAATCCCGGAAGGCGGCAATCTGAGGGCGCGTCTCTTCTCCCGAACGGCACAGGAACCGGAAGCGGGCCTTGGTTTCGATGGCGGTTTTGAAGGGCATGACCAGTCGGCCTTCGATCACATCCTTGATGATCATTGGGCGCCGTCCCAACGCGACGCCGACACCCGCCACCGCGGCATCAATGGCGTGATCCGCGTTCGAGAAATGCGCGCCATGAGTCGGCGTGAAGTCCACCCCGACCACGCGAAACCAGGCGGGCCAGTCACAGGGCGGATTCAGGAAGTTGATCGAGTCATCGTAGATCAGGGGCGCTTCGGTCAGATCCTGCGGCGTCGGAAACCGGGCCGCAAGCTCGGGCGTCATGACAGGCGTCAGCCACTCTTGCCGCACGGGAACTGAATACAGCCCGTCATCCTGCCCGTACCCGAACCGGATCGCGACATCCACGTCGTCGCGCTCGAAATCGAGATTGCGCAGCGTGGCTGAAAACCTCAGGTCGATCTCGGGATGGGCGCGGGCGAACTCGTAAAGGCGGGGGGCCAGCCATTTGGCTGTCAGGGCCGGCCCAGCGGTCACTGTCAGTGTTGTGTTGTCCTGCAGGCGGCGGGTGGCCGACCAAGCCGCTTGCAGCGCAACAAACCCTTTTTCCGTACCTGAGGCCAGGGTTCGTCCGGCCTCGGTCAGCTCGACGGCACGGTTCAATCGGCGGAACAGCGGCTGCCCCAGATGCTCTTCCAGCGACTTGATCTGAAACGACAGCGCGGCTGGTGTCACGTTCAACTCGTCCGCGGCCTTGGCAAAGGACATATGGCGGGCGGCGGCGTCAAAGGCCCTGAGGGCGGTGAGTGGGGGAAGTCGGTCGCTCATCGTCACGTAAGATTTTCTAAACTGAAGGCGGAAAAACTCTCGTTTGTACCTATTGAAAACAACAGGCATGTTGAATGCAAGTCAAGTTCACCTTTAGCAGAAGGGAAAAGCCATGATCGAGATGACGACCAATCCTGCCGCACAAAAGGCAATTCTGCGCGCTCATCAAGAGCGAGGCAAGGCGATCCGGAGTTTCTGGAAGTGGGTTCTGGGTTCCCGCTGAACGCTGCGCGCGCGTTCTTACGGGATCAAAGAAGGGCCGACCCGTTGGGTCGGCCCGTTTTCATTTGAGCCGCGATCAGACGAAAAACTGCGCGCCGTTGGCCGAAATCGTCGACCCGTTGATGAACTGCGAATCTTCCGAGGCCAGGAACGCGACGCAGCGGGCAATTTCCTCGGGTTCGCCCAAACGGCCTGCGGGGATCTGGCCGATGATGGCTTCACGCACCTTTTCCGGAACGGCCATGACCATCTCGGTCGCGATGTATCCGGGGCAGATGGCGTTTGCGGTGATGCCGGCGCGCGCGCCTTCCTGCGCCAGGGATTTGACGATGCCCAGATCACCGGCTTTGGTGGCGGCATAGTTCACCTGGGCGAACTGGCCCTTTTGCCCGTTGATCGAGCTGATCACGATCACCCGACCGAACTTGCGCTCGCGCATGCCGGGCCAGACGGGGTGTACGGTGTTGAACACCCCGGTCAGGTTGGTGTCGATCACCTGGTGCCACTGTTCCGGTGTCATCTTGTGGAACGGCGCGTCGCGGGTGATGCCGGCATTGGCGACAACGATGTCGATCGGGCCGAGCTCGGCCTCGACCTTTTCGATGCCCGCCTTGGACTCGTCATAGTCGGCCACGTTCCATTTATAGGTCGCAATGCCGGTTTCCTCGGTGAACTTGGCCGCGGCTTCGTCATTCCCCGCATACGAGGCGGCTACATTGTATCCTTCGGCCTTGAGCGCTTTGGAAATTGCTGCGCCGATGCCGCGGGTGCCGCCGGTTACGAGTGCTGTACGTGCCATTTAGGACTCCTCCAAATTTAATCGTGTTGGTAATTCTGTTACTCTGAGAGACTGTGGTGCGCAATATCGTTTCGTCGCGAGTTGGCTCTTTCCGTTTGGTGATATTGTCGCATCCTAGGGATATTCTCGGAGTGTAACAAAAAAGGGCGCCCATTGGACGCCCTTATTCGTGACTTGTCAAAGCACTTAGACGCGCTCCACGCACAGGGCGACGCCCATGCCGCCTCCGATGCAGAGGGTTGCCAGACCCTTTTTCGCGTTCCGGCGCTTCATTTCGAACAGCAGCGTGTTCAGAACCCGGCAGCCGGATGCTCCGATCGGGTGGCCGATGGCGATCGCGCCGCCGTTCACGTTCACGATCGAGGGATCCCAACCCATGTCCTTGTTCACGGCGCAGGCCTGTGCCGCGAAGGCCTCGTTGGCTTCGACCAGATCCAGATCGTCAACCGACCAGCCGGCCTTTTCCAGCGCCTTGCGCGAGGCATAGATCGGTCCGACACCCATGATCGACGGGTCCAGCCCGGCGGTCGCATAAGACGCGATGCGGGCCAGCGGTTCGATCCCGCGCTTTTCGGCGTTGTCGGCTGACATCAGCAGGGTTGCCGCCGCGCCGTCATTCAGACCCGAGGCGTTGGCCGCAGTCACCGAGCCATCCTTCGTGAAGGCTGGACGCAGCTTGGCCATCGCCTCCATGGTCGCGCCGTGACGGATGTACTCGTCACTATCCATCACGATGTCGCCCTTGCGAGTCTTGATGGTGAAGGGCACGATCTCGTCCTTGAACTTGCCGGCCTTCTGCGCGGCCTCAGCCTTGTTCTGGCTGGCCACCGCGAACTCATCCTGCATATCGCGGCTGATCTGCCACTTCTCGGCCACGTTCTCGGCGGTCTGGCCCATGTGGTAGCCGTTGAACGCATCCCACAGGCCGTCGCGGATCATGGTGTCGATGTATTTCATGTCGCCCATCTTGTGGCCCGCGCGCAGCGATGCGGCGTGGGGCGACAGGGTCATGTTTTCCTGACCGCCTGCGCAGACGATCTCGGCATCGCCCAGCTGGATATGCTGAGCGCCCAATGCGACGGCACGCAGGCCCGAACCACAGACCTGGTTGATGCCCCAGGCCGCGCTTTCCTGCGGTAGGCCGGCGTTGATGTGCGCCTGGCGTGCGGGGTTCTGGCCTTGGGCGGCCGTCAGAACCTGACCCATGATGGTTTCGCTCACCTCGGACTTGTCGATCCCGGCGCGTTCCACGACGGCTTCGAGGACGGCAGCGCCCAGATCATGTGCGGGGGTGTTCGCAAAGGAACCGCCAAAGCTGCCGACGCCCGTGCGTGCGGCGGATGCGATTACTACGTTGGTCATACAGTCAATCCTTTACCGTCAAGGTCCTGTGGGAAATCTGACGGCGCAGGTCGCACAGAGCCTCTCTGGCGATGCAAGAGCGCCTCGTGATCCCCCGCTCCAGCACTTTCTGCCATAGCGCAATGCTGCACGTGCAGCAACGGACAGCTTGTCTCATGAGAAAGCCTCGGCTGGATAGCGCCCAAGGGAATTGGGTTCAACTTCCTGTTTTGGCTTCTTTTTCCGGTTGCCACGGGGCTTTCACCGTCGGAGCGCCGAATAGGTAGCCCTGCAGACAGTCCGCACCGCTGGCCACCAGAAACTCGGCATCTTCACGCGTTTCGACCGATTCGGCGATGACCAGAATCTCGAATTCACGGGCGACGGCGATCAGCGCGCGCACCAGCGCCTGATTGTCCGGGTTGGTGCTGACACCCCGTACGAACTGCCCGTCGATCTTCGCCGCGTCAAAGAAGAACTCGCGAAAATACCTGAAGCTGAAGTTGCTGGCGCCGAAGTCATCCAGCGCAAAAGCGATCCCGCGATCCTGAAGCCGGCCCATGAAATCGATCACCAGTTCGGGAACCTGCATTGCCGAGCTTTCGGAGATTTCGAGGATAAGCCGCTCGCCCAGCGTTTTGTCCCGCTTGAGAAACCGGTCCAGGATCCGCGACCAGCGCGCGTATCCGATCGAGCGTGCGGACATGTTGACCGAAAGCCGGATTTCCGGATTGCGAGACAGGGCGCGCAATCCTTTTTCCAATGCTATGCAGTCCAATTCCCGGCCGATTGGTGTGTTTTCCACCTGCGGCATGAACTCCCGCGCGGGGATCACACGGCCGGTTTCGTCCAGCACGCGGATGAATGCCTCATAGAAGGCAACGCCGTGCGGGTCTCGTGCTTGCATGACGGGCTGGAACGCCAGGCGGCATTGCTGATGCTTGACAGCCTCGGTCGCCATTTGAACGGTCGAAGTATCTCGCGCGGCGACGGCCGAATTCAACGGGCTGTCCCCACCCTCTGGCAGATCTGCAAAGTCCTTTTTCCGCATCGACGCCGAATCCCCGTACGTTTCCGAAACCGGTCAGCACGTAGTTTCGGGTCGTACCGGTGAATTTGCGGTTAATGCGCGTCGGGAATCAGTCGGCGGGATCAGCGGGTCGTCTGGGCTGCGTGGCGCAATTCGACTACGGCGCCAATCACGGCGCCCAGGAAGCCTGTGCCCACCATAGCAACTCCAAGCATCATCACCGCCGGCGCAGGCTGCTGGCCAAGGGCGCTGAGCATCGCGATTACCAGGCCCAACAGGCCGGTTGCGGTGAAGATGGCTGTAACGCGGGACATGGTGGAACTCCGACCGAACAAACTTGTCACTTGTCCGGATATGGAGCACGCGCGCCGGAATTCAAGCGCCCGCCCGGCAGACGCCGCCAGTCTCAGGCCTGTTTTGCCTGTTGGTTGGGCAGGTTTTCGTCGAATTGCTCGAAACCGGGCGTTCCGCGATCTTCGGGGTGGCGGGCCAGGTGCTTGGACTTGATCTGCTCGGAGCTGTCACGGCTGCCGTCATGGCTGTAGCCCGGCGGGGCAAAGCAATAGGCCAGCCGCTGTTTCAGGGTCAGGCCCGGCTGGGTCGCGTCGCGCCAGATGGCCACCCATTCGTGAAAGGCCACCCGCAGCGGGTTGAAGGTGCCGATATTGTGCACGAGACCATAATCGACCCGGTCGTCCTCCTGTTCGGGCACGAAGGAGCCGAACAGCTTGTCCCAGATGATGAACACCCCGGCATAATTGCAATCCAGATAGCGCGCGTTGCGGCCGTGATGAGCGCGGTGGTGGCTGGGGGTGTTCATGACCGCCTCGAACCAGCGCGGCATCTTGCCGATGGCCTCGGTGTGAATCCAGAACTGGTAGATCAGGTTCAGGCCGCCGCAGAACAGCACCATCGCCGGGTGGAACCCCAGCAGGATCAGCGGCGCGCGCACGACCATCATGAAGGTGAAGGTATAGGTCCAGGTCTGCCGCAGGGCGGTTGTCAGGTTGTAGTGTTGCGAGCTGTGGTGGTTCACATGGCTGGCCCAGACCCAGCGGATGCGATGCCCGAACCGGTGCACCCAATAGTATCGCAGATCATCCAGCACAAAGCACAGGATGATCACCGGGATCGATGTGCCCAGATCCAAGGGCGTGATCTTCCACAGCCACATGAAGAACCCATAGGCGATGAAGCCCAGCAGGAACCCGGACGCGATGTTGCCCGCCCCCATGATCAGCGAGGTCACGGCGTCGCGGGTTTCGTACCGGCCGCCGCGACCCTTCATGGCAATCCACAGGAATTCGGCCAGGATGGCGGCGATGAAGAACGGCACGGCCCATTGGACGACATCGGGAAAGCTGATCTGGTCGGTCATGCGGGCTCCAACAGGTGGCGCCAGTGGCGGCGCTCGGTTTCGTCAAGGCGGACGGTCACGCCGGGGGTGGCGAAGTCGTGGAACTGGACCTCGATTCCCTCGGGGTGGTCGATCCAGTCGAAATCGCGCAGGTGGCGGGCCACCGTGTCGGCGCCAAAGGACCACAACAGGCCCGGCCCGGTCTCGGTACGTAGCAGTGCGGCGTGTCCGTCATGGGTCAGGGTGACGTCGATGATGGTGTCGTCGGGGAAATGGCGCACCCATTCGGCGCGCGCGGTATCGGCGCTCAGCACGCGCAGGCGCGATTTGCCCGTCAGATGCAGCAGCGCGGTGATGCCGGCAATGCCTCCGACCACCAGAACCAGCAGGATTTCCAGCGGCATGATGTCCTCCCGCGGACAGAGTGCAAGCGGGGTCAGGCCCTGTCAAAGGTGGCGTTGCGTCAGCGGGCATCGTGCGGCTCCAGCAACTCGTGCCGGACAACGCGCTCGACGAAGGGCACCAGCCCTTCGGGCCCCGAGGCGCGATCCTTGAGGTGAATGCAGATATCCGGCCGCCGCGCCGCGATGATGCCCACCAGTTCGCCGCGCACCTTGTCATCGAGGCCCGCGCCCATGATCGCGCAGGCGATGCGCGGTTCGGCGTCCAGTTGCCGCCGCACCTCGTCGGGATCATGCGCGCCCAGCCACCGGATCGGAAGATGGTCCAGTTGCCGCGCCACGTCGCCGATCACGTTGGGCAGCCGGCCGATCAGCAAAACCACCGGTTTCATCTCAGCCTCCTGTCTGTTGCCAATGAAAAACCGGCCCTGTTCAGGCCGGTTCCAGTCTAGCACAAAAGGCCGGTCAGGTGGTCAGCTTTCGGGGTTCAGCAGGGCCGCGATGATCGCCTTGGCGCTGTCCGAGTTCCATTCGGCATCGCCGATCAGCCGCGCGATTTCCCGGCCGTCGGGGTCGATGATCACGGTGATCGGCAGACCGACGATGCCCATCTCGCGGGCGACGGCCTGTTTCGGGTCTTGATGGCGGGGCAGGTTGGTGATGCCGTTTTCGTCAAAAAACTTTTTGATCCCCGCGGGCGAGTTGCGCCCGGTGGCCAGCGTCAGAACCTCGAACTGGTCTCCGCCGAATTCCTCCTGCAACTCGGCGATCTGGGGCATCTCCTTGCGGCAGGGCGCGCACCAGGTGGCCCAGAAGTTCAGCAGAACGTATTTGCCGCGATAATCCGCCAGCGTGGCGGTGCCGCCGTCATCTTCCAGCAGGAATTCCGCGTCCGAGACCGGTTTGGGCTCGGAATGCAGGATCAGGCGTTTCAGGCTGCCGTCGCGCAGGTCGGCCAGGGCCTGCGTGTCGGCGGCCAAAGCGGCATTTGCACCCAGCGCAAGGGCCATATAAAGGGGGATCAGACGAAACAGGCGCATATCAACTCCGGGTTTTCCAGCATGACCGAACAATCCTCGAACCAGATGTGGGGCGGCCGCTTTGCCGCCGGACCAGACGCGATCATGGAGGCGATCAATGCCTCGATCGGGTTCGACCAACGGATGGCAGCCCAGGACATTGCGGGCTCGCGTGCCCATGCCGCCATGCTGGCCGCCACGGGCGTCATAAGTGATAGTGATGCCGAGGCCATTCGGGAAGGGCTGCTCACCGTTTTGTCAGAGATCGAACGCGGCGAGTTCCAGTTCTCGACCGCGCTGGAAGACATCCACATGAATGTTGAGGCGCGGCTGAAAGAGATCATCGGCGAACCCGCTGGCCGCCTGCACACCGGCCGCAGCCGCAATGACCAGGTAGCGACCGATTTCAAACTGTGGGTCCGCGATCAGCTGGACGCCGCCGAATCCGGCCTGCTGGCCCTGATCCGCGCGCTTTTGGCGCAGGCCGAGGCCGGGGCCGATTGGGTCATGCCCGGATTCACCCACCTGCAGACCGCGCAGCCGGTGACCTGGGGCCACCACATGATGGCCTATGTCGAGATGTTCGGCCGCGACCTCAGCCGCGTGCGCGACGCGCGGGCGCGGATGAACGAATGCCCGCTGGGTGCTGCGGCGCTGGCCGGCACGTCCTTCCCGATCGACCGGCACATGACGGCGCAGGCGCTGGGCTTTGACCGGCCCGCCGCCAACTCGCTGGATGCGGTCAGCGATCGCGATTTCGCGCTGGAATTTTTGTCGGTGGCCTCGATCTGCGCGGTGCATCTGTCGCGGTTCGCCGAAGAACTGGTGATCTGGTCCTCGGCCCAGTTCCGCTTTGTCACCCTGTCCGACCGGTTCTCGACCGGATCGTCGATCATGCCGCAGAAAAAGAACCCCGACGCCGCCGAGCTGATCCGCGCCAAGGTGGGTCGGATCTTTGGCGCCAACACGGCGCTGATGATGGTGATGAAGGGCCTGCCGCTGGCCTATTCCAAGGACATGCAGGAAGACAAGGAACAGGTCTTTGACGCCGCCGACAACTGGATGCTGGCGCTGGCCGCGATGGAGGGCATGGTCAAGGACATGACCGCCAACCGCGACAGCCTGGCCGCTGCCGCCGGCTCGGGCTTTTCCACCGCGACCGATCTGGCCGACTGGTTGGTGCGGGTGCTGGGCCTGCCCTTCCGTGATGCGCACCACGTCACCGGATCGCTGGTCGCCATGGCCGAAAAGAAGGGCTGCGACCTGCCCGATCTGACGCTCGAGGACATGCAATCGGTCCACGCGGGCATCACGCAGGATGTCTATTCTGTCCTTGGCGTGGATAATTCGGTAAACTCGCGCCAGTCCTATGGCGGTACGGCCCCGGACCAGGTCCGGGCGCAGATCGCCCGCTGGAAGGAGATGCTGGAATGACAATCTTGCGTGTGATTGCCCTGATCGGGGCCGCCTTCACCTTGGCGGCCTGCGGCGCTGACGGAGAGCCCGTCCAGCCGACCCTGAACGCCAATGTGGGCGTTTCGACCAGTGGCACATATGTGAGCGGGGGCGTCGGCCTGCACCGAGGCCCCCTCAGCGTGTTTCTGGGGATCTGAACGCTCTGCGGTTGAAAGCGACGTGCCAGTCGCCATTTAGCAAGTGATCCAACAAATGAAGGCAGCGAAATGAAACCACTCGGCCTTATCCTGTCGCTTGCCATACTGGCGGCGTGTGAGACCACGAATCCGCCGCGTTCGCAGCCAGTAGAAGAGCCCGCGCGCTCGGGGGCTGGAGTGTCCGTATCCGGATACGCGCGGGCCGGGGTGTCGACGAATTTCTGAATGAGCCGTTGATGCGTTCAGCCGGCCACTGGGTGCCCGCGCTGCCGCAGACACTCGATCAGAATGTCACGCCGGGTGTTGCGCATCTCGGCGGCTCCGGCGACGGCACCTGCCGCTGATCCCACTGCTGCGCCGGCTATGGCGCCTTCTGTGTTTCCAACCGTGTCGTCCGAAATGCCTGCCAGTGCGCCGATCCCGGCGCCTATCAAGGCCTGTGTCCGGGTTTCCGGGTTCCACAGGTCCTGGGACTTGGCCAATGCGCGGCACTGATCCAGATCAGCGGCGTAAGCCGGGCCCGGCTCGGCAGACAGGACGGGTTGGTGTTGGGCCCCGGTGCCGCTGCATGCGGCTGTGACCAGGGCCAGCGGCAAGACGGTCAATGTGAATCGTTCCTTGAACAGCATGAGTTGTCTTTCCTTGTCGGTATTCCGGCGGGACCCGGAGCCACTTCCTTTTGCTGTGGCTTCGGCCCCTATACGAGGGCGTGCCGGGCGGGTTCAGATGTGGCCCAGGCCACGATGAGCCAAGGCCACGATGTAGAAAGCCAGGATGAAATCCAGAATCTCGATCAGTCCCAGCATCAGCGGAATTGAGTCGGGTGATGTGGGGAAGACGTGACCCAGGTCCAACAGGACCACGAAGATGTATCCCCAGGCCGCCACGATGGCGCCCCAGCTTGCCGTTGCCGAACCGCGCAGCATGGCCACCGCCGACCCCACGGCCAGCAGGGCAAGCGCGATCAGAAAGGCGTTGAAACCCCAGAACACCGTTCCGCCCAGCCCGGAAAAGTCGCGGGTCTCGATCGGGCCGCCTGGGACCAGCGTGACAAAGCTGGCGACGAGGACAAGCATCAGTTTGGCGGCTGTCGCCGTGGGTTGGGACGCCATAGGCCGCGTTGGGCCGGTGTTGATTTGTGACGAATGCGCCATGACGGAATCCTTTTAATGACTGGCGGGTCATAAATGGAGATGACTTTACTGACCGTCAAGTCATTAAAAGATTGAATTCGCGTGACGCCGCGTCCAATCTGAGTCAAGAGAGGCGCGCCGGAAGAAAATCGGGGGGCAAGATGCCGAAGATCGTCGATCGCGAAGAGATGCAGGGGCGGATATTGGATGCCGCCATGGCCTGCTTTCTGGATCAGGGCTATCACGCCACCAAGATGCAGGAAGTGGCCCATCAGGCCGGGATGGCCAAGGGCACGTTGTATCTGTACTTCCAAAGCAAGGAGGCTTTGCTTCTGGCGTTGCTGCAGCGGTATTTCGAGGATATCCGCGCTCGCATCAACGACATCCCGGCCCCGCAGACGCTGGACCAGTTCATGACCGGGCTACGTCTGTCCATGCCCGCTGACCGTCTGGCGGCGACGCGGCTGTTCTTTGACGTGCTGGGCCCCGGATTTCAGGACCCGCGCGCGGCCGAGATCATCGGCGGGTTCTTCGCCTGGCTTGCCGATCATTATGCTGCTCAGTTCGCCCCATTGATCCGCGCGGGTGAAATCCGCGGCGATCTCAGTGCGCTGGCCGCCGCGCAGGCGGTGACGGCGATGCTGGATGGATTAGTAATCCATCTGGCGATCTTCGGGGGCGATGAAAGCGACTTTGAAGCGCGGCGCGACGCGACCCTTTCGTTGCTTGAGGCCGGCCTGCGCGGATAAGCCGTTGCGCCCGACTACTGTGCGGTTCGCACCGGAATGCGTGCCCGCGACGCAAATCCCGTTGATCCACAGGCCTGTTTTGGTCTAAGCGCGCAGATATGGATCACTTTCTCTACCGCGATGGCGTGTTGTGCGCCGAGGATGTCCCGGTTGCCGAGATCGCAGCTGCGGTCGGCACGCCGTTCTATGTCTATTCCACGGCGACGCTGCTGCGGCACTACAACCTGTTCGACGAGGCGTTGGCAGGTACCGACCACGTGGTCTGTTATGCGATGAAGGCCGCCAGCAACCAGGCCATTCTGAAAACGCTGGCGCAAGCCGGCGCGGGGATGGACGTGGTTTCGGGCGGCGAGTACCTGCGGGCCAAGGCAGCGGGTGTGCCGGGCGAAAAGATCGTGTTCTCGGGTGTCGGCAAAACGGTCGAGGAAATCCGCATCGCACTAACAGGCGGGATTCGCCAGTTCAACGTCGAATCCGAGCCCGAGATGGAGGTGATAAACGCCGTCGCGCAGGAACTGGGCGTGATCGCGCCGATCACCGTTCGCGTGAATCCGGACGTCGACGCCAAGACGCACGCCAAGATCGCAACGGGCAAATCCGAAAACAAATTCGGCATACCGATCGCCCGCGCACCCGAGGTCTATGCCCATGCGGCCAGCCTGCCCGGCCTGAAGGTGGTGGGCATCGACGTGCATATCGGCTCTCAACTGACCGATCTGGAGCCGTTCCGCCAAGCTTACTCCAAAGTCGCCGAACTGACCGAACAGCTGCGTGCTCAAGGCCACGACATTCACCGTCTGGACCTGGGTGGCGGGCTGGGCATTCCCTATGCCCGCTCGAACGAAGCACCGCCGCTGCCGTTGGAATACGGTGCGATGATCAAGGAAACGCTGGGCCATCTGGGCTGCGAGATCGAGATCGAGCCGGGCCGTCTGATCGCGGGCAACGCGGGGCTGATGGTGTCAAAGGTGATCTATGTGAAGTCGGGCGAAGGGCGCAATTTCCTGATTCTTGACGGGGCGATGAACGATCTGATCCGCCCGGCCATGTACGACGCCTATCATGACATCGTTCCCGTCATTGAGCCCGCGCCGGGGGTCGAACAACGCCCCTATGACATCGTCGGGCCGGTCTGCGAGACCGGGGATACCTTTGCGAAACAAAGGGCGATGCCACCGCTGAACCCGGGGGATCTGGTCGCATTTCGCAGTGCCGGCGCCTATGGCGCGGTTATGTCCAGTGAATACAACACCCGGCCTCTGATCCCCGAAGTTCTGGTTCATGGCGATCAATTCGCGGTTATTCGTGAACGGCCAACCTTTGACGAAATCATAAACCGCGATACCATACCTGAGTGGCTGTGACGCGATAACCGCGCGGGCCCGACCCGGAGGCCTGACGTGACCGACACTCGCAACCTGCCGATCCCCAGACTGTCCCTGTTGCTGACGCGCACGGGGATGCTGGCCGAGCAGGTGATGCGCGCCTTTTGGCCGTTCCTGTCGATTGCGGCCCTGATCATGGCGGCCTTGCTGCTGGGTCTCCACGACCTGATCGGCGTTGAAACCGTCTGGATCATCGGAGCCGCATCCATTCTGGCGTTGACGGTTGCATTGGTCTGGGGCGCGCGGAGGTTTCGTTTCCCCACCCGCACGCAGGCGCTTGTCCGACTGGACGAGACACTGCCGGGCCGCCCCATCCAGGCATTGCTGGATGATCAGGCCATCGGGGCGATGGACGAAGATTCGCGCGCATTGTGGCAGGCCCATCAGGCGCGCATGGCCGCCCGCGCCGCGCAGGCCGGACCGGTCAAGCCTGACCTGAACCTTGCCGCTCGTGACCCCTACGCGCTGCGCTATGCGGCGCTTTTGGCGCTGGTGGTCGGATTGCTGTTCGGATCGTTCTGGAAAGTTGGATCGGTCGCCCAGATGACACCCGGCACGGCCGTAGCCGGCCAGGGCCCCAGCTGGGAAGGCTGGGTCGAGCCACCTCGGTATACCGGCCTGCCGACGCTGTATCTGGCCGATCAATCCGGTCCGACGCTGACAGTGCCACAAGGCAGCCGCGTCACTTTGCGCTTCTATGGCGAGGTCGGCGCGCACAGCTTGACTGAAACCAGTTCCTCCGCTTCCACCACAACAGCAACCGATCCGGATCAGGAGTTTGTCGTCGAGCGTTCGGGCCGATTGTCGATCGAGGGCCCTGCAGGACGTGACTGGGGTGTCGAGGTCATTGCGGACGCGCCGCCGGTAATCGCCGTGGCCGAACCCGCCACCGCCGAGGCTGGTGGCCAGATGAAACTGCCGTTCTCGGCGCGTGACGATTATGGCATCCTGTCAGGCACCGCGTTGATCGAGTTGGACCTGTCTGCGGTCGATCGTCGCCATGGTCTGGCCGTTGCGCCCGAACCTCGCGACGCGGTCACCGTCGACCTGCCCATGCCGATCGCTGGTGACCGGAGCGATTTCACGGAAGATCTGATCGAGGACTTTTCGGAACACCCTTGGGCGCACCTGCCGGTCAAGATTACCCTTTCGGCCGTCGATGCCGCTGATCAGGTGTCGGAGTCGGATGTCTACCGAACCGACCTTCCTGCCCGCCGGTTCTTTGATCCGCTGGCTGCGGCGGTGATTGAACAGCGCCGCGATCTGCTGTGGTCGCGCGACAATGCCAAAAGGGTGGCTCAGCTGTTGCGGGCTGTTTCGCACCGGCCCGAGGATGTCTTCCGTTCGGAAACCGCATATCTGCGACTGCGCTACATTCTGCGCCGGTTGGAAACCTTTACGGAATTCGGCCTGGGCCCCGAACAGCAGACCGAGATCGCGCAAGCCTTGTGGGATCTGGCCATCCTGATCGAAGAAGGCACGCTCGCCGATGCGCTGGAGCGGATGCGTCGCGCTCAGGAACGTCTGACCGAAGCGATGCAGAACGGTGCCAGCGATGAGGAGATCGCCGAGTTGATGCAGGAACTGCGTGAAGCGACCGACGAGTATCTTCGTCAGCTGCAGCGGCTGGCGCAGGAAAACCCGGACGGCCAGCAAGGCCAGCAGAACCAATCCGGTGAATCCATGCAGATGACGCAGGATGACCTTCAGCGGATGTTGGACCGGATCCAGGAACTGATGGAGCAGGGCCGCATGGCCGAGGCCCAGCAGGCGCTGGAGGAGTTCCAGCAGATGATGGAAAACATGCGCGTGACCCAGGGCCAGGGACAGGGGCAACAATCCGAAGGCCAGCAGGCCATGGAAGGATTGGCCGAAACCCTGCGTGAGCAGCAGGGCCTGAGCGACGAGGCCTTCCGTGACTTGCAGGAGCAATTCAATCCCGGCGCGCAGGCCGGTGAAAGCCAGGGCAATGAAGGCCGCTCGGGCGGTCAGGGGCGCGGCCAGAGCCATGAGGGTCAGGGCGGCCAGGGCCAAGGATCGGATCAGGCGGGCGAAGGCCAGCAAGGGCAAGGGACTCTGGCTGACCGCCAACAGGCGCTGCGCGATGAACTGAATCGCCAGCAGCAGAACCTGCCAGGCGCCGGAACACCCGAAGGCGACGCCGCACGCGAGTCGCTGGGGCGTGCAGGTCGTGCCATGGATGAGGCCGAAGATGCCCTGCGGAGCGACGACCTTGCCGAAGCGATCGACCGCCAGTCCGAAGCAATGGAAGCGTTGCGCGAAGGGATGCGCGAGCTGGGTGAGGCCATGGCCCAGAACCAGCAGAACCAGCCCGGTCAGGGTACGCAGGAAGGCGACATGCAGGCCAACAACCGCGATCCGCTGGGTCGGAATCCGGGTGCTGCGGGCTCGATCTCGACCGAGGAGAACCTGCTGCAGGGGGATGATGTGTACCGCCGTGCCCGCGAATTGCTGGATGAAATTCGTCGCCGCACGGGCGAAACCGACAGGCCCAGAATCGAACTGGAATACCTCAAAAGGTTGCTCGAGCGGTTCTGACCGGCAGAGTTACTCGGTCGCGGAGCCAGCCTGCGATTCCAGCCAGACCCGGGCCTGATCGACCATCGAGACATACGACTGCAACACGGGCTCGGCCTGGGGAACCGCCTCGCTGATCTGGCGGGCGTTGCCGTAGATCAGGAACAGGATGACCCCGATAATCAGGATCAGCGCAAAGCCGCGCAGGAACCCGCCCGATTTCCGCGGCGGGGCCTCGGCGGGCTCTGCTTCGGCGGGTGCGTCGTCGCTGCGCAAAGTCGAGTTGATGCTGTCCACATCCGGCAGCGCCTCTTTCTGACCGGTTCCCGAGGCGGTTTCGGTCGCCGCAGGAGGTTTGGGCTTGGGGGCCGGTTCCGGCTGCTGATCCAGGCCCAGATCCGGTTGACTTTCCAGGCCGGATCCTTCCTTGGCGCGCAGTTCGGCCTCACGCGCGGCTTCCTCTCGCAGGATTGTCGCAACGGCCGGATCGACGTTGCCGGTTGGAGCGGCTGGCCGGGCTTCGTCGTCGGGTTCGGGATCGGGCTGTTCGGCTTCTACCTGTTCGTCTTCTGCCTGCTCCGGTTCCGGCGCAGCAGCTTCGGCGGCTGGCGGCTCAGACGCATCCGAGGGCGCACTTTCGGCCGGCCCGTCATCGGTTTCGGCCGCGACAGGCTCAGCCTCCGGGTGTTTGGGTTGGAACCAGGTCTGCTCGCAGCTCGAGCATTGCACGTCTCGGCCTTCTTCCGGAATGACCTCATCCGGAACCTCGTACTGGGCATTACAGTTCGGGCATGTTAGTCGCATACTGCCTCCCCGGCCGCCAGCGGCCTGTCGTCGTTTTTCCAAGAATGATAATCCGTTAAGGCGAAACAGCAAAGCGCGTTTTCGGTCCGGTGGATCAAGTGTCGCCAAATGGACTCGGTGCAGGCATTGAAACCGTGGTCGTGCTCGGGCAAGAAGGGCGCAAGCAATATTGAGGGCAGGCGTGATCGAGCTTGAAAATGTCAGCTACAGCTATGGCGGCGGCGAACTGCTGAGCAATGTCTCGGTCCAGTTGCAGCCAGGGTCGTTCCATTTCCTGACCGGCCCGTCCGGAGCGGGCAAAACGACCCTGTTGAAACTCTGCTATGGCGCGTTGCTGGCCAGTTCGGGGCGGATCAGCGCCTTTGACCAGGACATTGCCCGACTGGACCGGGACCAGATGGCCCTGCTGCGCCGCCGCATCGGTGTCGTACATCAGGACTGCCGGTTTCTGGACCACATGACTCTGGCTGAGAATGTCGCCCTGCCACTGATGGTGTCGGGACGCTCTGTCGAGTCCGAGCAGGAAGATCTGACCGAACTCCTGTCCTGGGTCGGTCTTGGTGGCCGCCTGGACGCACTTCCGCCGGAGCTTTCGGGCGGCGAGCGGCAACGGGCCGCACTGGCGCGGGCGGTCATCCTGTCACCGGACGTGGTGTTGGCCGACGAACCCACCGGCAACGTCGACTGGGAGATGTCCCAGCGTCTGCTGCGTCTGCTGATCGAGCTGAACCACATGGGAAAGACCGTGGTGATCGCCACCCATGATCTGAGCTTGATCCGGGCGGCCAAAAGCCAGGTGCAGGCCCGGGTTCTTCGTATCTCGCAGCGGCGGCTGCAACTGGCGGGGGCGGATCTATGATTGCCGATGACATTCGCGCCCTGCTGCGTCGGGACGCCCGGGCCGACCGCGTCGTGCCGCCAACCGGATTTACGGCGCACCTGACCCTTTTCGTGTCAGGTGCGATGGCCTTTCTGACAGTATTCGCGCTTGCGCTGTCGCTGGCCTCGGGCCGGTTGGCCGATCGCTGGGCCTCGGAGCTGGCCGGAGCGGCCACTCTGCGGATCAATGCGCCTGCTGAACAGCGTGCCGCGCAGACGGAGGCCGCTCTGGAGGTTCTGAAACAGACCTCGGGCGTGGCCTCGGCCCGCGCGCTCAGCGCCGAAGAACAGGCCGCGCTGCTGGCCCCCTGGTTTGGACCAGACCTGCCGCTGGACACGCTGCCGGTGCCACAGCTGATCGAGATCATCGAGGGCGAGCCGGGGCTGGACACGATGGGCCTGCGCCTACGGCTGGCGGCCGAGGTGCCAGGCGCGGTTCTGGATGACCATTCTCGCTGGCGCGAGCCGCTGGTCGATGCGGCCACCTCGCTGCGGCGGTTGGGCTGGATCTCGATCCTGCTGATCGGTGGTGCCACGGCGGCGATGATCACGCTTGCGGCCAATGCCTCGCTTGCGGCCAACGCCCAGATCATCGAGGTGCTGCGTCAGGTCGGTGCACGCGACCGTTTCATCGCCGGTGCCTTCGTGCGGCGCTTCACCTGGCGCGCGTTTTTCGGTGCCTTGGTGGGGACGGTTCTGGGCCTGACCGGGGTGCTGCTGCTGCCGGAGGCCTCGGATGCGGGCGGTTTCCTGACCGGCCTTGGATTCCAGGGCGCCGACTGGCTACTGCCCGCCGTAATCCCCGTTTTGGGCGCGGCCGTGGCCTTTGCCGCCACATGGTTGGCGGCCCGTCGCAAATTGAAGGAGCTTTCGTGATGGCAATGGCGGTCCAATGGGTGCGCTCGCTGATCTTCATGGTCACGATCTACGCCTGGATGGCGGTTCTGGGCCTGGTCTTCGCGCCCTATGCGCTGTTCTCCAAGCGCGGGGCGCTGCGCGCCTGCAAGACCTATGCGCGCACGACCATATGGCTGGCGCGCTGGATGGTGGGCATTCGCAGCGAGGTGCGCGGCAACGTGCCCACGGGTGAAGTGGTGATCGCCGCCAAGCATCAATCCTTCTTCGACATCATCCTGATCTTCGACGCGATCCCCCATGGCAAGTTCATCATGAAGCGCGAACTGCTGTGGACCCCGATTATCGGCATGTATGCCCGTCGTCTGGGCTGTATCCCGGTCAATCGCGGCAAGCGAGGCGCGGCAGTGGCCAAGATGGTCAAGGACGTTTCCAAAGAGTTTACCGAGCCCGGGCAACTGGTGATCTATCCGCAGGGCACCCGCGTGGCGCCGGGGGTCTACAAGCCCTACAAGGTCGGCACCGCCGTACTGTACGAGGGGCTGGGCTTCCCCTGCGTGCCGGCGGCCACCAATGTCGGTGTCTTCTGGCCTCGGTCGGGGATTCTGCGCAAACCCGGCCATGCGATCGTCGAGTTCCTCGACCCGATCGAACCGGGCGTTGATCGCGACTCGTTCCTGGCCCGGCTGGAAGAGGTGATCGAGACGCGCTCGAACGCGCTGATGCGCGAAGTGGGGTTTGATCCGGATGCAGTACATCAATGACATCACCGCGCTCGAGGCGCTGTACGGCACCCCCGGCGCGGCCTCGATGCGGAAGGTTGCGCGGCAACTGACGCCGCTCTACCGCAAATGGATCATGGCGTCGCGGCTGTGCGTGCTGTCCACAGTGGGCCCCGAAGGCGTGGATGGCAGCCCCCGGGGCGATGACGGCCCGGTGGTGATAGAACTGGACCCAGGCACCCTGGCCTTGCCCGACTGGCGCGGCAACAACCGCCTGGACAGCCTGCGCAACATCGTGCGCGATCCGCGTGTGGCGTTGATGTTCATGGTGCCCGGCTCGAACAACGTGGTGCGGGTGAACGGTACCGCCCGGTTGACGGCCGATGCCGACCTGCGCGCCCGGTTCGAGAAAAAGGGTAAGCAACCGGCCACGGTGATCGTTATCGAAATCGGGGAAATCTACTCGCAATGCGCCCGCGCGCTGATGCGGGCTGAAACCTGGACCGGCGGCGATCTCAGCGCCGGGTTGCCGACGGTGGGCGAGATTCTGGCCGAGGTGTCTCAGGGCGAGGAAGGCGGCGCACGCTATGATCGGGAATGGGGCGCGCGCGCCGCAAAGACGATGTGGTGATCACGCTGCCGCTGCGCCCAGTCGGGTGACCCGCGCGATCCATTTCTGGACGCTGTCCTGCTTGGGATAGCTGGCACCGGAAAACCAGGTGAACCGCGTCGGCTTGAACCCGACAAATCCCAGAACCTGACCGCGCATCTGGTGAATCAGCGCCCGGCGGTAAACCAACCGCATGAACCAGCCCGGCGTGTCCGAGGTGATGATGACGCGCGCCGATCGGCCGTCGAGCATCGGCGCCGGGAATCCCAGTTTGTTGGGATTGCGGGTGTCGAACGTACGGCCCGGGATGAACATCCGGTCGATCAGCCCCTTGAGCTTGGCGGGCAGGCCGCCCCACCACATGGGCGTGGTCAGAACCAGGTGATCGCTCCATTCGAAATCCTGCAGAACCTGTTCCAGAACCGGCTCCAGCGGTTTGAAATCATGATAGTTGCCCTGTCCGAAATCGAAATCGAACTCCAGATCGCTGAGGTGAACGGTTTTCACTTCATGGCCCTTGGCGCGGGCGGCTTCGGCATAGGTGTCGGCAAAGGTGCGCGACAGGCTGCTTTCGGCGGGGTGACCGTCGAGGATGAGGATTTTCTTGGGTTGCATCGGGGTTCTCCTAAAATTGACCACGGTCAGTTTATAAAATCAAAAATTGACCACGGTCAATATTAAATTTGACCACGGTCAAAAAACATGCGAACAAGCCTCATGCAGAAGACGATTCAGAAACGAACCCTGAAGACCCGCGCCAAGCTGCTGCAGGCGGCGGCAGACGTGGTGCAGAAGAACGGATACCAGGCGTTGCGCGTGGAAGAGGTGGTGCAGGCCGCCGGTGTGGCCAAGGGCACCTTCTTTGCCCATTTCCACGACAAGGACGCGCTGATGGAGATCCTGATCGGCGAAAAGCTGGACGCCTGTCTGGATCAGGCGCAGGCGGCGGAACCGCCGAAAACCGTGCCCCAGATCATCGAGGCCCTGGCCCCGGTGCATGATTTCATGATGTCCGAACGCTATGTGTTCGACCTGCTGATCCGCTATTCCGGGGCGGCCGCGATCTCTGAAATTGGGCCGATTGCCTATTGCTTCGAGAAATACTTCCGGATCGTGATGATGTGGCTGGATCAGGCCGAGGTTAGACAGGACGTGTCGACCGACCTGCTGGCCGAGGGCGTGCAGGCCTTTGCCATCCAAGCCATGTCACTGAAATTCTGCGCCCTGCATTCAGCGACGACTTTCACCGACCGGCTGGAAACCTATCTGCGGGCGTGGCTGACTCCGGCGGCCTGACCGCCGGAGCCGAACTCATCAGGCGTGGATCGGCCCGTCGCCGCAGGCCAGCGCCGCCTCGCGCACGGCCTCGGAATAGGTCGGGTGCGCGTGGCAGGTCAGCGCCAGATCCTCGGCCGAGGCGCCGAACTCCATCGCAACGCAGACCTCGTGGATCAGGTCGCCCGCGCCGGGGCCGATGATGTGGCAGCCCAGGATGCGGTCGGTCTCCTTGTCGGCCAGGATCTTGACGAACCCGTCGGCGGCAAAGTTCGCCTTGGCGCGGCCATTGCCCATGAAGCTGAACTTGCCGACCTTGTAGGCGCGGCCCTGCTCTTTGAGCGTGGCCTCGGTCTCGCCGACATTGGCAACCTCGGGCCAAGTGTAGATCACGCCCGGAATGACGCCATAGTTTACGTGCCCATGCTTGCCGGCGACCACTTCGGCAGCGGCCATGCCTTCGTCCTCGGCCTTGTGGGCCAGCATCGGGCCTTCGATCACGTCGCCGATGGCGTAGATGCCCGGCACGTTGGTCTGCCAGTCCTTGCCGACCTTGATCTGGCCGCGCGGAGTCAGCTCGACCCCCAGCGCCTCCAGACCCAGCCCGTCATGGAACGGCTTGCGCCCGGTGGCGACCAGAACGGTGTCGGCCTCGATCACGTGCTCGCTGTCATCCTTGCGCAGCTTGTAGGTCACCTTGGCCTTGGTCTTGGTGGCCTCGGTCTTTTGCACGGCGGCGCCCATGACGAAGTTCAGGCCCTGTTTTTTCAGGATGCGCTGGAAGGTCTTCTGCACCTCGGGGTCCATGCCCGGGGTGATGACGTCCAGATATTCGATCACCGTCACCTCGGCGCCCAGACGCTGATAGACCGAGCCCAGTTCCAGCCCGATCACGCCTGCGCCGATCACCACCAGCTTTTTCGGGATCTTGCCCAGCTCGAGCGCGCCGGTCGAGGTTACGACGACCTTCTCGTCGACCTCGACGCCGGGCAGCGAGGCCGCCTCGGAGCCGGAGGCGATGATGATGTTCTTGGCCTCGTGCACTTCGTCGCCGACCTTTACCTTGCCGGGCGCGGGGATCGAGCCCCAGCCCTTGAGCCAGTCGATCTTGTTCTTCTTGAACAGGAACTCGACGCCCTTGGTATTGGTGTCGATCACGTCCTGCTTGTAGGCCAGCATCTGTTTCCAGTCGACCGAGGGGCTTTTGCCCTTGAGGCCCATCTTGGCAAAGTTGTGCTCGGCCTCGTGCAGCTGATGGCTGGCATGCAGCAGCGCCTTGGACGGAATGCAGCCCACGTTCAGACAGGTGCCGCCCAGCGTCTCGCGCCCTTCGACGACGGCGGTTTTCAGGCCCAGCTGCGCGCAGCGGATGGCGCAGACATAGCCGCCGGGACCGGCGCCGATTACGATGACGTCATAGTTAGCCATTTTGTTCTCCCAAATCCGCGGAGTGTTCTTTTTGAAAAGGCGACCCACGGGGTGGATCGCCTGGGTGCCTGTTCAGACAGGTGTCAGAACCTTCACCTGAATATGTGCGACGCCGCCACGTTCATGGTGCATGGCCAGCTCTTCCGATTCGATGAAGCTCTGGGCCCGGTCCAGATCGGTAATCTCGAACAGGGCAACCGCATGATCGCGCTGTTCGGGGTCTTTCCAGACGTGCAGATCGACAATCCCGGCCGCCTTGCGCATCGGCTTGTCCTCGCGGAACACCTTCAGCCAGGCGTCGAAATCGGCCACGTCGGCCTGCCAGAGTACATGCGTCGCCATGATCACAGATCCATCAACAGACGGCGCGGGTCTTCCAGCGCCTCTTTCACGCGCACTAGGAAGGTGACCGCGCCCTTGCCGTCGACGATGCGGTGGTCATAGGACAGCGCCAGATACATCATCGGACGGATCTTGATCTCACCGTTGATGACCATCGGACGTTCCTGAATCTTGTGCATGCCCAGAATGCCCGACTGCGGGGGGTTCAGGATCGGCGAGGACATCAGCGAGCCATAGACGCCGCCATTCGAGATGGTGAAGGTGCCGCCCTGCATTTCGGCCATGCTCAGCTTGCCGTCACGGGCGCGCTTGCCCTTCTCGGCGATGGCTTTCTCGATCTCGGCGAAGGACATCCGGTCCGCGTCGCGGATCACCGGAACCACCAAGCCCTGCGGAGTGCCGGCGGCGACGCCCATGTGGACGTAGTTCTTGTAGACGATGTCATTGCCGTCGATCTCGGCATTGACCTCGGGCACCTCTTTCAGCGCGTGGCAGCAGGCCTTGGTGAAGAACGACATGAAGCCCAGGCGCACGCCGTGCTTCTTCTCGAACTGGTCTTTGTACTGGTTGCGGAGGGCCATCACCTCGGTCATGTCCACCTCGTTGTAGGTGGTCAGGATCGCAGCGGTGTTCTGTGCGTCCTTCAGACGCTTGGCGATGGTCTGGCGGAGGCGCGTCATGCGCACGCGTTCCTCGCGGGCGGCGTCCTCGGCGGCTACGGGCGCGCGCGGGGCTGCGGCCGGTGCCGGAGCGGCCGCGGCAGGGGCAGCGGCGGTTGCGACGGCGCGGGCCACGTCTTCCTTCATGATGCGACCATCGCGGCCGGTGCCGGTGACCTGATCGGCCGACAGACCGGCTTCGGCCATGGCCTTTTCGGCCGACGGCGCATTGGCCACGTCCTTGCCGGTGGCGGCTGCTGCCGGGGCAGGGGCTGCCGCGGCTGGCGCAGCCGGTGCGGCGCCTGCTTCAGCGCCCGAGATCACGGCAAGCTTGGCGGCCGCGTCGACCGTCGCGCCTTCGGGGGCCACGATCTCCGCGAGTACACCCGCAGCCGGAGCCGGGACTTCAACCGAGACCTTGTCGGTCTCCAATTCGCACAGCATTTCGTCCTGTGCGACGGTATCGCCGACCTTCTTGAACCAGGTCGATACGGTCGCTTCGGTGACCGACTCACCCAGTGTCGGAACCATCACGTCGACGCTGCCACCCGAGGCCGCAGGAGCCGCTGCCGGAGCGGCTTCAGCTTTTGGAGCGGGGGCCGCACCCTCACCGGCCTGGATCGTTGCCAACAGCGCATCAACGCCGACCGTCTCACCTTCGGCGGCTACGATCTCGCCCATCACGCCGGCTGCGGGCGACGGAACCTCGACGGTGACCTTGTCCGTCTCAAGCTCGCACAGCATTTCATCCACGGCGACGGCATCGCCGGGTTTCTTGAACCAAGTTGCGACCGTGGCTTCGGTGACGGACTCGCCCAGCGTGGGAACACGAACTTCAATCGTCATCGTTAATTATCCTTCAATGGTCAGCGCTTCGTTCACCAGCGCTTCTTGTTGGGCTTTGTGTTGGCTGGCCAGACCCGTTGCGGGCGAGGCCGAGGTGGCGCGGCCGGCATAGATCGGCCGGGTATGCTTGGCGCCGATGCGGGACAGGACCCATTCGATGTTGGGTTCGATGAATCCCCAGGCGCCCTGGTTCTTGGGCTCTTCCTGGCACCAGACCATCTCGGCTTGTTTGAACCGCTCAAGCTCGTTGATCAGCGAATGGGCCGGGAACGGATAGTATTGCTCGATCCGCAGCAGATAGACGTCGTCGATCCCGCGCGCGTCGCGCTCCTCGAGCAGGTCGTAGTAGACCTTGCCCGAACACATCACCACGCGCTTGATCTTGTCGTCAGGCACCAGTTGGGTATCCGAATTGCCCTTTTGCGCGTCGTCCCACAGCACCCGGTGGAAGCTGGACCCGGTGGTGAAGTCCTCAGCATTGCTGATCGCCAGCTTGTGGCGCAGCAAAGATTTGGGCGTCATCAGGATCAGCGGCTTGCGGAAAGTGCGGTGCAGCTGACGGCGCAGGATGTGGAAATAGTTCGCAGGCGTTGTGCAGTTGGCCACGATCCAGTTGTCCTGGCCGCACATCTGCAGGAACCGCTCCAGTCGTGCCGACGAGTGCTCGGGGCCTTGCCCCTCGAACCCGTGCGGCAGCAGGCAGACCAGACCGGACATGCGCAACCATTTGCTTTCGCCCGAGCTGATGAACTGGTCGAACATGATCTGCGCGCCGTTGGCGAAATCGCCGAACTGGGCCTCCCACAGAACCAGCGCGTTGGGCTCGGCCAGCGAATAGCCGTATTCGAAGCCCAGCACCGCGTATTCCGACAGCATCGAGTCGATCACTTCGTACTGCGACTGTCCGGCGCGGATGTGGTTCAGGGGATAGTAGCGCTCTTCGGTCTCCTGGTTGATGAAACCCGAATGGCGTTGGCTGAATGTGCCGCGGGTGGCGTCCTGCCCCGACAGGCGTACCGGATAGCCCTCGGTCAGCAGCGACCCGAAGGCCAGCGCCTCGCCGGTGGCCCAGTCAAAGCCCTCACCGGTTTCGAACATCTGCTTTTTGTGCTCGAGAAGGCGACCTACCGTCTTGTGCAGGGCAAATCCTTCGGGCACCGTCACCAGCGCCTTGCCGACCTCGGCCAGCGTGTCCGGCGTGATTGCAGTGTCGCCGCGGACATATTCTTCCTTGTTCTTGTCCAGATGCGACCACCGGCCATCCAGCCAGTCGGCCTTGTTGGGTTTGTAATCCTTGCCGGCCTCAAACTCGTCGTTCAGATGCGCCTGGAAGGCGGCCTTCATGTCCTCGATCTCGCCCTCGGGGATCAGACCGTCCTTGACCAGCCGCTCGGTGTACAGCGACAGCGTGGTTTTGTGGGTCTTGATCTTCTTGTACATGATCGGGTTGGTGAACATGGGCTCGTCGCCCTCGTTGTGACCGAACCGGCGGTAGCAGAAGATGTCGATGACCACGTCCTTGTGGAACTTCTGGCGGAACTCGGTCGCGACCTTGGCCGCGTGCACCACCGCCTCGGGGTCGTCGCCGTTCACGTGGAAGATTGGCGCCTCGACCATCAACGCAATATCGGTCGGGTACGGGCTCGACCGCGAGAAATGCGGCGCAGTCGTAAAGCCGATCTGATTGTTCACCACGATATGCATGGTGCCGCCGGTCTTGTGACCGCGCAGACCGGACAGGCCAAAGCCTTCGGCCACGACACCCTGGCCGGCAAAGGCCGCGTCGCCGTGGAGAAGAATGCCCATGACCTTGCTGCGATCGGTGTCGCCAAGCTGGTCCTGCTTGGCCCGGACCTTGCCAAGAACAACCGGGTTCACGGCCTCGAGGTGAGACGGGTTCGCCGTCAGCGACAGGTGCACGGTATTGCCGTCGAACTCACGGTCGCTGGACGCACCGAGGTGATATTTCACGTCGCCCGACCCATCCACGTCCTCGGGCTTGAAGCTGCCGCCCTGGAACTCATTGAAGATGGCGCGGTAGGGTTTGCCCATCACGTTGGCCAGGATGTTCAGACGTCCGCGGTGCGGCATGCCGATCACGATATCGCTCAGGCCCAGAGCGCCGCCACGCTTGATGATCTGTTCCATCGCCGGGATCAGCGCCTCGCCCCCGTCCAGACCGAACCGCTTGGTGCCCATGTATTTCACATGCAGGAACTTCTCAAAGCCCTCGGCCTCGACCATCTTGTTCAGGATCGCCTTGCGGCCTTCCCGTGTGAACGAGATTTCCTTGCCATAACCTTCGATCCGCTCTTTCAGCCAGGCGGCCTCCTCGGGGTTCGAGATGTGCATGTACTGCAGCGCGAAAGTGCCGCAATAGGTGCGCTTCACGATCTCGACGATCTGGCGCATGCTGGCCATCTGCAGACCCAGCACGTTGTCGATAAAGATCGGCCGGTCCATGTCGGCATCGGTAAAGCCATAGGTCTTGGGGTCCAACTCGGGATGGTTGGTCGCGGCGCGCATGCCAAGTGGGTCCAGATCGGCGGCCAGGTGACCCCGGATCCGATAGGCCCGGATCAGCATCAGCGCGCGGATCGAATCCAGCACCGCGCGCTTGATCTGTTCGCCGCTGACATCAACCCCTGCCTTGGCGGCCTTTTCCTTGATCTTGTTGCCCGCTGCCTTGGCGTCGACCTCAATCCACTCGCCGGTCAGGGCGCCGGTCAGGTCATCATTCGGTATCGGTGGCCAGTCGGGGCGCGCCCACGACGGCCCTTCGGCCTCTTTCTGGACGTCCGGTGCCGCGTCTCCCATCTGCCGGAAAAACTCGGCCCAGGCCGCATCGATTGCGCCGGGATCCTTTGTGTACTGGGCATAAAGCTGCTCCAGGTACTCGGCATTGTGCCCCTGCATGAAGCTCGAGGCATGGAAAGCAGAATTGGGCGAGTGTTCGGTCATTGGGTTACCTCATATGGGTTGGGACCGTATTTGTTGGTGCCTGGCTGGCTGGGGCGGGACAGCCACCACAGAACCAGGAGGGGCGACACCAGAAGAACAAGCAGTGTCGGAATGACGATCAGCAGCGTGGCGCGCGTGAACAGGATGTCGAGGCTTCCGCCATGCTGGAAGCTTGAGGCGAGACCGATGCCGAAGACCAGAACGGCAAAAGCCCCAAGGATCAAAAGGATCGGCAACAGCGCATAGAGACCGTTGCGCCCGGTGTCATGCATGCGCCGCCACGCCACGGCCAGATGCGGAAAGAACACGATCAGCGACACGATGCTCTGCACCGGCTGGCTGGATGTGGCGGTCACCTCGACCGAGCCTTCGGATTGCACGGTCGTGACCTGTCCGAAGAAATGCCAGTCGATGACCGTGGCGATTGCGCTCCAGACCAGAATGAACAGGAAAAAATACCAATACTCGGGGCGAGAGGCCCGCCCCGAGAATGTGAAGTATTTGGAGAAACACGTTTTGACGGCTTCGTTGAAGGTCATGTGTTTCGCTCCGCTGAGGCCAGCCCGCGCAAGGGGCCGGCGGTTTACTTGCCGATTGCTTCCAGCACAGCCTCGCCCAGCTGCGCCGGGCTTTCGGCCACGACGATGCCGGCGCTGCGCATGGCTTCGATCTTGTCCTCGGCACCGCCCTTGCCGCCGGCGACGATCGCGCCCGCGTGGCCCATGCGGCGGCCCGGAGGCGCCGTGCGGCCGGCGATGAAACCGGCAACCGGCTTCTTGCGGCCCTTCTTGGCCTCATCCGCCAGGAACTGCGCGGCTTCTTCCTCGGCCGAACCGCCGATCTCGCCGATCATGATGATCGACTCGGTCTCGTCATCGGCCAGGAACCATTCCAGCACGTCGATATGCTCGGTGCCTTTGATCGGGTCGCCGCCGATGCCTACGCAGGTGGACTGGCCCAGACCCACATCGGTGGTCTGCTTGACCGCCTCATAGGTCAGCGTGCCGGAACGCGACACGACGCCGACCGAACCGCGCTTGTGGATGTGGCCGGGCATGATGCCGATTTTGCAGGCGTCGGGCGTGATGACGCCGGGACAGTTCGGGCCGATCAGGCGCGATTTGCTGCCTTCCAGCGCGCGCTTCACCTTCATCATGTCCAGAACCGGGATGCCCTCAGTGATGCAGACGATCACTTCCATCTCGGCGTCGATGGCTTCGAGGATCGAATCCGCGGCAAAGGGCGGCGGCACATAGATCACGGTCGCGTTGGCCTCGGTCATGTGCTTGGCCTCGTGCACCGAGTTGAACACGGGCAGGCCCAGATGCTCCATACCGCCTTTGCCCGGGGTCACACCGCCGACCATCTTGGTGCCATAGGCGATGGCCTGTTCAGAGTGGAACGTGCCCTGCGAGCCAGTAAAGCCCTGACAGATCACTTTGGTATTTTCGTCGATGAGGACTGCCATTTGGCGTTCTCCTGTTTTCGGCGGGATCTGACCCGCCAGCATTCATCGGAATGGCGGGCCGCGACCCGCCCTGAGTTATCGGGTTCAGCCTTTGACTGCCTTCACGATCTTCTCGGCACCGTCTTTCAGGTTGTCCGCCGCGATCACATCCAGGCCAGAGGTGTTGATGATCTCTTTGCCTTTCTCGACATTCGTGCCTTCCAGACGCACGACCAGCGGAACCTGCAGGCCAACCTCTTTCACGGCCGCAACCACGCCCTCGGCAATCACATCACAACGCATGATGCCGCCGAAGATGTTGACCAGGATGCCTTTGACATTCGGGTCGCTGGTGATGATCTTGAACGCCTCGGTCACTTTCTCTTTGGTCGCACCGCCGCCCACATCGAGGAAGTTGGCTGGCTCCGCACCGTACAGCTTGATGATGTCCATCGTCGCCATCGCCAGACCCGCGCCGTTGACCATGCAGCCGATCTCGCCGTCCAGCGCGATGTAGTTCAGGTCGTATTTGCTGGCTTCCAGTTCCTTGGGGTCTTCCTCGGTGGTGTCGCGCAGTTCGGCGATGTCGGGGTGGCGGTAGACCGCGTTGCCGTCAAAGCTCAGCTTGGCGTCCAGCACCTTGAGGTCGCCGCCTTCGGCCACGATCAGCGGGTTGATCTCCAGCATCTCCATGTCCTTCTCGACGAAGGCCTTGTACAGGATGCCCATCAGGCGCACGCATTGCTTGATCTGCGCGCCTTCCAGACCCAGCGAGAAGGCGATGCGCCGGCCGTGATACGGCTGGTACCCAGTGGCCGGGTCAACCGAGAAGGACAGGATTTTCTCGGGTGTCGCTGCGGCTACTTCTTCGATGTCCATACCGCCTTCGGTCGAGCACACGAACGAGATGCGGCTGGTCTGGCGGTCCACCAGCAGGGCCAGGTACAGCTCGCGCTCGATGCCCGAACCGGCCTCGATGTAAACGCGGTTGACCTGCTTGCCTACGGGGCCGGTCTGGTGGGTGACCAGCGTGCGGCCCAGCATCTTCTTGGCTTCTTCGGCGGCTTCTTCCACCGATTTGGTCAGACGGACACCGCCCTTTTCACCGGCATCGGCCTCTTTGAAGTGACCTTTGCCGCGGCCGCCCGCGTGGATCTGTGCCTTGACCACCCAAAGGGGGCCGTCCAGTTCACCGGCGGCTGTTTTGGCTTCCTCGGCGCGCAGAACTGCACGTCCGTCGGAGACCGGAGCGCCATAGCTGCGAAGAAGAGCCTTGGCCTGATATTCGTGAATGTTCATCGAAACTGTCCCGTCTGACTGCGATTAGATCGTTATAGGGGTGTCTAGCGGTAAAAATTAAAGGGTTTTCTGCTGCGATCGCGCTATTTGCCGAAGATTTTCAGCATTTGTGATCACACATTTTCGGGGTGTGATCACAAACAAACCGGTGCCAAAAAATGATTCGAGCGAGTCAGAATAGGCTTTGAAAACATATTCGAAGACCGTGTTCGCAACCCGTTTGCGCCAACATTTCCGGTAGCGTTCGAAGTGGCGGGACCGGACCTGTCAGGCTTTCGGGGCTTGGCGCATTCTCGCAGGCTGGCTAATCTGACCGGGCCTGTGTGGGTCTGGTTGGGTCGGGCAGGTCAAACATGAACAAGCTCCGAGCAGATGACAGTGCCGAACCCAGATTTCCCCGATGTCATGACCTGGATATTCGACGGATCCGGCAAAGCCGTGTCACTGGGCCCCGATGACTTTGCCAGCTGGATACCGGCTGGATCGGAGGGGCAGTTCGCTTGGCAACACCTGAGGCTGGAAGCGCCAGGCACGGCTCCGCTTCTACGCGCCGGCGGGCTTGATGAGTTCGTGATCGACGCTCTGACGGCGGACGAGACCCGGCCCCGCTGTACCGTCCATGGCGATGGCGTAATCCTGAACCTGCGCGGAGTGAACCTGCAAGAAGGGCAACCGCCCGAGGACATGATCTCGGTCAGGCTGTGGTTGACGGAGAACAAGATCATCGGTGTCTGGCGCCGCCCCTTGGATGCGGTTGCGGACATGCTGGCGGCCATCGACCGCGGGCAGGCACCGAAGTCGCCGGGTGACTTCGTCGCGCGCTTGGCCTTGCGGCTGGCAGATAGGGCCGAACCTGCGATCACTGATCTGAATGAACGTGTGGATGATCTAGAAGAGGCGCTTCTTGAGGCGAATGCCGAGATTTCCCGGTCTGAGCTGGCGGCGATCCGCAGGTCCTCCATCGTTCTGCGCCGGTATCTGGTACCCCAGCGCGACGCGTTGACGACGCTCGAGATTGAAGACGTGCCGTGGCTGCAGGCTCACGACCGGTCGCGGTTGCGCGAAGCCTCGGAGCGCATCTACCGGATCGGCGAGGATTTGGCGGCTGTACGGGAACGGGTTCAGATCATACACGATCAGCTGATGGATGAACGGGCCGAACGTATGAACAACCGTATGCTCGTGCTGTCAGTGGTCAGCGCGGTCTTTCTGCCGCTGGGCCTGGTGGCGGGTGTTCTGGGGATCAATGTCGGTGGCATTCCCGGCGCCCAAAGTCCGCATGCGTTCTGGGTCGTTTCCGCCTTGCTGGTCGCACTTGGCGGGATGCTTCTGGGAGTAGCCAGGTGGCTTGGGATGTTCCGATAGAACTCGAGAGCTCAAAAGAAATGCCCCGCCGGTTGGAGCCAGCGGGGCAGGGTGTCATGCCTTTGGCCGGATCTTTGGTGGGGTCCAAAGATCCGATCAATGTATCAGGCCAATGAGCTGTCGATGCCCTTGCAGGCCTCGATCAGACCTTTCACGGCGTTGACCGAATTGTCGAAACCGGCCTGCTCTTCTTCATTGAGCTGGATGTTGACGACCTTTTCGATTCCGCCGGCGCCGATCACGGTCGGGACGCCCACATACATGCCCTTCACGCCCAACTCGCCATCGCAATAGGCGGCGCAGGGCAGAACGCGCTTCTGATCCTTCAGATAGGCTTCGGCCATTTCAATCGCCGAGGTCGCGGGGGCGTAATAGGCCGAGCCGGTCTTCAGCAGGCCGACGATCTCGGCGCCGCCGTCACGGGTACGCTGTACGATGGCGTCCAGCTTCTCCTGCGTGGTCCAGCCCATCTTGACCAGGTCGGGCAGCGGGATGCCCGCAACGGTCGAATAACGCACCGACGGTACCATCGTGTCGCCATGGCCGCCCAGAACAAAGGCGGTGACGTCCTTCATCGATACGTCGAACTCTTCGGCCAGGAAGTGGCGGAAGCGGGCCGAGTCCAGCACGCCGGCCATGCCGCAGACCTTGTTGTGGGGCAGGCCCGAGAATTCGCGCAGCGCCCAGACCATCGCGTCCAGCGGGTTGGTGATGCAGATGACGAAGGCGTCGGGTGCATTGGCGGCGATGCCCTCACCGACCGACTTCATGACCTTCAGGTTGATGCCCAGCAGGTCATCGCGGCTCATGCCCGGCTTGCGCGGCACACCGGCGGTCACGATGCAGACATCGGCACCGGCGATGTCCTCGTAGGATTGGGTGCCTTTCAGCTTGGCGTCAAAGCCCTCGGACGGGCCGGATTCGGCGATGTCCAGCGCCTTGCCTTCCGGGATGCCCTCGGCGATGTCGAAAAGAACGACATCCCCCAGTTCCTTCATTGCTGCGAGGTGGGCAAGCGTGCCCCCGATCTGACCTGCGCCGATCAGCGCGATCTTGGGTCTGGCCATTTGGATTGTCTCCGGTCGGTTTTGAAATCGCGGTTTTGCTAGTCGCTAAAACGCCGTTGCGCAAGGGTTCTGCGGCGCGGCATGCGACCGCATACCGTTTGCCTGCCCCCTGCCGGTTGCGCTAAACCACCCGCAGGACAAGCCGTTTCGGGGCCGCCGCATGGTTGAATTGAACCTGATGTTTTTTGCCGTGGCGATCCCGGCTGTGATCTTTGCGGGCATTTCCAAGGGCGGCTTCGGCTCGGGCGTGGCTTTTGCGTCGTCGTCGATTCTGGCGTTGATCCTTGATCCGGGGCAGGCGCTGGCGCTGATGTTGCCGATCCTGATGGTGATCGACCTGGCCACCCTGCGCCCCTACTGGAAACGGTGGAACTGGCCCGACGCGCGTCTGCTGATGCTGGGGGCAGTGCCGGGTGTGGCGCTGGGCGCGCTGCTGTACCGGGCGACCGACGAAGACCTGCTGCGCCTGCTGATCGGGGGCATCTCGGTGGGCTTCGTGGTCTGGCATGTGGCGCAATCCCGCGGCTGGGTGCGCGGTTTCGCCAACCGCCTGCCGCCTCCGGCCGGGCTGTTCGCCGGGCTGGTCGCTGGCTTCACCAGCTTTGTCAGCCACGCCGGCGGCCCGCCCGCCGCCGTCTACCTGCTGTCGCAACGCCTGACGAAAACCGAGTTCCAGGCCACCACCGTGCTGGTCTTCTGGGTCATCAACATCGCCAAGTTCGTCCCCTACGCCTATCTGGGCATGTTCACGCTGCAGACCGCCTGGGCCGACCTGCTGCTGACCCCCTTTGCCATCCTTGGCGCCTGGCTGGGCGTGCGTGCCCATTGGATGATGTCCGAGCGGCTGTTCTTCGGCATCGCCTATGTTCTGCTGACCCTGACCGGGTCAAAGCTGATCTGGGACGCGCTGACCTGATCCTCAGGTGTTCGGCGGCAGAGCTTCGGCCAGCACCTCATAGGCCTCGCCCGCGGCCACCAGGCAGGTCAGCCCGTTGGGCAGGGTCACCGTGATCGTCCAGGTGCCGGTGTCGTCCGAGGCAAAGACCTCCATCACCGCACCCTGCCGCGCCATGCCGATGCCGCGCCGGGTCTCGCCATAGGTCTCGGCCAGCCGCTGCAGCACGTCCGGCCGGGGCGCACAGTTCGGCGTTTGCGCCTGTACCTGCTGCGCCGCCAGCACCATGATGCCCAGCCCCATCGTCATCTGAAACAAACGCTTATTCATTTCCGGCCCCCTTTGCCTGTTGATCGGACCAAGGCTGCCGGAACCCTCTGCAATTGCGGTGAAACCACCGCGCGTTGCGTCACATGCTGCAATGCGGCGATTTTGGCCTTGAAGTTTCCGGCAAAAAATGCCCCATTCTGCGCAACTTTATTTCAACGAGAGGTTCCCATGGACCCGCGCCAGCGCCCCTACCGCTCTGTTCTGTACATTCCCGGCTCCAAGGAACGGGCGCTCGACAAGGCGCGCACGCTGCCGGTCGATGCCATTATCTTCGACCTGGAAGACGCGGTTGCCGCCGATGAAAAAGAGAACGCACGCGAAACGCTCAAGGCCGCGCTGGCGACGGGCGGATACGGCCCACGCGTCAAGATCGTTCGAATCAACGGTCTGGACACCGACTGGGGCCGTGCCGATGCCGAGGCCGTGCGCGAGATGGATGCCGACGTGGTGCTGCTGCCCAAGGTCAACTCGGCCGCCGACGTGGATGCGCTGGCCGCGATCACCGGCGACCTGCCGATCTGGGCGATGATGGAAACCCCGCGCGGGATGCTGAACGCGGCCGAGATCGCGGCGCATCCGCTGATGGCGGGTTTTGTCTTGGGCACCAATGATCTGGCGAAAGAATTGCAGACCCGCTTCCGCCCTGACCGCCTGCCGCTGATGACCTCGCTTGGCCTGTGCCTGCTGGCCGCCAAGGCCGAGGGGCTGGTGATCGTCGACGGCGTCTACAACGCCTTCAAGGATACCGAAGGTCTGGCCGTGGAATGTGCGCAGGGCCGCGACATGGGTTTCGACGGCAAGACCCTGATCCACCCCGCGCAGATCGAGACCGCCAACACCGCCTTTGCCCCGTCAGAGGCCGAGATCGACCTGGCCCGCCGCCAGATCGCCGCTTTCGAAGAGGTCGAGGCAAAGGGGCAGGGCGTTGCCGTGGTCGATGGCAAGATCGTGGAAAACCTGCACGTTGTAACTGCCCGCGAAATTCTGGCAAAAGCAGAGGCGATATCAGCTTTGCAAGCGGGGTAAGCCAGCATGGGCTTCGTTCTTCTCATTCTCGGTGTGGCGCTTTGGTGGGCCGCGCATCTGTTCAAACGTCTGATGCCCGCGCGCCGCGCGGCCATGGGTGACGCCGGAAAGGGCGCCGTCGCGGGTGCGCTTGTCGTGTCGATCCTGCTGATGATCTTCGGCTATCGCATGACCGATTTCATCCATGTCTGGGCACCGCCCAGCTTCATGATCCACATCAACAACCTGCTGGTGCTGATCGCCATCTGGATGATGAGCCCGGCCGGAACCAAGGGCCGACTGCTGAACAAGGTGCGTCACCCGATGCTGGGCGGGTTCAAGCTCTGGGCCTTTGCGCATCTGCTGGTCAATGGTGATCTGGCGTCGATCATCCTGTTCGGCGGCCTGTTGGCCTGGGCCGTGGTCGAAGTGATCGTCATCAACAAATCCGAGCCCGACTGGACCCCGGGCGAGCCCGGAACGCTGGGCAAGGACGCGATGTTCTTCGTGGCCTCGATCGTGCTGCTGGGCATCATCGGCCACATTCATGGGCTGGTCGGCCCGTCTCCGTTCCCGGGCTAGGCAGGTGATGTGATGGCAAAACTTTATCGACTGCTGACTGAAGAGGACACCTCGGACTTCTGCCACAAGGTGTCCGAGGCGCTGGCCAAAGGGTGGGAGCTGCACGGCTCTCCGGCCTATGCGTTCGATCCGTCCACCAGCAAGATGCGCTGTGCGCAGGCCGTGACCAAGGAGGTCGCGGCCGACTATTCCCCCGACATGAAACTGGGACAGCAGTAATGGCAAAGACCAATCCGGGCCGCTTTTTCGAGGATTACTCCATCGGGCAGGTGCTGCATCACGCGGTGCCCCGCACCGTGACGGTGGGCGAGCGCGCGCTCTATCATGCGCTCTATCCCGCCCGCCACGCGCTCTATTCCTCGGACGAGTTCGCCCGGAGCTGCGGTCTGCCGCAAAGCCCGATCGACGATCTGGCGGCGTTCCATGTGGTGTTCGGCAAGACGGTCCCGGACATCTCGCTGAACGCGGTCGCGAACTTGGGCTATGCCGAGGGGCGCTGGCTGCAGCCGGTCTATCCCGGTGACACCCTGCGGTCGGAAACCGAGGTCATCGGGCTGAAACAGAACTCGAACGGCAAGACCGGCGTGGTCTGGGTGCGCACGCGCGGCCTGAATCAGCGCGACGAAGTGGTGATCGAATATGTGCGCTGGGTGATGGTGCGGAAATCGAACCTTGATGCGCTGGCGCCCGAAACCGTGGTGCCGGACCTGAAAAAGGCGCTGGCGCCCGGTGACCTCGTGGTGCCGAACGGGCTGGATTTCTCGGATTACGATTTTGTACAATCCGGAGAAAACCACCGCTGGGGCGATTACAAAACGGGAGAAATGATCGATCACGTCGATGGCGTGACCGTGGAGGAGGCCGAGCACATGCTGGCCACCCGCCTCTGGCAGAACACCGCAAAAGTGCATTTCGACCTGACCTTCCGCCCCGATGGGCGGCTGATTTATGGCGGCCATGTGATCTCGATGGCGCGCGCGCTGTCGTTCAACGGGCTGGCCAATGCGCAAATGATCGTCGGACTGAACGGCGGGGCCCATGCCAACCCTTGTTTCGCGGGCGACACCATCAAGGCGTGGTCCGAGGTGCTGGGCAAGGCCGAAACCGGCGTGCCCGGCGTGGGCGCGATCCGGCTGCGACTGGTGGCGACCAAGGGCGGCGAGCCCTTTGCGCTGCACGGCCCGGATGGAAAATACAGCCCCGACGTCCTGCTGGATCTGGACTATTGGGCGCTGATGCCGATCTGAGCGGGCTGACCCCCACAGTCTTGTGATCCCGACCGGGCCGAACCGTGCTAGGTTTGGCTCATGTCTTTTCTGCGTATCCTTGCCGCTGCACTTTGCCTTGCCCGCCCGGCGCTGGCCTGCGATCTGGCGCTGGCGCTGGCCGTGGATGTGTCCGGCTCGGTCGACAGTTCGGAATACCGCATCCAGATGGATGGCCTGGCGGCCGGACTGCGCGACCCGGTCGTGTCCGAGGCCCTGGTGCGCGGCCAGGCCCGGTTGATGCTGGTGCAATGGACCGGGACCTCGCGGCAGCGGATCACCATCCCCTGGACCAAAATTGACGGGTTCGACGCACTGGAGGCGTTTGCAGCAAAAGTGTCGGCCGATCCGCGTGTCTGGCGCAATTTCTCGACCGCGATCGGTGAGGCGCTGGAAATGACAGTGAACAGCTTTCTCGAGGTGCCCGAGTGCAAGCGTCATCTGATCGACATCTCGGGGGACGGCGTCTCGAACGAAGGGGTTGAACCCACCGAGATCCGGGACCTTTTGCGCCGTCAGGGGATCACGGTGAACGCAATTGCGATCGAGGAGAGCGAACCAGACCTGACGGCCTATTTCTTTGAAAACGTCATAGTCGGCGAAGGGGCCTTCGTCGTATCGGCTGCCGGTTTCAAGGACTATCCCGAACGGATCCGGAAAAAACTTCTGCGTGAAGTCACGCGGCAGACTGCCGATCTGCGCTGAGCGCAGAAAGATTCGTGATCACATTGCTTGACCCTTGAAAACGCTAACATTGGTGGGCTGGAATGCATTTTGTGATCACGAGAATATTTTGTGTGATCACGTTTCCGAATTATCGGCCGAATTGCGGGTGATTTGATCTTTTTTGCGCGCGCAGCGCGTGACAGGGTCGCAAAATGGAGTAAAAACTTCGGTAGCCAACCTCAAAAGGAGCCGCCATGGCCGATGTCAATCGGGGGAACCGCCCGCTATCGCCGCATCTGTCGATCTATCGTCCGCAGTTGACCTCTGTCACTTCCATCCTGACCCGGATCACCGGCAACGCCATGTTGGTGGCCGCGCTGTTGATCGTCTGGTGGTTCCTGGCCGCAGCCACGTCGCCCGAAGCCTTTGATCGCGCCAATGGTGTGATCACGTCGCTCCTCGGGGACTTGGTCATGGCACTGTCGCTTTGGGGTCTTTGGTACCACACGCTGGCCGGTATCCGGCACCTAATCTGGGACAACGCGATCGGACTGGATATCCCGACAGCCTACAAGCTGGGCTGGGCGGTTGTGATCGGCTCTTTCGTGCTGACTTTTCTGACACTGTTGATCGTTGCCTGAGGGAGGCTGACATGCGTTATCTTACCGACCGCAAACGCGCCGTAGGCCTGGGATCGGCCAAGTCGGGTACCGAACACTTTTGGGCGATGAAGGTCAGCTCGGTTGCGCTGCTGATCCTTGTCCCGCTTTTTGTCTTCACATTTGGCCCCACGCTGGGACAGCCCTTTGACGTGGTGCTGGACTATTACTCGCGGCCATTCCCGGCGATCGTGGCGGCTCTGACGCTGGCCGTCGGGTTCAAGCATTTCGCTGATGGTGCCCAGGTGATGATCGAGGACTATGTGCACGGCACAATGGAAAAGGTTCTGATCATTCTCGTGAAGTGTCTCTCATATGGCGCCGCGGCCGCAGGTATCTTCGCCGTCGCCCGCATTGCCCTCTAACACCCCGGAGCTGAATGAAATGGCTGCTTACGAATACGAAACGCACGAATATGATGTGGTCGTGGTCGGCGCCGGTGGGGCCGGTTTGCGTGCCACGCTGGGCATGGCCGAACAAGGTCTGCGCACCGCTTGCGTAACCAAGGTTTTTCCGACCCGCTCGCACACCGTTGCGGCGCAGGGTGGCATTGCGGCGTCGCTGTCGAACATGGGCCCCGACCATTGGCAGTGGCACATGTATGACACCGTCAAGGGCTCGGACTGGCTGGGTGACACCGACGCGATGGAATACCTGGCGCGCGAAGCACCCAAGGCCGTCTATGAGTTGGAGCATTACGGTGTGCCGTTCTCGCGCACCGAAGAAGGCAAGATCTACCAGCGCCCCTTTGGTGGCCACACGACCGAATTCGGTGAAGGCCCCGCAGTTCAGCGTACCTGTGCTGCTGCCGACCGGACCGGTCACGCGATCCTGCACACGCTGTACGGGCAATCACTGAAGAACAATGCGGAATTCTACATCGAATATTTCGCCATTGACCTGATCATGTCCGAAGATGGGCAGTGCCAAGGCGTCGTCTGCTGGAAGCTGGACGACGGCACCATGCATGTCTTCAACGCCAAGATGGTGGTTCTGGCCACGGGCGGTTACGGCCGCGCCTATTTCAGCGCGACCTCGGCCCACACCTGCACCGGCGACGGCGGCGGCATGGTGGCCCGTGCCGGTCTGGCCTTGCAGGACATGGAGTTCGTGCAGTTTCACCCGACCGGGATCTACGGCTCGGGCTGCCTGATCACCGAAGGCGCCCGCGGCGAAGGTGGATATCTGACCAACTCGGAAGGTGAACGGTTCATGGAGCGCTATGCGCCCCAATACAAGGACCTTGCACCGCGCGACTATGTCTCGCGTTCGATGACCATGGAAATCCGCGAAGGGCGCGGCGTCGGTCCCGAAGGCGACCATATTCACCTGAACCTGAGCCATCTTCCGGCCGAAGCCCTGCACGAGCGTTTGCCGGGCATCTCGGAAAGCGCAAAGATCTTCGCCGGTGTGGATGTCACCAAGGAACCGATCCCGGTTCTTCCGACCGTGCACTACAACATGGGCGGTATTCCGACCAACTATTGGGGCGAGGTGTTGAACCCGACCGCCGACGATCCGAACGCCGTCGTGCCCGGCCTCATGGCCGTCGGCGAAGCCGGTTGCGCGTCGGTTCACGGAGCGAACCGGTTGGGCTCGAACTCGTTGATCGACCTCGTGGTCTTTGGCCGTGCGGCGGCGATCCGGGCGGGCAAGGTCGTCGACCCCGAAACGCCCAACCCGGTCCTGAATCAGGCCTCGGTCGACAAGGCGTTTGATCGGTTCGATGCGGTGCGCAATGCCAGCGGTGCAATCCCGACGGCCGATCTGCGGCTTGAAATGCAGAAAACCATGCAGGCGGATGCTGCGGTGTTCCGGACAGCCAAGACCCTGGCCGAAGGGGTCGAGAAGATGACTGCAATCGCGGCCAAGATGGAGGACATCAAGGTCACGGATCGCAGCCTGATCTGGAACAGCGACTTGATGGAGACGCTGGAGCTGACCAACCTGATGCCCAACGCGCTTGCCACTATCGTTGGCGCCGAAGCGCGGAAGGAATCCCGCGGCGCTCATGCACACGAAGACTTCACCGAGCGCGATGACGAAAACTGGCGTGTTCACACCGTGTCCCGGGTTGACGGGAACAAGATCGAACTCAGCTATCGCCCGGTCATCGTCGATCCGCTGAGCACCGAGGCTGAAGGCGGTATCAGCCTTGAAAAGATCGCGCCCAAGGCGCGGACATTCTGAGGAGAGGAACACATGGTCCAACTGACCCTCCCTACGAATTCCCGGATTACGACGGGCAAAACCTGGCCGAAACCGGAAGGCGCGAGCAACGTGCGTAAGTTCCAGATCTATCGCTGGAATCCGGATGACGGGCAGAACCCTCGGGTCGACACCTATTTCGTCGACATGGACGATTGCGGGCCGATGGTTCTGGATGCGCTGATCTACATCAAGAACAAGGTCGACCCGACCCTGACCTTCCGTCGGTCGTGCCGCGAGGGGATCTGCGGTTCCTGCGCGATGAACATCGACGGGATCAACACGCTGGCTTGCATCTACGGCATGGACGAGATCAAGGGCGACGTGAAGATCTACCCGCTGCCGCACATGCCGGTGGTCAAGGACCTGATCCCGGATCTGACACATTTCTATGCGCAGCACGCTTCGATCATGCCGTGGCTGGAGACCAAGACCAACCGCCCTGCAAAAGAATGGAAGCAGTCGATCGAAGACCGAAAAAAACTGGATGGTCTGTACGAATGCGTCATGTGCGCCAGCTGCTCGACTTCGTGCCCCAGCTATTGGTGGAATGGCGACCGGTACCTTGGTCCCGCCGCGCTGCTGCATGCCTATCGCTGGATTATCGACAGCCGCGACGAGGCCACCGGCGAGCGTCTGGATCAGCTTGAGGATCCGTTCAAGCTGTATCGGTGCCATACGATCATGAACTGCGCAAAGACCTGCCCCAAGGGTCTGAACCCGGCCAAGGCGATTGCCGAGATCAAGAAGATGATGGTCGAACGCGCAGTTTGAACGATGACGACCAACGTGCTTGCCGCGTTGCGGCAAGTGCATGGCCCACATGCGAAATCATTGGATGTGGGCCGCCCCGGCCAAGACTATGTTCGGCACCGGGGAGGAGTGACGGATTGGAAACAGGATCACTCCGATGAAGAACGAATCCAAAAAAACAGACGCAGCCAAAGCCTTGGAATATCTTGAGCAAGCCTGGGCCTACTACGAGCCCGAGCCGGTCAAGCCTGCAAAAGATGCAGAGCCGGAGCTGTTTGAATACGCCAACGCGGCCTGAGTTTACCAAGCCAAGTCTTGAGTCCCGGCGCATATTGCGCGAAGCAGGGGAATGCCTGTTCTTCTGCTTCTGCTCGGCGCCGGCGTGTTCGCCTATTTCGTCTGGCGTTCACGCACGTCTTCTTTGACCCGGGACTGCCGGTGGCGGCAGCACAGGCAAGCCGGCACGTGGAGTTGTGCGTATTGCGGGGCGGTTTCCGTCTCCGAGACGCAGCCCACGCGATGCGAACGGAAATAAGCCTTTTTACCTGAGGGAAACGGGGTTTTCCCAAAGGTCATTCTGGGTCAATCTGCGCAAAACAGCGGAAAGATGCAGAATGCCAAATCCTCCTTCGGATGCCGCCACCCGCCGCGGGATCGCTCCGGTCATTTGCTACTTAAATGACACCCTGCCCAGCGTTGACCTTGACCTGCTGCTGGACGCCCGAAAGAGCGCGCGAAAGACAGCCGAAGTTCTGGTGCCGCCACGTGATGCCCGTTGCTTTGAGGTGCCGGCCGGACACTTCTTTCGGATCACCTCAGTCGAAGGCCCGCAGGTCGGCGACCTGAACCTGTGGAACCTGCACGACCTGAACGAACGTTTCTATTCGGGCAAGACGCGTGCATTGCATGGCACCCATGTCACGACCGGCGAGCGGCTATGGTCCAGCTTTCCCTATCTGCGCCCGATGGCCACGATCGTTGCGGACACCTTGGACTGGTACGGAATCGATCAATATGGCGGGTCGGTGCATGACGTGATCGGAACGCGTTGCGATCCCTATACCGGAAACTTGCTGTCGGGCACTCAATACCATCATTGCTGCCACTCCAACCTGACCCGGGCGCTGGCTGACCATACTGGTCTGGAAATTCCGGTGGCCGAGCGTTTGGTGCACGACGTGTTGAACGTATTCATGTGCACTGGCTTTACCCGCGATACGGGGCAGTATTTCATGAAGGCTTCACCGGTTCGACCGGGTGACTACTTGGAGTTCTTCGCGGAAATCGACCTTCTGGGAGACCTCAGCGCCTGTCCGGGTGGGGATTGCTCGTCCGAGCACTCGTCGGATACCGCCGCCTGTCACCCGCTGTTGGTCGAGGTTTTCGAACCTGCCGAAGGCACGCTGAGCGGATGGCAAAGTCCGGCGCCCAATGGCTATGACCGTACGCATGGGCGCTGAGGCCCGGGGGTGACCCGGGCCGGTTTGTGTCAGGCGTTCGGGAAGGCGGCCTGCAGCGCAATTTCCACCATGTCACCAAAGCTGCTCTGGCGCTCGGACGAGGGCAGAGCCTCGCCGGTCAGAAGGTGATCGGACACGGTCAGAACCGCCAAGGCCCGGCATTTGTGCCGCGCGGCCAGGATATACAGCTCGGCTGCCTCCATTTCGACACCCAGGATTCCGTGACGCACCATCTGTTCGTTCAGGTCGGGGCGTTCGTCATAGAAAACGTCAGACGAGTAGATGCCGCCGATATGGGTTGCCGTGCCCTTGGCCTCGGCTGCTTTGGCGGCAGCCTGCAGCAGGCCCCAATCTGCACAAGGCGCAAAGTTGAGCTCTTTCATGATGCCCCGGGACGGGGTGCTGAGCGTCGTTGACGTCATGGCCAGGATAACATCCCGGACCTTCACGTTTTCTTGCATGCCGCCGCAAGACCCGATGCGGATCAGGGTTTTTGCACCGTAGTCCCGGATCAGTTCATTTACGTAAATGGACAGCGACGGCATTCCCATTCCGCTGCCCTGAATGGTGACCGGGTTTCCTTTCCATTCGCCGGTGAAACCCAGCATCCCGCGGACATCGTTGATTTGCCGCACATTGCTCAGAAAAGTTTCGGCGGCCCATTTCGCACGATACGGATCACCCGGCAAAAGCACGGTCTCGGCGATTTCGCCTTTTTCGGCGCCAATGTGAATTGTCATTTTGATACTTTTCCCGTTCAGATTTCCAGATCGGAAATATCTGCCCCGGCTTTCAGCGCTTCGTGGACCCATTTCGGTTTTCGCCCACGCCCCGTCCAGGTTTGCGCCGGATCGGCCGGATTGCGATATTTCGCTTTGGCTTTCGATCCCTTGCCGGACCGCGTGGGCTGAGACGCCAAGTCGGACAAGGAAAACCCGTAAGCGGCAGCTGCTTTTTCAGCGGCCATCAATGCTTCCTGACGCTCTCTGGCCTCAGCGTTTTCCAGCGCCTTGTCGACCTGATCGCGCAATTCAAGCAATTCCTTACGCGACAGCTTTTCCAGATTTATGCCCATTGTCGTTCTCCGTACCCACCTGATTCATTTTTTACTCATCAGGCAACGTTACGGAGAATCCCAATCAATGGCCATTCTTTAAACGAAATGGGCAATGGAATTAATTTTGGGCGATTATTCCGCGGCCAGCGTTTTTGGATCGGCCAGCAAAACGATATCCCCCATTATGGCATTCAGCTCGAAATTCTTGGGCGTATAGACCTTGGCAACACCCATTGATCTGAGACGATCCGCGTCTTCGTCGGGAATGATGCCCCCGACGACAACGGGAACATCACCCAAGCCAGCTTCGCGCAGGCGGGTCATGACGTCCTGTACCAACGGCAGGTGGCTACCGGACAGGATCGACAGGCCGATCACATGAGCTTGCTGCTCGATGGCCGACTTCACGATTTCCTCGGGGGTTAGGCGGATGCCGTCATAAGTAATGTCCATGCCGCAGTCGCGGGCGCGGAACGCGATCTGTTCGGCGCCGTTGGAATGGCCGTCCAGCCCCGGCTTGCCGACCAGGAATTTCAGACGACGCCCCAGGCGGTCGCTGACCGCATCCACCGCCGCGCGCAGATCGTCCAGACCCTCGGTCTTGTTCGAGACCGACCCCGAAACGCCCGTCGGACCGCGATAGGTGCCAAAGACGCGGCGCATCTCTTCTGCCCATTCGCCGGTGGTGACACCGGCCTTGGCCGCGGCGATCGACGGCTCCATGATGTTGGCGCCCGATTGCGCGGCGGCGCGCAGATCGGCCAGAGCCGCGGCCACGGCGGCCTCGTCGCGGGCGGCACGCCAGTCGTTCAGGCGCGCGATCTGTTCCTGTTCGACCGCCGGATCGACGACCATGATCCCGCCATCCTCGGTCTGCAGGGGCGAGGGTTCGCCCTCGGTCCAGCGGTTCACGCCGACGACGATGGTTTCATTGCGCTCGATCCGGTTGAGACGCTCGGCGTTGGAATCCACCAGCCGCGATTTCATGTAGTCGATCGCCGCAACCGCACCACCCATCGAGTCCAGATTGGCCAGTTCGGCCCGGGCGCCCTGCTTCAGTTCCTCGACCTTGGCGTCGACCACCGGGTTGCCATCGAACAGGTCGTCGTATTCCAGCAGGTCGGTCTCATAAGCCAGGATCTGCTGCATCCGCATCGACCATTGCTGGTCCCAGGGGCGCGGCAGGCCCAAGGCCTCATTCCACGCTGGCAGTTGCACCGCCCGGGCACGCGCCTTTTTCGACAGGGTCACGGCCAGCATTTCGATCAGGATGCGATAGACGTTGTTCTCGGGCTGCTGCTCGGTCAGGCCCAGAGAGTTGACCTGAACACCATAGCGGAATCGGCGGAACTTGGGGTTTTCCACGCCATAGCGCTGTTGCAGGATTTCATCCCAAAGATCGACGAAAGCCCGCATTTTGCACATTTCGGTGACAAACCGGATGCCCGCATTCACGAAAAACGAGATGCGGCCGCACAGCGCCGGAAAGTCCTCGGCCGGAACGCGGGGGCGCAGCTCGTCCAGTACCGCGATGGCGGTGGCCAGCGCATAGGCCAGCTCCTGCTCGGGCGTCGCGCCGGCCTCTTGCAGGTGGTAGGAACACACGTTCATCGGGTTCCATTTCGGTACGTTCGAATAACAATACTCGGCCACGTCCGCGATCATCTTCAGTGAAGGTTTGGGCGGGCAGACATAGGTGCCGCGGCTCAGGTATTCCTTGACCAGGTCGTTCTGCACCGTGCCCTGCAGCTTGGACACATCGGCGCCCTGTTCCTCGGCCACCGCGATATACAGCGCCAGCAGCCAGGGGGCCGTGGCGTTGATCGTCATCGAGGTGTTCATCTGCTCCAGCGGGATCTGGTCGAACAGCACCCGCATGTCGCCCAGGTGGCAGACGGGCACCCCGACCTTGCCGACCTCGCCCCGGGCCAGGGTGTGATCGCTGTCATATCCGGTTTGCGTCGGCAGATCGAAAGCCACCGACAGACCGGTCTGCCCTTTGGCCAGGTTGGATCTGTAAAGCGCGTTCGAGGCTTTGGCCGTGGAATGACCGGCATAGGTTCGGATGAGCCAGGGGCGGTCTTTCTGCGTCTGCGTCATGGTCAGAGCCTCATGCGTCGATGGGTAACAATATTTCTCTCATGGGTTCTAAAGCGCAATTTTCAGCACATGTCAATTCGCTGCGTTGCGGCATGTACGGCGTGCTGTCGATTGTGACAGCGGCGGTTTGATGGCACTGTGCGGGCATGACGCAGACCGTTGAGTTACCGATTTGGCTGTTTGTTCTGATCGTGGTGTTTGCCGCGGTCACTTTTGCCTCGCATTTCCTGTTCCCGTCGGTGCGCTGGTTCTTTCGCCGCCGGCTTGAACGGGCTGTTGAACGGTTGAACCAGCGCCTGCAACGGCCGATCCAGCCGTTCAAACTGGCCGAGCGTCATGACATGATCCAACGCCTGATCTATGACCCGCAGGTTGGTCAGGCTGTTCAGCACCACGCCGAAGAACATGGAATCCCCGAAGCGGTCGCGTTCGAGCAGGCCCGGCGCTACGCCCGGGAAATCGTTCCGTCGTTTTCGGCCTTCATGTATTTCAGCTTTGCCATTCGGGTGGCTCGATGGTTGAGCAACGCGTTCTACGATGTCCGCCTCAGCCACGAGGACGAGGCCGCATTGAAGGAGATCGACCCCAAAGCAACCGTGGTCTTTGTGATGAATCACCGGAGCAACATGGATTATGTTCTGGTGACCTATTTGGCCGCGCAACAGTCGGCGCTGTCCTATGCGGTGGGCGAGTGGGCACGGGTCTGGCCGCTCAGCCGGTTGATCCGCGCGATGGGAGCCTATTTCATCCGGCGCAAGTCCGGCAGCGAACTCTACCGGCAGGTTCTGGCCAGCTATGTGCGCCTGGCCACCAATGCCGGTGTGACGCAGGCGATGTTCCCCGAGGGCGGTCTGAGCCTCACCGGGTCTTTGGGGCGACCCAAACTGGGACTGCTGAAATACATCATCGACGGCACCAGTCCCGATGGTCGCGACGTCGTGTTCGTGCCGGTTGCGCTGAACTATGACCGGGTGCTGGAGGATACGATTCTGACCGCCGCCGCCCTGGGCAGCGAACGGCGGTTCCGTGCTCGGATCGGCGTGATCACAAGGTGGAGCCTGAAACAGATATGGCGCCGTATCATCGGGCGCTACAAACGGTTCGGTCTTGCCTCGGTTCGATACGGCCTGCCCATTTCGCTGCAGGAGTTCCGCGAACAAGCTGGCCCGGACTTGATGACGGATCTGGCCCGAGAACTGATGCGCCGGATTGGCCGGGCGATTCCTTTGGTACCAGCGCCCGCCGCGTGCTGGCTCGTTCGCGAAAACGGCACCATCTCCGAGTCTGACGTTCAGTCACGGATCGCCGAGCTGATGCGGCGCGAGGGCGCCGCGGACGAAGACCTGAAAGCCATCCCGCCTGCGATCGAACAACTGGTCGAACGGCGAATACTGAGCAGAAACAACGGAATGCTGTCGCCATCGGTCGAGCGGCTGGATCTGATGAAGTATTATGCGGCCTCAGCGCCCATTGGCGAAGACCCGGATGGTTCTGCGGTTGCAAAAGAAATTTCTGCGACTGCTGGGTCATAAAATTTCAATAATGATCCGAAATGGGTTGCAAAATTACTCATAGGCCAATATTCCAGCCTATGAAGCGCGCGATTCTGCGTCGCGGCGAACATGTTTGACAGAGGAGGCCACAATGGCTTTGGACACCGACGGCGGCATCGCGTCCTACGAGGCACCGGAAAAAGACCTCTACGAGATGGGTGAAATCCCTCCGATGGGATATGTGCCCAAACAGATGTATGCGTGGGCCATCCGCAAAGAGCGCCACGGTGAGCCCGACACTGCAATGCAGTTGGAAGTGGTCGATGTGCCCAAGCTGGACAGCCACGAAGTGCTGGTTCTGGTGATGGCGGCGGGCGTCAACTACAATGGTGTCTGGGCCTCGCTCGGCAAGCCGATCAGCCCCTTCGATGGTCACCAGGCCCCGTATCACATTGCCGGATCGGATGCTTCGGGCATCGTCTGGGCGGTGGGCGACAAGGTGAAACGCTGGAAGGTCGGCGACGAGGTCGTGATCCACTGCAACCAGGACGATGGCGACGATGAAGAGTGCAACGGCGGCGATCCGATGTATTCGCCCAGCCAGCGGATCTGGGGCTATGAAACGCCCGATGGGTCGTTTGCGCAATTCACCAACGTGCAGGCACAGCAGCTGATGCCGCGTCCCAAGCACCTGACCTGGGAGGAAAGCGCCTGCTACACGCTGACTCTGGCCACTGCCTATCGGATGCTGTTTGGCCATGAACCGCATGACCTGAAACCGGGCCAAAATGTTCTGGTCTGGGGCGCGTCGGGGGGCCTTGGCTCCTACGCGATCCAGCTGATCAACACGGCCGGCGCCAACGCGATCGGCGTGATCTCGGACGAAAGCAAGCGCGACTTCGTCATGGGGTTGGGCGCCAAGGGCGTCATCAACCGCAAGGACTTCAACTGCTGGGGCCAGTTGCCCACGGTAAACACGCCTGAATATGCCGAGTGGTTCAAAGAGGCCCGCAAGTTCGGCAAGGCGATCTGGGACATCACGGGCAAGGGCGTGAACGTCGACATGGTGTTCGAACACCCCGGCGAGAGCACCTTCCCGGTCTCGACCTTTGTTGTCAAAAAAGGCGGCATGGTCGTGATCTGCGCCGGGACCACCGGCTACAACCTGACCTTTGACGTTCGGTACATGTGGATGCACCAGAAGCGTCTGCAGGGTTCGCATTTCGCGCACCTAAAGCAGGCGTCCGCTGCAAACCGGCTGATGCTTGAGCGGCGTCTCGATCCATGCATGTCCGAAGTGTTCACTTGGAAAGAACTGCCCGAGGCGCACATGAAAATGATGCGGAACGAGCACAAGCCCGGCAACATGTCTGTCTTGGTTCAGGCCCCGCGTACGGGCATGCGGACCTTGGAAGAGGTTCTGGACGCCCGCGGTTGATCACCGCGCTTTGAAAGCAAGCGCCCGCGAATCGCTTGGACGGTTCGCGGGCGTTTTGCGTTCCGAAGATGGGATATTGTTTTTCAATACCATGCACATTTGGGACCCGCTGTTTTTGGGGAGTAGAAAGCAGTGAATAGGCAAGAAAACAGCGTACATGTTATGGTTGTGTTAACCCTTCGTTAACTGTTTCGGAGAGACCATGATGGCGCGAAATGAGTGGATACTGGACGTATTGTCGGACCTCAACGCCTTCGCCGTTGCGAATGGGTTGACCGCGCTGGCCGAGCAGCTTGACGACACCAGGCTGATCGCCGCGGCCGAAATTGCGTCCCTGAACGATGAGGCAAAAGCGCCGTCGAATGGGAACACAGTTCGATTTGAGCCAGGTCCTGGAGGATTTGGAAAACACCAGCACGCTTGACGAGCTGGGTGCGGTTGCTGTCCGCATCAGGGATAAACTGAAGGTCGATCACATCGTCTATCACTGGGTCGATGGCGCCGGCGACCAATATGGCTACACCACCTATCCGGATGCCTGGGCCGACCGATACCGTGAACGCAACTATCACCGAATAGATCCCGTTATCCTGGGCTGTTTCCAGCGGTTTCATCCGGTCAACTGGAAATCTCTGAACTGGTCCGGCAAGGTCGCCAAAGCCTTTCTGCAAGATGCTTTGGATCATGGTGTCGGCAATCAGGGCTATTCGATCCCAATTCGTGGGCCGAATGGCCAGTTCGCGCTTTTTACGGTCAATCACAGTTGCAGCGACGAAGCTTGGGAAGCCTTCATCGTGACCTACAGCCGCGAGTTGATACTGCTCGCCCACTACTTCAACCGCAAAGCTTTGGATTTCGAGCAGGACCGCAGGCCTGAATCCGCGCGCGGCCTCTCTCCGCGCGAGATCGACGCGATGACGCTGCTGGCCTTGGGCTACAGCCGGGCGCAGGTCGCGCACTCCCTGTCTATTTCCGAGCACACATTGCGTGTCTATATCGAAAGTGCCCGGTCCAAGCTGGGTGCTCTGAATACAACCCATGCCATCGCCACTGCCCTCAGCAGAGGATTAATAGTGGTTTAAGACCCGCGCGAGGGCCACAGGGTAAATTAACTACGACTTTGTACCCCTTTCGTTCCAGCACTGGACGACAAGGGGAAAAGTCATGCTGCGTTATGTTTACGCTGACGAGCTTCATAAATTTCCAAAATTGGCCGAGGGGATGTTTCGCGACCGCGCCGATCAATTCAAATCCCGCCTGGGATGGGATGTTCATGTCAATTCCAAAGGAGAGGAACGGGATCAATATGATGATCTGAACCCGCTGTATGTCATCTGGGAAGAGCCGGACGGCAGTCACGGCGGCTCGATGCGGGTATTGCCCACGACTGGCCCTGTCATGGTAAACGAGGTGTTCGGGCATCTGACGGGCGGCAGCCCAATCCGCAGCCCGCTGATCTGGGAAGTGACGCGGTTCTGCCTGTCCCGCACCGCTCATCCACACACGGCCGGGGCAATCATGCTGAGTGGTGGAGAGATCATGGAAGGCTTCGGTCTTACCCACATCGCCGGGGTCTTTGATGCAAGGATGATCCGTATCTATCGGCTGATCGGTTCCTCGCCGGTGGTCTTGGGGTCGGAGGGGGCGGGCCGTGACCAGATCTCGGTCGGTCTTTGGCCCTATTCCGCTGACGATTGCAACCGCGTGGCCGAGCGGGCGGGCATCCCGCGCGAACTGTCGCGATTGTGGTTCAAGACGGCGTTCGGGTCCGCCGCGCGGCATCGGTTCGCACTGTCTGCCTGACGTTGAATTCCGCATCTGGCGCAGGGTGGCGCGGCCCTGTAGGGTCGCGCCATGTCTCTGCCCAAGGTTACTTTTTCCGAAGATCAGGCCGCCGCGTTCGACAGCATTGCCCAGATGCTGAAAACCGCAGGCGTGGACCTGGAAGATGATGCACTGCTCAAGCTGCCCGGCCAGGGCGAATCGGGGGTCATGGCGGTGATCGGCAAGGCCGGGTCGGGCAAGACCCTGCTGTTGGCCGAACTCTACAAGGCGCTGGCCGAGACCGGAGTTCAGATCGTCTCGGGCGACTATGAAAGCCGCAAATCGAAGGACAAGCGCAGCCTTGCCATTCTGGCCCCGACCAACAAGGCCGCCAGCGTGTTGCGGTTGCGCGGTGTTCCGGCCACCACCATTCACCGCATTCTGTACACGCCGGTCTATGATCCGGAATACGAACGGATCGCCGAGTGGCTGGCGGGCAACGACGATCGCCCCGAGATCGAAGGCCTGACCGACGAGGCGTTTGACCGCGCGGCCGCGTTCTATGCCAACAACAAGTCCATCCCCGGTGCCCTGGCCGCCGCCGGCCTGCGCGGATCGGATTTCATCACCGGCTGGAAACGGCGCGACGAGCCGTTGGATATCGGGTTCGTCGATGAGGCTTCGATGCTGGACGACCGGCAGTTCGAGGATCTCAAGGAGATCTTTCCCACCTTGCTGCTGTTCGGCGATCCGGCGCAGTTGGCACCGGTGAATCAGTCCGGGTCGATGGTGTTCGATGCTCTGCCCGAACCGCGCAAGCTGATCCTGCACCGGGTGCACCGGCAAGAGGCCGACAACCCCATCCTGGACCTGGCCCATGCGCTGGCCGATCCTGCCATGGGGTTCGAGGATTTTGAACGTCTTGTCGAGCAGACCGCCCGCACGGATGACCGCGTGGTCTGGGGCCAGCGGGTCGAGGTCGACCTGATGGCCCGCAGCCCGGTTTTGGTCTGGCGGAATGCGACGCGTATCCGGCTGATCCAGGCCTTCCGTCAGGTGCATGGCGCCCCCGAGACCGAGCTGTTGGAAGGCGAACCGTTGATCTGCGACGGGATCGAGCTGCCGCTGAAGCACCGCAAGAAACGGCTCGACCTCGAGGCGCGCGGGCTGATCAAGGGCGCGCAGGTGATCTATCTGGGGCCGGGGCGCAAGCCTGGGTTCTCGCGGCTGCATGTCATGGGGGCCGAAGACCCGCAGGTCAGCGCCGCGTCGATCGTGCAGATCGAAAAACCGGACGAGGAAGAGCCCTTCATCCCCTTTGCCGCGCGCATGGGGGCCACGTTTCTGCATGGGGCCGCCGTGACGATTCACAAGGCGCAAGGCTCGCAATGGGACACGGTGCAGGTCTTTGCACCTGACCTTTACGCCGCCGCCCGCATGGGCCGGACCGAGGCCGGGCAACCCCTGTGGAAACGGCTGGCCTATGTGGCCATCACCCGCGCGCAAGAGCGGCTGATCTGGGTGGTGCGCAACAGGCTGTCCAAACCAAGCCACCCGTTGCGGGTCGACGATCTGCGCGCGGTCCCGGCTGCAAAACTTACGCTGGAGGCGGAGGAGACGTGAAGACGATCATCGTGACCGGGGCCAGTTCGGGCATCGGGCGAGCGACGGCCGAGCTGTTTCTGGATCAGGGCTGGAAGGTCGGCCTATTGGCACGCAGTGCGGACAAGCTGAGCCAGATGGCCGCGACGCGCGAAAACGCCATTCCACTGGCGGCCGACGTGACGGACCCCCAAGCGGTGTCAGCAGCCTTCGATGGATTTCAGGCAAAAGCCGGGCGATTGGACGTTCTGTTCAACAACGCGGGGATCTTTGCCCCAGCCGGGACGATCGACGAGATCGCGCTGGACGACTGGTATCAGAGCGTCAACGTGAACCTGAACGGGATGTTTCTGTGTGCCCGTGCCGCCTTTGGCGCGATGCGGTGGCAGAACCCGCAAGGTGGACGCATCATCAACAACGGCTCGATCGCGGCGCATGTACCGCGTCCGAACTCGGTGCACTACACCGCCACCAAACACGCGATTACCGGGCTGACGCGGAGCCTGTCGCTTGACGGCCGCGCTCATGGGATCGCCTGTGGGCAGATCGACATCGGAAATGCCAGAACCCAGATGGTGCAGAACCTGGTCGATACGGCGGTTGCTGAAGGGCGAGAGCCTGATCCGACGATGGCGGTCGAAGATGCCGCGCGCTCGGTCCTCCACATGGCCAGCCTGCCGCCCGAAGCCAACGTTCAGTTCATGACCGTGATGGCAACGACGATGCCGTATATCGGGCGCGGGTAGCGGTCAGTTTTCGCGCAACAGTCGGAAAGCCGTCGAAGCGCCCCAGCCTGCGGCGATGGCAATGACGAGGGACATCAACCCGTACCAGACCGGCTGTTGACGCGACATGTTGTAGAGAAACCGCTCGAGCCCGACTTTCCGAACGTCGATAACCGTCTCGAACTGCGAAATGACTTCGCCGTTCCGCATCAGGAAGATGCGGGTCAGGTAGTCGCCTTCGGTCAAGTCGGCCGGCATCTCGATGGAGGTGCGGAATAGCGTTTGCTCATCCACGGCAACCGTGTTCTCCCGGATCGAGTACAGGCCCTCATCCTCGCGGATCCTGACGACAGCCCGGGCGAAATCCTGAGCCTCCCGGATATGCATGGCTGCCCCGACGGACCGGATCGCGCGCCGTATCGAGATGCGATAGCGCAGATCTTCGGTGTCGGTGATGATGTCCGTGAACGGCGCGCTTGTGGCGACTGCGTAGAAGCTGGGTGCGGAATCGACCAGAACGCTGTCGGTATTCACCCAGATGCCGAATTTCTTTTCCTTGCGCCGCACCATGACCGGCTCGGACGGACCCGCGACTGCCACGATCACCTCCAGCGGAGGGCCGGGCGGGATCGGCGCCTCGCGCTTGACGGCGCCAAAGATCAGAATCTCGGATCCGTCGAAATCGGCGGTGATGGCTACGCGATCCTGGCTGAGGCCAAGAACGACCTGCTCATCCGCGGCATGGACGGGGAGGGTCAGGAACACAAGGGCGATGAACCAGCGCAACACGTCAATGCCCCCCATCGGTGCCAAGCGAGTACAGCTCGGCCGGTTGCAACAACAGATCCAGGGCCAGCTTGCCGCAAACCGCCAAGACAAGAGCGGCCAGCAGAACGCGCAGCTGCTCGGCCGGGATGCGTGCCCCCAGCACGGTCCCGATCTGAGCCCCGATCACCCCGCCAACCAACAGTAGGACAGCCAGCACGATATCGACCGTAAAGTTGGTCGTGGCGTGCAGCATGGTGGTAAAGCCAGTGACGAAAATGATCTGGAAAAGGGATGTCCCCACAACCACTTTGGTTGGCATTCCCAGCAGATAGATCATGGCGGGCACCATGATGAATCCGCCGCCCACACCCATGATTGCCGACAACACGCCGACGAACAGCCCGACAAGCACCGGCGGAATGACCGAGATATACAGCCCCGAGGTCCGGAACCGCATCTTGAACGGCAGGGCGTGGATCCACCCCCTCTGGCGCCGTTTGACAGGGACCCCACCGGCCTTGCGGGACCTGCGCAGCGCATTGAGGCTTTCAAAGAACATCAGCCCGCCAATGACGCCCAGAAAGACGACATAGCAGAGCTTGACCAGCAGATCGACCTGACCCAGGCTTTTGAGATAGTTGAAGAAGACAACGCCAACGGCGGCGCCGATCAGACCACCCACAAGAAGGACCGTGCCCATCTTCAGATCGACCGTTTTTCTTCGGAAATGCGCCAGCACGCCCGAGAATGACGAGGCAACGATCTGGTTCGCCTCGGTTGCCACGGCAACGGCGGGTGGGATGCCGATAAAGAACAGCAGCGGGGTCATCAAAAAGCCGCCACCGACACCGAACATACCGGACAGGATTCCCACCATGCCGCCGAGGCCAAGCAGCAGAAAGGCGTTTACGGAAACTTCGGCGATAGGCAGGTAGATATGCATGTGGTCTAGCCGATCCGTACTGCGGTGGACTGGTTAATGCGAGCAAAGGCAGGCGCGCTGCGTTGGGCGAAGAAACGGACTGGTGGGTACATGGCGGTTTCGAAGGATAAACTGGTCACGATCAAACCCCCGCCAATTCAGAAAGCGAATAAAATTCTGTCGGAGCCACGATCAGTTCCAGCCCGACTTTTCCGGCCACGATCATGACCAGAACCGCCAGCAAAACCCGCAGCTGCTCAGCCTTCAACCGAGCGCCGACCATGCTGCCGAACTGGGCCCCAACGACCCCCCCGATCAACAGGAACAAGGCCAGCACGATATCCACGCTGAAGTTGGTCGAAGCGTGGATCATCGTCGTGAACCCGGCCACGAAAATGATTTGAAACAGCGAGGTTCCGATCACCACCTTTGTTGGCATTCCGAGGATATAGATCATTGCCGGAACCATGATGAACCCGCCGCCAACGCCCATGATGGCCGACAGGATCCCGACGCCAAAGCCGACCAGGATGGGTGGAATGACCGAGATGTACAGGTTTGACTCGCGGAACCGCATTTTGAACGGCAGTGCATGAACCCAGGTGCGTTGGCGGCGTGCGGTCGGTGCGGTGCCGCCCGCCGCTCGTGACCGGCGGATTGCACGCAGGCTCTCAATGAACATCAAGGTGCCGATGAGGCCAAGAAACACGACGTAACACAGCTGGACCGCCAGATCGACCTGTCCCAAATGCTTGAGATAGTTGAAGACGAGCATCCCCAGCGTCGCGCCTAGCAGGCCGCCGCCCAACAGAACCGACCCCATCTTCAGGTCTACGGTCCTGCGCTTGAGATGTGCCATTAGCCCCGAAAACGAGGATGCCACGACCTGGTTGGCCGATGTCGCCACGGCGACTGCAGGTGGAATACCGATCAGAAACAGCAATGGCGTGATCAAAAAGCCGCCTCCCACTCCGAACATGCCGGACAGAACGCCCACGGAAACACCAATCGCCAGCAGGACAAACGGGCTAACGGATACTTCGGCTATGGGAAGGTAGACGTGCATACCCTCTTAGAGCGCTTGCGGCATGCAAAATCAACTCTGCATGCCGCTTTGCAGCAAACAGGACTGAAAAGCAGTCCTGAACTGGCCTTATCAGCGCTCTTTCACATAAGGCTCGCCACCGGCCCTTGGCGGGACCGCTTTGCCGACGAAACCTGCCAGGATCACCACGGTCAGGATATAGGGCAGCGCGTCCATGACCTGAACGGGGATTATGATGCCGCCCAGGTCGATATTCTGGAACCGCAGAGCAACAGCCTGCAGCAGCCCGAACAGCAAACACGCCCACATGGCGTGCCACGGCCGCCACTTGGCAAAGATCAGTGCGGCCAGTGCGATGAAGCCCCGGCCGGCCGTCATGTCTTTGACGAACCCTGCCTGCAACGCTGTAGCCAAATAGGCCCCGGCGATGCCACACAGCACGCCACAGATGGCGACGGCTGCGTACCGAAGCCCCACCACCGAGACGCCCGCGGTGTCCACTGCCGCCGGGTTTTCACCCACGGCGCGCAGGCGCAGTCCAAAGCGGGTGCGGAACAGCACCCACCAGGTGGCGGGCACCATCAGGAACGCCACGTAGACAAGAATCGAGTGGCCTGAGAGCAGCTCGGCGTAGATGGGACCGATGATCGGCACACCGCTTAGTGCCTCGGCGAAGGGGAAGTTGATTGGCTCGAACCGGCCACCCCCGAACAACGACGGAGTGCGGCCGCCTTGCTGGAACCAGTCCTGGGCCACCAGCACGGTCAAGCCGGCAGCCAGGAAGTTGATGGCGACACCGGAAATCAGCTGGTTGCCCCGGAACGTGATCGAAGCAAGCCCGTGTAGGCCAGACAGCACCAAGGACGATGCGATGCCGGCCAGCAGGCCCAGCCATACCGACCCGGTGACGGCGGCAACGGCGGCCGAGAAGAATGCGGCCATCAGCATCTTGCCTTCCAGGCCGATGTCGAAAATGCCAGCGCGTTCCGAATACAAGCCGGCCAGACAGGCCAGAAGCAGCGGCGTGGCCAGGCGAATGGTCGAGTCCAGAACCTGGACGATCGTCAGGAACAACTCCATCAGTTCGCCTCCTTCCGCAGAGCCAGGAACAGCTTTTCAAGCGGCATGCGGACCATGTTGTCCAGCGCTCCGGTGAACAGGATCACCAGCGCCTGGATCACCACGATCAGCTCGCGCGGGATCGACGTCCACAGGGCCAGTTCCGCGCCGCCCTGGTAGAGGAAACCAAACAGGATGGCTGCCAGGAACACGCCAAACGGGTGCGAGCGGCCCATCAGGGCCACCGCGATGCCGATAAAACCCGCGCCCTCGGTCGAGTTGAGAACCAGCCGCTCGGCCTCACCCATGACGTTGTTGATAGCCATCAGGCCCGCCAAAGCGCCCGAGATCAGCATCGCCACGATGGTGATACGCACAGGCGAGATACCGGCATAGACCGCACCGGTTTCCGAATGCCCATAGGCCCGGATTTCATAGCCCAGGCGGGTGCGCCAGATCAGCGCCCAGACGACGATGCAGGCGATGACCGCGATGATCAGCGAGATGTTGGCCGGAGCCGCCTTGGAGAAGGTGATCCCGATCGGGGCCAGCATCTCGTGCAGGGTGGGCAGATGTACCGCCTCGGCAAAGCGGGCGGTGGCCGGGTCTTGCGAGCCGGCCGGTCGCATCACGTTGACCAGCATGTAGTTCAGCAGCGCCGCGGCGATGAAGTTGAACATGATCGTGGTGATCACGATATGGCTGCCGCGCTTGGCCTGAAGATAGGCCGGTATCGCCGCCCAGGCCGCGCCGAACAGCATGCCGGCGGCCATCGCAGCCAGCAGAGCGATGCTCCAATGCGGCCAAGGCACATAGAGGCACACCATGGCAACGCCCAGTCCGCCCAACATGGCCTGACCTTCGCCGCCGATGTTGAACAGACGGGCGTGGAAGGCCACCGCGACCGCCAAACCGGTGAACATGAAGTTGGTGGCATAATACAGGGTGTAGCCCCAGCCATAGGTCGACCCCAGCGCGCCGGTGACCATCAGGTTCACCGCCTCGATCGGGTTTTCGCCAATGGCCAGAATGACCAGTGTCGACAGGATTGCGGCCAGGATCAGACTGATGAGCGGGATCAGAATGACGTCGGCCCATTTGGGCATCTTATCCATGTTACGCGGCCTCCCCCGCAACACCGGCCATCAACAGGCCCAGTTCTTTTTCATCCGTTTCATGGGGCAGACGCTCGCCCATGATATGTCCGTCGAACATCACTGCAATCCGGTCGGATAGAGAGAAGATCTCTTCCAACTCGACCGAAACCAGCAGGATCGCCTTGCCCTGATCGCGCAGGGCGACGATCTGCTTGTGAATGAACTCGATCGCGCCGATGTCCACGCCGCGGGTCGGCTGGCCCACCAACAGCAAATCGGGGTTCCGCTCGATTTCGCGAGCAACCACGATCTTCTGCTGGTTTCCACCCGAAAAGTTCTTGGCCGACAGCCAGCCATTGGGCGGACGCACGTCGAATTTCTCGATCTTTCGTTCTGTGTCGGCGCGCAGGGCGGCGTTGTTCATGAAAATTCCGCGTTGGTAGGCGGGGTCGCGGTGGTAGCCGAAGGCCACGTTTTCCCAGGCGTGGAAGTCCATGATCAGACCTTCGCGCTGCCGGTCTTCGGGCACATGCGCGATGCCTTGGGCGCGCCGCGCCTGACCGTCGGCCTCGGGTCCGCTGAGTGCCAGTGGCGTACCATTCAGTTTGATCACGCCTGATCCCGGGCGCATGCCGCCCAATACTTCGAGCAGCTCGGACTGCCCGTTGCCGGCGACGCCTGCGATGCCCACGATCTCGCCCGCGCGGACGGTCAGGTCGATACCTTTGACGCGCTCGACGCCCGCCGAATCCGTCACCCGCAGGTTCTCGATTTCAAGGATGGGCTTGCCGGGTTTGGCCGGCACCTTGTCGACGCGCAGCAGAACCTTGCGCCCGACCATCAGCTCGGCCAACTCCTCGGGGTTGGTCTCGGCGGTCTTGACCGTGGCGGTCATCTGGCCGCGGCGCATCACCGACACGGTGTCGGTGGCTTCCATGATCTCGCGCAGCTTGTGGGTGATCAGGATGATGGTCTTGCCTTCGGCGCGCAGCCGGTCGAGGATGCGAAACAGCTGGTCGGCCTCGGCCGGGGTCAGCACCCCGGTGGGCTCGTCCAGAATCAGGATTTCCGCCTTGCGGTACAGCGCCTTGAGGATTTCGACCCGCTGCTGCATGCCCACGCCGATCTCGTCGATGCGCTTGTCGGGGTCCACGAACAGCTCGTATTCTTCCTCGAGCTCTTTCAGCTCTTTCCGGGCCTTGGCCAGCGAGGGGGCCAGCAGCCCGCCGTCTTCGGCGCCCAGAACGATGTTTTCCAGAACGGTGAAATTCTCGACCAGCTTGAAATGCTGAAAGACCATGCCGATACCCGCGGCGATCGCAGCCTGGCTGTCGGGGATGTCGGTCTTTTTGCCGTTGATCCAGATTTCACCTTTGTCGGCCTTGTAGAAGCCGTACAGAATGCTCATCAGCGTGGATTTGCCCGCACCGTTTTCACCGATGATCCCGTGGATCGTGCCGGGGGCGACGCTGATCGAGATGTCCTTGTTCGCTTGAACTGGCCCAAAGGCTTTGGAAATCCCTTTGAGCTCGATGGCGGGGACTGTCATGTCTTGTCCTCGATTGCCGTAGAAGCTGCGCTGATTTCGCGATCATTCTGTCGTGGCGAAACAGCGGCATGAGTGGATGCGGGACGGGAGGTTTCCCCCGCCCCGCGCGATATCAGAACTGCAGTGCCGGGCAGCTGTCGTTCTCGTAGTAGCTGACGACGGTGACATTGCCGTCGATGATGTCGCGGCGCGCCTTTTCGACGGCGGCCTTCATCTCGTCGCTCACCAGCGAGGCGTTGTTTTCATCCATGGCAACGCCGACACCGTCCTGTGCCAGACCCATGGTGAACTTGCCGGTTTCGACATCTTCGCCTGCCTTCATGGCGTCATAAACGGCCACGTCCACGCGCTTGAGCATCGAGGTCAGAACCTTGCCCGGGTGCAGGTGGTTCTGGTTGCTGTCCACGCCGATCGACAGGATGCCTTCGTCGGCTGCGGTCTGCAGAACACCAACGCCGGTCCCGCCTGCGGCAGCGTAGATCACGTCAGCGCCTTGGCTGATCTGAGCTTTGGTCAGCTCCGAGCCCTTCACCGGGTCGTTCCATGCAGCCGGGGTGGTGCCGGTCATGTTGGCGACGACGTTGATGTCAGGGTTCACGGCCTTCGCGCCCTGGGCGTAGCCGCAGCCAAAGTGCCGGATCAGCGGAATGTCCATGCCGCCGATGAAGCCGACGGTACCCGACTTGGATGCCATCGCGGCCATCATGCCGACCAGGTACGAGCCTTCATGCTCGGCAAACGAGACCTGGCGGATGTTCGGCGCGTCCAGCCAGCTGACGTCGACGGCAACGAACTTGGTGTCGGGATAGTCAGGTGCGACGGCGGCCAACGGATCAGCCATCGCGAAGCCCATCGTGATGATCGGGTTTGCACCGGCTTCAGCGAAACGACGCAGGGCTTGTTCGCGCTGCGCTTCCGACTGCAGCTCGATTTCGCGATAGGATTTGCCGGTCTGGTCGGCCCAGCGCTTGGCGCCGTTATGGGCTGCTTCGTTGAACGATTTGTCGAACTTGCCGCCCAGATCGAAGATGATCGCCGGTTCGGCCAGCGCCGCACCTGCGGTCAGTGCAAACGCGGCGGCCGCGCCCATCAAGGATTTCATCAGGGTCATCATATACTCCCGTTGTTTTTTATGGCTTCGGGGCAGGGGCTTTTGCCCAGCCCCGCTCAGAGCGAGCAGAACTGCTGTGATAGCGGCAATTAAGGCCGTCTGAAACAGCCATGGTCAACCGCTTTTTGACCATTTGGTCTCAGAAATGCCCGGCTTTCGTCAGGGTAGCGCGCGCTCCATCAAGATTGCATCTACTTTGTCAGCCTTGCCGCGCCGGTAATATCCCGGCCGAAGACCGCAGCGCGCATAGCCGCAACTTTGGTAGAGTGCAATGGCGGCCGCGTTGTCCGAAGCCACCTCAAGAAACGCCCGGCGCGCACCTAGATCGTGAGCCCTGTCGTGCCAAGCCTGCATGCAGGCGCGGCCCAGACCCTGCCGCTGATGATCGGGATGCGTCGCGATGGTCAGCAGCTCGGCCTCGTCGCCGATGACCTGGATCAAGGCAAATGCTGTTTTGTTTCCAACGACATGGGTGAAGCGGCTGGCAAGCAACTCAGCGAACTCATCGGCGGTCCAGGGGCGAGACTGGGTGAAAGCCGCGCCGTGGGTCTCGGCCATTTCCTGTGGGGTCATGGGTCCAGCAAAGGCGGCGGCGTATCGCGCGACGGGGCGGCGTCTGCGGCACGAACGTACAGGGGGGCCGGGGGACCTGACACAAGGTCAACACGTTCGGATGCAATCCGGGCGATGGCCCGGACGACTGCATCCGCATCGTCGCACAAAAACAGGGTGCCAAGTGATTCTGCCTGTTCCTGCGTCATCAGTTGCGGCGTCCCGTCGGGCGCTTGCAGGTAAACATGTTCCCGGGGGGCTGGAATGGCTGGGATCCGCCCTTCGGGCGCCAAGGCCGCAAGGGCTTCAAGGCCCGAAACGCCGATTGCCGGCTTGTTCAATCCAAGCGCCAGCCCTCGGGCGGCAGAGACCGAGATGCGAATTCCAGTGAAATTGCCCGGACCCGTCCCGACACCGACCGCGTCGATATCCGCCCAAGAAACCCCACCTTCTGCAATGACGTCTTGAAGCAGAGGCATCAGGCGTTCCGCCTGGCCGCGGCTCATGGTTTCGGCGCGGCTCACGACGATGTCTGGCCCGCGCAGCAAAGCGGCCGCGCAATGCGCGGCCGATGTGTCAAATGCCAGAATTGTCTGATCAGACGGCAACAGGGCGAACCTCGGTCACCTCGGGGATGTAATGGCGGAGCAGGTTCTCGATCCCCATTTTCAGGGTCAGCGTCGAGGACGGGCAGCCTGCGCAGGCCCCTTGCATATGCAGGTAGACGACGCCGCGGTCAAAGCCGTGGAAGGTGATGTCACCGCCGTCCTGCGCCACGGCGGGGCGCACGCGGCTGTCCAGCAATTCCTTGATCTGGTTGACGATTTCCGAGTCCTCACCCGAATGTTCAGCATGGCCGGACGCGGTTTCCACCCCGGCCCCCATCACCGGCTGGCCGGACTGGTAGTGCTCCATCACAGCGCCCAGGATGGCGGGTTTGATGTGGTCCCACTGCACGCCGTCGTCTTTGGTGACGGTTACGAAGTCATTGCCGAAGAAAACTCCGGTCACACCGCTGACCGCAAAGATGCGCTGCGCCAGCGGCGAGTTCTGCGCGGCTTCGGCGGTCGGAAAATCCGCTGTACCGGCCTCGAGCACGGTCTGACCGGGCAGGAATTTCAGCGTGGCCGGGTTGGGTGTGGATTCGGTCTGGATGAACATGGCGCGCTCCGTATCAGTTGGCTCTGATATGCGCGTCAGCGGCCGGGAAGTCAAGATTTGGAACGGTTCTAAATCGCTGTGGCCTGTCGGATTGCCATGTCCAGTCGGTCATCGCCCCAATAAAGCTCCTCATCCACGACAAAACTGGGGGCGCCGAAGATCCCCAGCGATTTGGCGCGGGCAACCTGGTCAAACAGAGCACTCTTGATGTCAGTGACTGCGGTCCGGTCGATCATGTCCTCGGGGAGGCCGGCGGCGGACAGGGCGCTGCGCAGGACAGGCTCTTCGGAAATGTTCAGGCCTTGGCCAAATTGTGCGGCGAAAACGGCGCGGGAGAATGCAGCGCGCGCTTCACCCTGAGGGATGGCGAGCGCAAGGCGTGCAGCCTTCAGGCTGTTTTGCGGAAACTCGCCAGGTCGGGTCAGGGGCAGGTCACGCTGCCGGCACAGCCGTTCCATGTCGCGCCACATGTACCGCCCCTTGGCCGGATAGATGTTGAACGGTGAGGTTTTCCATCCCTGCTCGGCAAAAATGGGACCCAGAAGGAATGGCTGCCAGTCCACCTGCACGCCGCAGGCTGCCGCGTCCTGTTCGACCCGCATGGCGCTGAGGTAGGAATAGGTTGAGGCGAAATCGAACCAGAAGTGCAGGGTGGCGGGCATCAGGTGATCTCTTCGAGCTTCTCCTTGCTCAGGTCGCCCGGAACGATGGTAATCGGAATCGGCAAGCTGCCGGAATTCCGCGTCAACTGAGTGACCAGTGGACCGGGGCCCTTCTTGTCAGTACCTGCACCCAGAACAAGGACGCCGATTTCGGGATCCGAGCGCACATGCTCAATGATCTGCGGAACGGGTTCACCCTCGCGGATCGCCAGTTCAGGCTCGATCCCCTGCTTGTCGCGCATCCATTTGGCAAACACCTCGAAATGCGCATGGATACGTTCGCGGGCTTCTTCCCGCATCACTTCGGCCACGCCGATCCAGTGGTTGAACTCGTCCGGAGGAATGACCGAGAGGATGGTCACCCCCCCGCCCGTATGCGCAGCACGCATCGCGGCGAAACGCATGGCGTTCAGGCACTCGCGGCTATCGTCAAGAACTACAAGGAACTTGCGCATGAATGTCCTCTTCGGTTTTCGGGATCATGCCCGAGCATTCGGTGTCTGGCAACTCGGGCCGCGACGGACCGTTGCTTATTGGTTGCTGGCCGCCCAGTCCCAGTAGAGGGCGCGCGTGCGGCGCGTGATAGGGCCAATCTGATATTGCGTGTCGTCCAGTGCGGTTACGGGCGTGACCTTGTTCATGTTGCCGGACATGAACACTTCGTCCGCGTCGTGGAAATCGTCGAAGGTCAGAACAGTTTCGTGAACCGTCACCCCGTCGCGACGCAGGTTGTCGATGTGCCGCGCGCGCGTGATGCCTGCAAGGAAGGTTCCGTTCGGTGCCGGAGTAAACACCTCTCCATCCTTGGCCATGAAGATGTTGGCCGTTGCGGTTTCTGCCACGTTGCCCATGGCGTCGGTCACCAATGCGTTTGAAAACCCCTTGGATCGCGCTTCCGCCAGCATTCGGGCGTTGTTTGGATACAGGCACCCGGCCTTGGCGTTGACTACCGCGCTTTCCAGAACCGGGCGGCGGAAGCGGGTGGTCGTCAGCGTGACCGAGGCAGCCTCGGGCGCCATCGGGATCTCTTCGAGGCAGATGGCAAAACCCGTGCTGTCACCCTGCGGCACGATTGCAGTCGCGTCTCCGTCGATCCCCCAGTACATCGGGCGAATGTAGACGGCGGCCTCGGTCGGGTATGCTTCCAGACCTTCGCGGATCAGTTCGACCATTTGTTCGGTGGCCACGGTCGGAGTGAGCATCAGCGCCTCGGCCGAGCGGTTCACCCGGTCGCAATGCGCGGCCAGATCAGGGGTCATGCCATCAAATCGGCGGGCCCCGTCAAACACCGACGAACCCAACCAGGCCCCGTGGTCCGCAGCCCGCATGATCGGGGCATCGCCATCGTGCCATTTGCCATCGAAATAAGTGCGGATATTCTTGCCGACTGCCATTGTGCCCTCCGTCAATTCCGCCGAACCGTAGGAGCGCGCGCGCCCGAGGTCCAGCAGATTATCCAGCCGACGATGGCAACACGTCGCGCTTGACCATCGCGCGCAGGGCGAAGTTGGAGCGCAGGTTGCGGATGCCCGGAATCTGCATCAGCCGGTTTTCCAGAAACGCATCAAAGGCGGTCAGGTCACGCGCCACGACGCGCAGCAGGATGTCGCGCGAGCCTGTCATGAGGTAACACTCCATAACCTCATCGCAGCGCAGGATGGCGCGTTCGAAGGCGTCGATGGCGTGGCGGTCCTGTTTCTCCAGTTCGACCGACACGAAAATCGTGACGCCAAAGCCCAGCTTCTCAGGGTCGACCTGGGCCGAATATCCGGTGATCACCCCGTCGCGGCGCAGGCGGTCCAGCCGCCGCGCGCAGGGTGTGGGCGACAGGCCCACCTTTTCGGCCAGGTCCAGAACGGTCATGCGCCCGTCCTGCTGCAGCGCGCGCACGATCTTGCGGTCGATCTGGTCCATGGAGAGAATCCCTAATATAATCGGATCAGATTACTATTATCTCCAAGAGAGATAAGTTGACCAGCATGTATTGGCGAAAATCGCTCGGTCGGATGTGGCAGAATCCATCTGTCTTTCTGGAGGAGCAAAATGGAACTAACCACGATTGACGCGCCAGATCACGAGCGTGTGGTCGAATTCAAAGACGCCGCCAGCGGGCTTTCGGGCTTTGTGGCGATCCACTCCACGCAATTGGGGCCTGCAGCGGGCGGCGTGCGGATGCGCACCTATGGCCACCCGTCCGAGGCGCTGGACGATGCGCTGCGCCTGTCGCGGGGCATGACCTACAAGAACGCGGCGGCCGATCTGCCGCTGGGCGGGGGCAAGGCCGTGATCATCGGCGACCCGAACGCGGACAAGTCGCCTCGGTTGCTGCAGGCCTTCGGGCGCGTGGTTCAAAGCCTTGGTGGCCGGTACTGGACGGCCGAGGACATGGGGATGACCCCGGCCGACATGGCCCAGATCGGCACCGAAACCGAATATGTCGCCGGTCTGCCCGACGGCCCGTTCGCCAGCGGCGACCCGTCGCCGGTCACCGCCCGCGGGATCTTCAACGCCATCCGCATCACCGCGCGGCATCGGTTCGGGTCCGGGGATCTGAGCGGCAAGACCGTCTCGGTGCAGGGGCTGGGCCATGTGGGCGAACATCTGTGTGCGTTGTTGCATGACGCTGGGGCAAAACTGGTGATCACCGACATCGATGCGGGCCAGACCGCCCGGCTGGGGGACCGGTTCGCAGCGCAGGCCGTCGCGCCCGATGCGATCTATGCGGCCGAGGCGGATATTTTCGCGCCCTGCGCCATCGGCGGCATCCTGAACGAAACCAGCATTCCGCTTCTGAAAGTCAGCGCGGTGGCCGGAGGGGCCAACAACCAGTTGGCGACCGATGCCGACGCGCAGCGCCTGCATGACCGCGGCATCCTCTATGCTCCGGATTTCGTGGCCAATGGCGGCGGGATCGTGAACGTCGCGACCGAGATCCTGAAGATCAAGGATCGCGAAGCCTGGGTCGGTCAGCGGCTCGAGGCGCTGGAGCGGACGATGGACCGCATCCTGACCCGCGCCAAGGTCGATGGCGTCAGCCCCCATGCGGTGGCCGAATCCATCGTCGAGGAAAAACTGCACCCGCAGGCCGCCTGACCTGCAACGAAAAACGCCGCCCCGGATCAGGGGCGGCGCTGAAGTTTCTGTCTGGGTCTCAGGCGCGGCCGGCGCCCACCATCCCCACGATCTCGTAGGTGCGGCTGAGGATCGGAGCCGCGATTTCCCGCGCCCGTTCTGCGCCACGGTCCAGAATCCTGTCGATCTCGGCCTGATCGCCCATCAGCCGCGCCATCTCGGTCGAGATCGGCGACAGCTTTGCGACCGCCAGATCGGCCAGCATCGGCTTGAATTCACCGAACTGCTTGCCACCGACTTCGGCCAGAACCTGCTCGACCGTCTGATCGCTGAGCGCGGCATAGATGTTGACCAGGTTGCGCGCCTCGGGGCGGCCTTCCAGCCCGTCCGCGTCCGAAGGCAGGGCGTCGGGGTCGGTCTTGGCCTTTCGGATCTTCTTGGCGATGGTGTCGGCATCGTCGGTCATGTTGATCCGGCTCATGTCAGACGGATCCGACTTGGACATCTTCTTGGCCCCGTCGCGCAGGCTCATCACGCGTGTCGCCGCGCCCTCGATCACCGGTTCGGTGATCGGGAAGAAATCGACGCCATAGTCGTGGTTGAACTTGATGGCGATGTCGCGGGTCAGCTCAAGATGCTGTTTCTGGTCGTCGCCCACCGGCACATGGGTCGCGTGATAGACCAGAATGTCAGCGGCCATCAGCGAGGGATAGGCGAACAGACCCAGAGAAGCGTTCTGCTGGTTTTTGCCAGCCTTGTCCTTCCACTGGGTCATGCGCTGCATCCAGCCCATGCGCGCGACACAGTTGAAGATCCAGGCCAGTTGCGCGTGCTCGGGCACCTGGGACTGGTTGAACAGGATCGACTGTTCCGGGTCGATGCCGGCGGCGATGAAGCCCGCGCACAGCTCGCGCGTGGAATGCGCCAGTTCCTTGGGATCCTGCCAGACGGTGATCGCGTGAAGATCGACCATGCAGTACACGGTCTCCATCTCCGGCCCCTGCATGTCCACAAAACGCTTGAGCGCACCAAGGTAGTTGCCAAGATGCAGGTTTCCCGAGGGCTGAATGCCGGAAAACACGCGCGGCGTGAACTTGGTCTCGGTCATGGAAGGGAACTCCCGTCTGGAAAAATAAGCCTCCGTCGCTTACCCATGAGGCAAAGGGACGTCAACAGCCGCGAAAGGCCCGCCCAATGAGCAGCGAGCATTACACACCCCCCGTGAACCCCCTGCCACCCGTGGTGGTGGCGCTGGTCTTGTTCATCATGGGGATCGAACTGGCCTTCACCCTCGGCACGCGCGGCCTGGTCGGCGGACCCGGCGCGGTAGGCTGGCGGCTGGAGGCGATCCAGCGCTATTCCTTCTCGGCCGACATCTTCGACTGGATGGTGATGAACGGGCGTTGGCCGGTCGAGCATGTGATCCGATTCTTCACCTACCCCTTCGTGTCAGGCAGTTTTACCCAGGCGCTTTTTGTCTGCGTCTTTGTTTTGGCGATGGGCAAGATGGTGGGCGAGGTCTTTGGCGGTTTTGCGATGCTGGTGATCTTCGTGTTGTCCGGCGTGGGCGGGGCATTGGCCTATGCGGTGCTGCTGGACCCGCGCTATCCTCTGGTCGGGGGCTTTCCGCCGGTCTACGGCCTGATTGGCGCATTCACCTGGCTGCTGTGGCGTAGGCTGTCGCTGGTCGGAGAGAACCAGGCGCGGGCGTTCCAGTTGATCGCGGTGCTGATGGGCATCCAACTGCTGTTCGGGCTGATTTTCGGCGGCACCTCGGATTGGGTGGCCGATCTGGGTGGCTTCGCGACCGGATTCGGGCTGTCGTTTTTCGTGGCGCCGGGCGGATGGGCGCGGCTGGTGGGGCGTATCCGGCGGGACTGAGGCGGTCAGGACCTTCGCAGGGCGGACCGGAACTCGGACAGACGGAACGCACCCAGCAGGTGGCCTAGAAGGAAGTATGACACTGCGGCGACCGCGATCAGGCCCAGCAACGCCAGATAGCGCCAGCCCGGAATCTCGAACGTCCAACCGAACATCTGCATCGATGCGATCAGCACCACGCCCATTCCTATTGAGGCGGCCAATATCCTGGGCGCGCGGCGCTTGAATCGGTCGTCGAAACGGGCCTCGTCGCCCATGCGCCGGGCGCCCAGTGCCAACAGCGCCACCATGCCCCACCCGGCGGCCGAGGCCGCGATGGCCGGGGCAATCCAGCCGACGATCGGGTACAGCCCAAAGGCCAGCACGGCGTTGATGACCATCGCCACAACGGCATACCGGAAGGGCGAGCGGGTATCTTCGCGGGCGAAGAACAGCGGTTGCAGCAGCTTTTGCAGCATGAAGGCCGGCAGGCCGATGCCATAGACCGCCACGGCCAGCGCGGTGGCAGCCGTGTCTTCGGGTGTGAACTGTCCACGTTCGAACAGGACCGAGACCAGCGGCACCGGGATGAGCACGAAGGCCACGGTGGCCGGAATGGTCAGCAACAGGGTGAACTCGCCGGCGCGGGAAAAGGCGTTGCGCGCACCGTCGCCGTCCCCCGCGCGCAGGCGGCGCGACAGGTCGGGTAACAGCACGATGCCCACGGCGATGCCGACCACGCCCAGCGGCAGCTGATACAGCCGGTCGGCGGCAAAGAGCCAGCTGATGGCCTTTTCGGTCTTTGACGCGACCAGCTGCCCGACAACGAGATTGACCTGCGTCACACCCATGGCAAGTGCCGCCGGTACCGCGATCCGAACCATGTTGCGCATTTCAGGGCTGAGGTTCGGTCGGCCGAACCGGATGCGAATTCCGGCGCGTTCGGTGGCGACCCAAACCAGCGCCAGTTGAGCGACCCCGGCAATGGGTATGACGGCGATGAGCCAACGGATGACCTCGCCACCGGTTGCCGCGCCTACGATCAGTGCCGTGCAGGCGAAGATGTTCAGCAGGACCGGAGCCGCTGCAGCGGCGGCGAATCGACCGGTGGCATTGAGAACCCCGGAAAACAGCGCGGCCAGAGACATGAACAGGATGTAGGGAAAGACGACATAACCGTAGCCGACCGCCAGATCGAAACGTTCGTCGCCATAAAACCCTTCGGCCGTCAGCCAGACCAGCCCCGGCATGAACACCATGGCCAGCCCGACCAGCGCCAGAACGGCCGCCGCCAGCAGGTTGAACGCATCCTGCGCAAACCCCTGCGCATCTTCGCCGCCTTCCAGCCGTTTCGAGAACATCGGAACGAAGGCTGCGTTGAAAGCGCCCTCGGCGAAGAACCGGCGGAACATGTTGGGTAGGCGGAAGGCTGCGACGAAAGCATCCATGACCGGCCCCGGCCCGATATAGGCTGTCAGCAGGATTTCCCGCAAAAAGCCCAGAATACGGCTGGCAAGGGTCCAGAACCCGACCGTGAACAGGCCCGAGAACAGGCGGATCTGCTTCATGAGGCCGCCCGCTCGGCGCCTTCGGTGATCGCGGTGCGCAGCTTGGCTTCCAGCGTCCTCTGCTTGGCCTCCGAGTGGTATTTGAGCCCGAACATGTCCTTGACGTAGAACGTATCCACCACCTGCTCGCCATAGGTCGCGATCACGGCATTGGCGATATAGACATTGGCGGCGGCAAGGGTCCGGGCCAGATCATAGAGCAGACCGGGCCGGTCGCGGGTGTCGACTTCGATGATCGTGTAGATCTCGGACCCCTCATTGTCGAAGGTGATGTGCGTCGGGACGTTGAACGCCTTTTCCCGCTTCTTGATCTTGTCGCGGGACTTGAGCGCCTCGCGGGCCACCACCTCGCCCTTGAGGATGCGGTGAATCATCTGGGTCAGGCGCGGAAGACGCGACAGCTCGAACGGGTGGCCGTCAGCGTCCTGAATCCAGAACGCGTCAGTCACGTAGCCGTCCTTGGTGGTGTAGCTGCGGGCATCGACCACGTTTGCGCCCACAAGCGCCAGCGCACCGGCAATCCGGGAAAAGATGCCGGGATGGTCGGCCATGGCAAAGCACGCCCGCGTCGCATCCCGGTCTTCGTCCGGGTGCAGCCGGATTTCCATCGCCGCCGGATCCGCGCTTTTTTCCAGCGCGCGCAGCATTTCGGCGAACTCGACATGGGTCGAGAGATTGAGCCCCTGCCAATACGGATCGTAGTGCCGCCCGGTTTCCGTCTTGAGGTCGGCCTTGGACCAGGCTGACAACGCGTCACGCAGCGCTTTCTTGGCCTCTGCACCACGATTGGCACGGTTGAGGTCCTCCATCCCGGTTTCCAGCGCGCGCTTGGTTTCCGCGTGCAAGGCCCGTAGCAGGGTGGCCTTCCAGTTGTTCCAGGTGTTCGGCCCAACCCCGCGGATGTCGCAGACTGTCAGGACCGTCAGCAGATCCAGCCGTTTGACGGTCTGAACCGCCTTGGCAAAGTCGCGCACCGTGCGCGGGTCCGAGATGTCACGCTTCTGCGCCATGTCCGACATCAGCAGGTGATAGCGCACCAGCCATTCGACGGTTTCGCATTCTTTCTTGTTCAGCCCCAGCCGAGGTGCGACTGTCCGTGCGATCTTGGCCCCCAGGATCGAGTGATCCTCGGGGCGGCCCTTGGCGATGTCGTGCAACAGCAGAGCGACGTAAAGCACACGCCGGTTCACTCCGCCCTCGAGGATCGACGAGGCCAGCGGCAGCGCTTCGACAAGTTCTCCCCGTTCGATCTGCGCCAGGTTGATGATGCACTGGATCGTGTGCTCGTCCACCGTGTAGCTGTGGTACATATTGAACTGCATCATCGCCACGATGGGCTCGAACTCGGGGATGAAGGCCGACAGAACGCCCAACTCGTTCATGCGGCGCAGCGCGCGTTCGGGATTGCCGTGTTTCAGCATCAGATCCAGAAAGATGCGCCTCGCCTCTTTGTCGTTGCGCATTTCGTCATCGATCAGGTGCAGGTTGGCCGTGACCAGCCGCATCGCATCGGGATGGATCAGCATACCCGTGCGCAGACCTTCCTCGAACAGACGCAGTAGATTCAGCTTGTCGGACAAAAAGCTTTTTGGGTCGGCCACATCCAGCCTGCCATGAACAACCCTATAGCCCGGCTTGACCCGTGGCTTGCGGCTGAAGATGCGTTCCAGCAACGGCGCGTTCTTCATATGTGCCGCTTCAAGCTTGGTCAGGAAGATCCGTGTCAGCTCTCCCACCTTCGTGGCTTCTCGGAAATAGCGCTGCATGAAGATTTCGACGGCCCGGCGGCCCGCTCGGTCTTCGTAACCCATGCGGTCGGCCACCTCGACCTGCAGATCAAAGGTCAGCTGTTCGGTTGCGCGCCGTGTCACCAGATGAAGATGCGAACGTACGGCCCAAAGGAAGTCTTCAGCCTGCACGAACGTGTTGAATTCGTCCTGGGTGAATAGCCCCAGCGGGACAAGTTCAGCCACGTCCTGAACGCCATAGATATATTTGGCGATCCAGTACAGCGACTGCAGGTCGCGCAGGCCGCCCTTGCCTTCTTTCACGTTCGGTTCGACCATGTAACGCTCGCCCTGCTTGTGGTGGCGTTCGTCGCGTTCATGCAGTTTGGCTTCGATGAATTCGCGTTCGGTTCCTTTGAACAGCTCGGATTTCAGCCGGCTTTCCAGCTCATCCGCCAGGTCCCGATCACCGGCCAGATAGCGCTGTTCCAGCATCGCTGTCCGAATCGTGAAATCCTCGTCTCCCAGACGCAGGCAATCACGGATCGTGCGCGAGGAATGTCCGACTTTCAGCCGTAGATCCCACAGGATGTACAGCATCGACTCGATCACGCTCTCGGCCCAGGCGGTGATCTTGTAGGGAGTCAGAAACAGCAGATCGACATCCGAAAACGGCGCCATCTCGCCGCGCCCATAGCCGCCCACCGCCAAAACCGCCATCTTCTCGCCCTGGGTCGGGTTGGCCAATGGATGCAGATGCTGTCCGGCCACAGTCATCGCGGCGCAGACCAGCCCATCGGTCAGATAGGTGTAGGATCGCGTCAAAGGCCGGGCGTCGAAGGGCCGGGCGGCGAATGCCTCTTCGATGGCCTGACGCCCGGATTTCTGAGCGTCCCGCAGGATCCGGACGGCCTCGTTTCGGGCTGCGGCCGTTTCCGGAATGTCTTTCAGGGCCTTCGACAGCAGCGCGTTGACCTTTTCGCCATCGAAGATTTCGCTGGCGTCGCAGATCAATGCGCCAGCCGGCGCGGGGATCGTCACAAGCTGATCAGAAACCGGCGCCAGAGAAGCTTTGCGGGGCAGGGTCAATCACAACTACCTGTTTGTTCTGGATCGTGGCCACGGCCAGACCTCGTTCATTCGTACCGTTCGGGCGCAGACGGAAAATACCGCCAACACCCTGGAACCCGGCATTCTGGGTCAGGGCCGCGGCGGAGAGGGCATTGGACTTCCCTTGGCTGGCCAGAGCGCCGATGGCGGCGATGCCGTCATAGGCCAGGCCGCTGATCGGATGCGGGGCCTCGCCATAGGTCGCGTTGTAGCGCACGCGATAGGCCTGGGCCTTGGCAGGGTCAGGCAAGGCAAACCATCCGCCCTGCACTCCCGGCAGTTCCAGCGTCTGGGCCGGAATGTCCCAGCGTGTCAGGCCAATATATTGCACGGTTGCCGGTGAGACACCGGCCTCGGGCAGCAACTGGCTGAAAAGCGGCAGCGCGCCGGCGGTCGTGGCGGTCAAAAAGAGCGAATCCGCCCCCGTCGAGTCCACAGTTGCCTTGATCGCAGGAATGGCGTCGATCACGCCCTGCTGAGATCGATCAAAACCGACCACACCCGCATTCGCCACACGGCTGTTGCCAAGTGCGTTCGAGACTGCCGCCTGGCCCAATTGGCCTGCCGCATCGTTGCTGTGCACGATGACGGTGCTTTTCTTTCCCTGTTTGCCGGCGTAGCTGACAAGCCGGTTGGCCGTGTTGTCGAAGGTCGGGCCAAGGACAAACACGTTTCCGCCGGCAATGCTGGTATTGTTCGAGAAGGACAGAACGTTCACGTTCTTGCTCAGAACCGCAAGGCCGGCAGCATTTGCAGCCTGCGCGTAGACCGGCCCCAGAATGACCTTTGCGCCGTCGGCAACGGCCTGTTGTGCAACTGCGGCTGCCGTGTTCGGATTGCCGGCAGTGTCATAGACGCGAAGATCGATCTTGACGTTGTTCAGATCGGCCATGGCCAGCCGTGCAGCGTTCTCAAGGCTTTGCGCCAACGCGGCGTCGCCCGATTTGGGCACCAGCAGGGCAACGGGGATCGGCTCTGACGTGTCTATCGACGGTCCGCGCCCGGTGGCGCCGGGTTCGCAGGCGGCCAAAAATGCCGCCGCGGTCAGGCCGATGGCGAATTTCGCCAGTTTGCGAACGGGCTTGCAAACGGTAAACATCTAAATGAAAACTCCCTGATCCGGCGGCAAAGAACGCTGCTGTTCTATCACGCCGCGATAATAAACGTCACGCTGCGAGGGTCCAGCTTTGAATTTCCAAAAGGTAAGATTGGCTGGGGGGCTGTATTTTGTTGCCACTCCGATCGGAACGGCGCGCGACATTACGCTCAGGGCGCTGGACGTTCTGGCCTCGGCTGATGTGATCGCGGCGGAAGATACACGCAGCCTGCGCAGATTGATGGAGATTCACGGTGTACCCCTCGAAGGGCGGCGCATCCTGGCCTATCACGACCACAGCGGCACGGCTGCGCGTGAAAAACTGATTGCCGAACTGTCCCAAGGCAAGTCCGTGGCCTACGCGTCCGAGGCCGGCATGCCCCTGATCGCCGACCCGGGTTATGATCTGGGCAAGAAGGCGGCCGAGGCCGGGTTCAGCGTGACCTGCGCCCCTGGAGCGTCAGCCGTCGTTACGGCGCTGACCCTGGCGGGCTTGCCGACGGACGCCTTCTTTTTCGCCGGATTCCTGCCGAATGCGTCCGGCGCCCGCCGAACACGGATCGAGGCGTTGCGGGATGTTCCCGGGACGCTGGTGTTCTACGAATCTCCCAAGCGTTTGGGGGCGTGCCTGTCGGATCTGGCGCAGGTTCTGGGTGGCGAGCGTCAGGCCGCGGTCTGTCGTGAACTGACCAAGAAGTTCGAAGAAATCCGGCGGGCTAGCCTTGCAGAGCTGTCCGAACAGTATCGAGATGCCACCGTGAAGGGCGAGATCGTCTTGCTGGTGGACCGTGCCCATTCACAAGCCGTTAACGATTCGGATGTAGAAGAGGCGCTGCGACAGGCTCTGGAAACGCACTCCGTGCGGGATGCGGCAGATCTGGTGTCCAGGATGTATGATTTGCCAAGGCGGCCAATTTACCAAAAGGCCCTGCAACTGGGGAGGGGATGATATGGCGCGACGGTCGGTCCAGGGCTCGGTTTCCTATCACTCCGGGCAGGCGGCCGAGAACAGCGTCGCTGCCGATTACGAGAGCCGAGGGTTCAAGGTCTGTCACAGGCGTTGGCGCGGCGCGGGTGGCGAGATCGACCTGATCGTCCGGGATGCACAGGGCCTTGTGTTCGTCGAGGTCAAGAAAAGCCAAACCTTTGACAGCGCCGCCGCCCGGATCAGCAAGCGGCAGATCGACCGGATATGCGCCTCGGCGGCGCAGTATTTGGCGCAGGAACCGGGCGGGCAGCTGACCAATGTCCGGTTCGACGCGGCTCTGGTGGATGCAACGGGCGCAGTACAAATCGTCGAAAACGCCTTTGGTCAGGGCTGATCGCCATTGAACACCCGTCCCCGCTGGGCCATGTATCTGGCGTGACTACGAGGGACAAGCCATGAAAATCGCCTTTCAGATGGACCCGATCGGGGCCGTGGACATCAATGCAGACAGCTCGTTCCGGCTGGCCGAAGAAGCCCAGGCCCGTGGGCACCAACTGTTTTACTACGGACCCGATCAGCTGGCCTATCAAGAGGGGCGCATCACCGCCCGCGGTCACGACATGACGGTGCAGCGGGTTGCGGACCAGCCGGCGGTTCTGGGGCCTGAGTGCGAGGTTGATCTGGCGGATTTCGATGTCGTCTGGCTGCGGCAGGACCCGCCGTTCGACATGCACTATATCACGTCCACCCATCTGCTGGATCGGTTGCGTGGGCAGGCTCTTGTGGTGAATGATCCGTTCTGGGTGCGCAACTATCCGGAAAAACTGCTGGTTCTGGATTTTCCCGACCTGACTCCGCCCACCACGATCGCCCGCGATCTGCAGACGATCAAGGCGTTCAAGGAAAAGCACGGCGACATCATCCTCAAGCCGCTCTATGGCAATGGCGGGGCCGGCGTGTTCCGGCTGGATGCCGATGACCGCAACCTGACTTCGTTGCATGAGTTGTTCACCGGTTTCTCGCGCGAGCCGCTGATCGTTCAGAAATTCCTGCCGGATGTGCGCAACGGCGACAAGCGGGTGATCCTGGTCGATGGCGAACCGGTCGGCGCGATCAACCGCGTTCCGGCCGAGGGTGAGACCCGGTCGAACATGCATGTGGGTGGCCGTCCCGAAAAGATCGGGCTGACCGACCGCGATCTTGAGATCTGCGCGGCCATCGGTCCGCTGCTGAAGGAAAAGGGCCAGATCTTTGTAGGTATCGACGTTATCGGCGACTATCTGACCGAAATCAACGTGACCTCGCCCACCGGAATCCAGGAATTGGAGCGGTTCAACGGAACCAATATTGCCGAAAAGATCTGGCAGGCGATCGAGGCCAAGGTCTAAGCCGCAACCCGGGCGCTGATCCTGTAGCTCAGCGCCTCGGCCACATGGGGGCGGCGCACATCGGGCGCGCCCTCGAGATCGGCAATGGTGCGGGCCACGCGCAGGATGCGGTGGTAAGCCCGTGCCGACAGGCCGAACCGCTCGGCCGCCTTGACCAGCAGGTCCTTGCCCTCCGCGTCTGGTGCGGCGACCTCCTCCAGCAGATTGCCCTCGATATCGGCGTTCTGGCGAATCCCGGGCGTGTCCTGAAAACGCCGGGCCTGAATTATGCGCGCCTGCTGCACCCGCGCAGCGACGGTAGCCGAGCTGTCTCCGGATGGCGGCAGGTCAAGGTCGGTAAAGCCCACTGGCGGCACTTCGATCCGCAGGTCGAACCGGTCCATCAGCGGCCCCGAGATGCGGCCCAGATAGTCCTCGCCGCAGACGGGTGCGCGCGAGCAGGCGCGGGACGGGTCGCTGAGATATCCGCATTTGCAGGGGTTCGCCGCCGCCACCAACATGAACCGGCAGGGGTATTTTACATGGGCGTTGGCGCGGGCGACCATGACTTCGCCGGTCTCGATGGGCTGGCGCAGGGTTTCCAGAACCGTTCGCGGAAACTCGGGAAATTCGTCCATGAATAGGACGCCGTTGTGGGCCAGGGAAATTTCGCCGGGTTTTGCGCCTTTCCCGCCGCCCACGATCGCCGCCATCGACGCCGTATGATGCGGTTCGCGGAACGGGCGGGCCCGGCTGATGCCGCCTTCGTCCAGCATGCCGCACAGCGATTGGATCATCGAGGTCTCGAGCGCCTCGGTGGGCGTCAACGGCGGCAGAATGCCGGGCAGGCGGGCGGCCAGCATGGATTTGCCTGACCCCGGCGTGCCGATCATTATCATGTGGTGACGACCGACCGCTGCGATTTCCAATGCGCGTTTTGCCCGTTCCTGCCCTTTTACGTCGCGCAGATCGCGGGTCGAGGGCTCCAACCTGACCTCGCCTGGCTGGGCGACCGGCAGGGGCGACTGGCCGGTGAAATGGCGCACGACGTCGGCCAGGGACGTGGCCCCGATCACCTGGGTCGCGTCAACCCAGGCCGCCTCGGCACCTGACGCGCGCGGACACAGCAGCGTGCGGCCCTCGGCCGCAGCGGTCATCGCGGCGGGCAGGGCGCCGGCCACGGGCACCAATGAGCCGTCCAGCGAAAGTTCGCCCAGAGCCATGGTGCCTTCGGCGGCGTCGGCGGGCAGGATGTCGATCGCACAGAGCAGGGCCAGCGCGATCGGCAGGTCGAAATGGCTGCCTTCCTTGGGCAGGTCAGCGGGCGACAGGTTGATCGTGATGCGTTTGGAGGGCAGCGCAATGGCCATCGCGCTGAGCGCACTGCGCACGCGTTCGCGGGCCTCGGACACGGCCTTGTCCGGCAGGCCGACGATTGAAAAGGCGGGCAGCCCGGGAGAGACGGCGCATTGCACCTCGACCGGGCGGGCCTCGACCCCCTGAAAGGCAACGGTATGAGCGCGGGCGACCATGGCGATCCTGTTCTTGGTTAACGGGACCTTGCTGCCATGGCTTCGGTTTAGGAATGGTTAACGGTCACACCGCTTGCCGGATCATTTGCGTGAATTTCGGCCACGCTCCGGGGTCGGCCACGGTTTTGTCGCGGCAGAAGGTGTTGCAGAAGCCCCATCGATTTCCATCCAGCTCCAGAAATGCGGTCACTGGCTTGCCGGAATAGGGGCAGCGGTCATTGACCGAAGGCCCCGCCTCAACCGCGCGGGCCGTCGAGGCCCCGCCGATCGGCCAGGGCTCGGTGTCGAGCGGCTGGTCATAGGGGAACGGGTCGTAGTCGACAGTCAGCCCCATCGCGCGCCATTGCCGAACCGCCGGGTCTGACAACAATTCCATGCAGTAATCGCGGCTCTGCACTGACACGGGCAGACCATAGCCGATGATCCGGGCTGCGACCGGCGTATAGAACACATCGGCCAGCGAATAGCTACCGAACAATGGGCCGGTATCCGTGCCTGAGATTTTGCGCGCATGCGCCCACAGGGTCTCGATCCGGGTCAGATCGGCGCGGGTTTCGTCGGACGGCTCGAACCCTTTCCAGCGGTGTTTGAGCTGCATGGGGCAGGCCGACCGCAGCGCGTGGAACCCGGCGACCATCTCGGCACACAGCCAACGGGCGGTTGCGCGGACGGCGGCGTCTTGGGGCCACAGCCCGGCATCGGGGTGTCGTTCGGCCAGCGTCTCGGCCATGGCGAGGCTTTCGCCGACCACCGTGCCGTCGGGCAGGCGCAGCGCAGGGACCAGACGGGCCGGGGCCAGCGGCTGCATGTCCCGGGCCATCGTGCCCGAATACAGGCCGATCATGTGGGTCGTGTAGGGCACGCCGAATTTTTCCAGCATAAGCCAGCCGCGCATGGACCAACTGGAAAACAGGCGGTCCCCGATGAAAAGGTCATATGTCATGGCCCGAGGATGGTCGAACGCCCGATATCAGTAAAACGCTGATTTGTGCGCGTTGTGTTCACGGAAGATGATTGATCCGGCCGACCGACCAGGTTTTGCCGTCAACGGCCAGCTCAGTCACCGACAGGTTATCGATGCGATGGGCAAAGGTCTGTTGCGCGTCCAGGTCAAGGGTGCGCTGTACCTGGGTCAGGATCACGCCGAAATGGGCCACGATGACCAGATCGGCGCCGGTATGCATACCGATCAACCCGTCGATCGCCGCGTCGACCCGCGCGCGGACCGCGTTCCAGCTTTCGCCGTTGGGCGGGCGCACGTCGCCGGGGCTGTCCCAATATGCAAAGGCCAACTCGGGGTCTTCGGCCTCGATCTCGGCGAATGCGCGCATTTCCCAGGTGCCGAAATGGATCTCGCGCAGGTCGGGATGGTGCGGCAGCCGGCGACGCGTGCCCTGAATGGCCGTGGCCGTATCCGCGGCGCGCGACAGGTCCGACGAAATGACCAGCGCATCCTGCGGCAGGTGGTCATGCAGGCGCGCGAGGGCCGCGTGGTCGCTCAGATCGGCGGGAATATCGGACCAGCCCACCATCGTCTTGGCATGGGTCGGGCCGTGGCGGACTAGATGCAGCCGGGTCACGGCAACTGGCCTTTCAAAACCTGCGGTAGTCCCGCGATGACCTGAACCACAAGGCCGGCTTGGGCGGCGAGGGCGATGTTCAACCGCCCCTGCGCCTCGCGGAATTTGCGGGCCAGCGCGTTGTCGGGGACGATACCGTGCCCCACCTCGTTCGAGACGATCACGACCTGCGCGGGACATGTCCGTAGCGCGGCCAGAAGGGCGGCCTGTTCCTGTTCAAGATCGCTGTCGGCCAGCAAGTGATTGCTGAGCCACATCGTGGCGCAATCGATCAGACAGACCTGATCCCGGCTCAGCCCCGCCAGCGCCGGGCGCAGGTCCATCGGGGCTTCGATCGTGGCCCAGCCGTCGCCTCTTTGGTCCACATGGCGCCTGATTTTTAGGCGCATTTCATCATCAAACACTTGTGATGTCGCCAGGTAGACGCGGGTTTTTTCCGTTGAAACAACGAGTTGCTCGGCAAATGCAGATTTTCCCGATGCCGCGCCACCCAGCACAAAGGTTAAATCGGGATGCATTTTTTACTACCTTTACAGTGATCCACCCGGTGCGCCCTTGCGTATCGACCATACGTCGGCAAGGCAAGACCGGCGGCGCCTACGACAGATGGGAGAGCTGCATGGCACTGGATAACCCGAACGACTTCTCGATGTCCCGGCAGGCTATGAAAGCCGAATTGCTGGATGCGGAAACCGAATTGCGCCTCGCTTATGCCTGGCGAGACGAGCGCGACGAACAGGCCCTTCACCGGTTGATAACGGCCTATATGCGTCTGGCCATTTCAATGGCGGCCAAGTTCAAACGCTATGGCGCGCCGATGAATGACCTGATCCAAGAGGCCGGACTGGGCCTGATGAAGGCCGCTGACAAATTCGACCCGGATCGTGGGGTCCGCTTTTCGACCTATGCGGTGTGGTGGATAAAGGCCAGCATTCAGGATTACGTGATGCGCAACTGGTCGATGGTACGGACCGGTTCGACCTCGTCCCAGAAATCCCTGTTCTTCAACATGCGGCGCGTGCAGGCCCGCCTGGAGCGCGAAGCCGCGACCGATGGCGTCGAATTGGACCGCCATCAGCTGCACCAGATGATTGCGGCCGAAATCGGTGTACCGCTGCGCGATGTGGAAATGATGCACGGCCGGTTGGCCGGCTCAGACTTCTCCCTGAACGCCGTTCAATCGGCTGACGAGGATGGTCGCGAGTGGATCGACGCGTTGGAGGATGATCGCGAGCAGGCTGCTGAAACTGTCGAGAACAGCCACGATACTCGCCAGTTGCGCGAATGGTTGATCACGGCGATGCAGGCGCTCAACGACCGCGAACGGTTCATCGTGCGCGAGCGCAAGCTGCGTGAGCCGGCGCGCACATTGGAAAGCCTAGGTCAGGAACTGGGTTTGTCAAAGGAACGCGTGCGACAGCTTGAGGCAGCGGCGTTCGTGAAGATGCGCAAGAACCTTGAAGCTCAATCGCGCGAGGTGCAACACTTCTTCGCATGAGACATCTTGCGATTCTGACGGCGGCCGTGCTGTCGCTGACACTTGTGACCCGGCCAGTTCTGGCCGGGGAGCTTATCCCCGACGATATTTTGGCACAGATGAGGGACGCCGATGTCGTGATCCTTGGCGAAGTTCACGACAACCCCCTACATCACCTGGTCCAGACCGAAGCGATTGCGGACATCGATCCGTCTGCAATGGTCTGGGAAATGGTGACCGAGGAAGGGGCTCAGAGACTGGCGCAGACTGCCGCCTCGAACCCCGAGGAGCTGTCACGCATCCTGAGATGGGCCGAAACGGGATGGCCGCCGCTCAGCATGTATTACCCTGTTTTCCAAGCATCAGAGGCTCCGGTATACGGAGCGATGGTGCCGCGCGCGGCTGCGCGAGCTGCGATGGAACGCGGTGCCGCAACGACCCTGGGCGCGGATGCGGCGCGATATGGGTTGAACATTCCGTTGGCGCCCGAGGATCAGGCGGCGCGCGAGGCCGAGCAATTGGCAGCGCATTGCAACGCACTTCCCGCCGAGGCCTTGCCGCAACTGGTGGCGATCCAGCGTCTGCGCGATGCTGTTCTGACCCGGGCTATTCTGCGTGCAATTGATGAAACCGGCGGTCCGGTGGCGGTGATTACCGGAAACGGGCACGCGCGAAAGGATCAGGGCATTCCGACCTTTCTGTCGCGCCTGCGTCCGGGCCTTAAGGTCTTTGTTCTCGGTCAGGCCGAAGACGGTGTCGTGACCGGTGAATTTGACGCGGTGATTGACAGCCCCGCGGCCGAACGCGAAGACCCTTGCAAGGCCTTCGAGTCCCAGAATTAAGCGCTGGAACTCGGGACATGGGTTGCATAGTGTCGAGGCCGAGCACGACCGGGAAGGGCTGAACATGCTGGCATCCAAACGGATCCTCCTGATCCTTGGCGGTGGGATCGCGGCCTACAAATCGCTGGATCTGATCCGAAGGTTGAAGGAGCGCGGGGCGGCGGTGACCCCGGTCCTGACCCGCGCTGCCGAGGAATTCGTGACCCCCTTGTCCGTGTCTGCTCTGGCCGGTGAAAAAGCATATCGTGATCTGTTCGACCTGACGGACGAGGCCGAGATGGGGCATATCCAGCTGTCACGTTCGGCTGATCTGATCGTCGTGGCCCCGGCGACTGCTGATTTGATGGGAAAGATGGCCGGGGGTCTGGCCAATGATCTGGCATCGACCCTGTTGATGGCCACGGATACCCCTGTTTTATGTGCGCCGGCGATGAACGTGCGGATGTGGAACCATCCGGCAACGCGCCGGAACCACAAGCAGCTGATCGCGGACGGCGTCCGGTTTGTCGGACCCAATGACGGTGACATGGCTTGTGGCGAGTTCGGTCCCGGCCGCATGTCGGAACCTCTCGAGATCGTGGCGGCGGTCGAGTCTGCCTTGTCGGATGGCCCACTGAAGGGAAAGCGGATTCTCGTGACGTCGGGGCCGACGCATGAGCCGATTGATCCGGTTCGGTACATCGCAAACCGATCCTCGGGGGCGCAGGGGACGGCGATTGCCAACGCTTTGGCGGCCCTGGGGGCCGAAGTCGTTTTCGTAACCGGCCCCGCGGATGTGCCACCACCCCAGGGCGTCCAGGTAGTGCAAGTTGAGACTGCGCAACAAATGTCGGATGCGGTGGACGCGGCTCTGCCGGTGGATGCGGGCGTGTTTGCCGCAGCCGTGGCCGATTGGCGGGTAGACGGGGCATCAGACCGCAAGTTGAAGAAAAGCCGCGACGGAATGCCTGCACTGCAATTTGCCGAAAACCCGGACATCCTCAAACGGATTTCGCATCTGGAGACCGGCCGACCCAGCTTGGTCGTGGGTTTCGCCGCCGAGACGGATGATGTGATCGCCCACGCAACCGCCAAGCGGGCGCGCAAAGGGTGCGATTGGATTCTGGCCAATGATGTCAGTCCGGTGACCGGCATCATGGGTGGGGCCGAAAATGCGGTCGTGCTGATATCGGATGCGGGTGCCGAGGAGTGGCCGCGCATGGGCAAGGACGCAGTGGCCGTACGGCTGGCGGAAAAGATCGCGGCCGCGCTGGCGCTGTGATGCGGTTGTTTGACAGAAGATGAAGGTTGGGATGCGCTGATGGTGGCAATCCGGGTGATCCGAGAAGACGGGGCCGATCCGGCCATTGCATTGCCGTCCTATGAAACGGCCGGGGCAGCCGGCGCGGATGTGCGGGCCAACCTGCCTGATCGAGGGTCGATCACCCTTCAACCCGGTGCGCGCGCCTTGGTTCCGACCGGCCTGCGGGTAGAGATTCCGGATGGATATGAGATCCAGGTGCGTCCGCGCTCGGGACTTGCGTTGAAACACGGGATCACGCTGCCGAACGCACCGGGCACGATCGACAGCGACTATCGCGGTCCCTTGGGGGTGATCGTGCTGAATGCGGGTCAGGAAGCCTTTGAAATCGGACATGGCGACAGAATTGCGCAGCTTGTCGTGGCCCCGGTGATCCAGGCGCGGTTCGAGATGGCGGACAGCCTGCAGGAGTCGCAGCGCGGTTCCGGTGGGTTCGGATCCACGGGGCGCGCCTGATGGTTCTGGTACTGGCACTGGCAGCGGGGCTGTGGGGGCTTGGCTACCTCGCTGGTGCCTCGCGTACTGCCCGTTGGGTGTCGGTTTTGGTGTTGCTGGCAGGTGTGGTTCTGTCTCATCTGGTTTTGCCCGACGGGAACCCACTGCGCGAGGCCACGGGCGGCTCGGCCGCGATGTGGCTGATCCTGGGTGGCTTCGTTCTGCTGGCCATGGGTTATGGCGCTGTGGTGAAAGCCCTGAGGCGCCGGGCCAATCCACCGTCGGATATTCGACCGCACAGCCCATCTGACCAGTTCAGCGAAGCCGAACTGGAGCGCTATGCCCGTCACATCGTCCTGCGCGAGCTTGGTGGACCCGGGCAGAAACGGATGAAGACCGCTCGGGTATTGGTGATCGGGGCAGGTGGATTGGGCGCACCGGCGCTGCAGTACCTTGCCGCCGCCGGCGTGGGCACGATTGGCGTCATCGATGATGACGTCGTCGAGAATGCCAATCTGCAGCGGCAGGTCATCCATCGGGATGCAGACATCGGAATGCCCAAAGTCTTTTCTGCGCAGCAAGCAATGGAGGCGCAGAACCCTAATGTCATCGTTCGCCCCTATCACCGCCGCCTGACGGACGACATTGCGGCCGACCTGTTCGCGGATTATGACCTTATCCTCGACGGCACCGACAATTTCGAAACCCGGTATCTGGCCAACCGCACCGCCGTGGCTTTGGGCAAGCCCCTAATCTCAGGCGCGCTGTCCCAATGGGAAGGCCAGTTGAGCGTGTTTGACCCCGCCAACAACGCCCCCTGCTACCAATGCATTTTTCCCGAAGCGCCTGCGCCGGGTCTTGCGCCTTCCTGTGCCGAGGCCGGGGTGGTCGGGCCACTGCCGGGCGTGGTGGGGGCGATGATGGCGGTTGAGGCGGTCAAGGTAGTCACGGGTGCAGGTCAGGCCTTGCGTGGCGAGATGCTGATCTATGACGCGCTTTATGGCGAAAGCCGCAAGATCACCCTGTCCCGGCGGGACGATTGCCCGGTTTGCGGGCAATCCGTTTGATCGCGGCCACTGGACGATCTTGCCCTGCATTCCTAGCTTGACGCTTGAAGGAGACCCCAATGACCAATCCGATCCTGTCCGACTGGACGACCCCGTTTGAAATCGCGCCCTTTGCCGAAATCTCGGATGACGATTTTGCCCCGGCACTGGAAGCTGCTCTGCAGGCCCATGCCGACGAGATCGACACCATCGCGACGAATACCCAGCCCGCGAGTTTTGCCAACACGATCGAAGCGCTGGAAGCGGCGGGCGAGGCCTTGAACAAGGTCCTGTCGGTTTTCTTCACGGTCGCTGGCGCTGACAGCAACCCGGAGCGCGAAGCGTTGCAACGGGAGTTTTCGCCCAAGCTTGCAGCCCATTTCGCCGCGATTTCCTCGAACAAGGCGCTGTTCCAGCGTGTGGACGACCTTTGGACGAAACGAGATACGCTGGAGCTGACCGAGGAACAGGATCGGGTTTTGATGCTCACCCATCGCGGGTTCGTCCGCTCGGGTGCGGCGCTGCACGGTGCGGAAGATGCCCGGATGCAGGAGATCAAGGCGCGTCTGGCGTCATTGGGCACCGCGTTCACGCAAAACCTGCTGGCGGACGAGCGTGGCTGGTTCATGGAGCTGACTGAAGATGACCTGGCGGGACTGCCGGGTTTCGTTGTCGATGCGGCACACGCGGCCGGTCGGGAAAAAGGGGCCAAGGGGCCGGTTGTCACGCTGTCGCGGTCTCTGATCGTGCCGTTCCTGCAGTTCTCGCCACGTCGCGACTTGCGCGAAAAGGCTTACCGCGCCTGGGCGTCACGCGGGGCAAACGGAGGCGAGACCGACAACCGAGCGATTGCCGCCGAAATCCTTCAGCTACGCGAGGAACGGGCCAAGTTGCTGGGTTATGATAGCTTTGCGGCCTTCAAGCTCGAGACCGAGATGGCCCGAACCCCCGAACGGGTACGCGACTTGCTGATGCAGGTCTGGGCACCCGCCAAGGCCCGGGCCGAGGCCGACGCGGAGATCCTGACGCGAATGATGCAGGAGGATGGCGTCAACGGTCCGCTCGAACCCTGGGACTGGCGGTACTATGCCGCAAAACGGCGCAAGGCCGAGCATGATCTGGATGAGGCAGAACTCAAACCCTATCTGCAGCTGGAGCGCATGATCGAGGCTGCCTTTACCTGCGCCAACCGCTTGTTCGGGTTGGAGTTCGCGCCGTTGGACGTGCCGCTGTACCATCCGGATTGCCGAGCCTGGGAGGTGACCCGGCGTGGCAAACACGTTGCCGTATTCATCGGAGACTATTTTGCGCGTGGATCGAAACGGTCGGGTGCGTGGTGCAGCGCGATGCGGGCGCAGGCCAAGTTTCCCAAGGTCCAGACGCCAATCGTCATCAATGTTTGCAACTTCGCCAAGGGCGATCCGGCGCTGCTGTCATATGACGACGCACGGACCCTGTTTCATGAATTCGGGCACGCACTGCACCAGATGCTGTCGGATGTGACCTATGACAGCATCTCGGGGACCAGCGTTGCCCGGGATTTCGTGGAGCTGCCCAGCCAACTGTATGAGCATTGGCTGGAAGTACCGGAGGTTCTGGCCGAGTTTGCAACTCATGCCGAAACCGGAACTCCGATGCCACCGCAATTGCTGGACAAAGTTCTGGGTGCCGCCAATTTCGATCAGGGTTTTCAGACGGTCGAATACGTCGCCTCGGCGCTGGTCGACCTGGCCTTTCACGACGGTCCGGCCCCGGCGGACCCCATGGCGAAGCAGGCTGAGGTTCTGGCCGAGATCGGGATGCCGCATGCCATCGGTATGCGCCACGCGACGCCGCATTTCGCTCATGTATTTGCGGGTGATGGTTACAGCTCGGGTTACTACAGCTACATGTGGTCCGAAGTGATGGATGCTGACGCATTTGCTGCCTTCGAAGAGGCAGGAGGCGCGTTTGATCCTGAGCGGGCGCAGGCTCTGGAGGACAACATTCTGTCCAAAGGAGGCTCGAAGGAGGCCGAGGATCTGTATCTGGCGTTCCGGGGCCGGTTGCCGGGTGTCGAAGCCCTGCTGAAAGGTCGGGGACTGGTGGACGCGTAGCGGTCGAATAGCGCCCGGCAAGACGGGGGCGGTGGCCCCCGATGGCCTTAGTACCCGAGTGCGCGGTCGACGAGATGCAGCAGCGGCCGTCCGGATTCGCTGCGTTGGATGTTTTCGCAGATCACCTGCGCAGCCGTTTCGGGCCGGGTTTCCGACGCGATATGCGGCGTGACGGTTACATTTGGATGCGCCCAGTACGGATGATCGGAGGGCAGCGGCTCGGTGCGGAACACATCCAGCGTGGCATGCCCAACTTGGCCGGTGTTCAGCGCCTGCAACAGCGCTTCGTCGTCAATCAGTGGGCCTCGGCCGGGGTTCAGAATTCGCGCACCTTTTGGCAGAAGTGCCAGAGTGTCCGCGTTCAGAGTGTTCTCCGTGGCTGCCGTTTCAGGCAGCAGCAGGACGAGTATCTCGGCCTGGCTCAGGGCGACGCGCAGCCCGTCCGGTCCGTGCAGGCACGTGACACCAGACAGTTCCTTGGCCGAACGGCTCCACCCTGTCACGTTGAAGTTCAACGCGGCCAGCGCCTGTGCCGCAGCCCGGCCCAGGGCGCCAAGTCCCAGAACGCAGACCGATCGCTGCGTGGCAAGCGGAGGCGGATCCGGGGCCCAAACCCCATCCTGGACCGTTATGTGTCGATCCATGCCCAGATGGTAGCGCAGAACGTGCCCCACGACCCATTCGGTCATGCCCTGGGTGAGACCGTGATCGACCATCCGGGCCAGCGGCACGGTCAGCGTGTCGTTCGAGGCTATCTTCTCGACACCGGCCCACAGGCTGAGCACGGCCTTCGCGCGCGTGTAGGGCGTGAAATCAAGCAGCCCGCCATTGGGTGCATAGACGATGTAATCCACCTGATCGGGCGGCAGGTCGGTGGCGATAGTGGCTTCGATCCCGGCATCGGCCAGCCCGGTGTTCAGCAAGGGCTCGTAAACCGGCCAAAGTGCCGGGCGGGCGGAAAACAGGACTTTCACGGACATGGTCGGCCTTTCGGATCAACGAGGACGGTGTATATGCGCGCTCTGCACGATGCCGAAGGCGGCCATCAGAACCAACATGGCCGAGCCCCCATAGCTGACCATCGGCAACGGAACACCGACCACCGGCGCCAGCCCCATGACCATCGACATGTTGACGGCGAAGAACAGGAAGAAGTTCAGCGAAATGCCGAGTGTCACCAATGACGAGTACCTGTCCTTGGTCGACAGCGCCGTGACGAGGCAGAAGATCAGGATCAGTCCATAAAGCAGCAACAAGGTTGTACCCCCGACAAAGCCGAACTCTTCGGCCAGTGTCGTGAAGATGAAGTCGGTGTGCTTTTCGGGTAGGAAGTTCAGGCGCGACTGGGTGCCTTGCATGAAGCCTCGACCGTTCCAGCCGCCGGATCCCAGGGCAATCTTGGACTGGGTGATGTGATACCCCGCGCCCAACGGATCGGTCGAGGGGTCAAGGAATGTGTCGATGCGCCGGAACTGATAGTCTTTGAGCAACTGCCAATCGGTGCCACGGCTTTTGAACACCGTTGAAATCAAGCCGACACCCGCCGCGATGACCGCTGCGAAATAGGCCCAATGCACGCCGGCCAGAAACATCAGGCCGCCTCCGGCCGCCAACAGCAGGATTGCAGTTCCCAGATCGGGCTGACGCAGCACCATGAAGGTCGGGATCAGGATCAGGACAACCGGGATCAAGACCCAAACCGGGCGCGAGGTTTTGTAGGAGGGAAGCCAATCGTAGTAGGCCGCCAGCAACATGACCAAAGTCACCTTTGCCAGTTCGGAGGGCTGCAGGCGCATGAACCCTAGGTCGATCCAGCGTTGCGCGCCCATGCCGATGGTGCCGAACAGTTCGACGAACAGCAGAAGCCCCAAAGAAACAAGATAGGCGACGACGGACATGTTGCGCCAGAACCAGATCGGAACCAATGCGACGATGAACATGACCGTCAGGCCCAGGCCAAACCGTTCCATCTGTGGTTCCGCCCACGGCGACCACGAGCCGCCGGCCACCGAATACAGCATCAGAAAACCGGCACTTGCGACGCTGATCAGCAAAAGCGTCAGCGGCCAGTTCATATACAGAACCTTGCGGATCCCCGTCGGCGTGGTCTTGACCGCATATTCAAGATAGCTCATGCGCGGTCCTTTTCGTCAGGGCGCGCTTTCGGGCGGCGATCACCTTCCAGACGTTTCTGCTGTTCCTTGATGCGGTCGCGGTCGGCCACGGGATATGCTTCCAGCGGCGGGGTGCCGTTGTACAGCGCCTGCAGCATCACGTCCCGGGCTACGGGGGCTGCAGCCTTCGAACCGCCGCCGCCATGTTCGACAACGACGGCCACCGCATATTTTGGATTGTCGTAAGGGGCAAAGCTGACATACAGCGCGTGGTCCCGCCGTTCCCAGGGCAGGTCTTCGTTGCGGATGACCCCGGCGGCCCGTTCGGCCTTGGTGATGTTGCGCACCTGGCTGGTGCCCGTCTTGCCGGCCATGCGGAATTCGTCTGCGATGATCCGGCTGCGATAAGCGGTGCCGCGACGGTCGTTCGAGACCTTGTACATCGCGTTGCGCACCTGTTCCAAGTTGGCCGGATTGACGTCCAGCGGCTCGCCCGCGCCCGAAGGCTGTTCGACCCCGTCGACACTGCGGATCAAACGCGGTGTCACTGATCGGCCGGTCGCGATGCGCGCAGTCATGACGGCAAGTTGCATCGGCGAGGCCAACATGAAGCCCTGCCCAATCGAGGCATTTGCCGTGTCACCGACCAGCCAGTCCTGTCCGTGGGTGGTCTGCTTCCATTCCTGGTTCGGTGCAAGGCCAGCCGCCACGGCGGACATCGGCAGGTCGTGTTTGATGCCGAGGCCGAACTTGCGCGCCATGTCCGAAATCTTGTCGATCCCGACCCGCAGGGCCACGTCGTAATAGTAGACGTCGCAACTGCGCTTCAACGAAGTCTCCAGATCGACCATCCCGTGCCCGCCGCGCTTCCAGCAGTGGAATCGACGGCTGCCCACCTTCAGGTAGCCGGGGCAATAGACGGTGTTGCCCGGACCGACGACGCTGGCCTCGAGCGCGGCCAGCGCGGTGATCATCTTGAATGTCGAACCGGGCGGGTAGGTGCCCTGAACCGTCTTGTTGGCCAGCGGGCGGTGGTTGTCCTGGGTCAGAGCCTGGTAATCCGCGACCGATATCCCTCGCACGAACAGATTGGGGTCGAAGCTGGGGGTCGAGCTGATGGCCCGCAGATCGCCCGTCTCACAGTCGATCACGACCACGGCGGCGCTTTCTCCGGCCAGCCGGGCCTGTGCGTATTCCTGCAGGTCGGCGTCGATGGTCAATTGCAGGTCGGCGCCGGGCTGGCCCTCGCGGCGGTCAAGTTCCCGCATCACCCGGCCGGTCGCGTTGACCTCGACGCGCTTGGCGCCCGCCTTGCCGCGCAGCAGGTCTTCCTTCTTGGCCTCAAGCCCGACCTTGCCGATCTGAAAGCGCGGGATCATCAGAACCGGCTCGGGGTCTTCCATCTTGCTCAGGTCATAGTCGCTGACAGGTCCGACATACCCGACCACATGGGCGAAATCCTCGTAGCGGGGATATTGGCGGGTCAGTCCGACTTCGGGCGTGACGCCGGGAAGGGCGGGGGCATTGATCGCCACCTTCGAGATATCTTCCCAGGTGACCTGGTCGGCCAGCGTAACCGGCAGAAACGGCGCTGTACGTTTCATCTCGGCTTTGGCCCGCTCAATCTCGTCTTCGTTCAGCGGAATCAGTTGTGACAGTTTGGCAATGACCTTGTCGACGTCGCCCGCATCCTCGCGCACGATCACGATGCGGTAGGACGGCGCATTCTGCCCGATGATCTGACCATTGCGGTCATAAATGCGCCCTCGGGTTGGCGGAATGAGCCGGATGTTGATGCGGTTTTCTTCGGCCAACAGGCGATATTGGTCGGCCTGATCGACCTGCATGTAACGCATGCGGGCCGCCAGGCCGCCGACGAATGCGAATTGCATGCCACCCAGCACCAGCGCGCGCCGGGTCAGCCTTTTGTATGCGGCACCTTGTGTTTTGGGTGTGCGTTTCATGAGCGTGTTCCCACAGTGGCAACATCTACCGCAGATGGCCTGCGGACGCCAAATATGGTTTGGCTGAATGCAACGACAAGCGGGTAGGCGAGGACCGTGAAGACCACTTGGACAAATACCGGGCCAATGCTGGCCTGACTGACGGACAGCAGCGCCAGAACTGTCCGGTTGAAGGCAAAGATTGCCGCGATGACGACGCCCACCGTCGTCCACTCGCCCACGAATCCGACGTCGCGCATTCCGGGGCCTGCCGATCGCAGATAGGCAGAACCGATGACGACGGATGCCGCCAGCAGTCCCGGCGGCCGTTGCAGCAACAGGTCGGCCATCAGCATGACCGCAGCTATGCTGAGTGTCGGTACATATTCCGGCCGCCTGAGGACCCATGCAAAGGTCAGGCAGATCAGGAAGTCAGGAAAGGGCAGACGACCCGGTTGCGTGTTCAGAGGCAACAGGTGAAAGAACATCACCGTCAGAGCGAGGAACAGGTACAGGCCCCGCATCAGCCATAGACGTGACGCGGCGCTATCCATCGGCGGCCTCCTCGGTCGGGAGAAGAGCCTCGGGGCGCGGAGGTCCGACGATGCCGCCCGGGTCTCGGATCGGGGCGGCCGAGTGGTAGCGCAGGACGCGCAGGAATTCCAAACGCTCGAAATCCGCGGACAGTCGGACGCGCAGACGCCCCCCCGGATCGGCGGCGATCTGGCCGATCAGAAGGCCCGCAGGAAATACGCCGCCATCGCCTGAGGTCACCACACGGTCGCCGGGCCGCACCAGTTCACGGCTTTCAAGAAACTCGACGGCTGGGGCAGGGGTATTGTCACCGGTAATCAGCGCGGTCTGACCCGAGGGCTGGATGGTGGCGGGAATCGCGCTTGAGGCGTCGGTCAACAGGATGACCCGCGCGGTATCCGGGCCAACGCCAGAAATCCGGCCCACCAGCCCGATGCCGTCCATCGCGGCCCAGCCGTCGACGATCCCGTCACGCTCGCCGACGTTCAGCAAGACAGATTGCCGAAATGGCGAGCCGCTGTCGGCCATGACGACCCCGGTAATATAAGTCAGACGCGGATCCAGCCGAACGTTGTTCAGGTCCAGAAGCCGCGCGTTTTCCTGCTCCAGCTGCAGGGCCGCCTCTTTCCAGGCGCGCATGCGGCGCAGTTCACTGCGCAGTTCCTGGTTCTGCTCGCTCAGCCTTTGGTAGCTTTGGAAATCCCTTACAAGGTTTATGGCGGCCGTGACCGGAACCATCGCCCATTCCATCGAGGGCACAACGGTATCCACCACTTGGGCCCGGAACCTTTCGACCCGCGGGCTGTCGATGCGCCAAACCAGGAATATGCCGAGCAGGCACAGAACAACGATCCCCATGAACAAGCGGCGCAGGGGGGTGGTGTAGTCGTCGCGCTGTGCTCGGTCTTTTGCCACAGGACTCCTTCCCGTGCTGCTCGTGCCCGATCTTGAACCCTCAGATCAGAGGGTGCGCGCCTTAGCTTTCGTAGTCAATCGCGTGGCGCAGCTGTTTTTCGTATTCCAGCGCCTTGCCGGTGCCCAAAGCCACACAATTCAGGCTTTCGTCGGCAATCGACACCGCCAATCCGGTCTGTTCGCGCAGTGCTAGGTCCAGATCACCCAGCAGCGCGCCGCCACCGGTCAGCATCACGCCACGGTCCACGATGTCCGCGGCCAGATCCGGCGGGGTGGTTTCCAGCGCGGTCATCACCGCTTCGCAGATCTGCTGGACGGGTTCCGACAGAGCCTCGGCCACCTGGGCCTGGCTGATCTCGATTTCTTTGGGGACGCCGTTCAGAAGGTCGCGTCCGCGGATGTGCATCGACTGCCCGCGCCCGTCATCGGGCATCCGGGCGGTGCCGATGGTGGTCTTGATCCGCTCGGCGGTGGATTCGCCCACCAGCAGGTTCTGCTGACGGCGCAGGTACGAGATGATCGCCTCGTCCATGCGGTCGCCCCCCACGCGGACCGAGCGAGCATAGACGATGTCGCCCAGCGACAGAACGGCCACCTCGGTGGTGCCGCCGCCGATATCCACGACCATGTTGCCGGTTGGATCGGTGATCGGCATCCCGGCTCCGATGGCGGCGGCAATCGGCTCGGCGATCAGACCCGCGCGCCGCGCGCCTGCTGACAGAACCGACTGACGGATCGCGCGTTTTTCGACCGGCGTTGCCCCATGGGGAACGCAGACGATGATCTTGGGCTTCGAAAAGGTCGAACGCTTGTGCACCTTGCGGATGAAGTGCTTGATCATCTCTTCCGCGGTGTCGAAATCGGCGATCACACCCTCGCGCATGGGGCGGATGGCCTCGATAGAGCCGGGGGTGCGGCCCAGCATCAGCTTGGCGTCCTCGCCCACGGCCAGAACCTTCTTGACACCGTCCTTGACATGGTAGGCGACAACCGAGGGTTCAGACAGGATCACGCCGCGCCCCTTGACGTAGACCAGCGTGTTGGCCGTCCCTAGGTCGATGGCCATATCCGCTGTGAACAGGCCGCCCAAACTGTCAAAGATCCCCATATTCCCCTGATCCTGTCTGTCAGATGTTTTCTACTGCCCGCGACTCGACGGTTCCGGGACGGATGACTTATAGGGTGCCATGACGCCCGGTTAAAGGCCTGATTCCGCGTAAATCAGCACCTTTCCGCCTCTTTGACAGGGACTTTAGAAGGCAACATGCTCTCATATCAACACATTTACCACGCGGGAAATCTGGCGGACGTACAAAAGCACGCTTTGTTGGCATGGATGCTGGACTACATGACCCGCAAGGACAAGCCGATCAGCTATCTAGAGACCCATTCGGGGCGTGGTCTGTACCACCTCGATGCGGCCGAGGCCGTACAGACCGGCGAGGCGGCGGCAGGGATCGGACGCGCGCTGAGCAACGGGTGGTTTGCCGACGATCACCCGCTGGCACGCGCGTTGCGCTCGGTGCAGGCGAAGTTTGGCGAAACGGCCTACCCGGGCTCGCCGATGATTGCGGCAAGCCTGCTGCGCCCGCAGGACAGTCAGCATTTCGCCGAGCTTCATCCGCAGGAATACGCGGCGTTGAAAAAAGCGCTGACCGGGCGCGGTGCCAAGACCTACAGACAGGACGGGTTCGAGCTGGCTCAGTCGGTTCTGCCGCCCACACCTCGGCGCGGGGTGATGCTGATTGACCCCAGCTACGAGGTAAAGGCGGACTATGGCCGCCTGCCGGGGTTGATCGCCAAGTTGCACCGCAAGTGGAACGTGGGTCTCATTACCTTGTGGTATCCGATCCTGACAGACGATCGGCATGTTCCGATGGTGTCGGCACTGAAGGGCTTGGATCTTCCCAAGACGTTTGTGCACGAAGTTCGGTTTCCGCCTGCGCGTGAGGGTCACCGGATGATCGGTTCGGGCATGTTCGTGGTCAACGCTCCCTTCGGGATCGAAGACGAAGCGGCGCGCCTGTCCGACCTGTTCGCAAAGATCTGACGGCGCTTCAGGCGGCGAAGGCCTCCCGCCCCGTTTGACAGCATCAAAGATGCCGCCAAACGTGTTGGGCCCGGCACCGCGCCTTGGCGCGGTGCCGGGCCCAAGTCCGTCAGGCTGCGCGGCGAAGCCGGGCTGCCGCGGGCGCGGGAGCCTTGCCTGCCAATTCAGATCAGGTCAGATCCTTGTAGCTGATCTCGCGCGCATCCGCGCCCGGGCCGGCCTTTTCGCGGCGCATGATCAGACGGTTCAGCGCGCTGATATAGGCCTTGGCCGACGCCACCACGGTATCCGTATTCGCGGATTGACCCGTGGCGATCATGCCGTCTTCCTCCAGACGGACGGAAACAGTGGCCTGTGCGTCGGTACCCTCGGTCACGGCATGCACCTGGTAGAGCTGCAGATGCGCCTTGTTCGGGTAGATGGCCCGGATCGCCTTGAAGGTGGCGTCGACCGGCCCGTCGCCGTGCTCGGTGGCGATGACATCCTTGCCGTCCACCTCCAGTTCGACCGTCGCTTCGGCCTGACCGCCGGTGCCGCAGGTGACTTTCATCGAGACCAGCTGCAGGTGGTCGTTGGCCTCATCATCTGCACTCATCAGCGCGATCAGGTCGTCGTCGAACACCTCTTTCTTGCGGTCGGCCAGATCCTTGAACCGCACGAAGATGTCCTTGAGCTGGTTGTCCCCGACCTCGTAGCCGAGTGTCTCCAGCTTGTCGCGCAGCGCGGCCCGGCCGGAATGCTTGCCCAACGGAAGCGAGGTGCCTGAAAGGCCGATATCCTCGGGGCGCATGATCTCGAAATTCTCGCGGTTCTTCAGCATGCCATCCTGATGGATGCCGCTTTCATGCGCAAAGGCGTTCTTGCCGACGATCGCCTTGTTGAACTGCACCGGAAAGCCTGAAACCGTCGCCACCCGACGCGAGATGTGCATGATCTTGGTCGTGTCGATGCCCGTTTTCCATGGCATGATGTCGTTGCGGGTGCGCAGGGCCATCACGACCTCTTCCAGCGCGGTATTGCCCGCGCGTTCGCCCAGCCCATTGATCGTGCATTCGATCTGTCGGGCCCCGCCTGCAACGGCGGCCAGAGAGTTGGCAGTCGCCATTCCAAGGTCGTTGTGGCAATGGGTGGCGAAAACCACTTCGTCCGCGCCCGGAACGGTTTCGATCAGGCGTTTGATCAGGTCCGCGCTTTCAATCGGGGCAGTATAGCCCACCGTGTCGGGAATGTTAATCGTGGTCGCGCCGGCCTTGATGGCAATCTCGATCACGCGGCACAGATAGTCCCATTCGGTCCGGGTCGCATCCATCGGCGACCATTGCACGTCTTCGCACAGATTGCGGGCGTGGCTGACGGTCTCGTGGATCTTTTCGGCCATCTCGTCCTGCGTCAGGTTCGGAATGGCGCGGTGCAGCGGCGAGGTGCCGATGAAGGTGTGGATCCGGTTCTTTTCGGCGTGTTTCACCGCCTCCCAGCAGCGGTCGATATCGGCGAAATTGGCGCGCGCCAGGCCGCAGATGCGGGCGTTCTTGGACCGCTGCGCGATTTCCGAAACGGCCTTGAAATCACCCTCAGAGGCGATCGGAAAGCCGGCCTCGATGATGTCGACGCCCATGTCATCCAGAAGCTCGGCGATTTCCAGCTTTTCGTCATGGGTCATGGTGGCGCCGGGGCTTTGCTCGCCGTCGCGCAAAGTGGTGTCAAAGATCAAGACGCGGTCTTGGTCGGTCACGTTGGTCATGGGAGTCACTTTCTTGTCTGTCCTAAAGCCATTGGCGCGCAGGCGTCCTCCTCTGAGCGGGCGCGCCGGATGGCACGCTCAGAGGCGGATTAGGATCAGTAGGCCACGCAGAGCAGCGCCGGCGGAAGCGGCGAAAGCAAAAGGGATATCTGCGCGGTTGATCATGGGTCCGAGGTTATACACCCCGAACCGGGAATGAAAAGAAGGAAAATGCGCGGCCGTCTGATTTCGCGAAGGGATCGGAAACGGGGATTGATTGCGTGGGCAACTCCGCTAGCTGGAGGGCTATGAGAAATGCTTTGGTCATAGGTGCAAGCGGCGGGATAGGCCGGGCCGTCTGCAACGAGCTTCTGTCGCGGTCGGTCCATGTGGTTGGTCTGTCGCGGTCGGAAAACGGGCTGGATCTGATGCAGCCGGAACTGGCCGACGAGATGCTGGGCCGGATCAAGGGGCCGTTCGACCTTGTTCTGGTCGTGTCCGGCGCGCTCGAGATCGACGGGGCGGAACCGGAAAAGACCATTCGGGCGGTTTCGGCCAACGCCATGATGGATCAGTTCGCCCTGAACGCAGTGGGGCCGGCGCTGGTTCTGAAACACGCGCATCGCCTGTTGCCGCGCAATGGCCGGGCGGTGTTTGCGGTGCTGTCGGCGCGCGTGGGCTCGATCGGGGACAACCGTCTGGGCGGCTGGGTCAGCTATCGCGCGGCCAAAGCGGCGGTGAACCAGATCGTGCACACGGCCGCAATTGAACTGGCCCGAACCCACAAGGATGCGATCTGCGTCGCCCTGCACCCCGGAACGGTCAAGACCCCGTTCACGCAGAAATACCTGGGCCGCCATCCCGCGGTCGAGCCGAGTGACGCCGCCCAAAACCTTCTGCGGGTTGTGGATGGTCTGACGACTGATCAGACCGGCCAGTTTTTCGACTGGGCCGGTCAACCGGTTCCCTGGTAGCGGGCTATCCGTCCGATGGGGTGACTTCCGGGTCCTGTTCGGCCTCCGGTGCCTGCGGCTCGTTGCCCGATGGTTGCGCCGCGCCTGCTTCCGACAGGGCGCCGTTTTCCCAGGTGCCGCTTTCCTCTTCGCCATTTGCATAGCGCATTGTTCCAGTGCCCTGGCGTTTGCCGTTCACGAAGTTGCCTTCATAGACATCGCCATTTGCATATGTCGCGACACCTGAGCCGGTGATTTTGCCCTCGGTCCACTGGCCGGAATACTTGAAGCCATTCGCCATCACGACCTCGCCCTGGCCATGGCGCTGCCCGTTCTGGAAATCACCTGTGTAGACCGTGCCATCCGCGTAGGTGGCGGTACCCTTGCCTTGACGCACGCCGTCTACCCATTCGCCATCGTAGCGAGAGCCGTCGGCACGGGTCAGAACGCCGGTGCCATGCGTTCGGGCATTCTTGAACTGTCCTTTGTAGATCGTGCCGTTCGTGTAGGTCGCGGTGCCCTGACCTTCGATCACCCCTGCAACCCAGTCGCCGTCATAGGACGACCCGTCGGGATAGGTGATCCGGCCTTTGCCATCGGCGAGGTCCGCCTTGAAGTCACCGACATAGACCGAGCCGTCGGGATAGGTCAGTTCGCCCAACCCTTCGATCTGACCGTTTTTCCAGTCGCCGGTGTAGACATAGCCGTCGGTGCCAGTGAACGTTCCCTTGCCGTGTCGCCGGTCGTCGACGAAATCGCCTTCGTAGGTATCGCCGTTCGCGTAGGTCGCCTTTCCGTTGCCCTGCCGGCGCCCGTCCACCAATGCGCCTTCGTAAACGTCACCGTTGGCCTGTTTCAGTACGCCGGTTCCGGTGATCCGGTCCTCGGTCCATTCGCCGGAATAGATCATGCCGTCGGGCAAAGTCAGCGATCCGTTGCCCTGACGCTGGCCGGCAACGATGTCGCCTTCGTATACCGCGCCGTCCGCATAGGTGATCTTGGCTTTGCCCTGGCGAACGCCGTCCACCCAGTCGCCATCATAGGCATAGCCGCCGGGGTCTGTCATGACGCCTTTGCCGTCATGCTGGGCATTCATGAAGCCGCCTTCGTAACGCATTCCGTTTGCGTATTTCGCGATGCCGGTTCCGTTTATCGCGCCGTCGGTCCAGTCGCCCTCGTAGGTGCCGCCGTCGGCAAAGGTGATCTTGCCTTTGCCGTGCGGGCGACCTTTGACGAAATCGCCCTCGTAGACCGATCCATTGGCGTAACGTGCCACGCCCTTGCCCTGAATTTCTCCTTCGACCCACTCACCGGTGTATTCAAAGCCGTCGGGTAGGCGATAGGTGCCGGTTCCGTGACGCAGCCCGTTTTCAAAGGTGCCTTCGTAGACCCCGCCCACATCGTCATCTGCGGTGATGATCTGGCCCTGCTGCGCGGACGCGCTCTGTGCGGCGATGCCCATTGCGGCAACGGCAATCGTTGTACGAAAAGCGTTCATGGTAGTCCCTGCCTGCCCGATTGTCCCGTGGTGCATTGGTTCGTGCAAAACTATGACACTGATGAAGGTCGGGCAACGGGTTTTGCCGCATTGGCCTTTCACTTGCGGCCTGATCTGCTAAATGCCTTTTCAGGTGACGAGGGCAAGAGGGCAAAGATGGCCGACCATTTCCGCATCACGCTGGCGCAGCTGAACCCGACGGTGGGCGACATTGCAGGCAACGCCGCAAAAGCCCGTTCCGCATGGGAGCAGGGCCGCGCTGCGGGGGCCGATCTGGTGGCTCTGCCAGAGATGTTCGTCACCGGTTACAACACTCAGGACCTGGTTCTGAAGCCGTCGTTTCACATGGCTGCCATGGCGGCTGTGCAGCAGTTGGCGGAATCCTGCGCGGATGGACCGGCGATGGCCATTGGTGGGCCTTGGGTCGAAGGTGGCAATCTCTACAACGCCTATCTGATCCTCAGCCGGGGGCGGATCGTCAGCAAGGTGTTGAAACACCATTTGCCCAACGAAACTGTGTTCGACGAGGTTCGGTTGTTCGACGCCGGGCCGTTGGGTGGCCCCTATGCGGTGGGCAACACACGCATCGGCAGTCCGATCTGCGAGGATGGTTGGCACGAGGATGTTGCCGAGACGTTGCAGGAGACGGGCGCCGAGTTTCTTCTGATCCCCAACGGATCACCCTATTTCCGCGACAAGCACGATGTGCGCCTGAACCAGATGGTGGCCCGTGTGGTCGAAACCGGGCTGCCGGTGATCTACCTCAACATGGTGGGCGGGCAGGATGATCAGGTTTTCGATGGCGGGACATTTGGCCTGAATCCCGGCGGCGAACTGGCCTTTCGAATGCCAGTCTTCGACGAGGCGGTGATGCAGATCGATCTGCGGCGCGGTGATGAAGGATGGGCCATCGTCCCCGCCGAAATCGCCGAGCAGCCTGACGCGTGGGAGCAGGACTATCGCGCCATGGTGCAGGCGTTGCGCGACTATATGGGCAAGACCGGATTTTCCAAAGCACTGCTGGGACTGTCCGGAGGGGTCGATTCCGCGCTTGTTGCGGCCATCGCGGTTGACGCTCTCGGGGCCGAAAATGTGCGTTGCGTGATGCTGCCGTCGGAATACACCAGCGCCGGGTCGCTGGAGGATGCCGAAGCCGTCGCCAAGGCGCTGGGTGTGCGCTACGACTATGTTCCGATCAGCCAGTCCCGCGCCGCCGTCACCGAGACCCTGGCGCCGCTGTTTGACGGTCTTCAGGCCGACATTACCGAGGAGAACATCCAGTCCCGTCTGCGCGGTCTGCTGTTGATGGCGATGTCCAACAAGTTTGGCGAGATGCTGCTGACCACCGGCAACAAATCCGAAGTGGCGGTCGGGTATGCCACGATCTATGGCGACATGAATGGCGGCTACAACCCGATCAAGGATCTGTACAAGACCCGGGTGTTCGAAACCTGCCGCTGGCGCAATGCCAATCACCGCGACTGGATGAAAGGACCGGCCGGCGAGGTCATTCGCCCCTCGGTCATCGACAAACCACCCAGTGCCGAGCTGCGCGAGGATCAGAAGGACAGCGACAGCCTTCCCGATTACCCGGTCCTGGACGGCATTCTCGACATCTTGGTTGATCAGGATGGCTCGATCGCGGATTGTGTGGCGGCCGGGTACAACGAGGCTGATGCCCGCCGGGTCGAGCACCTGATCTATATCAGCGAATACAAACGCTTTCAGTCCGCGCCGGGCACGCGCCTGACACCTCGGGCCTTCTGGTTGGACCGGCGCTATCCGATCGTGAATCGTTGGCGCGATCCGAGCTGACGGAAACTGCGGCTGAGCGCCCCGTGCTCGGGTCCGGGTGTTTGTTTACAAATGGGCGGCAATGAGGGGGGTTTCATACTAACTGTTCTGCAGGTGGGGCGGAATTGCTGACAGCGCTTGGCCGCATCCTTGTTTTTTGGACATTTTTTTGCCATAGTTTAGGACCGATCTTGCCACATATTTTGAAAGATCGGCACGCTGGGGCCGGGCATTGATCTGTCGGCCGAAGCGCAGTTGAAGACCAAGTTTTCTGGTGACGCATCCGTGGTGGGGTGCCGGTTATAAGGTTTAGGTGGTCCGATGGTTGATGGATATGACAAACCGCTGCATGCGCCGTTGAGGTACAAGACAATGGAGACGCCGGCGCGCGAATTGGATGAGGCGCGTCTGGAAGCGGCAATCGCCGGTGTGTTGGCCGAGGCTGACGCAGAGAGCGAGGAACCGTCCGAGGAGTTCTCAGCCAAACACCCGGAATTGCCCGAGCTTCAACCCGAAGAGACCGAGACAAGGACCCAAAACTCGGGTGTCGCAGCTTTGTTGCGTCAGAAATGGGCCGAGTTCTCGGGCGCGGCCTGAACCGGGTGCCGGTCTAATTGCATTGTGGCGTTTGCATCGACGCCACACAGCCGAACAAAGTGATGCTTTTTCCTTTATTCAGGATTGCCGGATGACGTTTGCCAAGGCTCGATGAAGCTCGTGTCTGACTAACAAGATCCGTTGATGCCCGGCCCCAAGCCCAACCCTGTTGAATCCGATCTTTGCCTGCCCAAATCCGTTGACGTCGTGATCGTCGGCGGAGGGATTATCGGTGTCTCAACTGCGCTGGAACTGGCGGAACGTGGCAATTCCGTCCTCTTGTGTGAAAAGGGCCAGGTCGGCGCTGAACAGAGTTCCAGGAACTGGGGCTGGGTTCGCCTGGGGCTGCGCGACCCGCGCGAAATACCGTTGATGACCGAGTCGCTCAGGATCTGGCAATCGCTTGATGAGCGGATCGGACGCAAAACCGGCTATGTGCAATCCGGCATTCTGTTCGGTGCGCGGACCGACCGGTCCGCAGCTGATATGGAGCGCTGGTTGCGAAACCTCGAGGGCTACCAGACCGGAGCGCGCATGGTTTCCGGATCCGAGTTGGAACAGAACATGCCCGGCCTCCAGACCAAGTTGAAGGCCGCGCTTTTCACGCCGCAGGACGGACGGGCTGAGCCACAATGGGTTGCTCCGGCGTTGGCCGAGGCGGCGCGTGACCAAGGCGCGGTCATCATGACAAATTGCGCGGTACGCTGTCTCGACCTGAAAGCTGGTCGTGTTGCCGGGGTTTACACGGAACGGGGGCGGGTCGCTTGCGATCAAGTGGTTCTGGCCGGGGGGGCTTGGTCTCGGTTGTTTGCCGGTAACGAAGGAATCGCCCTGCCACAGCTGAAGGTGCTGAACACGGTTCTGCGGACCTCGCCTGTGGAGCCGGGTCCGGAAACAGCTCTGTGGTCGGATGATTTTGCCATTCGCAAACGCGCCGACGGCGGGTACACGATCGCCTCGGGCCATGAAAACACGGTGGATATCGTTCCTGACAGTTTTCGGTTGGCCGCGAAATTCCTGCCGGCATTCGCGCAGGAATGGAAATCGCTCAGATTCCGCCTGTCGCACCGCTGGACCATTGAGGCGCGTCAGCGCCGGTCATGGGCGCCCACCGACGTAACCCCGTTCGAACTCTGTCGGATACTGGACCCCGAGCCGTCGCAAAGGGCGCTCCGCAAGTCATGGGCCAAGGCCCGTCAGGCGCTTCCGGCACTGGTTGGTGCCGAAATCGTGCAGAGCTGGGCAGGGATGATCGATGTGACCCCGGATGCAATCCCGGTCATCTCAAACGTGCAGGAAATCCCGGGACTGGTGATCGCAACCGGATTTTCGGGACATGGATTTGGCATAGGGCCCGGGGCCGGCCGCCTGGTGGCCGATCTGGTGACGAACACAGCGCCTTGTGTGGACCCGGCCGCCTTTCGACTGTCGCGGTTTTCGGACGGTACGAAAGTACGGCCGGACCCGGGGTATTGATCAGCCCATCATCTGATAGCTGACAGGCACAAATCGGAAGCCTCCGCCGCGCGGCTCGACATAGCCGGCGGCCGGGAAAGGCATGTGGTACCCGATCATCGGGACCTTGTCCGCGGCCAGCATACCCAACACGTTCCGACGCGATGCGGTGGCCGCTGCCTTGTCCATGTCAAACCGGACTTCCCATTCCGGATGCGCGAAGGACCAGACATAGTGATTGGCAAGATCGGCGGTCAGGATCAGCCGCTGACCGTTGCTTTCGAGATGATAGACCATATGGCCGGGCGTATGCCCGAAGGCCGCCATGGCGGTCACGCCGGATGCGACCTCGCCACCGTCTTCGATGAACGACATCTTTTCAGCCATCGGAGTGACCTTGGCTGCCACAAGATCGCCGACGCGGTTGCCGGCCTCCTGTGCTGACCAGAAGTCATACTCGGCCGCGGCGGTCACATAGCGTGCGTTCGGAAAGGTCGCGGCATCGTTGGTCGTCATGCCGCCAATGTGGTCGGGGTGCATGTGGGTCAGGACGACGACGTTGATCGCCTCAGGGCCAACGCCCGCATCGGCCAGAGCCTTCTGGATACCGCCTTGGCCCAATCCCGTGTCAAACAGGATCAGTTCGGATCCGGTATTGACGAGCGTTGGCGTGAAGAAGAACTGGGCGATGTCGGGCGAGATGAAATTGTCGGCCGATACCTTGGCAAACTCCTCGTCTGACGCGCCACCGCCGAAAATCTCTTGGGCGCCGTCTCGCGGCAGGCTGCCATCCAGCAGGGTCGTGACCGTGAAATCGCCCAGTTGAAAGCTGCGGGCGACGGTCGAGTTGGCCTTGGTTTCGGCCCCGGCAGCCAGTGACTGTGTCGCGATAGATGCAAAAGGTAGCGCAGCGGCCGTGCCCAACGCGGCCCGGCGGGTCAGTTTCATGGTCATTTCAAAGTCTCCCTGTCAGATTACGTGCGACGAATTAGAACGCTTTCGGATAATTGCCACTTTCCACTCTACCATATGGGCTGCGCGTTGGCCGATCGCATGTTAAATCTTGTTCATGTCCCGCTCAGGAAACAAAACCGTTCCGACGGATCAAAGCGTCCAGGAATTCTTGGCGGCGATCCTGCCGGCCGCGCGCGCTGCGGATGCGCAGAGGCTGAACACCCTGTTTGAAACCGTCACCGGGTTTCGGCCGGTCATGTGGGGGCCATCCATCGTTGGATACGGGCGATATGGCTACCGCTACAAGTCCGGGCGGGAAGGCACATTTCTTGCCACCGGGTTTTCCCCACGCAAGGCCGCGTTTTCGATCTATATCATGCCGGGCTACTCCGATTTCGGCAGTATTCTGGCGCGCTTGGGCAAGCACAAGACCGGCAAATCATGTCTGTACGTGAACAAGCTGTCGGACATTGACGAGGACGTGTTGGCCGAATTGATCCGCGCAGGGTTGGATGACCTGTCATCACGTTGGCCGATCAAGTCCGAGTAAACGGCAAGCATTCGCACCGCCTTCTGGACAAAAACGCGCTCATGTGACATGAGCCGCGCCAACAGGAGACATCCATGACAACCACCCGTTTCGCCCCTTCGCCCACCGGTTATATTCATGTGGGCAACCTGCGCACCGCGCTGATGAACTATCTGATCGCCCGCAAGGCCGGCGGCACGTTCATTCTGCGTATCGACGACACCGACCCCGAACGGTCGAAGGAAGAATATGTTGATGCGATCAAGCAGGATCTCGAGTGGCTGGGTCTGCACTGGGACCGGGTGGAGCGGCAGTCGGACCGGCTGGACCGCTATGCGGAAGCCGCCGGCAAGCTGCGCGAGATCGGCAGGTTCTACGAAGCCTTTGAGACCCCGACCGAGCTGGACCTCAAGCGCAAGAAGCAGCTGAACATGGGCAAGCCGCCGGTTTATGATCGGGCCGCCCTGAACCTGTCGGAGGCCGAGAAAGAGGCGCTGCGAGCCGAACGTGGCAACGGTGTATGGCGGTTCAAGCTGGATCATGAGCGCATCGAGTGGACGGACGGCATTCTGGGTGACGTGTCGATCGACGCGGCCTCGGTATCGGATCCGGTGCTGATCCGTGGCGACGGGCAGGTGCTGTATACGCTGGCCTCGGTCGTGGACGACACCGAGATGGGCGTGACCGACGTGGTGCGCGGCGCCGACCACGTCACCAACACAGCGACCCAGATTCAGATCATCAAGGCGCTGGGCGGAACCGTTCCGCGTTTTGCCCATCACTCGTTGCTGACCGGCCCGCAGGGTGAGGCGCTGTCCAAGCGTCTTGGAACGCTGGCGCTGCGCGATCTGCGCGAGCAGGGTGTGCAGCCTATGGCGCTGTTGAGCCTGATGGCGCGGTTGGGCTCGTCCGACCCGGTCGAACTGCGCAGCGACATGGCCGAGTTGATCGAAGGTTTCGACGTGACCCGGTTCGGGTCGGCGCCAACCAAGTTCGACTTGCAGGATCTGTTCCCGCTGACGGCCCGGTATCTGCAGACGCTGCCGCTCGAGAAGGTTGCCGACGCGGTGGCCGCGGCCGGTGTACCCGATGAACTGGCCGAGCCGTTCTGGATGATGGCGCGCGAGAACATCACCACGCTGAACGATTTGAAGGGCTGGTGGGAGCTGTGCCGCGACGGGGCCGAGCCGCTGATCGACGACGAAGACCGCGAATTCGTCGCGCAGGCGATGGAACTGCTGCCCGAGGGGCCGTTTGACGGCGAGACCTGGGGCAAGTGGACCGCGGCCGTGAAGGAAGCGACCGGCCGCAAGGGCAAGGGCCTGTTCATGCCGTTGCGCAAGGCGCTGACCGGAATGGAGCGTGGCCCCGAGATGGCGACCTTTCTGCCGTTGCTGCAGGTCGTGCGGGCGCAAAAATAAGACACCGCGGAGCGGTGTCGCCTTCGATCTGAACAAGAACCAGAGGCGGGTGCTGCAGGCGCCCGCCTTTTTCACGCGGTTTGAACGATCCGGGCCGAAACCCGGGACAGGTGCTCATCGACCAAGGCTGTTTCGTCGGGGTGAAGCTGTTGGTGGCGCGGATAACGCGGCGCGTTCCGGTCATTCAGGATCGGCGCGTCCCACCCGTCGGTCGTGGCGAAGAAACGCTCGACACCCGGCAAGCCGAATGCGCGCAAATACCCCTGCACCACAACGTCTATATAGCTGAGCAAAACCGGGTGGCTGTGCGTCGGGTCCTTGCGGTGCTGTTCCGGAACCGCATAGACCGCAATCTCGACCTCTGTCTTCAGAGAATGAGTTATGGCGTGGGTGGCGGGGATCCGATCATAGGCCCACTCCCGTTCATCCAGTGCCGCCCAGTCGTTTTTGGGGACATGTGCGATCATGCCGTCGATCTCGCAGGCGGGATCCGGCACCGCGGTCAAGAAGGCGACCGGGCGCAGATCGGTATGCCGCCACGCCCGGCGCCAGCCCTTGAGTCGCGCCGGGCGCGGGTCGGGAAAGTCATGCGTGGCAAGGTTTACGAGGCTGCCGTAGCCAAAGAAATAGGGCTCTGCCATGTCGCGTGCTGTCCTTCTTGACGATTGATGTATGTCAAACCGTTTTTTTGCGGTCTGTGCAATAAGGCTGCATCTTGAAATTCGGGGGGAGGATCTGATGCGGATCACCAAACGAACAAATATCGCCGTGCGGCTGTTGATGTATTGCGCTGCACATCCGGATCGGCTCGTGACGAAATCCGAGATTGCGGATGTCTGCAACATCTCGGAAAACCATCTGGCGCAAGTCATCAACCAGCTGGGTCAGCTGGGGTATCTGAGCACGCAGCGCGGTCGCAACGGTGGAATGACTCTGGGGCGGCCGGCGGACCAGATCCGGATCGGATCCGTCTTTCGCCATGTCGAGGGCAGTTTGCCGATCGCCGAGTGTTTTGCGGATGCCGACAACACCTGTCCGTTGACCGATGCCTGCCGCCTGCGTCTGGCGCTGCAGGACGCGGCCGAGGTCTTCTTTGCGTCGCTGGATGAAATATCGTTGGATGCTTTGGTTTGTGACAACGATCCGCTGCTGAAAATTCTGCAACCCGTTACCTGCGTGCGTTGAATTCAATCGCTGGCCCGCAGGACGCGGGCTGGGCTGACGGATAGGGGGCGGAGGGCGAAGAACAGCCCTGCCAGCAGCGTGACGGCCAGCCCGGCAGCGACGATACCCAATGCCGAAGGCCATATCACCACAAAGCTGGTATCGAAAATGAATGTCGCCACCGCCCAGCCGCCAAGGATGCCGGCCAGCAGCGCCACGCAGCCGGCGGCCGCACCCAGAAGCGCCGAGCGCAAGCCAAAGCTGAGAAGTATCCGTCGGCGATCTGCGCCGATCGTCTTGAGGATTGCGGCCTCGTAGCGACGTGCGGGCTCTCCCGCGGCCGCTGCGCCGATCAGGACCAGAAAACCGGTCAGCAAAGAGACACCGGCGCCGTAGGAGGTGGCCGAGGCCAAACCGGCAAGCAGGCCCGAGACACGGTCGATCGCGTCCCGAACCCGGATCGCGGTGATGTTGGGGAACTGGGTCGCAAGGTCTTGAAGAATGGCTGCCTCGGCCTCTTCCTCGGCGTAAACCGTTGCAATGAAGCTATGAGGCGCGCCGGCCAGTGCGGACGGATTCATCGACATGATGAAACCCATGCCCGCGTTCGAGAAATCCACCTCGCGCAGCGATGTTATGGTCGCGGTGATATCACGCCCGAGAATATTTACCGTCAGTTCGTCACCAAGCTTGAGACCCATTTCCTCGGCCTCTTCCGCCGCAAAGCTGATCTGAGGCGGGCCTGAATAGTCCTCTGGCCACCATTCCCCGGCGGTGATGCGGGCGTTTTGTGGCGCATTGTCCGAATAGGTCACGCCGCGATCGCCCTCCAGAACCCAATGATCGCCCGCAACCTGATGTGCGGGCTGGCCGTTGATCTGCGAGATGATTCCGCGCAGCATTGGTGCGCTTTCTACGCGTGTGACACCGGGGTCGTTTTCAAGCCGGCTGCTGAAGCCGGGCATCTGGTCTTTTTGAATGTCCACGAAAAAGTACGACGGCGCCACGTCCGGCAGGTTCCCGGATATCGCATTGCGCAGAGTGCCGTCGATCTGTCCGACCGCAGCCAGAACCGACAGGCCCAATCCCAGAGACAGGACCACCGATGCGGCACCTTCACGGGGGTCGGAAATTGCGGCAAGTGCCCAACGCAACGCCGGGCGGCCACGGGCGCGTGTGGCGGCCCTTTTTGCCACATAGCGGATGCCTTGGGCCGACAGCGCCAACAGCACCAATGCGCCGACAAATCCACCTCCGGTCCAGAGGGTCAGCCACGGGGAGCCGCTGAACCAAGCGGCGGTTGCGATCAGTGTCGCCAGGGCCAGGCCCGTCGCCAACAGGTAAGCGGCGCGGGGCAGCCTGCGGGCACTGCTCAGCGCATCGCGGAACAGGGTCGCTGCCCGGACGTCCTCCGCCCGGGCAAGCGGCCACAGGGTGAACAGCAAGGCGGTCAGCAGGCCATACAATGCCGCCTCGAACAGCGGTTGCGGGTAGACAGAAAAAACGGCCGGTACGGGAAGCCGGCTTTCGATCAGAGGCGCGAGGAGAATCGGGGCCAGCCCGCCAAGGGCTACACCGGCGGCGATCCCGACAACCGAAAGGACGCCGATCTGGATCAGATAGGTCTGAAAGATCGTGGCGCGGTCAGCGCCCAGGGTGCGCAATGTGGCGATGGTTTCGGTCTTTCGGGCGAGATAGGCGCGTACGGCCGCGGACACGCCGATGCCGCCCACAGCCAGACCCGAGAGGCCCACCAGCACCAGGAACGCGCCGAGGCGCGAAACGAATTCGGCAATTCCGGGTGCGCCGTTGCGCGCATCGGTCCAGCGCAGTCCCGAACCCTGCAGAACGCTCTCTGCCTGTTCTGAGAGTTCTGTGAGGTCGGCTCCGATCGGCAGGTCCATACGGTATTTGGTCGAAAACAGCGTGCCGGGCTGCAATAGGCCCGAGTTTTTCAGATCGGTTGTGCGAACCAATGTGCGCGGGCCCAAGGTGAACCCATCTCCGGCCGCGTCGGGTTCGGATATCAGGGCGGCGGACAGCACAAAGTCCTGCGTGCCCAGTGCAAGACTGTCGCCGATGTCCAGCCCCAGACGCTCGATCAGAACCGGGTCCATTACTGCCCCGGGAAGGGTGGCATTTCCGTCCAACGCCTCGGACAGTGAGATTTCGGAGTCCAGTTGGACGGTACCGATCAGAGGATAGTCGTCATCGATGGCCTTGACCTGAGTAAGTCCGCGTTGCGGTGCGTCGCTGCGGGTCACGGCCATCGAGCGGAAATCGACAACTTCGGACACGCGATCCGCGTTTTGCTCCATCCATGCGGTTTCTGCTTCGTTCGCGAAGCGGTAGGTCAACTCGATCTGGGCATCGCCGCCCAGCAAGGCTGCCCCCTCTTGCGCAAGGCCGGTCATGATTGCTTGCCGCACCGATCCAACCGCTGCAATGGCGGCAACCCCCAGGGTCAGACAGGCCAGAAAAACCCGAAAACCGCGTAAGCCGCCCCTGAGTTCACGTCGGGCCAGGCGCGTCGCCAGGCGCAAGCTCATTCCGCTGCCTCTTGGCTGGCCTCTTCGGTGATGCGGCCGTCGCGCAATCGGACAACCCGGTCGCATCTGCGGGCCAGCGAGTGGCTGTGTGTGACGAGAACCAGCGTCGCCCCGTGCCGGTCGCGCAGGCCGAACAGCAAATCAACGATAGCCGCGCCATTCGTCTCATCCAGATTGCCGGTCGGTTCGTCCGCCAATAGGATCCGAGGCCTCGGGGCCGAAGCGCGGGCCAGCGCGACCCGCTGTTGTTCGCCGCCCGACAGTTGCGCCGGGTAGTGATCGCGCCGATGCGAAAGTCCCACTGCCGCCAATTCGGCCTCGGCCCGATCGAAGGCATCGCGGTGACCGGCTAGTTCCAGCGGGGTGGCTACGTTTTCAAGTGCCGTCATGGTCGGGATCAGATGGAAATTCTGGAAAACGACGCCCATCGCGTCACGGCGAAAGCGGGCAAGCGCATCCTCACTCATCGAGGTCAGGTCTTGTCCCAGTGCGGTGATGCGACCTGCGGTCGTCTGCTCCAGCCCGCCCATCAGCATCAACAGCGAGGATTTACCCGAACCGGATGGGCCGACGAGGCCCAGCGTCTCTCCCTCTTTGACGGTCAGATTGATGTCCCGCAAGATTTCAACGGGTCCTGCATTGCCATCCAGCGACAAAGCGGCATTTTGGAGTGTCAGAACGGGTTCAGTCATCAGTCTTTCCGAAAGGGGCAGTCATTTGGGATATGGAGCGGTCAGGAATTTGCGCAAGGCTCTGGCGGCGGGGCTGTTGTCGCTCTGCGGCATTGCTGCCACAGCCGAGCCGGTGGTCCTGGCCGCTCTCGGAGACTCGCTGACTCAAGGCTACGGCCTTGTCGAGGAGGATGGGTTCGTCCCTCAACTGAACCGGTGGCTGGATGCGCAAGGCGTGGAGGTGAAGATAATCAACGCCGGTGTTTCCGGGGACACAACGGCCGGTGGTGCGGCGCGTGTGGGCTGGACCCTGACACCAGAGGTGGACGGGATGATCGTGGCGCTGGGCGGAAACGACGTTCTTCGTGGGATCGACCCGGCGGTCTCGAAGTCGAATCTGGAAAAAATTCTGACCGAGGCGCAAACGGCCAAGGTTCCGGTTCTGCTGATCGGCATGCAGGCCCCGGGCAATTATGGCGCGGACTACAAACAGGCGTTTGATGCGATGTATCCGGATCTGGCCACCCAGTTCGGCACACTTTACGCCCCCAGCTTTTTTTCCGGGTTGCAGGCGGGTGGCGACCCCGGAGCCGTGCAGACCTACATGCAACCAGACGGGATCCACCCCAATGCGCGCGGCGTTGCGCTGATCGTGGATGATCTTGGACCTGCTGCCCTTGATCTGATCGCCGCCGCAAAACAGCGGCAGTAAACCGTGCCCGGGCGGTTCTTTCTGACGCGGCCGTTTTCCCAGATTTCCGAATTCCTGGGTCGAGAAACTGCTTGGCCGGATGAACAGCCGCGCCAGAACATACAACCCGGTCAGGAAGTGATCGTTCTGACTGCTGAAGGCGTCGGGCCCATGCGGTGGGGCATGATCCCCGTAGGGCGCGTCAATGCCCGGGGGCGACCGGTCATGGAAACGATCATCAATGCGCGGTCGGAAACGGTTTTTGACAAATCTGCTTTTCTAGGTGTCGGTCGCGCGGTTGTTCCGGTTGATGGCTGGTACGAGTGGACCGGCGAAAAGCGCCGCAAAACCGCGTGGCGGATTGAATCCGCCGACGGAATCCCCTTGTTGTTTGCCGCGATTACGGACAGATGGATCGCGCCCGGTGGTCAGCATGTCGATCAGTTCGCTGCTGTGACCTGCGAGCCGAACGATGATCTGCGGCCGATCCACCACCGCATGGGTGTCCTGTTGCGGCCCGAAGACGTCCGGACCTGGCTGAACGGATCGGACAGGCAAGCGGCAAGCCTTTGTGTCCCGTGGCCAAACGGAAGACTGAAGATTGAAAAAGCCGAAGGGGTGGATTGGTCGGGGCCTTGACCGCTGCCTTAGACGACGGTGACGACCGTTCCGATCGGGACGCGGTTGTACAGGTCGATCACGTGCTCATTCAGCATTCTGATGCACCCGTTCGACACGGCTCGTCCGATGGTCTGCGGCTGGGTCGTTCCATGGATGCGGAAATACGTGTCGACGCCATTCTGAAACAGATACAAGGCACGGGCGCCCAGCGGGTTGTCTCCTCCACCGGGCTGGACATAGTCATTGTCCTTGAATTTGGCATAGGCAACGGGGTCCCGCTCGATCATCTCTTCGGTCGGGCGCCAGGTGGGCCATTCCTTTTTCACGTCGATCGTCGCAGTTCCGGTAAATTCCAGCCCGGCCTTGCCGACGCCACAGCCATAACGGATGGCTTTGCGGGGCTCGGTCACGAAATACAGGTAGAACGAACGTGGCGCGACCAACAATTGCCCGGGCAAAAACTGCTTCTTGATCCGAACGATTTGCGGAGTCGGGTCGTATTCGACCGGCTTCTTTTTCGCGTGGGCCGTGCCAGGCACGGCGCTGAGAGCGGCAGCGGAGATCAGAAAATTGCGGCGTGAGAACATGGCAATACTCGGCTAATCAACAAAGAAAACAGGGTAGCAGTCTGTTCAGAATAGCCGATCCGGTCAATTCCCGCGCGGGTTTCACCGGAAAGTGATGTTGTTTTCCTGCCCCACTGGGGCTGGAAAGCGCGATCAGAAACCGCGCAAAAAAATGGGGGCGACGGTCATCCGTCGCCCCCAAGAGACCTGGTTTAGGCCAGTTCGATGTTGTCGGCGCTTTCGCGACCGTCGCGACCAGCGCGCAGTTCATAGGTGACTTTCTGGTTGTCGGCCAGACCAGTCAAGCCCGAACGTTCGACGGACGAAATGTGCACGAACACGTCTTTGCCGCCCTCTTCGGGTGCGATGAAGCCGAAACCTTTGGTGGTGTTGAACCATTTTACGGTGCCTGCGGGCATATCCGTATCTCCTGTATTAGTGCTGCCCACGGAATTGCGGCAGCCCGGCGTCGTTGTCTGGATCGATAGACTGAACGCCGAAAACGGAGACAGTAGGTCGAAGTAGAATAACGTAAGCTCTTTGCATATGGCACTGAGAGGGCCATATGGCAAGGGTCAGTTGGGCAGAATGTGTTGTGCTTTCAGGGGCCAGCGGGCGTTTTGAACATAAATCCGCCGAACTGAATTCGAATCCGCTACGGACTTTTCGGTGTCAGATTATCGCGTCCCATCCGGGCAGAACGGACACGAATCCAATAGCGGATCGGCCAAGAAATAGGATCGGTCACCTGTCTGATAGTCGACTCCAGTCAATGGCATTCGGACGCCCGAGAGCCCGTTTCGGCACAAGCAATCAGCCAGATGCCGGGATGTCGTTTTCTAGATTCGTGCCGAGATGATGTTGAACATCGCGGATGCATCGACCCACAGGAACACGGAAAAAATCAAGGTCGCAAGTGCCAGGAGAAGCATGCGAAAAAGGTTGCGATTTGGAGTGGTTTTGAGTGCACCCGGTGCAGGTGAGTCGTGCCCCCAATCTATCTTAAAGAAATAGCTGTTAGCCCCGTAAACCGTCAGAAGCAGACGAAGACGGGTGGGCGGTGCGCCGCTTACCCTCAATAGATACTCGGTATACTCTTTCTTGAAGTTGAAGAATGGAAACACAGACGCCAAGATCAGCATAGACACCCACGCCGAAATGCTTGCGAGCACAAAGAAGCCAATCAACAGTAGCGCTTCCGCCATACCGTTCTCCAACTGTCCATCATCCCGGTGATAGTATGGGCTGATTTCTGCTCACACTATCCATCCGGAGATGTGTCAGGAGTGTTATCGCGCAAACTTCTTATGCTTCAACCGCTTGGGCTCCAACGCGTCCGGTCCCAGGCGGCGCTTCTTGTCTTCTTCGTAGTCTTCGAAGTTGCCCTCGAACCATTCGACATGCGCATCACCTTCAAAGGCCAGGATGTGCGTACAGATCCGGTCGAGGAAGAAACGGTCGTGCGAGATGACCACGGCGCAGCCGGCGAAATCGACCAGCGCGTCTTCCAGCGCGCGCAGGGTTTCTACGTCCAGGTCGTTGGTCGGTTCGTCCAGCAGCAGGACGTTGCCGCCCTCTTTCAGCAGGCGGGCCATGTGGACGCGGTTGCGCTCACCTCCTGACAGCAGCGAGACCTTTTTCTGCTGGTCGCCGCCCTTGAAGTTGAAGGACGAGCAATAGGCGCGGGAATTGACCTGCGCGTCACCCAGTTGGATGATCTCGGCGCCGCCGGTGATCGCCTCCCACACGGTGTCGTTGTCGTTGAGGTCGTCGCGCGACTGATCGACATAGGACAGTTGTACCGTGTCGCCGTATTCAATGGTGCCGGCATCGGGCTTTTCCTGGCCGGTCAGCATCTTGAACAGGGTCGACTTACCGGCGCCGTTGGGACCGATGACGCCGACGATGCCGCCCGGCGGAAGGCTGAAGGACAGGTTCTCGATCAATTGCTTGTCGCCCATATGCTTGGCCAGCCCGTTGACCTCGATCACCTTGCTGCCCAGGCGCGGGCCGTTGGGGATGACGATCTGTGCGCGGGTCAGCTTTTCGCGCTCGGACTGTTCGGCCAACTCGTTGTAGGCGTTGATGCGGGCCTTGGATTTGGCCTGACGCGCCTTTTGCCCCTGACGCATCCATTCCAGTTCGCGTTGCAGGGTCTTCTGCTTGGATTTGTCCTCGCGGGCTTCCTGCTCAAGCCGCTTGGCTTTCTGCTCCAGCCACGAGGAATAGTTGCCCTCGTACGGGATGCCACGGCCGCGGTCCAACTCGAGGATCCAGCCGGTGATGTCATCCAGGAAGTAGCGGTCGTGCGTGACGATCAGGATCGTGCCCTTGTAGTCGATCAGGTGCTGTTGCAGCCAGGCGATGGTCTCGGCGTCCAGGTGGTTGGTCGGTTCGTCCAAGAGCAGCATGTCGGGCGCTTCCAGCAGCAGCTTGCAGAGCGCTACGCGGCGTTTCTCGCCGCCCGAGAGGTTGGCGATGTTGGCATCGTCCGGCGGGCAGCGCAGCGCCTCCATCGAAACGTCGATCTGGCTGTCGAGGTCCCACAGGTTTTCCGCGTCGATCGCGTCCTGCAGGGCTGTCATCTCTTCCATCAACTCGTCCGAGTAGTTCTCGGCAATCTCCATCGCGATCTCGTTGAAACGGTCGACCTTGGCCTTTTTCTCGGCCACGCCCAGCATGACGTTTTCGCGGACGGTCAGGGATTCGTCCAACTGAGGTTCCTGTGGCAGATAGCCGACCTTTGCGCCCTCGGCGGCCCACGCCTCGCCTGTGAAATCGGTATCGAGGCCGGCCATGATCTTCATCAGGGTCGACTTACCGGCGCCGTTCACGCCGACGACACCGATCTTTACGCCGGGCAGAAAGCTCAGGTGAATGTTTTCAAAGCACTTCTTGCCACCGGGATAGGTCTTTGAGACACCCTGCATGTGGTAGACATATTGATAGGCGGCCATGTCGCGTCCTCTGGGTCGGGGAATTCAGGTTGACCCGCTTGATAGCCAAGCGGGACGGGCGGGGCAAGCTGGTGCTTTGGCGAATTTCTGGCTGGCCTTATGCGCTGGCCTGACCGGACTGGGAAGGATGCTGGCAATGCCGGAACTTGCGCAATTGGTATCGGGTTGGGCCAAGGCCGGGCGGATCGAATGGATCGGCGTCAGACCGGGGCGACGATTGGATATGATCGCACTGGGTCAGGCCATGATCCGGGAAGACGGGGTTGAGGGCGATCGCGGTCGCTCGGGGAAGCGTGCGGTGACCCTGGTTCAGCACGAGCATCTTGCCGCGATCGGCAGCTATTTGGGGCAAGGTCCGGTCGCACCGGACGTGCTGCGGCGCAATCTGGTGGTTTCCGGCATCAATCTGGGCGCTCTCAAAGGGCGCGAGGTTCAGGTCGGCACCGCCATCTTGCGGATCACGGTTATCTGCGCGCCTTGCAGCAGGATGGAAGAGGCGTTGGGCAACGGGGGGTACTCTGCCGTGCGTGGGCATGGCGGCTGGTGTGCCGAAGTGGTGCGATCGGGGGCGGTCGGTTTGGGCGATGCTGTGCAACCTGTTGATTGACAAGGCCGGCGAGTTCTGGACTACAGCAGGGGATGTTGCGAAGCGCGATACCATATGCGCGGCCCGGTCAGGTCGTGGGACTGTTCGGGGGATCGTTCGATCCACCGCATCAGGGGCATGTGCACGTTACACTGGAGGCGATGAAGGCTTTTGGATTGGATCGGGTCTGGTGGTTGGTGTCGCCGGGGAACCCGCTGAAGGCTCGCGGCCCGGCTCCGATCGATCAGCGAGTTGAGGCCGCACGGTCCATCATGCAGCATCCCAAGGTTGAGGTGACTGACATTGAGGATCTGACCGGCACCCGCGCCACGGCTGACACACTTGCTGCATTGCGGCGGCTCTATCCGCAGGTTCGGTTTGTTTGGCTAATGGGGGCTGACAACCTGGCCCAGTTTCACAAATGGAAGGACTGGCGGTTGATCATGGACACCGTTCCTGTGGGCGTGGTGGCGCGCCCCGGAGATCGGATTTCAGCCCGCATGTCACCGGCGGCGCGTGTCTATGCCAAATACCGGATTGACGGAACGGCGCGGCATCTTTTGGGTCGGGCCGATGCGCCGGCCTGGTGTTTCGTGAACGTGCCGATGGTCGATGTCAGCTCGACTCAGATACGCTCCAAAGGCGGCTGGACCTGACAGGTGTTGCCTGAACAGCCCCGATGGGCACATAATTCAGGTGCATGGTTGTTTGCCTGTGATCTCTGGGATTTTATTTGACCCATGACTGATCGTATTTCGAGACGTTTCTTTCTGGCCGGCGCCGGTTCGCTTCTGATCCCCACCGCGGGTCTTGCCGGGGCGCCAACTGTCTCATTGCGGCCTGTTGCCCGTGGCGCCGAGTTGAGCGGTGCCGAACGCATCATTCAGGCGGCGCGATTGAAGGGGGAAGTGGTCTTCGCCGTGGCAGACGTAAAAACCGGCGCGCAACTGGAGGAATTCGGCGGGGCCCGCGGCTTGCCGCCGGCCAGCGTCGCCAAAGCCCTGACCGCGCTTTACGCGCTGGACGTTCTGGGGCCGGACCATCGGTTCGAAACAAAGCTGATCGCAGATGGTCCGATTGAAAACGGAATCCTCAATGGTGATCTGATACTGGTCGGAGGCGGCGATCCGGTATTGGATACCGATGCTCTGGCCACGATGGCCGCCAACCTGCGCAAGGCCGGACTGACCGAGGTTCGGGGTGCGTTCAAAGTGTACAGCGGCGCATTGCCCTATGTATTCAGCATAGACCCCGGTCAGCCTGATCATGTGGGCTATAGCCCTGCGATCAGTGGAATTTCCCTGAACTTCAACCGCGTGCATTTCGAGTGGAAACGCCAAGGGTCCAGCTATGACGTGACCATGGACGCACGCAGTGCCAGTTATACGCCGTCGGTGGACATGGCCGCGATGCGGATCGAAAATCGCAACCTTCCGGTCTACAGCTATCAACCCAGCGCGCGGCAGGACCGCTGGACAGTTGCCAAGGGCGCGCTGGGTAATGGTGGCGCCAGGTGGTTGCCCGTGCGCAAACCGGGTTTGTATGCCGGGGATGTGTTCCGCACTCTGGCCCGGGTGAACGGCATCGTCCTGGGGCGGGTTCAAGTCACACGCGAGGCCCCCAGCGGCACCGTTCTGGTCACGCATCAGAGCGATGAACTTACCAGCATAGTGAAAGGGATGCTGAAATATTCGACCAACCTCACGGCCGAGATGGTGGGGCTGGCTGCGACCGTCGCGCGGGGTAGGCGGCCGCAAACACTGGCAGAGTCCGCGGATGAGATGAATCGCTGGTCGGCTCAGACCTATGGCGCGTCCGGTATTGCTATGGTGGATCATTCGGGGTTGGGCGATGCTTCGCGAATGGTGCCGTCTGGCCTGGTCAAAGTTCTGGTGGCCGCTCAGCAACATGAAACGCTGCGACATCTGTTGAAGCCGTTTACCCTGACCGACGCCAAAGGCCAGCGGATCCAAGGGCACCCGATCAAGGTCGACGCCAAGACCGGAACCCTGAACTTTGTATCTGGCTTGGGCGGGTATCTGACCACCGCCGAAGGATCCGAGTTGGCCTTTGCGATATTCACTGCCGATCTTCCGCATCGGGCGACCATCGCGCGTGAAAGCCGCGAACGCCCTGAAGGCGCGCGCAGCTGGAATCGCAGGTCTCGCAAACTGCAGCAGGCCCTCATCGAGCGCTGGGGCGCGCTTTATGGCAGCTGAATCCGATCAGACGGTGTGACGCGCCCGTGCGCCGCGCTCGATCGCTGCGGCGTGCAGCCGATCGATCTCCAACTCATACCGGATCTCTTCCAGCAGCCGCAGTTCGGTTTCGGCCAGCGAGCCGTCGGCGGCGGCGACATCGCAGGCCAGAGCATAGGCCGTTTCGTTCAACCGCTCAGGCAGGTTGTCCCGGATCAGACCAAACAGTGCGTCCAGACCATCTTCCTGCTCGAACAGATCAAACACGATCTGCGAAACCCGGCGCATACGGTCGATATCGTAGTCGGCAAACACAGGCAGCATATTCACGGCTGTCTCGATCTTGACCAGTTCGACGGTGCGGATGTTCTCGTCCGAGGCTGAGACGGCCACCATGATCGCCACAAGGCAATCCTGCGGCGACATCGGGTGGGAAACGGGTTGGGTCATGGGAACGTCCTGCGATTGGTATCGTGCCGCACGTTATTGAGGTGTGGCAAAGGGTTCAATATCTTGTTTTCCAATACATACCGATGTCTGCTTGTGTCCTGATCAGAATTTTCTGTGTTCCTGGTCACGAGCAACCGTCTGAAATCGTAGCAGGGGCGGCGTTTCTCGCCTGTGGTCATTGACTCACGCTGCATCTGCACAATAGGAGATGCCGGTCGGTCGCATTGAGCGACCCTCGCTGATTTCCCGATGGAGAACGAACGAAATGTCTGAACTGCGTGAAACCGCCATGACGTCAAAGGCCTGGCCTTTCGAAGAGGCGCGCCGGTTGCTCAAACGCTATCAGAAGTCTCCACCGGAGAAGGGCTTCGTTCTGTTCGAAACGGGATATGGCCCGTCGGGCCTGCCGCATATCGGCACTTTCGGTGAGGTGGCACGGACCACGATGGTCAAGCGCGCCTTCGAGGCCCTGTCGGACATTCCCACCAAGCTGATCTGCTTTTCGGATGATCTGGACGGAATGCGCAAGGTCCCCAGCAACGTGCCGAACCCCGAGGCCCTTGAAGCCTATCTGCAGCAGCCGCTGACTTCGGTCCCTGACCCGTTCGGCGAGTATCCCAGCTTTGGTGAACACAACAACGCCATGCTGCGTCGTTTTCTGGATACGTTCGGGTTTGAGTACGAGTTCTATTCGGCGCGCGATTTTTATCGTTCGGGTCAGTTCGACGAGATCCTGAAGCGTGCAGTCGAACGATATGACGACATCATGGCCATCATGCTGAAAAGCCTGCGCGAGGAGCGTCAGCAGACCTATTCGATCTTCCTGCCGATCCATCCGGAAACGGGCCGAGTCCTTTATGTGCCGATGAAAAAGGTGTGCGCCGAGACCTACACCGTCACCTTCGATGATGAAGATGGCAAGGAGTGGACGCTGCCCGTGACTGGCGGCAATGTGAAGTTGCAGTGGAAACCGGATTTCGGAGCGCGCTGGGCGGCGTTGGGCGTCGATTTCGAGATGTATGGCAAGGAACATGCGACCAACGAAAAGATTTATGACGCGATCTGCCGCGCGCTGGGCGGCCGTGCGCCCGAGCATTTCTCGTATGAGCTGTTTCTCGATGAAAACGGGCAGAAAATCTCGAAGTCGTCCGGAAACGGAGTGTCGATCGACGAGTGGCTGACCTATGCGCCGACCGAGAGTCTGGCCTATTTCATGTATCAAAAGCCGAAGACGGCAAAGCGGATGCATTTTGACGTCATCCCGAAGGCATATGATGAATACCATCAGCAGTTGCGTGCCTACCCCGGGCAGGATCTGAAGGCTCAGTTGAACAACCCGGTCTGGCACATTCACGGCGGTGACGTGCCGGAATCGACGTTGATCGTACCCTTTGCAATGCTGCTGAACCTCGCGTCGGTTTCAGGTGCCGAGGACAAGGAGACTCTGTGGGGCTTCATCCGCCGCTATGCGCCCGAAGCCACGGCCGAAAGCCATCCGGACCTCGACAAGGCTGCCGGTTTTGCAGTGCGCTACTTCAACGACTTCGTGAAGCCGACCCGCAAGCATCGGGCGCCGACGGAGCAAGAGCGCGAGGCGCTTGAAGCCCTGAAGTCGGCGCTTGAAGCCTATGACGGTCCGGTCGAGGACGAATCCTTGCAATCGGTGGTCTATTCCATCGGCCGCGAGCGCTTTGACCCGATGCGCGGCTGGTTCACAGCCCTTTACGAGGTGTTGTTGGGCGCCAGCCAAGGTCCTCGGTTCGGCGGGTTCATCGCCCTTTATGGCGTCCCCGAAACGATTGCACTGATCGACAAGGCCCTGGCCGGAGACCTAGCCTGATTTGACCACATACTGCATGGGGCTACTTTTCCGGCAGGAGGTGGCCCCATGCGTCGACTTTTGCTTGCAGTTTCCCTGAGTGCCGGTCTGGCAACAGCCGCAGTTGCCCAAAGTGGCGACATCGAAGCCAATATCGCGGCACAGATTGAAGCCTTCAAGGCCGATGACTTCGCCACGGCCTTCACCTTCGCCAGCCCCAACATCCAGACAATGTTCCGCACGCCCGAGAATTTTGGCGCGATGGTGCGCAACGGCTATCCAATGGTCTGGCGCCCAGCTGAGATCCGATTTCTGGAATTGCGGCAGATCTCAGGGTTCTGGTGGCAGAAAGTGATGGTGGTGGATGCGAACGGCCGGGTTCACATCCTGGACTATCAGATGGTCCAGCTGGAAAACGGCTGGAAGATCAACGGGGTGCAACTGCTTGGCAACTCCGACCCATCCGCCTGACGCAACACCCACCGTCACGATGATATGAGCGACGGTTAATCCCTTTTCGATACTCAGACCAGCGTGTCCGGGCGGCTTCCGGATCCGAAATCTGGCATGCGCCATAGCCTGAAGAGTGGGCGCGTTTGGGAAAGGGTATTCAATGAACAAGGCAATCACCGACGGAATCGTTTTCACGCCGCCGCAATTCGCGAATGGTCTGGATGTGTGGTCCAGCGGCGACGGCACTCCGGGCTCACCGACCTATGACGGATCGGGAACGGGAGTGTTCGTGCCTGCAGATGCGGAGTTTGGCGGTTGTCTTGAGATACTGAAGGTCAATCCCACGCAGCAACTGCGGTACATGGGGCAGACGCCGCTTCTGCCGGGCTGCTATTTGCAGATCAAGGCGCGGGTCAAAGCGATCAGCGGGCCATTGCCGCAGGTCCGGATCGCTGGATGGGCCGGAGGGGCCGGCGACGTGCACCTTTCCGGACTGACCGAACAGGGCCCGGCCATTCAGCTGTCGGCCTATGGCGTGGTGCACGAGGTCACCGCCATCGTCGGGATTGGACAGCGGCCGGGCGTGGACATGCCTTGGGGCATTTCGGCGCTATACGGGCATTTCGGCCTCGATATCGAGGGGGCAAACGGCGCGCTCGTTCGGATCGATGATATCGAAATTACCGATGTCACCGGGATCTTCTTGCGCGACATGATCAGCCTTGTGGACGTGCGGGACTATGGCGCGTTAGGAGATGGTGTGGCCGACGACTCGGCCGCGTTCGAGGCGGCAGACCAAGCCGCGGGAGGTCGCCGCATCTATGTGCCGCAGGGAACCTACCACCTGGCACAGGATGTTGGGCTGGACGCGGAGGTCGACTTTGAGGGCACGGTCACGATGCCTGATGACAAGATGCTTCTTCTGACCAAGAATTTCGATCTGCCGACTTACATCTCCGCCTTCGGCGATGAAGCCCTGGCCTTCAAAAAGGCGTTTCAGGCGCTGTTGAACAACTCGGATCATGAATCGCTGGACCTGGGCGGCCGCAAGATCTCGGTGTCCGAGCCGATCGACATGCAGGCCGCCGTACCCAATCGCGGCAGCTACTCCACTCGCCGCGTGATCCGCAACGGGCAGTTCGACGTCAAGAGCAGCGCCTCATGGGACACCGAGACCTTTACCTCTGTCGCAACATACGATCCGGCGGATCCTTACAAGTTGTCCGGTGTGGCCAACGTGGCCAATATCCCGCTCGGGTCGTTGGTTCAGGGCAGCGGCGTTGGACGTGAGATCTATGTTCGGTCCAAGGATGAAGGTGCCGGTGAGATCACCTTGAACGCACCTATCTATGATGCGGCTGGCACGCAGACATTCACGTTCGTTGCTTTCAAGTACCTGTTGGATTTCTCGGGCTTCAGTGCGCTCCAGAAATTCGCGATGGAAGACATCGAGTTTCAATGCAACGGGCGCTGCAGCGCGATCCGCCTGTCGCCGGGCGGGAACACGTTCGTTTTGAAAAACTGCTTTGTCAGCCGTCCGTTGGATCGCGGCATCACTTCAATCGGGGTGGGGTGCCAGGGCATTTTGATCGACGGTTGCCAGTTCCTGTCCAGCGAGGAGTCTCTGGACGTGCCCGACCGCAGTTCGATTGCCATCAACGCCAATGCCAACGACGTCAAGCTGCGCCACAGCAGGGCCGTTCGTTTCCACCACTTCGCGGTTCTGGGTGGAGACAACAACCTGGTTCTCGGCAACCATTTCTTTCAGGGCGACAGCGTGTCGAACGGTGTGCGCAATGCGGGTTTGGTGATGATCGGGGCCTACAACAGCTCTTCGATCGCCGACAATTATGTCGACAACTGTTTCATCGAGTGGAGCAATGAGCGCGATGCCGAGCCCGACTACACCTCGGGCTATTCCTTCAGCGCCATGAGCATCACCGACAACATCTTCTATTCAAGCGACGTTGCCCCGTGGTTCGCCTATATCGTCGTGCGCCCGCATGGCGTCGGGCATTTCCTGAACGGAATGACGGTCACGGGCAACAAGTTCCGAACGGCGAACGGGTCAATCGACCGCGTGGACAAGGTTGATACAACTTTTGCCGATCTGAATCCTGATCGGCATGTGAATGTCACGTTCGCAGACAACACGTATCACAACGTGACACTCAAGACCGCGAACCCTCTGCGGGTCCGTCACGAACAAAATACGGCGGCCTCTGCCTGGACGGTGGACTCGGATGGTGCATTCCCCTTTGGTGGGCAGGCCCGCAGCTGTGACAGCGTCGTCGTGCTGGACGGGCTGAGAACCGCCTTTGGAACTCTGCGCTATACGGCCCCCTATGTTCAGTTGCAGCAAGGGACGAACCAGGACCAGATCAAGTTGCGTTGGTCCGAGGCCTTGAGTGGTGAAGTTTCGGTGATCATGCGGATCGAGGTCTGATCCGTGTCGGCCGGTCGCTTTTGGGGCGGCCGGCGCGCAGCATTCAGAACTCGCGCCACAGCGCGAATCTCAGGCCTGGCCTGTCCCGGGCGGCGTTGCGCTCGACCCCGATTATCCAGGTGTTGGGGCCGCTTTCGGATCGAAACATCGCCGAGGGTCGCGCGCTCCAATAGAGCGGGCGGCCAGGTACATAGGACGTTTCGATCTGGAGCAGGGGATTGACCCGACGGTGCGACGACAAACCCACTGTCAGGTCCAGTTTTCGGATCAGAGCGTCATGGCTTCGGTACTCCAGCGCGGCATCAGCCGCCATCCAGCCACTGCCATATCGGGCCTGAAATCCTTTGCCCCAAGACAGGGTTGCCTTGTACATCGCCCATGCGCGGGTTTCACGGTGATGCGCGCCGACACCCAACTCGGCCGCCAGACGCCCACCGTTGGAAAATTCGGCAACCGGTAGGCGCGCAAACACCACGGCGTGACCGTAGAGTTCTTGATGCTCTTCCGCGTCCAAACCCAGCGTCAGATTTGGGCGCATTCCCCATTCCCCATAGAGCGAGGACTTGAAGCGGATGCCCTTCCCGGGCTCGGAAAACGCCGTCAGGGCCAACGAGGTGAACGAGGCGCCTTCTTCACGTAGCCATGCCCCGGCCAAGGCCGGAGTTGAAAACACAAGGCTTGCACACAGGAAGGCGATCAGGCGGGCCATTTGCGCAGGATCATCAACCTTGGTTAACGGAAGGTTAGCGCTCGGTTCATTTTTTTCGGAAACTTTTTCGCGCCAGCTCAACGAAAGGCAGGACGTTTGAAAAACCTGTGCTAGGCTTGGGTCAGACAAGGGAGATGACCGATGCCGAAGATATCAAAAGACGCCAGTGTTCAGACCGTTATCACCACTTTCGAAATGACCCCCGGAACCTGCCAGGACCTGCTGGAAGCGTTGACCGACGCCTATGCGAACTTCATTTCCAAGCAGCCCGGTTTTGTCGCGGCCGGACTGCATGTCAACGATGCCCAGACCCGCATCGCGAACTATTCGCAGTGGGAGCGGCGGGAAGACTTTCTGGCCATGCTGCGAACGCCTGAAATGCGCGAGCGCAACCGCAAGATCAACGAATTGTGCAAAAGCTTCGAGCCGGTGATGTACGACGTGGCCGAAACATTTGACTGATCCTGACCTGAATCAAGGTCAGAAGACTTTGGCTACTGCTATCTGAACGCGAAACTCAAGGAGGCGCCAGCCATGTATCACAATATTCTTGTCCCGATTTCCTTCGATGCCGAGCGTGACACGTCGGGGCCGCTGAAGCTGGCCAAGCTGTTGGCGACGCCAGATGCCAAAGTGACCCTGTTGCATGTTGTCGAGCATATCCCGGACTACGCAATCTCTTACATGCCGGCCGAATACCTGACCGAAGCACGGCGCGCGATCCAGGATGAGCTGAACATTCTGGCCGCCAAGCTGCCGAACGCCAAGGGCGTTGTGGTCGAGGGCCATTCGGGGCGCACGATTCTGGATTGGGCGGAAACCAACAAACCTGACCTGATCATCATGGCTTCGCACCGACCGGGGATGCAGGATCTGTTGCTCGGCTCGACCGCGACACATGTGGTGCGCCACGCCAGCTGCGCAGTTCACGTCGTTCGCTGATTTGATGGCGGGCAAAGGTCTTCGCGTGTCATCTTCCACGCTTTGCCGAACCCGCCATTGAGAAGCCCATCAACAATCTCGAAACGCACAAAACGGAAATCTGCGAAGTCGATATATAGTCCGGCCTTCGGACGCTGTGACAAGTAGCGTGCCCGAAGCGCGGTATGCTCCTCGGTCGCCCGTGGGATCGGGCGCGCCGTGCAGTGCAGGGTCAGCCGGGGATGGGTCAGTGGATCACCTTTGTCAGCGGGCTCGCCGATCAGCAACGCGCAGGCCGGATATGCCTCCAATGCGCGTGAGTGCTCCGCCAGATCCGAGATCAGGGTCAGCGGCCATCCAGCACTGTCGGTGGCCAGTGCGATGCGGCTGATCGACGGCAGTCCGTTGTCCGTTTGTACCACGGCAAGCGCGGCAAAACGGGCCTGCGCGATGAGATCAAGGGCCAGTTCCCGCGCAGTCTCGTCGACCGGTTGAAACGGGTTTCGAGTGTTCACGTGGCGCCCTCGCTGGATTGCGTCATTCCGATGCCTCGGCTTTGCCACATAGTTGGTGTATCGCCAAGGTTATGAAGCTGAAGACAACCGTATATAACGAACCCGCACCAGATCCGCGCTTGGCACGTCGACAGCGCAAGGCTGATGCCCTGCGCCGACATGCGCTGTCCCCTCTGCGCATTCTGCTGATGGTGCTGGCCCTACCGCTGACGACAGGGATGATCGCGCTGGGCGTATATCTCCGGACTTCTGATCTGGAGCGGACCGAAGCCGTGATGCACCTTGTGGCGCTGGCTGGTTGCGATGCTGCTCGCTCCGTTGGTCTTGGGCCGATGCGCGAGGGACAGCTTGGATACCACAAACGCAACGACCCTGACGGCGACGGGATCGCATGCGAGTCCAGTGTCCGGGCCGCGACGCGGTCGGCTGTGCCGGTCCAGGCACCTGCGTCCACGCAAAGCACGGCGCCCAAACCGCGGGCTGTCGGAAACGCCAAATTTGTCCGCCCCTGACGGCCATGGAAGATACCTATCTTCATGGTTGAACCTTTTCGCGCACATGATCGCGTTGCCTGTGTCCCTGCGTGATTTGGGCAGGACGTGGTAGGATCATACCGTCCGCTGGCAGTTTGCCGCGGTTCGGGGTCTGGACCCCAAGCGAGGGAGGACAACCATGTTTGCACGCGTTACCCAGTTCAAAATGAAGCCCGGCACCCGCGAGGCCGCCACGGCCCGAATGAACGATCTGAAGGATCAGATCATGGGCATGCCCGGTATGCACTGCTTTACGAATGTGATGAACGAGGACGGCAGCGGCTATGTGATCTCGGTCGTCGAAAGCGAGGCGACATCAAACGCAAACGCCCCCAAGGTTGCCGAGTTGTGGGGCCAGTTTGCCGAGTATCTTGAAGGACCTCCGACGCCGATGGGGTATGATGTCATTGCCCACTGGGACAAGGGGTGACATCGGCCGCCACTCGGAGATGGCCTGATGCCTTACAAGATCACACCGCGTATTGCCGCCGAGCTTATCTCGCACGAGGCGATCGTGCGCGAGGCCTATCTGGATTCCGTTGATGTCTGGACCTGGAGTGTGGGGATCACGTCGGCCTCGGGCCACACGGTCTGGCCGCGTTATCTGGACAACCCCCAGACCTTGCGGCGCTGTTTTGAAGTGTATGAGTGGGCTATCCGCACCAACTATCTGCCTGCGGTGGAAACGGCCTTTGCCGGCCACGCCCTGACCGAGGCGCAGTTGGGCGCGGCCTTGTCCTTTCACTACAACACCGGGGCCATAGACCGGGCCGTTTGGGTGGGCAGATGGAAGGCCGGGGATGTGGCCGGCGCTCGACGCGCGATCATGTATTGGCGGCGGCCGCCTGAAATACGCCCGCGGCGGCGCAAGGAGCGCGCTCTGTTCTTCGATGGCGTCTGGTCGGGCACGGGCACCGGAACCGAGTACCAGGTGCGAAAACCGTCCTATCGGCCAGACTGGTCCAGCGCGGCGACGGTTCAAATCGGCGACGTTCTGCAAGACCTGTTCGGTTAGGCCCGACAGGTCATGCTTGCTTGCGAAATCCTTGCCGGCCCGTCAGGATCGGCGTCATGACCCGAGACGAATTCAACGCTTTCTGCGCCTCTCTCAAGGCCACGAGCCACGTTGTGCAGTGGGGCAATGCGGATGTGTGGAAGGTGGGTGGCAAGGTGTTCGCGATCTGCGGCTGGAACGACGGCAAGGATGCCTTTACCTTCAAGGCCACCGACCTGGCCTATGAGGTGCTACAGGATCAGCCCGGCATCCGGCCCGCGCCCTATCTGGCCTCGCGGGGAATGAAATGGCTGCAGGTTTACGACGAACGCGGGATGAGCGACGCGTCCCTGCGCGACCACATCGTGACGTCCTACGAGATGGTCGTGGCCAAGCTGACGAAAAAGATGCGGGCCGAGCTGGGGCTTTAGCCCTTCATCGCCTGCAGCAGTTCGATCAGCCGATTGCGGTCATCGTCATCGGCATAGTCGCCCGCAGCCAACCGTTCAGCGATGCGCAGGCGCAGGCGCTCGTGCTGGGTGCGCACTTCCTCGCCTGCGGTTTCGGCCAGCGTTTTCATGATCACCGCCACCGCCTGCTGGCGCTTGGTAGTAGGGTTGGCGATGTAGTCGACCAGGCTCTGCTGCCCGGAATCGAGGATGTTTTCGGCCAGCGCCCGCAATTGCTCGCCATTGGGCAGCAGCGGGGCGGGGGTGCCTTGGGGCGGCAGGATCTCGGGCGCGCTGCGTGGGGTTTCAGCGAGGGCGTTCGCACCGTCGACGAAGGCCTCGGTGATCATGCGGGTGATCTTGATCGCGCGCGGATCCTTGAACAGGGTCGAGGCGATGGCCACGCCGTAATCGGTATAGACCCACGGATTGACCCGCCGCCCGCCGCGGCCTTTGGGCTTTGAAATCACATTCCGTGATGTCAAATCGGCCACCTCGGCGTCGGTCAGCTGAAAGCGGTAGCCCTCGAACAGGTCCTTGTTGCGCGAGACGGCCTGATTGAAGGCGCTGACGGATTTTCCGTAGAACCGCGCCAGATCCTCGGCCAGCACCACGCGGGTGCCGCGCACCCGGTGAATGGCGCTTTGGACCTCATGCGTGGAGGGCAAGTTCTTGGCGTTCGTCATGGCTGCCGTTTGGAATCACAATTTGTGATTTCAAACGTGGAGGAGGGAGGGGTGCGTGGCAAGGGATGAGTGAGGGGCGTAAACTAAGGGGCGGACAAAACGCAATAACAGAAATTCTAAAGAAAGGGCTCTTTACGGAAGTAAAGTCACCTCTATTGCGGGGTGTGCAAAACTTGCTATCAATCTCTGTATGATTAGGTTTGCTTTCTTGTTAATTTTTTCCTTAGCAGCGGTGTTATTGTCGGTGACGGCTTTCGGTCCGGTCATAACATTTCCAATGTTGGCCGGGGTCGTCGGTTCAGTTCTGGCAATTATACAATTAATTAGAACTAAGCTGCGCAAACAAGCCAATTGGGTCGTGATAGACGGGTCAAATGTGCTGTATTGGAATAACGATAAACCTGACCTAGACTCTGTAAGAATAGTAATTGACGAGCTAATCTCGGAAGGGCTTGAACCTGTAATCTGGTTTGATGCAAATATCGGTTATTTGGTTGCCGGCCGTTACCTAGATCCAGCAAAGCTGTCCAAAGCACTTCGGTTTCCCGCACGTCGTATTTGGGTTGCGCCGAAAGGAACGCCTGCTGATCCGCTGTTGATTACGGATGCTCAAAAACTGAACGCGCGGATAGTATCAAACGACAGATATAGGGATTGGGAACAGCAGTTCCCGAATATATCTCAGAAGGATGTCTTCGTGCGAGGCAAAATAAAGGACAACCGTGTAGAGTTCAGGTAAATTCACATCTTCCTTCTCTTCACATTCCCACCCCGCTGCCCCGGCCGTCCGGCCGTTGACCGTCCCTGCGAGCGAATTGCGTCTTCCGAGGCTTTCTCGACTGCCCATTGCCGCGCCATGGGGTCGTCGGCGACGGCCAGATCGACCGCTTCCAGGCGCTTGATCTCATCCCGGATGCGGGCGGCTTCTTCGAATTCCAGGTTCTCGGCCGCCTTGCGCATCTGCTCGCGCAACCCGTCCAGATGGGCCTCGAGGTTGGCGCCGTGCATCGGTTTCTCGATGGTGGCGGTGACGCGGTTCATGTCCACGTCGCCGGCATAGAGACCGGCCAGAACGTCCTCGACATTCTTCTTCACCGTCTCGGGCGTGATGCCGTGTTCCTCGTTATAGGCGATCTGCTTGGCGCGGCGGCGGTTGGTTTCTTCCAGCGCGCGCTCCATGCTGCCGGTGATGCGGTCGGCATACATGATCACGCGGCCCTCGGCGTTGCGCGCAGCGCGGCCGATGGTCTGGATCAGCGAGGTTTCCGAGCGCAGGAAGCCCTCTTTGTCCGCGTCCAGAATGGCCACCAGCCCGCATTCGGGGATGTCGAGCCCCTCGCGCAGCAGGTTGATGCCCACCAGCACGTCGAAGGCCCCCAGCCGCAGGTCGCGCAGGATCTCGATCCGCTCGATCGTGTCGATGTCGGAATGCATGTAGCGGACCTTGATGCCCTGTTCGTGCATGTATTCGGTCAGGTCTTCGGCCATGCGTTTGGTCAGCGTGGTGACCAGCGTGCGGAACCCCTTGGCCGAAACCTTGCGCACCTCGTCCAGCAGGTCGTCGACCTGCATCTCGACGGGGCGGATTTCGACCTCGGGATCCAAAAGGCCAGTGGGGCGGATCACCTGTTCGGTGAAGACGCCGCCGGTCTGCTCCAGTTCCCACTTGGCCGGCGTGGCGCTGACGAAGACCGACTGCGGGCGCATGGCGTCCCATTCCTCGAACTTGAGGGGACGGTTGTCCATGCAGGAGGGCAGGCGGAACCCGTGTTCGGCCAGCGTGAACTTGCGCCGGTAGTCGCCGCGATACATGCCGCCGATCTGCGGCACGCTGACGTGGGATTCATCGGCAAAGACGATGGCGTTGTCGGGGATGAATTCGAACAGGGTCGGGGGCGGCTCGCCCGGTGCGCGGCCGGTCAGATAGCGCGAGTAGTTCTCGATCCCGTTGCAGACGCCGGTGGCCTCCAGCATTTCCAGGTCGAAATTGGTGCGCTGTTCCAGCCGCTGAGCTTCCAGCAGCTTGCCCTCGCCCACTAGCTGGTCCAGCCGTTGGCGCAGCTCCTTTTTGATGCCGAGGATCGCCTGCTGCATCGTCGGTTTCGGCGTGACGTAGTGCGAGTTCGCATAGACGCGGATCTGCTCCATCGTGTCGGTGCGCTCGCCGGTCAGGGGGTCGAATTCGGTGATGGCCTCCAGTTCTTCGCCGAAGAACGAGAGTTTCCAGGCCCGGTCTTCCAGGTGGGCGGGCCAGATTTCCAGGGAATCGCCCCGCACCCGGAAGCTGCCGCGCTGGAAGGCCTGATCGTTGCGGCGGTATTGCTGAGCCACCAGATCGGCCATCACCTGCCGCTGGTCGTATTCGTTCCCAACCTTCAGATTCTGCGTCATCGCCCCGTAGGTCTCGACCGATCCAATGCCGTATATGCACGACACCGAGGCCACGATGATCACGTCGTCACGTTCCAGCAGCGCCCGGGTGGCCGAGTGGCGCATCCGGTCGATCTGTTCGTTGATCTGCGATTCCTTCTCGATATAGGTGTCGCTGCGCGGCACATAGGCCTCGGGCTGGTAGTAGTCGTAATACGAGACGAAATATTCGACCGCGTTGTCCGGGAAGAAACCCTTGAACTCGCCGTAAAGCTGGGCCGCCAGCGTCTTGTTGGGGGCGAGGATGATGGCGGGGCGCTGGGTTTCCTCGATCACCTTGGCCATGGTGAAGGTCTTGCCGGTGCCGGTGGCGCCCAGCAGCACCTGATCGCGTTCGCCGTCCAGGACACCGGCGGCGAGTTCCTTGATGGCCGTTGGCTGATCCCCGGCCGGTGCAAACTCCGTATGCATGACGAACCGCTTGCCGCCCTCAAGCTTCAGGCGGGCGCGGACATCGTCGACGGTCAGCTGGGTTTTGTCAGAATGTGCATAGGGCATCGGCAGGCTCCGCTTGGGCTTCTTACATTTGTTCTTATTTTGTCCGCATGCAACCCCTGCAGCGCCGGTCATTTGCATGGCCCTGCGGCATTTGCAATCTTGTCCCCGCCCGCACTCTGACGCATAAACGGTCGCGACCAATCGAGTATGGAGAGGCGACATGCGCGCACGGATTTACCAGCCTGCAAGAAATGCGATGACGTCGGGTATGGCCAAGACCCGCAAATGGGTTTTGGAATTCGCGCCGGCGTCGGCGCGCGAGGTTGATCCGCTGATGGGCTGGACGTCGTCCTCGGACACGCAATCCCAGGTTCGCCTGAAGTTCGACACCAAGGAAGAAGCGTTGGACTATGCCAAGGATCATGGCATCGAAGTTTTGGTCAGCGAGCCGCACAAGCGCAAACCCAACCTGCGCCAGCGCGGGTATGGCGAGAATTTTGCAACAGACCGCCGCGGTCCCTGGACCCACTGAATGATTGACATCCGCGAGGCGGATCCGACTTCGGCCGCGCTGCGGCCGGTGGTCGAGGCGCATTTCGCGCACAGCGAAACCGCGGGACCCGCCGAAAGCAATCACACAATGGATGCCGAGGCGCTCTCTGGGCCGGATATTCGGTTCTGGGCCTTGTTCGACGACGACGAGCCTGTGGGGTGCGGCGCATTGAAGGCTTTGCCGGACGGGACGGCCGAGGTGAAGTCGGTCCATATCCTGGCCAAAGCACGTGGGCGCGGGTTGGCGCGGACGATGATGAACCACCTAGCCGAATGCGCCCGCGCCGACGGAATCTCTGCTCTGGTTCTGGAAACCGGCGCTGCCCATCTGGCCGAGTACGACGCCGCACGCAAACTCTATGAAGCGTTGGGATACAGCTATTGCGGTCCGATCTTTGGGTATCACGACGATCCCAACAGCGCGTTCATGCGCTTGGCTCTTGAACCCCGGCTCTAAACCGATCAAGAAGGGCCCAGCGGTCCCGTAGCTCAACTGGATAGAGCAGCTGACTTCTAATCAGCAGGTTGAGGGTTCGAGTCCTTCCGGGATCGCCAGTTACTGATCCAAGTGACGTTCGAGATCCAAAGTCGGTTTTTGCGACAAAAAAGCGGTTTTTTGGAACTGCGCTCGAACCTGCTTTGCCTTTAGCGCTGATCTTTCAACGGCTTATTCGCGATGCGGCGGTTCATTCAATCTGACCGGGTCCGATAGCACAGCCGCAAGCCGTTGCCTGATCATCTGGACCGGTATGTCGAAGTTTTGTCCCCAGGCGGGGACTGCACCCGCTGCGGCGGCAAAGCAAGCCGAAACCCTGATCGTGCAATGGCGTCTCCACTACACTACCGTCAGGCCACACAGCGCATTGGCTAACGTCCGCCTGCACCAGAAAGCATCGCCCGATGGACCGAAGGCCCGCGATGATCTTAAAATCGAACGGGCCACCTCAATTAGACAAGCCACAACACGAGACAACATGCGATTGATCCGAGGGACAGGCTCCCAACAACCAATTGCAAGTGGAAGCGAGATGCCGGTTGGGCGCTGTGCGCTTCCAATCGGGAATATACGCGGCGGGCGTTCATCCAGGCTCCCCAATAGATCAGCAGCGAGATCAACACAAAAAGAGTGGCTGCGGCTTTTGCCAGCCACTCGGGCTCGACGGCGGAAAATACGGCCTTGAGGCCAAGGGCGATGGCCACGCAGGCCATTCCGGTTCTCATCCAACCCGCAAACGTGCGCTCATTTGCCAAAATGGTGCGGTCTTCGGCCCAGTCGGTCCGCTCCTCGGCCAAGTTTTGGCTTTTCGTGTTTTTTTTAGACATTGCCGCCCTTTGGACTGGTCACCAGATCAGAATGTGCAGGCTTGCCGGTTTTTCGGCAAGCCTGCACAAGACTTTAAACGCGCGCCGTCGGGTCGCAAAACGACACACGCGCCCGCTCACCGCGTCAGCTTGATTTCGAGATCGCCCGCAGCATCCAAGCTGCCTGCTCATGAAATGCCGAACGTTCGGTCGCCAGATCTTCGGTCACGACGTCTTTGCGGCTTCCTGCAAGCTCGGTCAGGGCGTGCAGGCGGTGCGCCACCCGCTCGTGATCGGCGGCCAGATCTTCGATCATGTCGGCGGCGGACAGGTCCCCTTCGCGATCCTTGATGGCCGAGAAATCGAGGATGTCGGACATGCGCGAGGGTGCCAGATGACCCAGCGCGCGGATGCGTTCCGCGATCTCATCAGCGGCGGCGAACATGTTTTCGTACTGTTCTTCGGTCAGCTTGTGAATCGAATAGAACAGCGGGCCTTCCACGTTCCAGTGATACGCATGTGTCTTGAAGGTCAGCCGGTAGGTATCGGCCAGAACATCAGCCAGACCCTTGGCCAAGGGCGCGGTGTCGCGCACGCCAGTGGAAACGGGGTTTTCGTTCGGGACAACGTTCAATGCGTCGGTCATGACAACTCCTTTTTTCTACTGGGGAAGAAACGCCCAAAGGCGGATTTGGTTCCACTTTCGGCGGAAAAATCAGGTGACGGTGGGCATCCCGCCATCAGCCGAATAGTCGACGGACACCCGCAGCAAAGTCGGAACGGCGACGTCAGCGGCCGCCTGCAGCGCAGGAGCAAGTTTGCCGTGACTTTCGATATCGTGGTAGACCCAGCCAAAGGATCGGGCCAGCGACTCCCAATCGGGGTTGCCGAAGTAAAACTCGCGCGCACCAGGCTGTTTTTCGTCGATCAGACCATAGCCGTTGTCTTCCCAGATCAGAACGGTAACGGGCACGCACAACCGGGCCGCCGTCTCCATCTCCTGAACGTTCATCAGGAAGTCCCCATCACCGCAAACGGCGATCACCCGACCCTCGTCCAACAGACGGGCAGCCTCGATCGCTCCGGGCAGCGCAAGGCCCATACCGGCCAGGCCGTTCGGAATGATGATTTGCCCCGCCCGGCGCGCTTGAACCTTGCTGGCGACCCAAAGTTTGTGCAGGCCCACGCCAGACAACAGAACGTCGCTTTCGCGAAGCGTTTCGGAAATCGCCTGACAAATGTCCGACGGCGCGACGCAGGCGGCATCGGTAGCTGTTGATCCACCTTCCAGCGAGGCGTCAATCCTCCGCTGAAGATCTTTGAACCAGCTTTGCGGGGGACGTTCGGCGGTGGCCTTGGCCAGAACGTCGATGCAGTGAGGAAGGTCGCCTGTCAAAGCGGCCTTTACCGGCCAGTCCACATCAACAGTCGAGGCCACATCCGAGATCTCGAGAACCGGCTTCTTACCGCCCATCGAAATATTCGAGGGGGGATATTCGACCGGGTCAAACCCGATGGCAATGATCAGGTCGCACAGGTCGAAGGCTTCTGATGCCAATTCTTTGCCCGGCTGACCGACCGAATGCAGCGAGAGCGGGTGCCCCGGAGGCAGAACGCCTTTGGCCATGAATGTCGTGACGACCGGGGCAGACAGGCTTTCCGCAAGTGCCCGAACGTCGCTTGCGGTGCCGGATCGGATGACCCCGTGCCCTGCAAGGATCAAGGGCTTTTTCGCCTCGGCCAGTAGGCGCGCAGAACGGATGACCGCATCGGCCGCCGGTCGCACCTCGGCTGGCGGCGGCGCCACAAAAGGTTCGGCCAGAATCGGGACCTCGGCCAGATCTTCGGGCAGGGAAAGATGGACGGCTCCGGGTTTGTCGAGCTTGCTCAATCGCACGGCCTCGGCAACGACTTGGGGGATTTCATCCGCAACCATCAGCGTTCGGCTCAGCTTGGTTACTGGCGCGAAGAGTGCTTCGAGATCAATGATCTGATGGCTTTCGCGGCCCAGCCTGGACCGCGCACCCTGTCCCGTGAGGGCGATCAGCGGCACATGGTCAAGCGTGGCATCAGCCACACCGGTGACAAGATTGGTCGCTCCAGGTCCAAGTGTCGAGAGGCATACCGCCGGGTTCCCCGTCAATCGACCGTGAACCGATGCCATGAACGCCGCCGACTGCTCGTGCCGGCACAGGACGAAGTCGATGCTCGACTTGTCGATTGCGGCGATCAGATCGGTTGTTTCCTCACCCGGAACACCGAATGCACAGGTCACGCCGTTGGCTTCCAGGCAGGCAATCAGCAATTCGGCGGCGGTTTGGGTACGGACGGCATCTTTCATAGGGGTTTGAACCTCAGGGTACTGTTTCAGGGTGTGCGGATGCGCCGGGGTTTACCCACGGATCAGTCGCAAGATCAGCGAACCGATGAACAGGACCAGAAAGATCACGAAAAGGATCTGCGCGATACCGGCCGAAGCCGACGCGACGCCGCCAAACCCGAAGATGCCAGCAACGATAGCAAGTGCGAAAAAGATCAGCGCCCAGGACAACATGGGATTTCCTTTCATTTTTGTGACTACTGACGGGTCAACGCTTGGAACCCCAGATTGGTTCCGGATCATTTTGGTGGAACCTTTGGCGACCGCCCGCGTTGGGTCGATGAAAGGAGATCTGACATGACACAAAAAACGGCGAAGAAGGCCCCTCAGGACACTCCGCATGTCGAGATGGCGGCGCGGATCGACGAAGTGGCCAAGGAGGCCAAATCAGCGTTGGAAGATGGCGTAACCGCAACGCGTGACACGTTGAAGACGGCGCGAGACGAGGCGCAAAAACAGCTGACACAGACATCCGAGAAAAGTGTCGCATTCGTGCGTGAGAACCCGGGTCTGGCAATGGTCGGAGCGTTGGGCGTGGGTGTCCTGCTGGGCCTCGCGCTGCGCAAGGCGGACCGCAGTTAGAACACGCGGTACACTGCGACCGATATGGGCATCGAATACGTATTGCCGGCCATGCTCGGCTTGGGTTTGGCCGGTCTACTGATCTGGTTTTTCATCAGGAATCGCTGACAGCGCTATTCGTCACTGCCACGCCAACCAACCCGCCATCCCAAAGACCCAAAGCGCCTCAGCCGCGCTTTGGGTCTTCTTCTATTTCGGGTTTGATCTGGGCGTAGGCCAGCATCGTGAAGACAGCGGTTCCTCCGATGATGTTGCCGGCCAGTACGGGCAGGAAAAAACTGAAAACGGCTGCGCCTACTGGCAACTGCCCCTGAAGCATCAGAACCGCCATTTCCACCGAACCGGCAACGACGTGGGTAAAGTCACTGGCCGCAATCATCCAAGTGAAGATCACGATGACCAGGACCTCGTTGTTCTGTGCCGAAGGCAGCATCCAAACGATCGCCGCAATCAGGATCCCCGCCGGTATTCCGCGCAGAAAGCCAACCCAGGCGCCCATGCCGGTGGCGTGGTGGCTCAGGTCGTTGATGACCGAGACGAGTTCGAGTGACAACACCGGCGTATGGATCAGGAAGGCGGATATCGCAAACGCCCCCAGCACATTGGCACCCAGTACGATTGCCCAAAGCCTCGCGGTTTTGGTGAAGCAGGCAACGGACGGATTTATCATGGCTGGAACGACAGTCGTAATCGTGTTTTCGGTGAACAGCTGCATCCGCCCCAAAATGACCAGGACAAAGCCGAGGGAATAGCCCAGGTTCTCGATCAGAAAGCGCCCGCTGGTTTCGGGCAGATGTGCTCGCAAGATCGCTTCGCCGAGCACCGAAAAGCTGATCAGCACGCCTGCGGCAATCCCGGACCAGAACAACGCTTTGGTCGGGCGGTCCAGTTCCTCCTCGCCGTTTTGGCGGATGGTCTCGAATATCAGGCGCGGAGACAGGCCGGACGCTTCTTCGACCGCTTCGCGCTCACTTTCTTTCTCGACAAGATCTTTTCGCGGCGCTTTGATTTTATCGGACATTTTGACCCCATGTATCGACCTTCAAACCCAACGTTCTGCCGGTCGTTTTGGTTCCGTCAGGTACAAAGTTCCTCAAACCTTCTGAAAGAACTGGGAACACGCCCAGATCTTTGTAGGGAACTTTCAGCCACCTATCGCGTTGTGTCCTTGTAGGAACAACGACACGTAATTCGAAAGGAACTTCGGTATGGTGGAAGTATATGGCATCGGCGGTCTGATCGTCCTGGTTTTATCGATCTGGGCCATAATCTCGATCATCGGTTCGTCTGCGACGACCGGTGCGAAAATTCTGTGGGTCCTTTTCGTTCTGTTGCTTCCGGTCATCGGATTCATCTGCTGGCTGATCTTTGGCCCGAAGGCCGCGCGCAGCGCGATCTGATCAGTTCGGAAATTGTCAGTACAAAATCAAAGCGCGGCATCGGCCGCGCTTTTTTGGTTGAAGGATCTTGGGGGCACAATGCGCCCTGCGCCGACTCACCCAGGATCTGAACCGATCTTCAAGCCGTTCCCACTAAAATCAATGGCTGCGATCGTACGGGCAAGATCTGCGGCCGTGAAAGGCCGTATCAGAGCCGCGCATTCAAATTGCGCTTGCACCTCGGGGGACGGGTCCAACAGCAACAGTGCACTGCCGCGTTCAACCAACAGACGCGCGACGGCGTTAAATGACGTCTCACTTCTGCGATAGCTCAGAACGCTCAGGGCCGGGGCGAATTTGCGATCCTGCCAGAAATGCCCGCCCGCGTGCAGCTCGCGGATATGGACAATGCGATCGGGCGAAACTCCGGGGATGGCGTCACTGATGTCCGCTGCTTCGATAAAGTTTTCCGTAACAATCAAAACATCTGCTACGCTGCGCGAAGAGGCTTCCATAAATACCATCCTGAAATCTGTTCGATGCCACCGTATGGCAATCCCGCAGCGCCGCAATAAACTATGACACAGCAACGAAAAATTTCTCTGATCGCATGTGCGGACTGTCCGCTGAGGCAGATGGATGTCTTCCTGCCGTTCTCGGAAGAAGACCTGCGGTTCATGCAGGGGTTCAAAACCGGCGAGATGCAGGCCGAACCCGGAACGCAACTGTTCATCGAGGGCGCGAAATCCGCGCATCTGTTCACGGTTCTGAGCGGGATGGGCGTTCGTTACAAAACGTTGGAAAACGGTCGTAGGCAGGTCATCGGTTTTGTGCTTCCCGGCGATCTGGTCGGGTTGCAAGCTGGGGTCATGGGCGAGATGCGGCACTCCGTCGAAGCGACAACCGCGATGCGGCTGTGCGTGTTCAATCGCTCGCGGCTGTTCGAGTTGTATCAAAACCAGCCCGATCGGGCCTTTGACCTGACATTTCTGGCAGCCGTCGAAGAGCATTTCCTGGGCGACGCCCTGACTACCGTCGGCCAGCGCGGCGCGATCGAGAAGATCGCGTGGAGCCTGCACCGCTTCTACACAAGGTCGCAGGCCGTCGGATTGGCCAAAGGCTTGCGGTGTCCGCTGCCCTACCGGCAGCAGGATCTTGCGGATGCGTTGGGCTTGTCGCTGGTTCACACGAACAAGACCCTGCGCCGGCTGAAGGATCTCGGTCTGGCCGAGTGGTCCAACAATGTGCTGCAGATCAACGATCTTGAGGGTCTGGCCGAGCTTGGCTTGGTCGAAATCACCGAGGCCGTTCCACGACCGCTGATCTGATCGCGGCGGATGGACAGAAATTGAAAACCGCCGACCGAAAAATCGGCCGGCGGCTTGATCACATGCTTTGCGACTGAAGACCCGGTTTACGACCCTTCGTAGGCCGGCAGGTCCTTCAGCAGCTCCTTGTCGGCGTGAACGAAGGCATAGGTGGTGTCACCATCGACTTCACGCATCAGCGACACACGCGAGAAATCGATCAGAACATCCTTTTCCCCCAAGCCGAGGAACCCGCCGACACCGATCACGGCCCCATCGACCGATCCGTCCATGTCGACGACGACCTCTTCGATCTCGCCGATCCACTCTTGCGAGACGTCATAGACGCGCATGCCGGTCAGGTCTTCGGCCGGGATGGTGCCTTGGGCAACGGGGACATAACCTTCGATGTCGATGGTGGTTGGATCGACCGCATCGGCCATCTGCCCTGCTTTTTCGCTGATGTACTCACCGGTTGCTTCGGCTGCCTGGTCGACGTCTTCCGCCGTGTTCTGCGCAGCGTTCTTGATGTCCTGCGCGGTATTCGACAGCGCATCACCGGCTGCCTCGGCTGCCTCTTCCAGGTTCTTGCCGACTTCTTCGACATTCGAGCTTTCTGCATAGGCCGATGCCGACATCACCAGAACGATCGAAGTTGTGGTCAGAAAACGTTTCATAGCTCACTCCTTTGGTCTGTTCTGACCGCATTTCCCGCGGTCTTGTTGAACAAACGAATGACGCCGCAACTTGTTCCCAGAAAAATGCAAAAATATCTGTTTTGAAAAGAAAAAACCGCGCATCTGCGCGGTTTGACAAGCCGTGTCCAGATACTCAGAGCGGGTGCAGCGGATCGGAAGATCTAGACAGAACCATGTAGTGTTCGTCGTCGGGAATATTGCGTAACTCGGCGAATGGAAAACTCAGGATATCTGGTCGCCCGTCGATCAAGAGAAACCGCAGAGCCTTGGTGTCAGGGTCGAACTCAATATCCTTGAAACTGCCCAACTCACCAGTCGAGTCAAACACTGGGTTGCCCTGCAACTTCGTAAACCATCGGAAGTTGCTACCGGGTGGCGTGGGTTGGGGGCGTTGGCGGAGGGCGTCATTCAGGACCGCCCCCACCACAACCGGTGCAATCGCGTTGCCGAACGGCCCTATGACCAGGGGCGGCAGGCCTTCGATGTCCACTGAAAGGGGATCTTCATCTTCTCTGCGCTGGCGCAAATGATCCAATTGCTGTTGGGATAACGCGCACTCTATCTCGCTTGCGCCAAGATCGAGCGTATCGGCCGTGAACGCCACCGGGTCACTCCCCCCGGTCACGCTCAGATTGACCAAGACGTACTCCAACTCGGTCTGCCCAGCGCGGATGGCGATATCGGAAACACGACCAATTGCGTGGTCGGTTCCAGCTGAGACAACGGGCGTGTTGATGAGGTTAGACAGTTTCATAGTCTCGATGATTGCCTTTGGTGTCTATCCTGGGAGTGTGCGGCGCCATTGGTTCGACGCCACCCCACGCGATGTGCGCATCCACCTTTGGGCTACATGTCCTTCATCAGGCGATCCACGATTTCCCGAACGTCCTCTTTCGAGTCTCCGTATTTCTTTTGGATGATGCCTTCCAGTTGCTCGCGATCGCCGCGCGCTTGTTCGAGTTCATCATCAGTCAAATCGCCGAAACGCTCGATCAGCTTGCCTTTGAATTCGGTCCAGCGTCCAAGAATTTGGTCCCAGTTCATGATAATTTCCTTTCGATTGCTTCGTCGCTGTCAGTGAAACGCGCCAAACGCGAGCTGGTTCCGGGCGGCGGTGTTTTTCTGCAACTGACAACGTGCAAGGGCGATCTGACGGTATCCGAACTGGGTCCACCGTGGCGTTCGAACTGGTCTTGGGAACAATCTCGCTAGCCATGCGTTGGGGGCTTGAGACCTCAACACAGGAGATCGAACCATGCCACGTCGAACCGAGACCACGGAGAAAGCAAAAGCCCATGCCCAGGATCTGGCCGGCAAGGTCAAGGACACCGTGACCGCCGAGGCCTCGGCCCGGGCCGAAGCCCTGAAAGACAGCGCAGCGCAGGAGGCTGAGAGTGCCGCTCATGCAGCTGACGCAGCTGCCGATGCATTTCCCGACCAATCTGTGCAGCATCAGGTCCTGTCGAGGATTGCCGACAACATGGAGGCAGTGGCTGGGCAAGTGCGCGCTGCCGATTTGGCCAGTATGAGCCGAAAGGTATCTGATTTCGCCCGGGAAAACCCGCTGTTGTTCGTCGGATCGGCTGCCTTGGCTGGGTTTGCCGCAGCCCGTTTTCTGAGCGCGCGTAACACGGGCGCCGCTCAATCCGCATCTTTTGGCGCAGATCCTTGGGACATTGATCCCTCGCCGCTGCATGGGACCTCGGTCGATACGTCGGGTCACACCAGCGCGCTGGCGCGGATGAATGGTGGCCGCGATGCATAACCCCAACGATCTGCGATCGGCACCGGGGCTTTTGGCAAACGCGCTCAAACATCTGTCGGGTTTGCTTCAGGCTGAGGCGAAGCTAGCCAAGGAGGAGTTGTCCCGAAACTTGACGCGAGCGGGCGTAGGGCTGGCCTGCCTTGGCATTGCTCTGATCCTGTTGATGATCGCGCTGAACCTCATGGCCACAGCCCTGGTCGCGTATATCGCCGCCAATGGATTGTCGGTGGGTATGGCCTCGTTGCTTGTTGGCGCGGGCTTGGCACTGGCTGCTACGTGCCTGGCGCTTTTTGGCCGGTCCCGCATGTCCGCCACCGCGCTGGTTCCCGAGCAAGCCATGAAAAACCTGCAGCGCGACATCGAAGCGATGAAGGAGTCGACCCATGTCTGACCTGACACCCTTTGAAACGCAGATCGCATATGAACGCAGCGCCCTTGCGCGCTCGCTGAATGCTCTGTCGGATACGCTGGCGCCACAGCGCCTGGCCGACGAGGCGAAATCGACACTCGAAGCCTATGGCGGGCAGATCGGTGCGCAACTCTGGTCCGCGGCTCGAAAAAACCCGGCCGCATTTGCTCTGTTCGGTGCAGGGGCAGCCCTTTTGGTTGCGGGCCCCGGGTCCGGCGCAAAAAGCCCCCAATCCCCGCCCCAGGCCGTACCCCCGCAACAGGCCTTCGACGGGTTTGATCGGCGTGTCGCCGACGCCGACAGCCGCATGAAACAGGAGATGACCGGAATGACTGAACACAGCCAATCTGCCAGTGCGCTGTCCGCCGCCTTGGACCGTGGTCTGGACAGACTCTCACCCCAGGCCCGTGCCCGTGTGATCGAGGCGCGCAAGGCCGCAATCGGTGCGCAGCAAGCGGTCGAGAAGCGTGCGCGGAAGGCGGCGAAGGCCTCGCAAACCTTCGTTCATGATCAGCCGCTGGCGGCCGGAGCATTAGCGCTGGGCGTAGGTATTCTGGCTGGCGCTCTGCTGCCCAACACTCGCAAAGAGGACGAGTTGCTGGGCCATCGGCGCGATCAGCTGATGCGACAGGCCCAAAGGGTTTTGAACGCAGAACTGGACAAACTGCATGCCGCGGCCAACGCACGGCTGGATGAGGCCGCTGATCGGGCCTCTGACGCTTTGCGCAGTCAGTGAAGCGCACCCATGCCAACTGCTTTCATCTCTCCATCGGCCCTGCGTGCGATGCTGGCGATCCTGACCGGGATTGCCATCATCACCGCTTTGTACCTGGCCCGGTCGATCGTTGCGCCGATCACCTTCGCTTTGGTTTTGGGGGTCGTGGTTGCCCCGCTTGCGGACAAGCTTGAGAAGGTCGGTTGCCCGCGTGTGATATCCGCCTCGGCACTGCTGTTCGTGACCAGCACCGTCATCGTCGCGGCATTCCTTCTGCTTGAACCACTGCTGTCCACGCTGGTCGAACAGTTGCCTGCCATCAAACGCGAGTTGCGCTCTTGGGTCGCCGCGATGTCCGAGTTCATTCGGGGTATCGAAACGCTTGGACGCGAGATCGAAGAAACCGTCGGCGCCGATGGGGCAGCGGAAACGGAGTCCGCCCTTCCGTCAGTGATGGATGCCTTGTGGCTGGCGCCCAATTTCGGATCAAAGATCCTGATTTTCATCGGCACGCTGTTCTTTTTCGTTTTGACCCGACCCGAGCTCTATGCCGCAGCCGGCCCGTTGACGGAGCGGCTGTATCTGGCCGACCGCGCGGTCTATCGCTATTTCGCTGCCGTGACGTTGGTCAATATCGGCCTCGGAACGGTAACGGCCGTGGCCTTGGGACTGATCGGCATCAATGACGCCGTGATCTGGGGGGTGGCCGCCGGCCTTCTGAATTTTGTGCTGTATCTCGGCCCGCTGATGATCCTGACCGGCCTTCTGATCGCCGGCTTAACCCAGTTCGGCGGAGCCGCGGCCCTGTTGCCCCCCCTGATTTTCCTGGCCATCAATCTGTCCGAGGCACAATTCGTAACACCCGCCTTCGTCGGCCAACGTCTGCAGGTGAACCCGCTGGTCGTATTCATCGCCATCATCTTTGGGCTTTGGCTGTGGGGACCGGTCGGCGCCATCGTCGCGCTGCCGATCCTGCTGTGGTTCGGCGTATTGATGAACCCCAAGGTCATGAGCCCGGTCGCGACCACCTAGACGATGTTTTCAGTTACCCCTGGCAGCGGTTGCCGCATGTCGCGCGCAACGTCGGCGTCATGCGGGACCAAGAAGCCGCTGCGCGCTTCGGGGCGCCGCACGCCGTTGGCCTGAACCTCTCGCCGCCACCACGCAAACATGGCATCGGGCTCGTTCTGTTTGCGCAGATCATCCGAGAACCACCAATGGTCCACCAGTGCCTGCCGCATAACCGCGACCCGCTGCCGATCTGTGATCCGAAGGGCGACTTCTGTGTCCCACCGCAAAGACCGTCCGTTCAGGTTGGCGGACCCGACCAAGGCATGGCTGTCATCCACCACCAGAACTTTGTTGTGAACGTGAATGATCGGAGAGCCGCTCAGAACTTCAGCGCTGGCATCGGCCCCACTGGTCGAATTCGGTTGGACCGGGGTCGACACCGAAACCCGGTTTTGGAACCCCTGCTGGATGATTTCCAGACATTTGGCCTGCAGGTCCAACCCGTATTGCGCGTCCAGTCCGTCATGCCCGCCAAAGGCCACTTCCTCGGGCAAGGCTGGCAGAACAAGCACCAGTTTCAGATCCTGCTTGGCTTGGCCTGCTTCAGCCAGAGCCTCGGCCAGCCGGGTTGATCTGAAATACTGGGTCTCGATGTGCAGAAGTTGCCGCGCGGCTTGAAAGGCGGCGATGTGCTCATCCTCGATCTCATGCGCGATGGTCTTTGGCGACAGCCGCCAGAACGCAAACCGGCGCGGGCTTGACAGGGTGCGGCGCAGGTGGGTCGCCTGTGGGTCCGGTTTTCCGGTTGCGATTTCCTGTTCGAACCGGTCGATATGGCGCGCGGCCTCGGCGGCCTCGGGTCCGCGGACCAGCAATTGAACGTCTGACCAGGTGTTCTTGGCCAGACGATCGTGATCCGGCGTGTCAAAGCGCCTTTCGTTCAAGTCCAATCCGCCGAGGTAGCAGACCTCATTGTCGATCACGGCGACTTTCTGATGGTGCGACACGGTGTGAAGCCGGGGCAGCGTGTCCGACCCCAGCCGCACCGCCTGCCGTTCGCGTCGTTCGCGGGACAGTTCCTGCATCCGCTGCGCCTTTTTTCGCAAAACCGCGGGTAACAGCGTGGCCCAAGGCAATGCGCCGGCCTGCGCGGGATGCATGGACACGCGAACGCTCAAGCGCGCGGCCAGTTCTAGGCCAAGGATTTCCCCAAGCGCAACTGCCTGCCGTTTGGTGCGCCAGCTCAGTTCGTGTAACTCGGTCGCAAAGATCGGATCGAAATCGCTGATGACCAAATGAAACGAGACACCCTTGCGGATGACATGCTCGATCAGGTCAAACCAGGTATCGCCGATCCGGCGCGCCTCATCGCTGCGCAGCCGTGTCATGAAATCGAATATCCGAAAACTTGCCTTGATCTGGTGCCGGGCCTCCAGAACCGCTTTTTCCAAGGCGGGCCAGGCTTGCTCGGCCGTGATCAGGACTTCAAAGTCATTCTGCTGCGGCACGGGCATCACCGCCTCTCTCATCCGCAATGGTCTGTGGTTCGCTATCCCCTTCTACTTCGGCGATTTCGAACGTCACCTCATACACATAATGCGATGATGTCTCGGTTATGGTTTCCGAACCGTCCAATTGGCGAAGGAAGGCCTGCATCAGCCGTTGACCGATCCCGCCGCTGTGGAACAGATCCGCACCGTCGTCTGTCTGTCCGCGCGTGTTGGAGATTTTCAGATGCAGGGTGCTCTCCTCGGGTCGGGTCAATTCCACCGAAATTTTAGGCGGTCCGTCCTGCGGCACGCCTACGTATTTGACCGCGTTCGTCAGCGCCTCGGCCACCAGCATCGACAGCGTGACGGCCTGATCCTGCCCCAGTTCGACCGGCGCGATCCGGCAGTCGACCTCGACCACCTGACCCAGAATTGGCGGTCGATGCGCCAGTTCGGCCACCAAATGCGTGATCAGAGCCTCGGTGTTGATTGTCGTCATCTGCGAGTTCTGGTTCAGGGTCTGGTGCACCATGGCCAGGCCGCGAACCCGACGCTGCAACTGTTCCAGCAAGCGCCGGGCCTCGGGGGTTTCGGCCTTGCGCAAATGCATGTTCATGATCGAAGCGATCAGTTGCAGGTTGTTTTTGACGCGATGGTGCACCTCGCGCAACAACAGCGTTTTTTCGACAAGATCCCGTTCGTGCTGCGCCTCAGCCTCGCGGATCAACAAGACCATGCGGTTGAATGCAGTCTGGATTTGCTGGAACTCCTGCGGTGCGCCTGCAAGGCTTTCAATCGGGTCGCGCTCGCCTAACGCAAAGCGACGCACGGCGGAACGCAAGCTGTCGAGATGCCGGATCACCAATCGATGCAGGCCCCACAGGGCAACTCCCAGTCCGGTCACCCACATCAGGATGGGAAAAGCAATGGTCAGGGCTGTACTGCCTGCACCAACAGAGGCCAGCGCCGCCTCGCGCGGCCAACTGCCGATCACGGCAACTTCGCCCGGAATGATGGTGGCTACTGCAAAAACCCGATCCTCGCCGCCGACCGTCTTGGCGGCAAAGGTCTTGCCGGAACTGGATAGAACCAGCAGGTTTTCCTGCGCGGGCGGCAGGAATTTCTGGACCGCGTCCAGGCCGACATTTGACGACAGCACTTCTCCGGTCGCGTCGAACAGGGCGATGACAACGTCGCTCCCGATGTTCCCAACATCCAAGGGTGTCCGTGCCAGCGCATGAGGTATCGAGATGGAAACGAACCCCACAAGTTCGGTCCTGTTCAGGACCGGCTGGGTCACGATGATCACCGACTGCCCGGTCGCCGCGCCGGCACGATTGACAGAAAACGTAAGTTGCGGATTTTCAGAGATCTGCCCGAAACCGGGCGCGTCCGACAAATCGATGGTCCTTTCGACGGTCGAGCAGGCCATGATCCCGTTTGGCTGGATGAATCCGGCAAATACGAACTCGGGCTGGCGTTCAACAAACCGGCGCATGAGGCCCGAGCACGCAGCATTGTCCAGACCTCCCTCTGCAAGCGCGGCGGTCAGACCCGAACTTGCACCAACAGCTTTTTGCAGAAGCTCCCGTTCCCGGCTGGCCGCCTCAATCGTACGCGCCAGCACAGAGGCCCGCGATCTTTCGTCGGCCTCGGTAATAACAGCGCGTGTCTGCAATACCGCAATCAGCCCCAAAGGCAGAAGTGCCAGAGTGACCAGCGCGGCAAGATAAACGGTCAGGCTGCGCGGCTTCGCATCCATCGATCGTCAGGCCGCCGGTTGCGTCTGAACGATTGCCGCCGTTACCGCATCGGTCAATTCGATGGGTTCGTCATCTTCCAAATCCATCAGTTCGGCCAGTTGCGCGCGGGCCCGGTTCACCCGGCTTTTTATCGTTCCAAGGGCGACGCCGCACATCTCGGCCGCTTCCTCATAGGAAAACCCTTGTGCACCGACCAGCACCAACGCTTCGCGCTGCTCATCCGTCAACTTATCAAAAGCAACCGCAAAATCCTTCAAGGCCAAACGTCCGTCATGGTCGGGTTTCTGCGACAGGCTCTCGGCCATGACACCATCGACATCCTCGACCTCGCGCTTGCGCTTGCGGTGCAGGGAAAAATAGGTGTTCCGGACGATGGTGAACAACCAGGCCCGCATGTTGGTGCCTTCCTGGAACGAGTCGATATTGCTCCATGCCTTGATCAATGCGTCCTGGACGATGTCATCGGCCGTTGCGCCGTTTCGGCACAGGCTGATCGCAAAGGCACGCATCGCACCAATATGTTCAACAAGCTCTTCTCGCGGATCAACCATCCGAGCCTCCCGTGTCACCGCTTTTGGAAACACTGGTCTGATTGCGCAGTTTTTCAAGAAGATCGACGAACCGGTCCGGAACCGGTTCGCTTGCAACCTCATCGAAAGCCCGCTTGAGGTTTTCGTCGATCCGCTTTTCTATTTCTGGCCGATGTTCTCGGCTGGGCTGTGGTTTTGTCATGGCATCATCAAAAATTTTTACTTTTGCTGGAACCATAACGCCCCAGTAAGCGTTTGGTTCCCGAGTTTAGAGAAAAAAATGAGGAAAACATAGATGACTGAGCTGACCGGAGTTTCCGTCGCAGATCAAATTGGCCCGCTCTTGCCGTTTCTGCGCCGTTATGCCCGTGCCCTCACCGGCTCACAGGACAGTGGCGACGCGTACGCCGCTGCATCGCTTGAGGCGATCCTTGCAGATCCCGCCCAGTTCGATGCCGATCTCACGCCGCGGGTCGCGTTGTTTCGTGTTTTTCACGGTATCTGGTCAACGTCGGGAATGCCCGTTGACGCCGATGGCGGCAGTTTCGACATTCAATCGCGCGCCCACGCCCAGTTGGCACGACTGACGCCGAACACGCGCGAGGCTTTGCTGCTGCGCACGGTCGAAGAGTTCTCGGTCAGCGATATCGCCGCGATCATGCAGACAGAACCCGCCGAGGCTCAGAAACTGATCGATATCGCCTACGAGGAAATGGCCCGCCACACTTCTGGCCGCATTTTGATCATCGAAGACGAAGCAATCATCGCGATGGATCTTGAAACGATGGTGACCGACCTGGGCCACCGGGTCACTGGGGTCGGACGCACCGAGACGGCCGCCATTGACCTGGCCGAGCGCGAGCCGTTCGACCTGATCCTGTCCGATATTCAACTGGCGGACAAATCAAGCGGAATCGATGCGGTGAACCGCATCATTGCCCAGCACGGCGATTGCCCCGTCATTTTCATTACCGCATTCCCCGAGCGCCTTCTGACGGGCAAAGGGCCCGAACCGGCATTTTTGATTTCCAAACCCTACACCGAAGAACAGGTCAAATCGGCCGTCAGCCAGGCCATGTTCTTTGCCTCTAGCGCCGTGATCGAGGTCTGACGCGGCAGGGCCGCGTTGCAAGACACCCAAACTCAGGCGATGAAATTCGAGGAACACCATGGAAAACGAGATTGCACAGACCGCAGAGACCGTGACGAACACCGTTTGGGCCGAACTGTCGCAAGTTCTGAATACCGAGCTGTATGACGGGAAATCGCTGAGCGACCTGCTGACGCTCGAGGCTCTTCTTGGCCTCGTCGCGAACACGATCGCCGCGCTGATCCTTTTGGTTCTTGGGCTTGTGATTTCAAGATATGTCAGCCGGAAGATCCGGGGCGTCGGTGAAAACTCGGAACGTCTGGACGACACGCTTTTCAACTTTCTTGGCAATCTGGCGCGCTATACGATCCTGGCGTTTACGGGGCTGTTCATTCTGAACACGTTCGGGGTGCAGACGACGTCGATCATCGCGCTGATCGGTGCTGCGGGTTTGGCCATTGGTCTTGCCCTGCAAGGCACATTGTCCAACGTCGCAGCCGGCGTGATGATCATCCTGTTCCGGCCGCTCAAGATCGGCGATTTCGTCGACGTGAACGGCGTGCTCGGAACCGTAAAAGATATCACCCTGAACTACACCGAAATTGCGGATATGGGGAACGTGAAGGTTATCGTTCCCAACGCCGAGGTGTGGGGAAACACCATCAAGAACTATTCCGTCTACGATGCCCGTCGTGCCGAGTGGACGTTTGGCGTTGGATACGGCGTCAACCTGGCGGAGGCCGAGCGTGTCATTCGCGATACGATCATGTCGGACGCCCGTTCGCAGGCAGATCCCGAACCGTTCATCCAGGTGAACAATCTTGGTAGCAGCAGCGTCGATTTTCTTGTCCGCGTTTGGTGCAAGTCTTCGGACTACTTCCAGTACCAGGCAGACATGAAGCGCAAAGTCAAAGAGGCACTGGACGAAGCCGATATCAATATTCCGTTTCCGACCCGCACGCTGTTGATCGAGGACGTCGAAACACGGCAAGAGAAGGCGATCGCGGCAGAGTAACCTTGACTGTTGATCTTAGGAGGTCTGAAGCCGGAACTCCAAAAAAGCGAACGTCATCGGGGTGCCGAAAGACAGGATTTATGCGTCGCAGGACGGGCTTTGCATGTCGAGCGTCACCTAGTGGGTGGCAAATGCCCTAGAATCGGTAGGTTGCGCCAATGACCGGGCCGGATTGGTGGAAGCTGAAGTCATTGCCATTGATGTCGTGATCAAAGGAAATGTAGCGGTACCCGCCGCGTAGCAGCCAGCGGTCGTTGATCGCATAGTCCGCAGTCAGAAGGACCTGCCAGGTTTCGCTGTCGCTGCGGAACCCGCCATAGTCCAGGAACCCGGTTCCCGACCATTTGTCCGAAAACGCGACCCGGGCACGGACGCCGATCACCGGATCAGTCCAGCGGCTGTCAACCGACGTCTGATTGCCGGGCGCTGTTCCGGGCAACAGGTTGAACTTTGTTTCAGTGCTGAACCATCTGAACCCGCCAGCCAGATCGACGCTGGCTGTTGGCGTTTCGAGGACGCGGTAGCCGACATAGCCGCTCAGGAACTGGGTTTTGAACGATGTGTCCAGACCCGAACTTGCCGGTCCGGGAGTCTCGTTCGAGAAGGACAGGTTCGTATAGTTGTAGTCCGCAAGGAACGACCAACGGCCGTTCGACGCGGTAAACGTGCCCATGAAAGCAAGGTCGAGGTTTTCCAGCGCGTCAGAGAAGCTGAGTGTGCCATCCAAGGTTCCCGCCGGTGTGTCCAACGACACTTCGGTTTCAGGGGTGAACAGGTAGATCGTGGCCGAATAGGACCAGTCGGACTGTTGGGACAGTGCCGAGGTCGCAAACATCATACTCAGCAGGGTGCAAACTATCCTTTTCCAGTGTTCCATTTCGCACTCCCGCTACGCTCTTTCCACCATAGCATCATGTATCTTGTTGAAAACTCAATCGCACCACAAGCCTACAGCCGGTATGTGCAAGTCGGGCACACAACTCCTCAACGCTAAGAACTATCACATTTGTGATTAGTATCTATTTTTTGTTCATGCGCAACAGTTTCCAGTTTCCTTCCGTATGCACCTCTTCAAAATGGAAGTCTTCACTATTGCTCAGTCGGGAAAGGTAAATCTGTGACCAACGCGGAACACTGTCAATTGGCTGCAGTATGCTGAAATTATCGGGAATTTCGACAATCAAATAGTTGACCCCCAATTCATCTGCTCGCTCAAGCTCAGATCCCGTCTTCACAAAGCTTTCGAAATACTGTGGCGAAGCCGCAATCCCGTCCAACGGAACAACAGTCTGCGGCATTGTGTAGGCAATCAATCCAGGCCAGAAAGCACCAGCAAGATCATTTGGTTGGAGCAAGGCGGATGCAGCTTGAGCTACGGCCAGCCGATCACGCCAGCTTTCTGATGGTTTAAGTTTATAGCTTGGCTGAAGAAAGGCCCACGCAATCGCAGTTGTTGCCAATATAGCGCCTGTATAGCGAAGGTTGACAGCCTTAATGAACCCCATCCTTTCAAAGAAAATCCCCGCGAACCTCTGAAATAGAAATGAGACAGAAACCAATATGAAAATGATTTCCGGTAGGAAGTAGTAGCTTGTGTAAGGCCGCACTTCTCTGTGTATGAACTGCAGGTACAATAAGTGCAGAAGGATAATAATGGAAAATACTATAAACTCCTTAGGAAAAAATGCTCTAAATTTCCGAGAAAGAAGCGGCATGAAGGTAACGGCCAAAAAAAGAAGAGTAACGTAGAACGACATATTCCAGACTTTGTCGGTCATACTAAAAAGACCCTGCCACTGATCGGAAGCCCAATAGCTCTCCCACGTAGGGTATTGGAGATTCATATAAAATTTTTTGACCCGGCCTGAAATTGGAATGAGGGAGCCAAAATAGTGCAGGTTATACAAAAGGTACGTCAGGACAATTGACAGGCAAGGCAGAAAAAAACAGGCTGTTCTGAATGACGCGCGGTGTAAGTAAAGAACAACCAGCGCCGTAACAGGTACAACCCAGAACATATCCGTTCGCGTTAGAAATATTCCACAGGATGTTATTGCTAAAGCAAAAATGTGGCTAGCGTTATCTTTTCTAGCGACAAGCTGTCGAGCATAAATTAACCAAATTGGTATAAGTGAGAACAATAGCGGTGTCTCAAGCCCTAGAAATATCGGCCTAAAAAAACTTGAGTTAAGCACGCTAAACGAAAGTAAAAATCCAAGCCCTAGTAGTTTTGGAAGCGACAATTCCTCCACAAACCACCAAACGAGCAACCCATAGCCTGCAGAGTAAAGCGCAACACTAAGCCATATTTGTACAGAAATTATCTCTAGCGACGGTGCAATAGTTTTTGCGATCACAATCAGTAGCATCCAAAGCGGTTGATAACCATTGGTTTGATGAATGCCATCAAAAGTCGCGCCTAAGCCGGAGGCAATATTTTCGGCGATAACCGCATAAATAAATGCATCGTCGATGAGAACGCCGGCTTCAACGATTGTGCCTTCGTCAGCAAGAGAAAACGGCAAAAGCACAATGAAGACGCACAGAGAAGCCACAAAAGAGAGAAAAAGTCGCATCTTAGCCATGGACTTACGCCTAATTTATGGACAGGGAATGTGCAATCGGTTTTAGACTTCTGCAAGTGCCTCTTTCGACACCTTTTCTTGGCAGCTTCGTGCGACAAAACCATCATTGAAGCTGGACGACGTGGTGGGTGATGAGAGACTCGAACTCCCGACATCTTCGGTGTAAACGAAGCGCTCTACCAACTGAGCTAATCACCCGTGAGGAGGGATTTAGCCAAGCTGGTGGGCCGGCGCAAGAGGGTCTTTCAGAATTTCTGCGCCGGTGGCCGTGTGTCTCAGGGATTCATGTCCTTCAATGCCGTCAACAAATGCGCAACCTCGTGCTCGGTGTTGTAGTGGCACAGCGAAATCCGGATGCAATCGGACAAGCCCAACGGGTTCAGCACGTTCCCGCTGTAATGGTCGGCCTTGCGGGTGTGGGTTCGGATGCCTTGCGCGTTCAGGCGCGAGACCACGTCGGTCGAGGGCATGTCGCGGACCACGATCGACACCAGTCCTTCGCGGGCGGGGTTGTCTTCTCCGGCCAGAATCGCGACGTGATCCATATCGCGCAGGCCGGGCAGGTTGCCCACGCCGTTGATCATCGCGTTGGTCAGATGGGTCTCATAGGCATGAATCGCCTGGCCGGCGGCCTCGATTCTGGTGCGTTGGTCAGGGGCATCCGACACCTGGCCGCCCAGCCAGTCGAAATAGGCAACCACGTCGGACATCGTGGCGTAGGCGCCGGTATCGCGCGTGCCGAATTCCCAACCATCAGCGGGCGCGTCAATCAGTTGGTCATGGGGCAGGGCGGTCAGCCGGTCGGATATCCAGGCAATGCCGTAGCCATGCCGGGAAAACACTTTGTAGGGTGAAATCGCGTATCCATCGACTCCGTAACTGTCGATGTCCAACTGTCCGTGTGCTGCGTGCTGGATGCCGTCGACGATGATGAAACAATCCGGCGACACCGCCCGGATCGCGCGCGAGATTTCAGCCACGTCCATTCCCATTCCCGTAACCGGCGAAGCGTGCAGGATCGTGGCGACCGCGACGTCCGGTGTCATGTGGGCGGCATAATCTGCGGCGGTAACCAGACCTGTCGCGTCGTCATGCGGCACGTTTACATAGTCCAACCCGGCAATGCCCGCCCAGCGGCGCGCGGCGCTGCGGCTGGCGGGATGTTCGATCGAGCTGCCGATCACCTTTGCACCTTTGGGCGCATTCACGCAGGCCGTGCGGATCATGCGGAACAGCAGCTCTGTTCCGCTTTCACCCACGAAGAACTGCCCCGAAGGCGCATTCATAAACACGGCAAGATCGGCCTTGGCACGTTTGATGATGTCGACCAACGCGTGACCGGCGGGATTGTCCCGCCCCTGATTGTCCGGGATGGCAGCAAAACGGGCCGAGGTTTCGACCACCGAGTTCAAGGTCAGTGCGCCGCCGGCATTTTCGAAAAAGATGCGGGGACCCTGAAAGGGGCAGCTGTCCACATGGGCAAACCGCGCGCGAACGGTGTCGATCAATCCCGGGGTTTGGTGCAGCATGGTGTACTTCCTGTTTGGTTCATGCCCAGACTCGTCTTGCGAGTGCGCGACATCAATTTCGTTTGCGACAGATTGCGGGTTTGGGATGCCGCCTTTTTGTCCGGGCTTACTCTTTCGACGCCGGAAAGACCAATTGATTCCGGACTCTGCATGGCACGCCGGCGGGAATACACCTTGCCTGCGGGCCGCTGCCTCCGATATTCCAACAGCAGTGCGACCGTCCGAACAGGAGAGCCGGGGATGCAGTTCGACACATGCCGCCGTCTTGTTGCGGTTGCCGCCGTTTGCGGTGCGTTGGTTGCCCCGGTTCGGGTTGCGGCGGCTGAGGTCCTGGTGTTCGCAGCGGCCAGCCTCAAGTCCGCGCTGGACCAGATCGCTCCGGAATTCGAGGCCGCGACCGGTCAACAGGTTACGGTTTCCTTCGCAGCCTCTTCCGTTTTGGCCCGGCAGATTCAGCTGGGCGCGCCGGCCGATCTGTTTATTTCGGCCAATACCGCCTGGATGGATGTTCTTGAGAGTAACGGAGATATCGACCCGGCGTCGCGGGTCGATCTTGTGGGCAACGGGCTGGTGCTGATTGCTCGCGCAGGGCAGGCGAGCGAACAGGCGCTTACGCCGAACTTCGATCTGAGCGGACATTTGAAAGGCGGCTATCTGGCGATGGCCCTCGTTGATGCGGTTCCCGCCGGAATCTACGGCAAGGCCGCGTTGACTGCCCTGGACCTGTGGGACGATGTTCAGGATCAGGTGGCTCAGGCCGACAACGTGCGCGCGGCGTTGGCGCTTGTCGCAAGCGGCGCGGCACCAATGGGTGTTGTCTACCGATCCGATGCGCAGGCCGAGGCCCGGGTGGATGTGGTCGGAGTTTTCCCTGAAGGCACGCACCCGGTGATCGTCTATCCCGCAGCCCTGACCTCGACTGCACGGATTGAGGCGCAGGTCTTCCTCGACTACCTGCAGAGCGAACCGGCGACCGGCATATTCAAGGCGCAGGGTTTCACCCTGCCGCACGGATAGCGCCATGGTTTGGCTGAGCCCCGCCGAGATCGAAGCGTTGCGACTGTCACTGCGCGTCTCTTTCTGGGCGACGATCGTTTCGCTGCCACTTGGGATATTCGTGGCCTACGCACTGGCCCGCTGGAGGTTTCCCGGCCGACAAGTGCTGAACGGTCTGGTGCATCTGCCGCTTATCCTGCCACCGGTCGTGACCGGTTATCTGTTGTTGCTGACCTTCAACGTACAAGCCCCGGTTGGTCGGGTGCTGGCTGATCTGGGCGTCGTTATGGCTTTCCGCTGGACCGGAGCCGCACTGGCCGCCGGGATCATGGCATTTCCGCTGATGGTTCGGGCAATCCGCCTGTCGATCGAGGCGGTTGATCCAAAACTGGAACAGGCCGGAGCGACGCTTGGGGCATCGCAACCTTTTGTCTTTGTCACCGTGACTTTGCCTATGATTTTGCCGGGGATCATCGCAGGGGCAATCCTTGCCTTCGCAAAGGCGATGGGCGAGTTCGGAGCCACGATCACCTTCGTGTCGAACATTCCCGGCCAGACCCAGACTCTGCCGTCGGCCGTTTATGCCTTCCTTCAGGTGCCGGGCGGTGAGAGCGCCGCGATGCGGCTGGTCATCATCTCGATCGTCATCGCCATGGGGGCGCTGCTTCTGTCGGAATATGTGGGGCGTCGCGCAGCGGCCCGGGTGGCGGGAACATGAGCCTGTCCGTGCAGATAAGACACCGCCTGCCGGGCATTGACCTGGACATCCTGTTCCAGGCACCGCGGGGTGTGACGGTTCTGTTCGGACGATCGGGGTCGGGCAAAACCACCATTGTGGATGCCGTGGCCGGTTTGCTGCGCCCTCAAGCCGGGCGGGTCGCGGTGGATGATTGGGTGCTGTTCGATACCGAGCACGGCCATTGGCTGCCGCCGCATCGCCGCCGGCTGGGGTATATTTTCCAGGAAGGCCGCTTGTTCCCGCACCTGACCGTGCGCCAGAACCTGTCTTATGGCCGGTGGTTTGCTCCCCGGGACGCGCGCCGTGAAAACCCCGATCACGTGATAGAGATGCTGGGCATCGGCCACCTGCTGGACCGTCGCCCCGCCCACCTGTCGGGCGGTGAAAAGCAGCGTGTCGCCATTGGCCGTGCTCTGCTGGCAAGTCCGCGGTTGATCCTGGCCGATGAACCTCTCGCTGCGCTGGACGAAGCCCGAAAGGCCGAGATCCTGCCCTATTTCGAGCGATTGAGAGACGAGGTCTCGGTGCCGATCCTCTATGTTACGCATTCTGCAGCCGAAGTGGCCCGCCTTGCCACGTCAGTCGTAGCGTTGCAGGACGGCAAGGTGCTGCGGCAGGGACCGGCCTCCGAAGTGCTGGCGGATCCCTCGGTTGCGCCGACAGGTGTGCGGGCCGTGGGTGCGGTGCTTGAGGTCAGTGTGGCCGCGCATCACGAAGACGGCCTGACGGAACTGGCGGCAAACGGTGTCCGACTGTTCCTGCCGCGCATCCCGCATTCGGTTGGCGACGCGCTGCGGATCCGCATCCCCGCCCAGGAAGTCATACTGTCGGACCGAAAGCCCGAGGGCCTGTCGGCGCTGAACGTCCTGCAGGGCACCGTCGAGACCGTGCGCGCGGGCGAAGGGCCGGGGGCGATCGTTTCGGTCCGAACACCGGCGGGCACCTTGCTGGCCCGTGTGACGCGCCGGTCGGTCGATGCCCTGGCGTTGCAGCCCGGCAAACCGTGCCACGCGGTCGTCAAGACCGTAGCGCTGGCACCGCAGGATGTCGGTGGACGGGTCGCCAAGTCTTAGTTGGCCGGGTCAACCACCCTGTTCTTTCAGAAGCTGCGAGAACTCTTTTTTCCGGTACAGCTTCATGTGGACCTTGCCGGCCTCATCCCGGGTCCATTCGACAATCCGGTTTCGGGTCATGTCGCTGTCCATGCGGTTCGTGCGTACCCTCGGGTGCGGAATCTCGCGTTTCAGAATCTCGACCATCTGGTTGGTCTGTCCGAAAGGTGCGACCAAGTCGACGATCCAGAAAGATGAGCCGCTGGTGAAGTCGGTATCCATCAGCGGCTTTTCCTGCACCGCATATCGGTATTCCGCTTCAGGGCTGAGCCCGGCAAAGGTCACGAAACCGCGCGGGAATCCGTTTTGGCGAAAGATGTGATACTGCCCCAGCCGCAAAGGCGTTTCGAATGCGTACAGAACCTGGGCGAGGCTGCGCTGCTGGTGGGTTTTGGTCAGCCCGGCAAGGTAGAAGAGCGCGCCGAAATCGGCGTATTTCTCGGGAGCGATATCAAACCAGTCCTTTGGAAATTTTCTGCTCAAACCCGACCTCAACCCCTTGGGACATCGGCAGTATATCGGGCAAAGTCTTGAAATGGTATTTGTTTTCTGTCGCCTCCGAAGCTGAGAGGGCGTGTGGGCGCGGCCTGTTTCCAAAGGTAACCGGGTTTGGCTTTACTCAATGGACATGCGGCCTATGATTGGAGCAACTTGGTTTTTTGGCGGATAGTTTTGATGAAGCATTCGATTTCAGCCGTGGTTCTGTCTGCAACACTGTTGGCTCCAATTGCCGCACAAGCTGTCGGGTTTGGCATCGGCGTCCGCCCGACCTACCGCACCGAGATAAGATCCGTCGGAGACGGTGTGTACGAGGTCAAGGCAATCGGGTCGTCAGCCCCTGTCAACTACTGGTGCGGGATCGGCGATTTCGCCATTCGGCAGTTGGGTGTCCCCGGTTCGCAACGGATTTACATCTGGAGGGCTTACGAGCCGGGTGTCCGAACCGTGCAATTCTCGTTGAAGCCGCCGCCGGGCGTGGATACCACCCCCGGCTATTCAATCACCGTCAAGCGGGTGGGCGAGAACATGTCAGCGTCCTCGGCGCAGAACTACTGCTACGACAACTTCATGGATTTCGGGTTCTGACGTCTCAGACCCACTTGGCCAGCGGCGGCAGGCTCATCAGCACTGCGTCTGGGTCATGCCCGGTTTCCAGCCCGAATTTCGTGCCCCGGTCATAGACCAGATTGTATTCGGCATAGAGCCCGCGGTGCACCAGCTGGCTGTCTTTGTCCGCTTCGGTAAAGGGCTGCACGCGTCGCTTTTCGACCAGCGGCAGAAAGGCCGGCAGGAAAGCGCGGCCAATGTCCTGGGTCAGCGCGAAATCCGCCTGCCAGTCGCCGGTGCAGTAATCATCCATGAAGATCCCGCCGACGCCCCGCGCGCGCTTGCGGTGCGGGATATAGAAATACTCGTCGGCCCACTCCTTGAGGCGCGGATAGTGCCCCGGCCCGTGCGGGTCCAGAAGCGCCTTCTGCGTGGCGTGGAAATGCGCCGTGTCCTCGGGGTATTCGATGCAGGGGTTCAGGTCGGATCCGCCGCCGAACCACCAGGCATGGGGCGTCCAGAACATGCGGGTGTTCATGTGAACGGCCGGGACATGCGGGTTTTGCATATGCGCCACAAGGCTGATGCCCGAGGCCCAGAAACGCGGATCGTCGGCCATACCGGGGATGCCCTTGCGCGCGGCCATCGCCAGTTGTGCCCGTTCGCCGAGCGTGCCGTAGACGGTCGAGACATTGACGCCGACCTTCTCGAACACGCGGCCACCGCGCATGACCGACATCAGCCCACCGCCCGCGTCCGAGCCGTCCTCGGACTGGCGTCGAGTTTCCTTGACTTCGAACCGTCCGGCGGGGGCATCGGAAATCGGCCCCACGTGGTGGCTGTCTTCCAAAGCCTCAAAGGCCGTGACGATTTCGTCGCGCAACTGGCGAAACCAGGCCGAGGCGGTGGATTTTTCCGTTTCAAACATCGTCAGGCTCAATGCGCGGGAGCGGCAACCGGGTCCAGAAGGGTCCGTCCACCGTCGATTGTCAGGACTTGCCCGGTAATGAACGCAGCCGCGTCCGAGGCAAGGTATTGTGCCGTTTCGGCCAGCTCGGCCGGGGCGGCAATGCGGGCCAGTGGGGTATGATCCTCAATGTCCCGCCGATAGTCCCGATTGTCTTTCAGGGTGGCCTGCAGTGATGCGCTCATGACCGACCCCAACGCAATCGAGTTCACGCGGATCCGATGAGGCGCAAGCGCCACTGCTAGGGACCGGGTCAACTGGTCCTGCGCGGCGCTGGAAACCGAATAGGCCAAAAGGCCTGGATGCGCGCGCTGACCGGCGATCGAGGACAGGTTGATGATCGAACCATTCGGTCCCTCTTCCTGATCCTCGGATTGTTTGATCATCCGCTTGGCCACAAGCTGGCTCAGCCGCAGGGCGGGCATCAGGTTCTGGTTCAGAAGGGTGCGAACCGAGTCGTCTTCCAGGTCCAGCGGATCCGTCGGGATGACCTGTCTGGCCCCGTTGACCAGAATATCGACCTGATCGAATGCATCCAGAGTGGCCGAAAGGAGGTTGGCGATCGTCAGCTTTTCGCGCAGATCACCGGCGAAGTAGCGGACGTTGCTGTCGTCGGCCTGTTCGCCCAGTTCTTCTGCCAGACGTTTCTCGTCCATGTCGGCGAACATCACGTTGGCGCCCGCATCGGCAAAGTGACGGCCGATGGCAAGGCCGATGCCGTTGGCGCCTCCGGTAACGATGGCGGTCTTGCCGGCTATGGAAAAGGACATGTGTTTCCTCCTGAGTCGCGGCGCAGGTTAATCGGCTTCACCGCCGAGGGCGAGAGGCGTGGAATACCTTGAACCGGTTGTCGCCTGCAATTTCCTCGACCCGCGCAAACGCGTCAGTCAAAGTCGTTTCATAGGGGAGATGGCGGTTGGCGACCATCCACAAGTGGCCCGAGCGGGACAGGTTGCGCGCGGCGGCGGTGATGAACCCACGCCCCAGGTCGGGATCGGCGCTGCGCGACGTGTGAAACGGCGGGTTCATGACAACGGTGTCCACGGGTTCTGGCGCAGACCACGTCACCGCATCTGCCCAGTGGAGCTGTGCCCTTGGGTCGGGCACGTTGGTCCGGGCGCATGTCAGGGCTGTATGGTCGGCTTCGACTAGGTGCAGCGTGCGCACAGTGTCATCCTGCAGCAGCCCGGCGGACAAATAGCCCCATCCGGCACCCAGATCGGCGACCCGAGGTCCAAGCTTTAGTGGAAGGGTCTGGCGCAACAGTCCCGAAGCAGGATCGACCCCGTCGGCCGAAAACACCCCGGGCGCGGTTTGGAAGCCATCCGCCATCTGTCCTGTGGGCGGGGCCCAGTCTGCAAATGCGTTGGGTTCGGCCTTGAACCAGAAGATCTTGCCATGCGCCTTGGCGATGGGGCCCTCGATCTCGACCCGCTTGCGAATGTCCTTCAGCAAGCTGTCCACGCCATCTGTCTTGGCACCATCAACGACAACCGTTCCCGAGGCCCGCCTGCACGCATGATGGATCATGGCGCGTGCCTGCGCTTTGGCGCGGGGCAAAAACAGAACCACGTCTTCGCAGACGCTGTCGGTTTCGGGCACAGCTGCAAAGCCGCGGTCCCGGAAATGGTCGTGGAACGGTTTGAAAGGCTGAACAACCTCGACGCCGTTCGACAGCGCCGACAAGTCATGATCCGGCGTCGGTCCAACGACCGACAGAGGTTCCGACAGGGTCAGGCCCGAGTCGAGGGCGAGAGACAATCGTGAGGACATCAGAGCGGGTTAAAGGGGGCAGAGGCGCGCGTCGCGGCCTTACTCCTCTTTCTCCATGGTGCATTGAAGCGGGTGTTGGTGCCGACGAGCGAAATCCATCACCTGCCCAACCTTGGTCTCGGCAATCTCGTGGCTGAATACGCCGACCACGGCCACACCTTTCTTGTGCACGGTCAACATGATTTCGAATGCCTGCGCATGGGACATCCCGAAGAACCGCTCGAGCACATGCACCACGAATTCCATGGGCGTGTAGTCGTCGTTCAACAGCAGCACCTTATACAAGGGCGGTCGTTTGGTCTTGGGCTTGGTCTGAACAAGGATTGACGTGTCGCCATCGTCTTCCGATTTGCCAGCCATCATCCAACGGGCTTCAATCATGTCGCGAGATTTTCCGATTCACACTTCGGGTCGTTTCAGGACTTATATAACGTCGACCCACCCAGAGGAAAGAGCAACCGGGCGGATTCGAAATGGATGAAAACCTGACCATCGTCGCTTTCGACGCTGACGATACCCTGTGGTACAACGAGCGTTTCTTTCAGTTGACCCAGGCGCATTTCGCTGCGCTGCTGGCGGATCATGCGGACCGTGACCATCTGATGGAGCGGTTGTTGGCGGCCGAGAAGCGCAACATCCGCCACTATGGGTACGGCATCAAGGGTTTCGTCCTGTCGATGATCGAAACAGCAATCGAGGTAACGGAGGACAGAGTACCGGCCAGGGTCATCCGCGAATTGATCGAAGCCGGGCAGGAGATGCTGTCCCACCCGATCGAGCTGTTGCCTCACGCGCGGGAGACGGTCGAGACAATCGCAGGCACCCATCGCATTGTTCTGATCACCAAGGGTGATCTCATTGATCAAGAGCGCAAACTGGCCCAATCGGGATTGGGTGAACTGTTCGACGCGGTCGAAATCGTGTCGGAAAAGACGCCCGACACCTACCGCGAAGTCTTTCGGCGGATGGGGCAGTCACCTGCCGGTGCCATGATGGTCGGCAATTCGATGCGGTCGGATGTGGTCGCGCCGATCCAGGCGGGGTGCTGGGGCGTGCACGTACCGCACGGTCTGGTGTGGGAGATCGAGCAGGCCGAGATCCCGACAAGCCATCCCCGTTTCCGGGAGATCCGCGATTTGGGAGATCTTCCTGATCTGGTCCGGCAGATTTCCTGACCTGTGACAGATTGGCCCCAGTTTCAAACTTTTACGACGAAGCCGCGCCAACTTTTTGACATCTTCGCCGTTTTGGTGGCGGCCATCCGTTGGGCCGCAACATCTAGACGCCACCGAGCGGAGCCGCTGCCGCGGATTTTTCAGCTTTCGGTTTATTTCAACAGTGCTGTGTGTTAGCCTCGAACAAATAATCAAAAAGGCTGACCGGGAAAACTCGGCGGCGCGAGGCAGACAGAGGCAAAGATCGTGCAGATTCGGCGGATAGTTCCGGCGCGGGCGGGCTTGCTCGTAGTCACAGTGGTATGGATGGCGCTGGTCCTGGCGACTCAGGCGCTTGCGGCTCCTTATGCGGCAATGGTCATTGACGCCAGAACCGGTGAGGTTCTGCACTCCCGCAACGCCGATACCAGGCTGCACCCTGCTTCTCTCACCAAGATGATGACCCTCTATATCGCCTTCGAAGCGGTGCGGAACGGTGAGATCACGCTGGACACCCAGGTGCGGATCACCAAGGCCGCGGCGGCCGAGCCGCCCTCCAAGCTGGGCCTGCGGGCGGGCCAGACCATCGCGTTCCGTTATCTCATCCGCGCGGCCGCTGTGAAATCGGCCAATGACGCCGCGACCGCGATCGGCATCGCTCTCAGCGGATCCGAGGCCGCCTTTGCGCGGCGCATGACCCGCACAGCCAAGGCCATGGGCATGAGCCGCACAACCTTCAAGAACGCACACGGGCTGACCGAAGCGGGCCATCTTTCGACTGCGCGTGACATGACCACGCTGGGGCGGCACCTGCTTTATGACTATCCTGAGTATTACAACCTGTTTTCACGCCAATCGACACATGCGGGCATCAAGACTGTTCCGAACACCAACCGGCGGCTGCTGGCAGCCTACCGGGGCGCCGACGGCATCAAAACCGGGTACACGCGCGCTGCGGGCTTCAACCTTGTTGCTTCGGCCAAGCGTGGTGACAAACGGATCATCGCAACCGTGTTCGGCGGCAAATCCAGCACTTCGCGCAACGCCAAGGTGGCCGAGTTGCTGGACATGGGATTCCGGCGCGCCCCGTCTCGGACTCCGATCCGCAAACCTGCCCGTCCGGCATATGCCGGGAATACTGGGCTGGGTGGAGCCACCCAATTGGCCAGTGCGGTCCGCGCGCCACAGCGGAGCCTTCGGCCTGTGATGCGACCCGGGGCTGGCGTTGCCATCCAGGTTGCCGGCGCCGTGGCTGAAACCGCAGCCAAGAACGGTGCACGTATTCAAGACGGCATCGCCGCAGCGATCGCCGCAGCGGATATCGCGCCGACGGCGCCTCCGGTCGAAAACGCCGACACGCGCCCGGCCCTGCGCCCCGAGAACCTTGTGCTTGCATCGACCGAACCGGCAGAAGTCGTGGCCGAGCCCGAGCAGGAGGTCGTTACCCGTCTGTCCACGTCGGGCGGGCATCTTTGGGGCGTCAATGTCGGGCGCTACACCACCCGCTACGAGGCCGAGAAGGTTTTGCTGAAAACGGCTTTGTCGGAAATGACGACACTGGAAGGCACTTTGCGCAAAGTGAACCAGAGTTCGCGCGGGTTCGACGCGACCTTCCAGGGCATGACCCGCGAGCAGGCGGATCTGGCCTGTCGCCGCCTGAAGGCGCGCAATGTCACCTGTTTCATGATCGGGCCATCATAAGGTCCGACATTCTCTCCTGGATCGTTGCTGGCCGCGAATGGATTTCGCGGCCTTTTTTTTGAGCCTTGAATGCGGCGGTCCATCGGTCCGGTCGGAGGCCAATTGCCCATTGGACGGCAAAAGCATGGGGGCGGCGCAAAACGCTGTGTTCGGCGCTTCAACGCTTGTGCGTTCCGAGCCGCAATTCGGGTGCAGAGTGAGTCGACTCATGGGGCGCGAGTCGAGTGTTCTTGTGGTGGTGTCAGGGCGCTTTCGCTATATATAGTGGTCTGGTGGGTTCGGACTTTGAATCCAGCGGGTCGAGCTTGATCTCCGAGGGTGAAATTCCCAAGGGCGGAGCTAGTCGGATGTTATCTAAGTAACTGACAAATATTGATAAAAATAAAATAAGCAAAAAAGTTCGGCAGTTTGTCATTTTCTGCTTGCGGTGATTTGTAGTTATCCTTAGAACGCCCTTCACCGGCGCTGCTGAGGCGGTGTTGGTTGGTCGGAGTGACGGCCTGACGGACTGGAAAGACGGTTGAGACGCCTGGGAGAGACCGG
>NZ_JBQFUQ010000005.1:0-122425 GCF_056539245.1 Ruegeria sp. BC2
CGGGATGGAGCAGCCCGGTAGCTCGTCAGGCTCATAACCTGAAGGTCGCAGGTTCAAATCCTGCTCCCGCAACCAAATCCACAAAATCAAAACACCAAACGAGCCGCCCAAGGGCGGCTTTGCTCGTTCTCAACCGCTCGTTCAGCACCAACCCAACAATCGCCGACAAAAAAGAGAAGAAACGCGCAAAATGCGCGATCGGATCTCCCAAGACGTAGGCTACGACCGACAAACGAACTGCCGATCCACGTCAGGGATCAGTCAGACTGCGTACACCCTTACACGCGCGCTTTTTCAAATGCGGCCCAAGCGACTTCAAATTTCTCGAAGTTGAAGCCGGGTTCAGAAGCCGCATTCAGAATTATTCGTTCGGTTTCAAAGAGTTTCAGAATGGCGTGTTCGATCCGATCAATCAGATCAGCAGGTACGACAACAGCACCATGCCGGTCCGCATGGATAAGATCCGATGGATTGACCGTCAGGCCGAAGATCGAAACAGGCGTGTCGATTTCTCGGACGTGAACGAAACCATGGCTGGGCCCGATAGAGCCGGCGATGACCGGGAATCCTTGCTGCATGTCACCAAGGTCCCGCATGACCCCGTTGGTGAGTGCGCCGGCCATTCCGAACCCTTTGTGCAAAGACGTATTGATTTCGCCCCAATAGGCGCCGATGCAAGAGGGGAAATCGACATCCTCAACCACTGCAACAGAGGGAGCCGGGGCCTCGGCCATGTATCTGTAATAGTCCATTCGCCGCTGCCTGATGACTTCTGGCGCTTCGGAGGGCGGCTGCACCGCAGCGATCTTGGCTGTACGGGCAAATCCGACGATTGCGCCCTCGGACGGGGCCGAGCAGAACATCGTACCACGCGTGAATTGGTCAAACCCGCGCTTGCCTTGTGCCATCTCGATGGCGTTGCAGACTGTGGGTGTGTCGACCTTGCGTAGCAAGGCAAGTAGGGACGGTGTCATGGAACCTCCAACCAACGGCGCAACGCCGCTGTGGTTTCCTGGGGTCGCTCGAGGGTGGGCAGGTGCCCCGCACCGATTACGACCTCCAGCGTGCTGTTTCCGAGAAGCTTGTGCATCAGTTCGTGCCGCTCCAACGGACATAGTCTGTCATCCTCGCCGCATAGAACGAGGCTTGGACCTTGAAATGCGGACAAGGTGTCCGTTTGATCCGGGCGGCCCATGAGTGCGATGGACTGGCGAAGAAAGACCTCGGGGCCCAGATCGGCTGCCATGGCCATGCAAAGGTCAAGAATTGCGCCCTGCCGAGGGCCATCGGCCAGATAGTTCGGCTTCAACTCGTCACGCATTACCTGCCGCAATCCACCTTGGCGCACGGCCTCCATCTGCGGACCTCGCCGGGTTTTGACCTCGTCTGTTTCGGCCAGCGGGTTCGTGTCCAGGAGGGCCAGCCGTTCAACACGTTCTGGCGCTTGGCGCAGGACCTCCATGGCAACGATCCCGCCCATGGAAAGCCCCGCAAGGGCAAATATCGGCGGTGCATGGCTCAGTACATCGGCCGCCATTGCCTCGACGCTGTCCTGGGCGCTCAGCGGGTGGGTCATCAGCGGCACCCGTCCGGACAGGGCTTCGATTTGCGGCCCGAACAGTCGGGCATCGCACATCATTCCGGGAAGAAGAACCAGGGGCGTCATGCCGATGCCAATCTGGCACCTTCGGCCAGGGAGGCCAACTTGGCATAGGCGATGTCGGGGTCGACCGCACCGAAGCCGGCAAAAGTGCCAAACCCGCAGTCACTCCCGGCGATGACCCGATCCGGCCCGACGATGTTGGTGAACCGCTCGATGCGTTGCCGCACCAGCTCGGGGTGTTCGATGAAATTCGTTGTCGTGTCTACGACGCCGGGCACAAGGATCTTGTCGTCCGGGATTTCGCTCTTGCGATCCCGGAAGACGGTCCACTCATGGGCGTGGCGCGGGTTCGACGTTTCGAACAGAACATAGCGGGATTTGGTTGCCATCAGGGTCGTGAATACCTGATCCATCGCAATGTCGCAGCAATGCGGGCCTTCGTAGTTGCCCCAGCAGATATGCACCCGGACCCTATCTTGCGGGACATTCTGCAGCGCGTGGTTCAGGGCTTCAACATGCATCTCGGCGATCGCGATGAATTCGGCATCGGACAGATCAGCGAACAGCATGTGCCGCGAAAGGGCCAGATCGGGGCAGTCCAACTGAAGATCCAGTCCCGCTGCGACGATCGTTTCATATTCCTGCTTCATCGCATCGGCGAGCGCGGCCAGATAGGCCTCACGGCTGGGGTAGTGGGCGTTCTGCAGAAACAGAGAAATCACCCCGGGCGAGGCGGCGTTCATGAAGCCATGTTCGACTCCGTGCTCAGCCATTGCCTGCTTGAGGTTGCGGATATCCTTGTTCAGTTCGTCCTGGCCCTTCGAGCGAACGTCGCCCGTGCATTGCGGCCGGGCGTATTGGGGTGTGCCCCCTTCGTTGGCAAGACGTTGCAAAAAGCTGGGAAACATCTTCAGGTCCGCGGGGGCATTCCGTGGACTGTCCCCCGAGAAACCTGTGTAGCGGTCCTTTACGTATGTCGCATACGAGATTTTTGAGGTCTCTCCGTCGCTGACGATGTCGACACCGGCCTCGACCTGACGCCGAACCGTTTCAGATACGGCCTTGGTCATGCAACTGTCGAACGCATCGGCGTCATAGGGCTCATTCCGCTCGCGCGCAAAGATGAAGTCGACAACTTCCTGGGATCGGGGCAGAGACCCCACATGGGTGGTGAGTATCGTTGTCATGCGGGGTCCTTTCTTGATCAGTCGCCGGTCCAGGTTGCGCCAGCAGGATCGTCGGTCGCGGTGATGCGGTACAACCCGGCCGTTCCGGTCATGGATGGAGTGATGGTATAGGCCTCGCCGGGCAGCACCAGTACCGTATCCCCGCCCGAAATCGTGGTTTCGACATCCTCGACAGTGACCCGCCAATGGCCGCTTGCCGGCATCAGCACGACGGGCTTGGCCGATTTGGTGGGGTCTTGAACACCTGAGCCACGGGTCAGGAAGTCGACCTCAAAGCCGGGCTTGTCCTTGATCAGACCGTTTTCACCGATCACCTTGGCGGGTTTGTCGGCCGCCAGCGCCATCAGGTCCCAGTAGCGGGCCACGTATTTGCCGATCACGGCTTCGACCGGCACTTCGGGATAGGATTCCAGCTGCTCCTCGGTCAGCAGAGGCATGGGCCGGACGTTGTGCGGGAGGTCCTGGCCCTTCTTGCTGTCGTAGAGCACGCCGTTGTCACCCAGCATCAACCCGTGCGCCCGGGCGTCCTCAATGACCTGAGGTGCCCAGGTGACGCCGCCGCCGGCATCGTCACCACCCAGAATGGACATGATCATCCCGTAGTCGTCGCCCACGTTCTCGAAGCCGCGGAAGATGCCGGTGGGAATGTTGAAGATGTCTCCTTCCTCGGCAATGAACTCGCCCGCCGTGCCATAGCGACCCCAGAAAAACCGCCAGCGGCCCTTGGCGACAAAAAAGACCTCGGCCGTCGTATGGCTGTGCAGCGAGTTGCGGCATTTGGGCGGCTGGCCGGCGGCCCCGATATTGAAGCCGATCTTGTCGGTTATGTGCACATGCTGATCCGGAGACTCCGAAACTCCGCCGCCGATTATGGTAAAGTTCTCTTTTTGATCGCTGCCCGGCGTGTGGGCATCAATGAAGGCCGTCTTGCACGGCTTGAGCTCGCCATAACGGACGATGCGTGATGCGATGGTTGATTGTGTCATGGTTCTGGTTCCGGATTATGCGTTTGAGGGAATGGTCGGCAGATGCTCGATCACGTTCCCGGAGGCCGCAAATTCAGGCGGCGCGCTCGAAGGCTTTGCCGGAATAGGTGAAAGCGCCGGCTTGCACCGGTCTCGCGCAGGCCGCATGCCAGAACACGATATTTGACCGGAGCGTGCATTCAGACCTCTGCGCCTTGCAGAAGGATCTGCTTCCAGACCGAGGTTTCATCAAACAGGGTGTATTCGCGGCGCAGCTTGGGCTGGCCGCTGATCAGTTCGCCGAATTCGGCATGGCTGATGCCCAGAACATAGACCTGCGCCCCGGTGGGGGCGCCGAACACCCCCCATCCGTCATGCTTGCCCCACAGGCTCCAGCGCAGTGCGGCACGGGGTGGCATGTTGGGATCGTCGCGGCCGATCTGGTGCTCGATGCGGAACTCGGCGTTGGGGAAGCTGGCCCGCAATCCCATCCAGAACCGGTCGACCGAGTCCCAACCGTGTCCGGTGACCCCGCCGACATATTCCGACTGCACCGCACGGTCGTATTCAGCCCCGATCGCGCCCATGTCGGCGTTCATGATCCGGGTCAGAATATCGGCATAGCGCTGGCCCCATTCATTGTCGTTGCCTCGACCCTTGTAGGGGCCGGGCTGGTCGATCTCGGGCGTCAGAGGTTTCACGCAGTTTTCCGGCCCGCCCTCGCGAGCGATCAGGTCGGCTGCGTATTCCTTGGGGTCCCAGCCCATCTGGCGCACGATAGCCCCCTGATCGCGGATCAGCCATTCATCGTTGATCTGATTGTCGATCGCATGGCAATCGGCCAGAATCCGGTACCGCAGCTTGGTTCCGGTTGGTTTGCCATAGACACCTTCGGCAAGGTGCGTGGCGGTCGAAATAATGCGGTGGGAACTCAGCATCCCCTCTTCGGGCGTGCCTGACCAGATCACGTCTTCGCCCAGAAGCTGCCGGTCGGGAAATTCGGCCAGGGTCGCCATCGTCGCGCCGATGACGTTTTGGTTGCCCAGCACGACCGAACCCGGTGAACGGACAACGATGTCGTCGCTGTAATATTCATGCAGCGTGGCGATCCCGCGATCTTCCCAGATTTCCTTGGTGATGCCGATGATATAGTCGGGAAAATCCCGGAATTTGGGGTCAAATCCCTTCATGTGTTCGTCCTTTTCGGGTTCCATCCCTTGGGCAACCGGGCCGAGGTTCGTACGATCAGCGGTCCGTCAATTGCCACCTTGCGGGGTTCAGAAGTCTTGGGCTCTTCGATGTGATCAAGCAGCGCGGCAACCGTTTCCGCGACCATCAGGTTCGCCCGCTGCCGAATCGTCGTCAGATTGTATGCGGGCCATCCGGCAGGGGGCACATCGTCATACCCCACGACCGAGACGTCTTCGGGGATGCGCAGGCCCAGCTCAAAGCGTAGAACATCCATGACCGCCAAAGCCATGTGATCGTTGGCGACGAAAACCGCGTCAGGTCGGCGCTCCGGTGCCACGTCGAACATGGTTCGGGCCGCCGCACGGGCATTTTCGGTGTGAAACTCGCCGATCCCATGTGCAAAAAGATCGCTTCCGGCATCGCGCAGTGCGGCAAGGAAACCAGCCTCGCGGTCGCGCTGGGTCGAGGCGCCCTGCCAGCCTGCGATGTAGCCGATGCGCTGGTGCCCGCCCGCCAGCAAAAACTCGGCTACCTTGCGGCCGCCGGCATAGTTGTCCGAGGTTACTGTGGTGATGCCCTCGATATCCTGACTGCGGTTGAACAGCACCACCGGAACGCCCGCCTGCTGGCAGCGCGTAGCGATGTCCGACGACATCGGCACCGAGGCCAGAATGACCCCGTCCACCTGATAGTCGAGGATTTCCTCCATCACGTCGTCGATGTTTCCGGCCGAGCGCGAAGCCATGAAGATCAGCACGTGATAGCCATGCTCCTGCAGGCGGTTGGACAGTTTCTCCAACGCTTCGGGATAGAAGTAGTTGTCCAGATAGCCGACCACCAGGCCGATGATCCGGCTTTTGCCCGACACCATCGCCCGCGCCAGCACGTTGGGACGATAGCCCAATTCGGCCGCCGCCTTGCGTACCTTTTCCTCGGTCTTCTTGCTGACCGAGGCGCCGGGGGTGAACACCCGACTGACCGCCGACTGGCTGACGCCGGCCAGTTGCGCGACCTGAAGCGATGTGACCTTGTCCGCCATCAGTCCGCCGTCCATCCGCCGTCGATCAGCATCGACGTGCCGGTGACCAGCCCCGAGGCGTCGGACGCAAGATAGAGGACCGCGCCCATGATATCCTCGACCTCGCCCACGCGGTTCAGCTTGATCTTGTCCATGATCCAGGCCGCGCGTTCGGGGTTGTCGAAAGTCGATTGCGTCAGCGGGGTTCGGATGAAGGTCGGGCAGACCGTGTTGATGCGGATGCCCTGCTTGCCCCATTCGATCGCCATCGCCTTGACCATGCCTTCCAGCCCGTGCTTGGTCGCACAGTACAGCGCCCGGTCGATGCCGCCGACATGGCCCATCTGGCTGGAGATATGGATGATCGAACCGGGCCGCCCGGCCGCCATCAGCGCCTTGGCCGCGTAGGCCGACAGGAAATAGGCCGAGCGCAGGTTGACACTGGTGACCGCGTCGAAATCCTCGGGCGTTGTTTCGACCGCCGGCCCGTGCCGCGCGGTTCCGGCCGAGTTCACCACCACGTCAAAAGCCCGCGCGTCGAACAACCCCTGCAACGCGGTCAGGTCGCCCTGATCCAGCACGCGCCCCTCGGACGACCAGCCCTGCGCCTGCAGGGCGGACACCGCTTCGTTCAGCCGCTCGGCCCCGCGCGCAGCGCAGACCACATGCGCTCCGGCTTCGGCCAGAGCGACAGCGCAACCCAATCCGATACCCGAAGATGCGCCGGTGACCAACGCGGTCTTGCCGCTCAGCGAGAACGAAGGGGTGCGGGGCAGTTGGGCCATCAGCTCATTCCATCCGGGGTTTCAATGCGGCCCAGGTTCCGGGCCTTGTTGAATTCCCGCAGGCGGGCAAAGACGTCAACGCCAAGCTGCGCATATGCGTCCAAAAGATCGACCAGAACCCAGTTTTCGCGGATCCGTCCGTTCTCCAGCCGCCAGAAATCGAGGCTGCGCATGGTGATCCGCTTGCCCGAGGGCGCAATGCCCATCCACCCGTCATGGGTGACGGTCTGGATCATGTTGGGCCAGCCGGTCACTGCCGCGTAATCGCCATCGCCGAAGAAATGATAGGTGATGTCATCGACATATTGCCCGCGATCCGGCATTCCGTTCAGGAACGGGATCTGGTGCCAGTTGCGGAACCCGGCATAGCCGCGCCCGGTGCCGATGCCCGAAGGCCCGTACCAGTTCATGCGCGGATGCCAGAACCGCTCCATCTCCATCACCTCGGGGCCGCCCTGCGAGGGGTGCTTTTTCAGATGTTCCAGCATGTCGACGATGTGCTGGCAGGTGGCGCGGCCCTGGTCGGCGTCATAGGGCCCCGGCACCAGACCGTCCTGCGTGGCCGGGCCGGGCACATGCCATTCGCGGCCCAGGCTGGGCGCCATCGGCCAGGCACGGGCCTGCATCATCACCTCGGGGATGTCCCACAGGGCCTGCATTTCGACGATCCGGCCGTTCTCGAACCGGTAGAACTCGTGAAACCGCATGGTGACCTGATGGCCGGTGGGCGGGATGTCCAGCCACGGACCGGTGAAAGTGCCGGTGTAGTAGCCGCCGCAGCCGACCCAGTCGGCGCCGAACTCGTCCGGCCCGGCCATCACGATATAGTCGCGCCGTTCGAGGTCCGGCCAGGCATCCAGCAGGCCCTTGTAGGCCAGATCGTAGAACGCCTCGCTGCCGGTGCTGTCACCGAAGGGGTGGCACAGGCGGAACAGGGCGTCGGGCGCGGTCACCTGCGCCAGCGCGGCCCGCACGCCGGATTCGTCGAAATCATACATCGCCGCCCGAAGCGGCGCGATCAGCGCCTTGTGCTGCGTATGCCTGTCACTCATTCGGCGGCATCCCGGTATGGGGCCGGCGCGCCATAGGGCACGTTGATGCCGCCATAGCGGCGCACCCGCACGTTGCATTGTTCGGCATGCCCCACGAAGCCTTCCAGCAGACACAGGCGCGAGCCGTACTCGCCGATCAGGGTTGCCGCCTCGTCGGTCAGTATCTTCTGATAGCTGTGGGTCTTCAGGAATTTGCCCACCCACAAACCGCCGGTGTAACGCCCGGCCTTCTTGGTGGGCAGCGTGTGGTTGGTGCCGATCACCTTGTCGCCGTTCGATACGTTGGTGCGCGGCCCCAGGAACAGCGCGCCATAGCAGGTCATGTTGTCCAGGAACCAGTCATCGCGATCGGTCATGACCTGAACATGCTCCGAGGCGATCTCGTCGGCGACCTGCAGCATCTCGTCATAGCTGTCGCACAGGATCACCTCGCCATAATCCTGCCAGCTGACCCGCGCGGTGTCGGCCGTCGGCAGGATGCCCAGCAGGCGGTCGATCTCGGACAGGGTCTCTTCGGCCAGCTTGCGCGAGTTGGTGACCAGAACCGCGGGCGAGTTGTAGCCGTGTTCGGCCTGCCCCAGCAGGTCGGTGGCGCAGATCTCGGCGTCGACGGTTTCGTCGGCGATCACCATGGTTTCGGTCGGGCCGGCGAACAGGTCGATGCCGACGCGGCCGAACAGCTGGCGCTTGGCCTCGGCCACGAAAGCATTGCCGGGGCCGACCAGCATGTGCACCGGGTCGATCGTTTCGGTCCCCAGAGCCATGGCGCCGATGGCTTGGATGCCACCCATGACATAGATCTCATGCGCGCCGCCCAGATGCATGGCGGCGATCACCGCCGGATTCGGCTTGCCCTGGAACGGAGGGGTGCAGGCGATGATGCGCGGCACACCCGCAACGCTGGCCGTGGCCACGGACATATGGGCCGAGGCCACCATCGGGAACTTGCCGCCGGGCACATAGCAGCCCACCGACTGCACGGGGATATTCTTGTGGCCCAGGATCACGCCCGGCAGGGTCTCGACCTCGATATCGGTCATCGAGGCACGTTGCGCGCGGGCAAAGTTCATCACCTGCTCCTGCGCGAACTTGATGTCGGCCAGTTCGCGGTCTGACAGCTGAGCGATCAGGTCGTCGATCTCCTGTTGCGACAGGCGGAACGAGGCGGGCGAATAGTTGTCGAACTTCTCGCTCAGCTCGCGCACCGCGGCGTCGCCACGGGATTCGATATCCTTCAGGGTCGCCTCGACCACGGCGCGGGTCTTGGCGTCATCCTCGGCCCGGTCTGCGTCGGACTTGCCGCGTTTGAGATACTCGATTGCCATTGTCTTGATCCTCAGTTGTCGGGGCGGGGCGGAGTTTTCTCTCCCCGGTCATATGCTTCCCAGCCGTGGCCCTGGAACAGGTCGACGCCCAGCTGCGCGGCGACATGGGCGAAATCAACGTTCACCCAGTTGTCGACGATCTTGCCGTCGACCACTTTCCAGAAATCCATGTAGCGGATCTCGACCCGCTTGCCGGTGGGCGGGATGCCCAGGAATTCGCCCGAATGGGTCGCCTCCTGCCGGCCGAAGGCCGCGGCCCATTCACCCATGTAAAGCCGCGCCTCGTCGATGCAGACCTTGTCGGAAAACGCGGCCTGGAAGGGGCGCTGCCAGTTGTCCTGAAACTCTTGCAGACCGTTCTTCGTGCCGCAGCCCTGGTTGCCCATCCAGCGGAATCCTTCGGCGAAGAACTCGCCGATGTCGTTGATGCGGTGGTCATTCAGGCCGTCGACCATGGATTCGATCACGCGGCGCGTGTCTTCGGTCTTGGTCAAGTCAGTGTCGCGGGTCAGAACCGCTTGTTTAGGTCGGGAACCTTTCATCGTCTTGTCCTTGTCAGGTTGTCAGGGATTGGGGATCGGGGGGACATGCCCCCAAATCCGGGAAAATCCCTGGGCAACCTGTTCAGCGCCGGATGGCGCGTCAGGGCGTTATCGCGGAACCGGCGGCTCATCAGCCCTTGACCGCGCCGGCGGTCAGACCGCTGACGATCTGGCGCTGGAAGATCATAACCAGGAAGAACAGCGGCGCGGTGATCGACACGGCGGCGGCCACGGCGACGACTTGGTCGGTGGTGGTGGTTTCGCGGTTGAACATGCCGGCGATGGCCGGAACCATGGTCTGGTTCTGCGCGTCCAGCAGCAGCGAGGTCACCAGAAAGTCGTTGTAGGCCAGCAAGAAGCTGAACAGCCCGGTGGTGATGACGCCCGGCCACATCACAGGCATGATCACCCGACGGAAGGCCTGGAAATGGTTGCAGCCATCCACGCGCGCGGCTTCGTCCAGCTCGGCCGGGATGTTCTGGAAGAACGACCGCAGCATCCAGATGGTAAAGGGCTGGTTGATCGCCACCAGAACCGCGATTACGGCAAAGGGCTTGCCGTACAGCGTGGGCGCGTTTTCCCCCAGGATCGGGCGCAGCCATTCGGCCGAGTTGATGAAGACCGGCAGATAGCCCGCCACCAGAACCGAGTGCGGCAGCGCGCGAAACACCAACGCGACGATCAGGATCCAGAACGCCAGCGTCGAGCCAGACCGCGCCAACCCATAGCCCGCCAGCGTGCCCACGGTCAGCGACACGGTCACGACGCCTGCGGTAACGATCAGTGAGTTCTTGAAGTTGTTGGAAAAGCCGCGGTCGATCCAGACGGTCTTGTAGTGCTCGGTCGTCAGACCAACCACGTCCCGCCCCAGCGGGCCGAACAGTGGGTTCAGCACGTTCAAAACGGCCGGCAGGATCAGGAAAAACACCAACAAAAAACCCAGCACCAAAGCCAAACCACCGATGATCCAGCCGAACCAGGCCTGACCCGGCTTGGTGTAGGTTCTGACCATCGAGGGCAGTGTCTTGGTCGTCGCAATCACCGCGACCCAGATGGTGACGATGCCGAGGATGATGTCGAGGATGGAAAGGCCTTCCCCGGTCGCAAGAGTCGCTGGACCGAAGATCACGTTCAGCGCGTTGCTGTCGAATGCGTCCACGGGTGATTTGAAGCTCATCACCGCGATCCAGAAGATCGGGAAGGCCGCCACGAGGCACCAGAACGCCAGAAACAGGTTCGACGACAGGCGCAGGCCGAGCGGTTGGCGAAGGGCGCGCGAGGACATATCAGTGACCTCCTTTGTGGTCGCGCCATGTCCGGCGCAGCGGTGCGATGAGAAGGATGACGATGCCGACCATGGTCAGCATGGCGCTGGCCGAAGCCCGACTGATCGAACGGTTGCCCGCCTGATCCGGCACGAGGAAGTCGTAGGTCAGCCATTGCAGCGAGATGACGTAGCCCTGGCTTGAGAAGCCGACGATTTCTTCGAACACCCGGTAGGAGTCCATCAGATGGATCATCGACACGAAGATAATCAGCGGCATCAGGTGCGGGATGACGATGTATTTCAGGCGCTGCCAGCGGCTTGCGCCGTCGATCACCGCGCTTTCAAGGCTGTCCTGGTTCACGGTCTGAAGACCGGCGTAGAACACGATCGCGGCAAAGGGTGCGACATGCCAGACGCGGTACAGCATCATCAGCAACTCGATCGTCCAGGCCTGCGCGAACAGCGCGATGTCGCGGTTCAGCCACCATTCCAGCAGGGCCGTGAGGATACCGTCGCCGCGAAACAGCCAGTTGATCGAAAGGGCGCCGATGACCGGCGTGATGATGAAGGGCAGGAGCGACACAAAGATCACCGGACCACGTATTGCCGATGTAGCATTGTTGATCACGATGGCGATCAGCAGCCCGGTACCGATCACCAAGGGCAGAGTGATCAAGGTAAAGGTCAACGTAAAGCGCAGCGCCTTCCAGAAATTGATCGTGGACAGCACGCTCCAGCTGCCTTCGCTGATCGCGCGCCAGGCGCGTTCGGGCTCCAGCACGTTGCGATAGCTTTCCAGCCCGACAAACTGGGTCTGCGTGATGATCTCGCCCTCTTCGTCCAGCCTCGGAATGGACTTTTCCTCGGTCACGCAGGTCTGGGTCAGGAAGCCCGGCGTGCAGGTCTCGACCTCGACCGTCTCATAGATGGGCTGGGTGACGTAGAAACTCTGCTTGAACACGCTGACCAGCGGGAAAGCGATAAAGAGAAGCATCATAAAGACAGAGGGGCCGACAAAGGCGGCAAATGTCCGGAAATTCATGGCTCTGCCTTTCTTATGGTTCTCGTTGGATTGGGTGCGGGAGGGTCGAGGCCCTCCCGCGGCAGGATCAGTTGTTGACCAGTCCGGCCTCTTTCGCGGCAGTCAGATAGTCCGCCTCGATGTCTGCCAGCGTGGTCTGTGCGTCCTTGGCGCCGGTCAGATAATCGGCCAGGCCATTGCCAAGCGCTGTGTGCATGATCCCCATCGGGCCAGATGCGGGATAGGCTTTGGCGCCGGCTTCTGCCGAAGCGGCTGCACCTGCGGCCAGATCACCGGGCTTGTAGGCCGGGTTCAGCCAGACGGCGGCGTTGTTGTTGGCCTCGACCATTTCTGCATCCATGCCTTCCAGCGCCACGCGGAACGCGGCATCGGCTTCCTCGTCGCTCATGTTTGAGGCAAGAACGATGCCGTCCCACCAGATCGTGGTTGCCGGAGCGGCCGAGCCCATCGGAGCGGCCGCCATGACGACCTTGCCGACGACCTGGCTTTCGGCCTCATCGTTCATTGCAGCAGCGCGGCTGGCCCACAGGTTGGCCATGGCGATCTTGCCCTGTTGGAACTGCTGCTGAACGTATGTGGAATCCGACACCAGATACTCGGGGTCCATGTATTCGGTCATGGCCTTGAGCGTCTCCAGAGCCTTCACGCCCTGATCGTTGTTGATCGCAGGCATGTTGCCGTCAGCGAAGAACTCACCGCCTTCGCCCAGGTACATGTTCACGAATTCCTGACCCAGGTTCCAGCCGGTCTTGAAGGTGCCGCCGATGGGGTAATCCATGACGCCGGCCTCTTTGATCTTGGCTGCAGCGGCCAGAACATCATCATAGGTCTTGGGCTCGTCGATCCCCAGATCGGCCAGAACGTCGCTGCGGTACATCAGGTGCTGGGCGTTCACCATCATGGCGATGGCCATGGTTTGGCCGTCCACCTTGATCAGCTGGTTCGGCAGCAGGTCCTGGCCATATTTCGCGACCAGATCATCCAGCGGACGAATGGTGCCCGCGTTCAGCAGCGGCACCAGCGTTGCATTCGACACGCCGCCGATCTGGTACAGAGCCGGATCCGCCGCAAAGGCTTCGGGCTGCTTCTCGCGGAACTCCTGGTCCAGCGATGCGCCGAAATTGCCGCACTCGGCCATCGCGTCGGTGACGGCCTTCCAGGCTTCGAACCCGGCGGACAATGATTTGAGCGGAACGGTGTTCTCGAACGAACACGCCGCCCATGCAGTGCTGGTCACCATGGTCATGGCGCCTGCCATCAGAATTGTCTTGAGTTTCATGCGTTTCTCCCTGTCAGGATCGGTCCGTCGTCGACGTCCGGACCGTTGGTTGGCCCTTTCGGGCTTTGGTTGGGGTCAGCCCCCGATCCGCGCACCGCTCTCTGCTTCGAACAGGTGACAGATTTCTTTCGGCACCGAGAACGAGACCATCTCGCCTATTTCGGCGCGGAATGCTTTGTCGGCTTTGACCGAGACCAGTGCACCGCCGACCCGGACCGAAATCATGGTGGCGTCACCCAGCAGCTCGAGCGTGTAGATCGGTGCAGTGATCTGGCCCTGACCTTCGGCCAGTGTCGCATCCTCGGCGCGGAACCCCAAGGTCAGCGGGCCATCAGCAACGTCCACCCCCGGGATTTCGACACCCGTGGTCCGGAAAACGCCGCCCTCGACCTGACCATCCATCAGGTTCATGGCGGGCGAGCCGATGAAACTGGCGACGAAAGTGTTGGCCGGGCGGTCGTAAATCTCGGTCGGGCTGCCGACCTGTTGCACGATGCCCTTTTTCATCACCACGACACGGTCGGCCAAGGTCATCGCCTCGATCTGGTCATGGGTGACATAGATCGTGGTGACGGCCAGTTCGTGGCTGAGATTCTTGATCTGCGCGCGGGTGGATACACGCAGCTTGGCGTCGAGGTTGGACAGCGGCTCGTCCATCAGGAACACGTTCGGTTCGCGCACGATCGCGCGGGCCAGAGCGACACGCTGACGCTGACCGCCCGACAGTTCAGCCGGCTTGCGATGGAGAAAATCGTCCAGCTCGACCATGGCGCTGGCGCGGCGCACCTTCTCGTCATGGGTCGCGGGGTCGATCCCGCGGACCTTCAGCGGGAAGCGGATGTTTTCATAGACGTTCATGTTGGGGTAGAGGGCATAGCTCTGGAACACCATCGCCACGTCGCGGTCCTTGGGTTCAAGATCGTTGACCACCTTGCCGTCGATCAGGATGTCGCCCTCGGTCACGTCCTCAAGCCCCGCGATCATGCGCATTGTCGTGGTCTTGCCGCAGCCGGACGGGCCAAGCAGAACCAGAAACTCGCGATCGGCAATTGTCAGATCGAAGTTGTGAACCCCAACAAACGATCCCCATCGCTTGCCGACATTGCGCAGTTGAATTTCCGCCATGAAGCCCCCCGGGAAGGAATCGTTTTGCATACGTTTGCAAAAGGGTATTCTTGGTTTACCAATTCTGGCAAGACATTTTTGCATACGTATGCAAATATGCCGGAAATCAGTGATTCACCCCCAGGCAATAACAGGCGCAAGATGCTGCAAAACAATGAAAAACAGATGAGCTTTCAAAAAGAGAAAGATCTGGTGAAGGCGTTCTATGAGGACCTGCAGTTGACCACCAACGACAAGCTGTCAGATGTCATGGGGCGATTCTGTGCGCCGAATCTGCTGTGGCGCGGCTTTCACCCGTTCGGTCAGATTTCGGGGGTCCACGACGTAGCGGAAAACTTCTGGGGCCCGCTGCGAACTAGCCTCAAACGCATGCAGCGGCGTCAGGACATATTCTTCGCGGGGTGCAACTCGCTGACCGACGAGCGCGAGGTCTGGGTGGTTTCCATGGGCCATCTGATGGGTCTGTTCGACCACTCCTGGTTGGGCATTCGACCGACAGGCAAAATGGCATTCCTGCGCTATTGCGAGTTCAACAAGGTGCAAGACGGCAAGATCGTCGAGACCGCGATGTATTTCGATATCCCACATCTGATGGTGCAGGCTGGTCAGAACCCGTTTCCGCCCCAAACCGCAGCCCATCTTGTACAGCCCGGGCCCCTGACACACGACGGTATCCTTGGCACGGATCAACCCGCCGAAGAAGGGGAGCAGACTCTGGCGCTGATCAACGCCATGATTTCTGACCTGGGCCAGTGGAAAAGTGGCCTGACCCTGAGCGAAGAGCTGAGCCGCACCTGGCATGACGACATGATCTGGTGGGGCCCCGAGGGAATTGGCGCCACTTACACAATTGAACGGTATGGCAAGCAACACGCCGGTCCCTTCCGCGCGGCATTCGCCGAGCGGTCAAAGACCAAACATTTCTGCCGGCTGGCCGAAGGTCACTACGGCGGGTTTTTCGGCTGGCCGAACTTCACGGCTGTTCCGACCGGAGGGTTCATGGGCATGCCCGCGACCCAAACGCCCGGTGAGTTTCGGGTGATCGACATCTATCGCCGCGCAGGCGACAAGCTGGCCGAGAACTGGATCTTCATCGACCTTCTGCATTTCTGGAAGCAGCAAGGCGTGGACATACTGGAAAGAACCACGGGCATCGGAACGGCGCAGGTGTAGCCCGAGGGGGCGAACTGGATGCAGTGGGAGGGGTTTTGGTGGAGCCTAGGGGAGTCGAACCCCTGACCTCTTGCATGCCATGCAAGCGCTCTCCCAACTGAGCTAAGGCCCCTTTCCGGTACCGCCTGTGCGGTGGACGGACGTTTATGAAACGACGTGCGCGAGTGCAAGACCAAAAAATCGGAATCGGTGAAAAAAGATGCGCGGCGCACGGGGCGCGGGGCAGCCTGCGCCGCCCCGGCCGGATCACGAGTCTTCGTCTTCCGACGCGACGTCGGTGATGTCGTCCAACGAGACGTTGTCCTCGTCGTCGTCCTCAAGCAGATCGTCGTCCAGATCGACATCGACTGCGTCATCATCGTCCAGCAGTTCGTCATCGGACGAGGCTTCGCGCGCCTTGACCGACGCTGCATCTTCGGCGTCGGCTGCGATCATCCGGCTTTTGCCGGTTTCCAATTCCACGATCTCGCCGGTGTAGGGGCTGATGATCGGGTCCTTGTTCAGGTCATAAAACCGCTTGCCAGTGGTCGGACAAACGCGCTTTACGCCCCATTCTTCCTTGGGCATGTCAATTCCCCTTGATATCAGGTGAGTCGTATCAACGATTCAGTTCACCTGCCACATGCGGCGGGTACTGTCAAAGCCTTTGCGCCAAGGAGATCGCACCATGGGGCGACATTCATTGCCCGGACAGCCTCCCGTTGCGCTGACCTTGCGCAAATCGGCGCGGGCACGCCGCATAAGCTTGCGGATTTCCCAGTTGGATGGCCGGGTTACGTTGACTTATCCGCAGGCTGTGTCCGAATCCGAGGCCATCGGCTTTGCGCGCTCAAAGGAGGACTGGATCCGCCAGCATCTGGGCGCGCGGCCCGTTCCGGCGTCGGTCGGCTTCGGGGAAACCCTGCCGGTCGAAGGTGTGCCAAGGCGAATCGTGCCGGCGGAGGGGCGCCGGGTCAGTTTGCACGCCGATCAGGTTGCGGTGCCCGAAGGGGCCGAAGCGCGGCGCCTCGCCCGCTTTTTGAAAGAGCTGGCGCGTGATCGCTTGACCGAAGCCTGCGACGACTATGCGGCCATGCTGGGGCGGGGCTACTCCAGTCTGACGATGCGCGATACACGGTCGCGGTGGGGGTCGTGCAGTGCAGCGGGAGGGTTGATGTTTTCGTGGCGGCTGATTCTGGCGCCCCCCGAAATCCTGCACTATGTCGCGGCTCATGAGGTCGCGCATCTGGCCGAGATGAACCATTCGGCGGCGTTCTGGGCGCAGGTCGAGCGGCTTTTTGGGCCGTACAAAGCGGCCCGGCACTGGCTGCGCGACAATGGGGCCGAACTGCACCGTTACAGGTTCGAGGCGCCCGCCGGTTGACGTCACGGGGATTTGTGATCACATGAGGGGATGTTGACCACCCGCAGCTCCGACTCCCAGATCGCGACCCATGATCAGGTATACCGCGCCTTGCGGTCTCGAATCATGCATGGAGAAATCCCGCCCGGTCAGGCGCTGACGTTGCGCGGCATCGGCAAGGAGTTCGGTGTGTCCATGACGCCGGCGCGCGAAGCCGTTCGCCGTCTGGCCGCCGAAGGGGCGCTGTTTCTGTCCAACTCGGGTCGGGTCTCTACGCCCGAACTCAGCAACGACCGGATCGAAGAATTGGCCGCGTTGCGGGCCCTGCTGGAGGTCGAGCTGGCCAGCCGTGCGCTGCCTCGGGCGCATATGGCTCTGATCGACCGGTTGCAGAGCATCAACATGACCGTGGCCGAAATGGTGACCAAGCGCGATGCGGTCGGCTACATCCGAACGAACCTCGAGTTTCACCGCACGCTTTATCTGCGGGCGCAGGCTCCGGCCATGCTTGCGATGGCCGAAACAGTCTGGCTGCAGCTTGGTCCGACCATGCGAGCTCTTTATGGCCGCCTGCGACGGACCGAGCCGCCGCATTACCACAAGCTGATCATCGCCGCTCTGAAGGCGGGGGACGAACCGGGTTTGCGGTTGGCGGTGCGATCGGATGTGACCCAGGGTCTGCGCTTGCTGGTCAGCTGAGCGGGCCTTTGCTCAAAGTGTGAAATCCAAACGGGCGGCGGTTGCGAAGCTGGCCTCAAGGCATTTGCTGCGCTACGCTGCTGCCAACAACAAACAAGAGCAGATTTCAGCCATGATCAATCGACGGACATTCTCACTGGGCCTCGGTGCAGGTTTCCTGAGCGCCTGCGCGGGCGGGTCCGCGCCTACCGGAACAACCGCGTCGCGAATGCGGGCAGTGCCCAATGCCGGCTGGGATTCTTGGGTTGCAAGTTTCAAGGCGCGCGCGGCAGGGCAGGGTATTTCGCAAGCGACGATCGACCGGGCGTTTCAGGGGGCCGGTTACCTGCCAGATGTGATCGAACGCGACCGCAACCAGGTCGAATTCAAGCGCTCGCTCGAAGACTATCTGGCCATTGCCGCGTCAGACGAGCGGATCAGTACCGGCAAGCAGATGCTGCAACGCCACAACGCCACCCTCACGCAGATTGAGTCGCGCTATGGCGTGGACAAAGAGGTTGTGGTGGCGGTCTGGGGGCTGGAAAGCCGCTATGGGCAGCGGCGGGGCGATGTGCCCGTGATTTCGGCCCTTTCCACGCTGGCCTATGACGGGCGTCGCGGGGCGTTCTTCGAAAGCCAGCTGATTGCGGCGTTGAAGATCCTTCAGAACGGTGACACGTCGCCGGCGAACATGACCGGTAGCTGGGCCGGCGCCATGGGGCATACGCAATTCATCCCGACCTCGTATCTGGCCTACGCAGTGGATTTCACCGGAGACGGCCGACGCGACATCTGGTCCGACGATCCGACAGACTCGTTGGCTTCGACAGCTGCCTACCTGTCACGGGCGGGTTGGGTGCGAGGGCAGCCTTGGGGAGGTGAGGTCGGATCTGCAGCGGCAAATTCGGGCACACCGGTTGCAATTCTGCAGCCGCAGAAACCCGGGCCGCGCATAGCGGTGTTCCGCAATTTTCAGGTGATCAAACGCTACAACAACTCGGACAGCTACGCGATCGGGGTCGGGCACCTGTCCGATCGGATCGCCGATGGCGCACCTTTTCAGGCGTCATTCGGGCCCGATGAAACCGGCCTGACGCTGGAAGATCGCAAAGAGTTGCAGCGGCGTCTGACTGCTGCCGGGTATGACACGCAAGGGGCTGATGGGGTGATCGGAAAGAACACCACCGCGGCCATCACCGCGTATCAGCAAGCCAAGGGCCTGCCCGTTACGGGCGTACCCTCGGTCAGCTTGTTGCGCTCATTGGGTGGCTGACGGATCAGGCCGCTAGGCCTTTGGATCCGAGGTCCAGGAACTTCTGACGCCGGTCCTTGATCAGCGCGGCGGCATCCTTGCCGTTCAGTTCCTTCAGCATCTTGGCGATCGCCTTGCCCACGGATTCGATCGTGGCCGGGCGGTCGCGATGCGCGCCACCTTTGGGTTCGGGGATGATCAGGTCGCAGACGCCCAACTTTTGAAGGTCCTGCGCGGTCAGGCGCAGCGCCTCGGCGGCCTCGCGCATTTTTTCGGCATCTTTCCACAGGATCGACGCGCAGCCTTCGGGCGAAATCACCGAATAGATCGAGTGTTCCAGCATCGCTACCCGGTTGGCCGTGGCAAAAGCCACCGCGCCGCCCGAGCCGCCTTCGCCGATGATGACAGACACCAGCGGCACACCGATTTTCAGACACATCTCGGTTGAACGGGCGATCGCTTCGGATTGCCCGCGTTCTTCGGCGCCCTTGCCCGGATACGCGCCGGCAGTATCCACCAAGGTGATCACCGGCAGACCAAACCGACCAGCCATTTCCATAAGGCGCACGGCTTTGCGATAGCCTTCGGGGCGGGCCATGCCGAAGTTGCGCTCGATCCGCGATTTGGTGTCCGAGCCTTTTTCATGGCCGATCACCATCACCGGCTGATCATTGAACCGTGCCAGGCCGCCGATGACCGCCAGATCGTCGGCAAAATTTCGGTCACCAGCCAGCGGGGTGAATTCGGTGAACAGGGCCTCGACATAATCCTTGCAGTGCGGACGTTGGGGATGGCGGGCCACCTGGCATTTCCGCCAGGGCGTCAGGTCCTTGTACAACTCGTCCAGCAGCTTGGCCGCCTTGGCGTCCAGCGCGGCGGCTTCGTCCGCTACGTCCATCTCTTCGTTGGCGCGGGCCAGGGCGCGCAGCTCTTCGGCTTTGCCTTCAATCTCGGCCAGCGGTTTTTCGAAATCCAGATACTGGGTCATGACGCCTCTCAACGCGAAAGTTCTCCGCTATATGACCCGAGGTCGCCGCGGATGCAACTCGGCACCGCATGTCAGGGTACGTTTCCCTGCGCGTGGCGAAAAGGTATGCGGGCCGGCGACCTCAGCCCGGCCACAGCACCGGGTACAACGAAATCACCAGAAGAACCGCCATCGACCAGTTGAAAACGGTCAGACGTCGCCGGTTGGTCAGCACGCGCGCCATCTGCTGGCCCAGAACCGTCCAGGTGCTGACAGATGGCAGGTTCACGCAGCCGAATACAATGGCAACCAGCGCAATGGCTTGCAGGGTCTGGCCCGGGGCATAGGCGGTCGTCGCCGTCAACGCCATGGCCCAGGCTTTGGGGTTCACCCATTGAAACGCCGCCGCCTGCAGAAACGTCATGGGTCGTCCGGCGTGTCCCGGGCCCTTGGCAGGAGCCGCATTGGCAATTCGCCACGCGAGGAATAGCAGATAGGCCACCGACGCGATTTTGAGGATCACGTGGCTGACGGGATAGGCTTCGAACACCTGCACCAACCCTGCGCCGACCAACAAAACCATCAGCATGAAACCCAGGCCGATACCCAGCATATGGGGGATTGTCCGCCGGAACCCGAAATTCGCCCCTGAGGCCATGAGCATCAGATTGTTCGGTCCCGGCGTGATGGACGAGACAAAGGCAAAGGCGACCAGCGCAAGTAGAATATCGTAAGTCATGGCGCAAAGATCGCCCAGGTATGGTCAAATGAAATTGCGATTTCGCGCTCGATTACATAAAGCTTGCAACAAATGGCGAATATTGACCTCAAGAATCAGCAAATATTGCAAGAGCTGGCCCGGAATGGCCGGATCAGCAACCTTGAACTGGCGGACCGTGTCGGGCTTTCGCCGTCAGCCTGTCTGCGCCGGGTTCAAGAGCTTGAGCGGTCGGGCGTCATCAGCGGGTATCGCGCCGTTTTGAACCCTGCGGCGATGGGCGTCGGTTTCGTCGCCTATATCGGCGTCGGACTGGGTGAGCATACAAAGGCCGCCCAGGAAGGTTTTGAAAAAGCGGTGCAATTGGCGCCCGAAGTGGTGGAATGCCACAACATCACCGGTACGATCGAATACTTGCTGCGGGTGGAATGCGCCGACTTGTCGGCCTACAAGACCTTCCATACCGACGTATTGGGCACGTTGCCCCATGTCACCTCGATCACGTCCTACGTGGTCATGGGATCCCCGAAAGACCTGCGGGCCTGAGCTTGAGCCTACTGCCGCAAGGACCTTGCAGGCATATGTATCCCGGAATATCGTCAGCCTGAAAGCGCCAGAAACTCGGCATCAGATCGAACAGGGCGCGATGTCAGGGAGACACGATCATGAGTTTTGTTCGGAAAGGCGCATTGGCGGCCGTGATGGCGATTGTCGCCGGTGCCGCATTCGCCGCGCCTTTGAAATTGCAGCCCGCCAACCCGCAGCCCAATCCAAAGGCGGGGTTGAACGTGAAATATGTGGGGCAGGGTACTCAGAGAAAGATCCGCGATCTGAGCCAGGCCAAAAGCGTGTTGTCCAAGGCCAAGCCGGGCAAGCCACTGCGTGGGTTGGACTATGCCGACACCAACAAGGGCGAGCCGGTTTTGACATTCACGGACCCCTACAATGTTGCCGCTGAAATCACCGGGTACATGCGCTTTGATTCTCCGGGCATTTACGAGCTTGAAACCTGGTCCAATGACGGGATCGAGGCCTATGTCGGTGGCCAGCAGATCGGCCGTGTCACCGGGATCCAGGGGTGCGAAGCCAATCAGCGCACCGAGGTCGAGGTTCCAAAGGCGGGCTGGTACCCTCTGAAGATCATCTATTTCCAGAAGCTAGGAACGTCCTGCCTGATGATGAAATCCGGCAAGCAGGGTGAAAAGTTTACCTGGACACCAAACAACGTGTTCGGCCGCTGAGGCCAACCGAAGTCAGGAAAAGGCGCTCGAAACGAGCGCCTTTTTTTTAAAGCCCTCATCAGCCGTTTGCAGCGATCAGTTCGGCCTGCGCCACGATTACCTCGGCCTGTTTGATCGAGGCGATGTCGACCAACCGCCCCTTGTAGACCGTGGCGCCTTCGCCATTGGCCTTGGCTTGCTCCATCGCGGCTAGGATCTCGCGCGCTTCGGCCACCGCCTCGTCCGACGGGGTGAAGACCTGATTGGCCAGCGCGATCTGCTTGGGGTGGATCGCCCACTTGCCGACCATGCCCAGCGTCGCCGAACGGCGCGCCTGCGCGATATAGCCTTCGTCGTCCGAGAAGTCGCCGAACGGCCCGTCGACCGGCAGCACCCCATGCGTTCGGCAGGCGGCCACGATGGCGGCCTGCGCCCAGTGCCAGGGGTCCGACCAGTATTTCTGGCCCTCGCGCAGCATGTAGTAGTTTTCCTGCGTGCCGCCGATTCCCGTGGTCTGCATCCCCATCGAGGCGGCGAAATCGGCCGCGCCCAGGCTCATCGCCTGCAGGCGCGGGGAGGAGGCCGCGATGTCCTCGACATGGGCAATGCCGGCGGCGGATTCGATGATGACTTCAAAGCTGATGGGCTTGGTGCGGCCCTTTGCGCGTTCGATCGCAGTGACCAGAGCGTCAACCGCATAGACATCCTCGGCGCAGCCCACCTTGGGGATCATGATTTGATCCAGCCGGTCGCTGGCCTGCTCCAGCAGGTCAACGACATCGCGGTACCAATAGGGCGTATCCAGCCCGTTGATCCGCACCGACATGTACTTGTTTCCCCAGTCCACGGTGTTCAGCGCCTCGATCACATTGGCGCGGGCGGTGTCCTTGTCGGACGGGGCCACCGAATCTTCGAGGTCGAGGTTGATCACGTCCGCGGCCGAGGCGGCCATCTTGGGGAACAGCTTGGTGTTGGAACCGGGGCCGAACAGCTGACAGCGGTTTGGTCGCGCCGGGGCGGCGGGTTGGATACGAAAGCTCATCGGCACCTCGTTGGGTAATGAAATTGCGATTTCAGTTGGTAATTGGGTATTAAATTGCGCGACCCTGCGCAAGCCTGATTGTGCAGTTGCGGCAATGCTGTTGCAGAAAGCTGTGCGCAACCCTCGGAACGCGGCGGTCAAAGTTTCATCGTTTTGAAAGTTTCGAAGCTTTTTGCGCCGCGCGGGGGAATCTTGCAAAATTCTCCGGCCGAGGTGCGGGAGGTCGGAGGAAAACGAGAAACGCTCGTTGACGGCCTTCAATAGGTTGGGGCGGAAGAAAAGGAGAGCGCGCGATGATCGAGACACCGTATCTGCTGTTTTTGGGCGATGCCCCCGACCAACTGGCCGCCAAGGTCGCGATCGGCATTCGGGATTGGCGCCCGGAAAACGCCGTGGGTCAGCTACGGATGGAAGGCTGCAAGGCCGATCTGGGCCTGACCGACATGACCCTGGCCGAAGGCAAGGCCGCCGGCGCCAAGACGCTGGTGATCGGTGTCGCGAACCGCGGTGGCGTCATCAGCCAGGCCTGGAAAGAGGTCCTGATCGCCGCGCTGGAAATGGGCTATGACCTGGCCTCGGGCCTGCACAACCTTCTGCGCGACGAAGGCGATCTGGTGGCCGCGGCCCAGACCCATGGATGCACCCTGCATGACGTTCGTGTGCCCACGGTGGGTTATCCGATCGCCAACGGGCGCAAGCGCAGCGGCAAGCGCTGTCTGGCGGTGGGCACCGATTGTTCGGTAGGCAAGATGTACACGGCCATGTCGATGGATGCCGAGATGCGCAAGCGCGGCATGAAATCGACCTTCCGCGCCACCGGCCAGACCGGCATTCTGATCACCGGGCAGGGCGTTCCGCTGGACGCCGTGGTGGCCGATTTCATGGCCGGTTCCGTTGAATACCTGACGCCCGAAAACGATCCCGATCACTGGGATCACATCGAGGGGCAGGGATCGCTGTTCCATGTCTCGTATTCCGGCGTGACCATGGCCTTGATCCATGGCGGTCAGCCGGATGCTCTGGTTCTGTGCCACGAGCCGACCCGCACCCACATGCGCGGTCTGCCGGAATACTCCTTGCCGACACTGGAGCAGCTGCGCGATACGGCTCTGCCTTTGGCGCGCGTGGCGAACCCCGCCTGTCAGGTCGCGGGTGTGTCGATCAACACCCAGCACCTGAGCGAGGAGGACGCGAAAGCCTACATCGCCAAGGTCGAGGCCGAGATGGGCCTGCCGACCACGGATCCGTACCGGTTCGGCGCGGGCAAGCTGGTGGACGCGCTGGCCGCGATGTGATCCAACCGGGGCGCCGATGGCGGGGATACCTGCCTCCGGCGCTGGAAACTGCAAAGACTGAGGAGTGGGCGCGTGCAGATCGACGTCTCTCGTGATGTGTTCCGGCTGGCGCAGGTGTTCACCATCTCGCGCGGGTCGCGGACCGAGGCCAAGGTACTGACGGTGCGCCTGACGGATGGGGCGCATCAGGGTTGGGGTGAATGTGTGCCCTATGCCCGGTATGACGAATCGCTGGAATCGGTCGAAGCCGAGATCCGCGGCCTGCCCGACGCGTTCACGCGCCAGTCGCTGATGGACCTGCTGCCCGCCGGTGCCGCGCGCAATGCGGTGGATTGCGCCCTGTGGGACCTTGAGGTCAAGCGGGCGGGCAAGCGCGCCTGGGAACTGGCCGGCCTGCCCGCGCCCAAGCCCGAGATCACCGCCTATACCTTGTCGCTGGACACGCCCGACGCCATGCGGGCGCAAGCGGCGAAGAACGCGCATCGTCCGCTGTTGAAGATCAAGCTGGGCACGCCCGACGACATGCCTCGGCTCGAGGCCGTGCGGGCTGGAGCGCCCGACGCCAGAATCATCGTGGATGCCAACGAGGGCTGGACGGCCGAGGTCTATGCTGATCTGGCGCCGCATCTGGTGCGGCTGGGCGTCGCGCTGGTCGAACAGCCGCTGCCCGCCGGGGATGACGAGGCGCTGATCGGGCTGGAGCGCCCGGTGCCGGTCTGCGCCGACGAGAGCTGCCACGATCGTGCCAGCCTGCCCGGGTTGAAGGGCAAATATGACGTGATCAACATCAAGCTGGACAAGACCGGCGGCCTGACCGAGGCGCTGGAACTGCGCCGCGGGGCGCAGGCCGAGGGCTATGGCATCATGGTGGGTTGCATGGTCGGCAGCTCTTTGGCGATGGCGCCTGCGACACTGGTGGCGCAGGGCGCGCTGGTGACGGACCTTGACGGCCCGCTTCTGTTGGCCGAAGACCGCGACACCCCGCTGGTTTTCGACGCGGCCGGAGTACACCCGCCGCAGGCGGCGCTCTGGGGGTGACGCGCTGAGGCGAGGAATGGGCGCAGCCCAAGGACGAGAAGGATATGACATGACCCGCACCGTTTACGTGAACGGCGAATACCTGCCCGAGACCGAAGCCAAGGTCTCGATCTTCGACCGAGGCTTTCTGATGGCGGATGCCGTCTATGAGGTAACCAGCGTGCTGGACGGCAAGCTGATCGATTTCGAGGGTCACGCGGTGCGCCTGAAGCGGTCGCTGGACGAATTGCAGATGGCCGAACCCTGCAGCAAGGACGAGCTGCTCAAGATCCACCGCAAGCTGGTCGAGCTGAACGGCATCAACGAGGGGCTGGTCTATCTGCAGGTCACCCGCGGCAGCGACGGCGACCGCGATTTCGTCTTCCCTTCGGTCGACACCAAGCCGACGCTGGTTCTGTTTACCCAGAACAAGCCCGGGCTGGCTGACAACCCGGCGGCGAAGAAAGGGGCCAAGATCATCTCGATCGAGGATATCCGCTGGGGCCGCCGCGACATCAAGACGGTGCAACTGTTGTACCCGTCCATGGGCAAGATGATGGCCAAGGCCGCAGGGTGCGATGATGCCTGGATGATCGAAGACGGGTACGTGACCGAGGGCACCAGCAACAACGCCTATATCGTCAAGAACGGCAAGATCGTTACCCGCCCGCTGTCAAACGACATTCTGCACGGGATCACCCGCAAGGCGGTACTGCGCATGGCGGCCGAGGCGCAGATGGAAGTCGAGGAACGCCTGTTCACGATCGACGAAGCAAAAGAGGCCGACGAGGCCTTCACCACCTCGGCCAGTGCTTTCGTAATGCCGGTGGTCGAGATCGACGGTGTCGCGCTGGGCGACGGCACGCCAGGCCCGATCGCCACGCGGCTGCGCGAGATCTATCTGGACGAAAGCCTGAAGGCAGCGATCTGAATTCAAAGGCCCGCCGATCTGGCGGGCCCTTTCGTTATGGTGTCAGTCTTTTTTGCCCACGTTCTCTTCGAACGCGACCTTGAAGGCGGCCTGTTTTTCGGGGCTGGCCGCGGTCTGGTATGTGGATTTCCACTCATCCATGGTCATGCCATAGAAAATCTCGCGGGCTTCGTCCTTGCCCATTTCGATGCCTTTTTCATTGGCGGCCTCCTGATACCACCGTGCCAGGCAGTTTCGGCAGAACCCGGCGAGGTTCATCATGTCAATGTTCTGAACGTCGGTGCGGTCCTGCATCAGGTGTTTCTGCAGACGGCGGAAAGCGGCGGCCTGAAGTTCGATCTCGGTCTGGGGGTCCATGGTCGGGCTCCGGTTTGAAGGGATTTGATCCAGACCTAGCAAGCCCGAGGCCATTGCACAACGCGCGCCGGTTCAGACCAGCTTGAGGGCAATCCAGGGCATCAGGCAGAAGATCAGGGTCAGTATCTTGTAGTTCGCAAGATACTTGAAATAGGCCTTTCTGACCTCGGCCTTTTCCATCTGGAACATGCGGCCGTGAATGGCAGCGATGCGGTCCTGCAGGGCCACCACCATCAGGGTCGACAGCAGCAGGACCGCAAAGTTCAAAACGGTCATCCAGCCGAAAAAGGCTGTCAGGGTTTCAGGTGTCATGACGGCCTCCTTTCACCCCGAAAAATGGGGGCCGCCCGCGCGCCGCGCAAGAGGACAGGCGTCGTTTGGTCGCGGATTTTCCAGCGTTACAGCCCGCTTGCGGCCAGCGCGTCCTGCAGGATCGGCGCCAGCCGCTCGGCCCAGGCGCGTTGCCCGGAATGATCGGCGATCAGGTCGTTGCGCAGCTCGATCAGTGCATTGGGACGGCCAAAAGCGGTGGCGTGCCGGTCGATCGCATCCCCGGGTAGTACGCCGGTATAAGGTTCGTTGACGCCGACGCACAGATCCTCCTCGGTCCGCAGCCGGTCGATCAGCGGGGTCGAGAACCGTTCGTCCGCGGTGTGCAGGATGCCTATATGCCAGGGGCGCGGCGGGCGGCCCCGCAACTGGCGCGTGAAGGAATGCATCGACACGATCACGGCGTGGGGCAGGGCGGCCATCTTGGCCAGCGCCTCGTGATAGGGGCGATAGCACAGGTTCAGGCGCCGATCGCGCTCGGCGGCGTCGGCGTGGCGGTTGGCCGGGATGATCGACCCGTCGTACAGTTTCATCAACAGGGTCGGGTCGTCCTCGCCTCGGTTCGGGTCGATCACCAGCCGCGAGAAATTGGCCGCGATCACCGGCGCGTTCAGGATCTCGCCCAGATGTTTCGACACCTCGTAGGCGCCCACGTCATAGGCGATGTGGCGCTCCATGTCCTCACGCGGAAGGCCCAGGTCGCCGCCGTTGATCTGCGGCGGGACGGTGTTGGTGGCATGGTCGCACGTGATCAGCCAGCGGGACGGGCGATCCGCCCCGTGCACGTAAAACGGAGTGTATGTCATGAGCCTGTCATCTAGTTTGCCGCAGGTGTAGGACAGTTGCCTCGGAAAGGGAATTGCGCAATAAGCAAACCGACCATTGTTTGCGGTAACATTCGACCATCAAGGAGAGCAAGATCGATGCGACGCCTGAGAAATGTGAAAATCGTGGCGACGCTGGGCCCGGCGTCCAACGACTATGATATGATCCGTGCTCTGCACGAGGCCGGCGCCGATGTTTTCCGCCTGAACATGAGCCATGGCAGCCACGACGAAATCCGTGAACGCCACCGGATCATTCGTCAGATCGAAAAGGACCTCGACAGCCCGATCGCCATTCTGGCGGACCTTCAGGGCCCGAAACTGCGGGTCGGTGTGTTTGCGAATGATGCAGAAGACCTGGTCGAAGGTGCCGCGTTCCGCCTGGATCTGGATGAAACTCCGGGCGATGTCAGCCGGGTCTGCCTGCCGCATCCCGAGATTTTTCAGGCGTTGGAAGCGGGGGCGCATCTGCTGGTCAACGACGGCAAGATCCGGCTTGTGGTTGAGAAATGCGGCCCCGATTTCGCGGATTGCAAAGTTGAAATCGGCGGGACCATCTCGAACCGCAAGGGTGTGAACGTGCCCGACGTAGTACTGCCGCTGGCGGCCCTGTCGGAGAAGGACCGGGACGATCTGGAGTTCGTTTGCCAGTTGGGTGTCGACTGGCTTGCGCTGAGCTTCGTGCAGCGGGCCAAGGACGTGTACGAAGCGCGCGTCCTGGCCGACGGCCGCGCCGCCATCCTGTCCAAGATCGAAAAACCCGCCGCGGTCGAGGCGTTCGACGAAATTCTCGACGCATCGGACGGCATCATGGTCGCCCGTGGCGATCTGGGGGTCGAACTCCCGGTCTCGGCCGTGCCTCCGATTCAAAAGCGACTGGTCCGCAAGTGCCGCGCCGCCGCCAAGCCGGTGATCGTTGCCACCCAGATGCTGGAAAGCATGATCGAAAGCCCGATGCCCACCCGCGCCGAGGTGTCGGACGTCGCCACCGCGATCTATGAGGGAACCGACGCCATCATGCTGAGCGCCGAGTCGGCCGCGGGCTCGTATCCGATCGAGGCCGTTCAGACCATGAACAAGGTCGCGATCGAGGTCGAAGCCGACCCAACCTACAAACAGATCATCGACGCCTCGCGCCAGACCAAGGGAACGACCGTTGCCGACGGCATCGTGGCCGCAGCCCGTGAAATTGCCGAAAAGACCGACATCAAGGCGATCTGCTGCTTTACCCAAAGCGGTACCACCGCACTGCTCACCGCCCGCGAGCGTCCCGGTGTCCCGATCATCGCCATGACGTCGCTGCGGGGCACCGCGCGGCGTCTGTGCCTCAGCTGGGGCTGTCACTGCGTGATGACGCCCGAGCTCGAGCGGTTCAAAAGCGCCGTGGTCAATGCGGCGCGCGCAGCGCGCGCCAGCGGATTTGCCGGCGCCTCGGATCAGATCGTGGTGACCGCCGGTGTTCCGTTCAACGTGCCAGGCTCGACCAACATCCTGCGCGTCGCCCCCTGCGACGAGCGTCTGATCTACTCGACGGATCCCGAATAGGATCAGCCACCCGGTCCGCCGGGTCTTGCTTTGGCGCCGACAGGTTCTTTTACGGTTTCCATCACCGTGAAAGAGCTTGTCTGGTGTATCCCCGGAAGCTTGTTGATCTTGTCGCCCAAAACCGTTCGGAAATGCGCGATGTCGCGTGTCCGCACGGTCAGCATGTAGTCGAATGATCCGGCGACCATCAGGCAGGTTTCGATTTCAGGTACCCGTCGCACGGCCTCGTTGAAACGGTCCAGCGAGTGTTCGGCTGTGGCCGTCAGCGAAACCTGCACCACCGTCAAGTGCCCCAGCCCCAGCCTCTCCTTGTCGATCACCGCGCTGTAGCCGGTGATGTACCCGCTCTTTTCCAGCCGTTTCACCCGCTCCGAACACGGCGTGTTGGTCAGGTTTACTCGGGCCGCCAGTTCGACTATTGGCAGGCGTCCATTGGCCTCAAGCTCGGCCAATATCCGTTGATCGATCTTATCCAAATCCCTGTCCATCAGGCAATTTCCCTGCGTTTTTGAGGTCTGGCGGCATATTTTCCTGAAAATAGACCGAAAAAATCTCCTTTTCCTAGTGATTTTTCCTGATACTTGACCGAAGGGCAGTCTTGTAAAACGAGTTCCAGGTTCCGGCTGCCCTGCCGGGGGCACGGGCCCCGGCCAAATCAACAAAAACGGAGGAACGAGATGACAACGAAAATTGTCATAGGACTGGACGGGACAGAGACCGGGGATCGCGCGGTCGGCTTTGCCAAGGATCTGGCAAGTCGGATTGGATCGTGTGAACTGCTGGTTGCCTATGTCATCGAATGGTCGCCCTATACTTTCCAGACTCCCGAGGAAAACGCCTTGCGGCACAAGCGGCGCGAGGAGGAGATCGCGCTTGCCACCAACCGCGTGGTGGAACCCGCCGTCGAGGCCCTGAAGGCCGCAGGCTTCAGCGCCCGCGGTATTGTCCGCCATGGCGATGTGGCCGAAACGCTGAACGCGATCACGGTCGAAAACGGCGGATCGCAGATCGTCGTGGGACGATCCTCGGCTGACGGCATCAAAAAGCGAATCTTCGGCAGTTCGACCCAGAATTTGGTCATGCACGCCGACGTTCCGGTCACAGTCGTGAACTGACGGGAGGAGCAGACATGAAATCGATCAAAACCCTGGGCCTGTCCGGTGCGGCCGCGGCCCTGCTGGCCAACCCCGCATTTGCGCAGGAGGCCCCCGGTCTGGATGAAAAGATCAACCAGGCCTTCGCGAATCTGACGGGCCCCTTCGTCAGCTTCATCTTCGCACCTTTTCCGGGGACGAGCTTTCCCTGGATCGTGATGTGGCTGGTCGTGGCCGCGACGGTGTTCACGCTGTATTTCGCCTTTGTGCAGATGCGGTTCTTCAGCCATGCGATCAGCCTGGTCAAAGGTGACTATTCCGACCCCAACGATGCGGGCGAGGTCAGTCACTTCCAGGCGCTGGCAACGGCCCTGTCCGGTACCGTCGGCCTGGGCAACATCGCGGGCGTCGCGGTGGCGGTCGGCATCGGCGGACCCGGTGCGACCTTCTGGATGATCCTCGCCGGCCTTCTGGGCATGGCGTCGAAATTCACCGAATGTACGCTGGGTGTGAAGTACCGCAACGAGTACGAAGACGGCACCGTTTCGGGCGGCCCGATGTACTACATGTCCAAGGGCTTTGCCGAGCTGGGTCTGCCCGGCGGCAAGATCCTGGCGGTCCTGTTCTCGATCTTCTGTATCCTTGGCGCGCTGGGCGGGGGCAACATGTTCCAGGCCAACCAGGCGCACCAGCAGATCGCGGGTATTGTCGGTGACTATCCCGGTTGGATCACCGGCCTGGTCTTCGCGGCCGTGGTGTTCATGGTCATCGTGGGCGGCCTGAAGTCGATCGCCCGCGTGACCGAGAAGGTCGTGCCGTTCATGGGCATCCTGTATGTCGCCACTGCTCTGGTCATCATCATCATGAACGCCGACATGATCGGCTGGGCCTTCGGTCAGATCTTCGCTGGTGCCTTCACCGGTCTGGGTGTCGCCGGCGGCATGGTCGGTGCTCTGATCCAGGGATTCAAGCGCGCCGCCTTCTCGAACGAGGCAGGCGTTGGCTCGGCGGCCATTGCACACTCGGCCGTCCGCACCAAGGAACCGATCACCGAGGGCTTTGTTTCGCTGCTTGAGCCGTTCATCGACACCGTGGTGATCTGCACCATGACCGCGCTGGTGATCATCATCACCCAGCAGTTGGTGATCGACCCGGCAACCGGCCTGTACGTGCTGAACGAAGCGGGCACGGCGATCGCAACCGTGGATGGCAACTCGGGCGTCAGCCTGACTTCGGCCGCCTTCGGCAGCGCCTTCAGCTGGTTCCCCTACATCCTGGCCATCGCGGTGATCCTGTTCGCCTTCTCGACCATGATCAGCTGGTCCTACTATGGCCTCAAGGCCTGGACCTATCTGTTCGGCGAGGGCCACACCAAGGAGCTGGCGTTCAAGCTGATCTTCTGCGTCTTCGTGGTGATCGGGGCTGCGGCCAACCTGGGTCCGGTCATCGACTTCTCGGACGCGGCGATCTTTGCCATGGCCGTGGTCAACGTCTTTGCGCTCTACTTCCTGATGAAAGTGGTGCGTCAGGAGCTGGCCTCGTACAGCGCGCGACTGAAAAGCGGCGAAATCCGCAAGTTTGCCGACTGATGACACCAACCGGGGCGGCCCTGCTGCCCCGGTTCCCGACCCCGGTGCAAAAAGCACCCGAACAGGTCAAAAACCCCTTGCCAGCATGACCGAACTTGCGTAAACGGCGCATCTGATCGCGCGACCGGCCGATGTGGCATGCCGAGTCGCGTTTCGAACCGAACCCTGAAAGGAGACGGAAATGCCCAAGATGAAGACAAAATCGAGCGCCAAGAAGCGCTTCAAGGTGACCGCGACCGGTAAGGTCATGTCGGCTCAGGCCGGCAAGCGGCACGGCATGATCAAGCGGACCAAGAAGTTCATCCGCGACGCCCGTGGCACCACCACCCTGTCCGCCCCCGACGCCAAGATCGTCAAGGGCTACATGCCCTACGACCGCTAAGAGGAGATACCGATATGTCCCGCGTTAAAGGTGGAACCGTAACTCACGCCCGTCACAAGAAGGTCATCAAGGCCGCCAAAGGTTACTATGGCCGCCGCAAGAACACCTTCAAGGTTGCCCGTCAGGCCGTCGACAAGGCCAACCAGTACGCAACCCGCGACCGCAAGAACCGCAAGCGCAACTTCCGCGCCCTGTGGATCCAGCGCATCAACGCCGCTGTTCGTTCGCATGACGAAGCTCTGACCTATTCCCGCTTCATCAACGGCCTGAACCTGGCCGGTATCGAAGTGGACCGCAAAGTTCTGGCCGACCTGGCCGTGCACGAACCGGAAGCGTTCGGCGCGATCGTCGCCAAGGCACAGGCCGCTCTGACCGCCTGATACTCTTTCGAGAGACAGTGAAAGAAAGGCCGTCCCGTTCGGGGCGGCTTTTGTGTTACGAAAGGCGCGTTCCCAACAGTTCTTTGGCCTTATTGGCAATAGCCTGTGCGAATCCGCTTTCAACTTCAGGGGCCAGCCTTAGATGGATATCAGTCCCTCCTGCGCAAAACGATGGTTTTGACAGCCCGGGACGTTCCTTCAGACCAGTTGTCTCACGTAAGTCGACGTATGGGAAGTTTCTTGCCTGAGCTGCGTCGCTCAGAGCCGTGGTAAGCTGAGTGTTGAGCTGACGGTGAACGTCGGTTGTGATCTTACGCAGACGCAGGGCCCGCACCACCTGCCGTTGCATAAGGCCGAGTTCCTGATGAAGGTTTCTGGCGACCATTCGGTGCAAGGCTGCCGTTTCGTGCAGTGTCGAAGTGTTCAGTCCTTTTATTAAAAACGGCCGACCATCCGCGACATCTTTGCAGGCGTCAAGATAGGAACCCAATTTGGCAATCCGCGTCTCAAGAGCGCTTTCCAAATTAATAGAATCGCGCAGGGCAACGAAGTAACAGCTTAGTTCAGCGTCAACTTGCCCGAACCCAAAAACCAAAAAATCTGGGTTCAGGCGCTTTATTGCTTTGGTTGCTTTCGCAAAAGGCGAGTTTTGATGATCCTTTTGTCGAAATCCAGCAGCGGTAGCGCCTTTTATGCTCAATAGGTGGGTCGCCCTGAAACCGGGTACTTCGGCGGGACAAAGGCGGCCATACTTAAAACGGGAGTTTTCAGGCTTTGAGCCGATGAGACGAGTGTGTGAATCCCCGATGCACAATAGGGCAGACATGGCAGGCCTTGGGACAAATTACATGTTTGTTGCAGTTTCATGCGGCGATGTAGTTAAGTTGCTTAGTACCCAATAGCAGAAAAGATCGACGACGAAACCTACTGGTCAATCCGTTGATTGCTGGGGGTGCTATTTGGGGCCCTTCTTCATCAATTGCGCCGCAAACGCCACGCCATTTCCGGGTCCGGCATAAGTCACCATGATTACATCATCCAGGAAGACCCCGTTGAATACTCCCGACGACACGGTTTCCCATGAAATCCTCGCTTCGGCCAGAACAAAGCGTGTGGTGTCGTCGCTGGGGTGCATGCCCCTCTGGCCTCCTGATCCCTATTCGCTAAACAGTGAAAGAAAAGCCGCCCCACTAGGTGCGGCTTTTTTGATGCCTGAGTGCCGCCTTTTTGCGAAGGCAGACAATCAGACCAAAAACCGCTAGGCTTGCGCATGCTGAATTGACCAACACTGGTTTTGCGAGTGCCATGCTTGAATTTGATGCAGCAACAACGCGTCTACTCGATAGCGTGTATCAAGGTGCCGATGTCACCCGGCGGCGGCGAGGGTCTTTTGACGCGTTGCGACCAGCCCCGGGTGATACCATTGCGGACGTTGGATGCGGCAACGGTCTTTTGACAGCAGAACTGGCGCGGGCGGTTGGTCCGACCGGGCGTGTTTTGGGGATCGATCCAAGTGAGGCGATGCGGAGTTCCGCCAAAAACCGCTGCCACGAATATGACTGGGTCCAGATCATGGAGGGTGAGGCAGGCCAACTTCCGGTCGAGGATGCGTCACTCGACAAGGCGGTGTCGGTTCAGGTTTACGAGTATTTAGACGACATTGCCGCCGCGGTGGCGGAGGCCCATCGCTGTCTCAGGACGGCTGGTCTGCTTGTCGTGGGCGACATCCATTTCGACAGCCTGGTTTGGTACAGCAACGATCCGGCGAGAATGCATCGGATGATAAAGGCCTGGGACAAGCACTTTGTCGGGAGAGACGTGCCCGCTCTACTGCCGCCGATTTTGAGAGACCAGGGTTTCACAGTGGAAAGCGTCGCGCCGATCACGATTTGCGATAACGAACTCCGGCCAGATGGGCTGGCCAATATGATGATCACCCTGATGAAAAGGTTCGCCGAGTCCAACAAGCTCGTTCCGGATCAGGAAGCCAAGGAATGGGTGGATGAGCAGAGATCGTTGGCCGCGAAGGGCCGGTTTTTCTTTTCGCTAACCCATTTTGTCATCAGCGGGCGCAAATCCTAGACTTTGGTCTGGATGCGCTGATTGACTCAAACAAAGGCTATTGCCTGAGCGAATAGGGCTCAAAAAAGAAACCGGCGCGAAGAACGCCGGTTTCACTTGGTCTTTTGTCCCGCGCTGGGTTTACCCGAACACACGCCCCAGTGCGCCATCAACCGCATCGGTGATTTGGTCGATGTCGTCCGCCGTGGCGATCAAAGCGGGCGAGAAGCACAGCGTGTTGTTACGCCCGGGGACCGAACGGTTGGTCACGCCGATGATTACCCCTTGCGCCATGCAATCAGCCACGACCGCTTGGGCCAGCTTTTCGTCCACCGGTTCTTTGGACGCGCGATCCGCGACCAGTTCGGCCCCCAGGAACAGGCCCTTGCCGCGCACGTCGCCGATGACCTTGTGCTTGTCCATCAGTGCCTGCAGGTTGCCCATCATGCGATCCCCCATCGCTGCGCAATTGCCCAGCAGGTTCTCGTCTTCGATGATGCGCATGTTCTCGATCGCCGCCGCCGGCCCGGCGGTGCAGCCGCCAAAGGTCGAGATGTCGCGGAAATAGTTCATCGGGTCCGCGGCATCGTCTTTGAACATGTCAAAGACTTCCTCGGTGGTCACCATGCAGGCAATCGCGGCATACCCCGAGGCCACGCCTTTGGCCATGGTCACGAAATCGGGTTTCACGCCGTATTGCTGGTACCCGAACCAGGTACCCGTGCGGCCAACGCCGCAGACGACCTCGTCGATATGTAGCAGGATGTCGTACTTTTTGCAGATCTCCTGCACGCGCTGCCAGTAGCCTTCAGGCGCTTCGATCACGCCGCCGCCGGCGGTCACCGGCTCAAGGCACAGCGCGCCTACGGTGTCGGGACCTTCGCGCAGGATCACCGCTTCGATCTGATCGGCGGCCCATTCGCCAAAGTTCTCGTCGGGCGAGCCGTCCAGTTCGTGCTTGCGGTATTCCATGCAGTGCGGAACGCGCACGAAATCCGGCGCAAAGGGGCCGTATTGCGCGTTGCGCTCATCCTGACCGCCCGCCGACATCGCCGCCAGGGTCGAGCCGTGATAATCGCGGTCGCGATACAGGATCTTGGTCTTCTTGCCGCCGTATTTCTTGTGGGCGATCTGGCGGACCATCTTGAAAGCTTTCTCGTTCGCCTCGCTCCCCGAGTTGGTGTAGTAGACCCGGCTCATGCCCGGCATCTTCTCGATCAGCTTTTCGGCAAACAGCGCCCCGGGGATCGAGCCCGCCGAGTTCGCAAAATAGCACAGCTTCATCAGCTGGTCGTAGACGGCCTTGCAGATGGATTCGCGGCCATAGCCCACGTTCACCGTCCATACGCCGCCCGAGACGGCATCCAGGTGTTCCTTGCCCTTTTGATCCCAGACGCGCATGCCCTTGCCTTCGACGATGATGCGCGGATCGTTCGTCTCAAACGGCTTGTGCTGGATCAAGTGGTGCCAGATATGGGCGCGGTCGGCCTCGACCACGCGGGAAAGATCGTTTTCGTTGAACGTGCCGTCCATGACATGTCCTTTCAGTAAGACGCGACGCGCGGGAATCACAATGCCCGGCGGGCGCGGATGAACCAGATACCGCAGATCAGCCCGAAAGCCCGGTACGCAGTAGGGCCAGATTACCCGATCGCGTAGCTCCAGTATATTCACCTCGCGTATTTTTACGGGTTTGTTTTGCGGCAACCTTTGTGCTCAATACGAAAAATCCGACGAATTGGGGAGGAGAGGCGGATGGCGACCCACAGCATTTATCAGCGCGATCTGGACAAAGGCCTGGCCAATTTCACGGCCCTGTCCCCGCTTAGTTATATCGAGCGGACGGCGGCCGTTTACCCTGACTATCCGGCCGTGGTCTATGGCGACCGGCGCCATAGCTGGGCGCAGACCTATGCGCGCTGCCGCCGGTTGGCCAGCGCTTTGGCTGCGTGTGGAGTGGGCACGGGCGATACGGTGTCGATCGTCGCCGCCAACATCCCCGAAATGTACGAGGCGCATTTCGGCGTGCCCATGGCAGGCGCGGTGTTGAACACCATCAACACAAGGCTGGACGCGCCAATCATCGCCTTCATCCTGAACCACGCCGAATCCAAGGTGCTGCTGGTCGATCCCGAATTCTCGGGCGTGGTGAAGCAGGCGCTGGAGCAGGTGGATCACGACATTCTGGTGATCGACATCGAGGACCCGAGTTTCGACGGTGGCGAGAAGCTCGGCGCGCTGACCTATGTCGACCTGCTGGCCGAGGGCGACCCGGAATTCGACTGGTCTCTGCCCGCCGATGAATGGGACGCGATCACGCTGAACTATACCTCGGGCACCACGGGCAATCCCAAGGGGGTGGTCTATCACCACCGTGGCGCGGCGCTGAACGCCACGTCGAACATCCTGACATGGGGCATGCCGCAGCATTCGGTCTATCTGTGGACGCTGCCGATGTTCCACTGCAACGGCTGGTGTTTCCCCTGGACCATGGCCGCGAACGCGGGTACGTCGGTCTGCCTGCGCGCGGTGCGGGACGAGCCGATCTACCGCGCCTTCCGGAACGAGCGCGTGACCCATTTCTGCGGCGCCCCCATCGTGCTGAACATGCTGGCCAACGCGCCCGATCACCTCAAGGACTTCGATCACGAGATCAAGGTGATGACCGCCGGTGCCCCGCCGCCTGCCGCCGTGATCGAAAAGATGGAGGCGATGGGCATCGACGTCACTCACGTTTACGGCCTGACCGAAACCTATGGGCCGTCGGTCGTGTGCGCGTGGAAGGACGAATGGAACGACAAGCCCGCCGAGGAACGCGCCGCGCTCAAAGTGCGGCAGGGGGTGAAATACGTTGCCCTGTCGGGGCTGATGGTGGCTGATCCCGAAACGCTCGAGCCGGTGCCGGCCGATGGCGAGACCATGGGCGAGATCTTCATGCAGGGCAACATCGTGATGAAAGGGTATCTCAAGAACCCCGAGGCCACGCAGAAAGCGTTCCGCGGCGGCTGGTTCGCCTCGGGCGATCTGGGGGTGATGCATCCCGACGGCTATGTCGCGCTGAAGGATCGGTCAAAGGACATCATCATCTCGGGGGGCGAGAACATCTCGTCGGTCGAGGTCGAGGATATCCTCTACAAGCACCCCGCCGTGATGGAGGCCGCCGTGGTCGCCAAACCGGACGAGAAATGGGGCGAGACGCCCTGCGCCTTTGTCGAGCTGAAGCCGGGCGCCGAAGCGACCAAGTCCGATCTGATCGCGTTCTGCCGCGACCACATGGCTCACTTCAAGGCGCCCAAGACGGTGGTGTTCGGGCCGCTGCCCAAGACATCGACGGGCAAGATCCAGAAATTCAAGCTCAGGGAACAGGCGCGGGCATTGGGCTAGGCGCCCAGCCGGTCAAAGATCGACAGGTCCAAGTCCAGCATCTCGCCCATCCAGATCGCCCGGTCGCGGTGGTCGGGCAGGTGCTGGCCGGTTTCAGGATGGGTGAACACGGTCAGCCCCTGCCGGTTGAGCATCAGCCATGGAATCACCTTGTCGAAGGCATCTGCGGCAAAACTCAACTGGCAACTCCAGCGCGGGTGGGGGCCGACATTGCGGCTGTGCATGTGGCCCATCTCGACGGGGAACAGGCGTGCAGCCTCTTCGCAGACACGGCGGGCGGTCTCCTGCGTTTCGGCGTCGAAATAGACATGGGCGTGATAGCCGGTGATCTGTGGCATCGGGGGCCTCGTGCGGTGATTTCCGGCACAAGGCTAGGCCCGATCGGCGCCGGTGCACAGACGCATCGGCACACAGACCCTGTGCGCGGCTCAGACCGGCGCGTGGGCGTCCGGGTGGGCCGCTGCAAAGGCAGGGTGGTCGGCGCAGGCCGCCTCGACCGCCAGAATGCGCGGCATGTCCGACAGATCGACCTGCCAGCGCCGGGCGTTGTACATCTGTGGGATCAGGCACAGATCGGCCAAACCGGGCGCCGATCCCGTGCAATAGGGGGCTTGCTCGAACCTTTCCAGCATTGCCTCGAAGGCCAGCAGACCGGGGCGGATGAAGTGGCGCATCCAGTCGCCGGGCATGTCGCCCCGTCCGCCGCTCAACTGCGTGGCGTGCCGGGCGACCTTCAGGTTGCAGACCGGGTGCAGATCCACCGCGATGGCATGGGCCAGCGCCTGGGCCCTGGCCCGGGCAACCGGGGCGTCCGGCAGCAGGTTCAGGCCCCGCGTCCGGTCGAGATAGTCCAGAATGGCCAGCGACTGGGTCAGTTGCACGCCGTCGATCTCGAGCACTGGCACAAAGCCCTGCGGGTTGCGCGCCAGATGCGCGGGCGCGGTCTGCTCGCCCTTGACCAGATCGACGGTCTGCGCGCGATAGGCGATCCCGGCCAAGTTCAGCGCGATGCGCACCCGGTAGCTGGCCGAGGATCGCCAATAGTCATACAGGACGACGTCGCTCATCGGGCTTTGGCCGCGTCGATCGCCTGTTTAAGGATGGTCCGGTCGCCGATGTGGTTGGCCAGCACCAGTGCCAGCCGCGCATTCAGCGCGTCGCTTTCGGCCTTGTCCAGACCGTCGTGCGCGGCCAGCAGATCGGCATAGAAATCATCCGCGCCGTCGATATTCGGGGTGAGGATCAGTTCATCCATTGTGCCTACTCCTTGCCGATGGCCCGGCGGATCGCATGCCGGAACGCGTTGTCTTCATAGCTGTCGCGCCGCGCCGCCACATGCTGGTCGGGCCGGATCAGATAGACCGCACCTTCCGCGTCACCCAGATACCGCCGCTTCAACGCCAGCGTCCGGTCATCTTTGACCGACAGCGCCAGCCGCTCGACCGTCACGCCCTCTTCCTCGATCGTTTCCGGGGCGTCGGCGTCGATGGTCAGCAGGGTGAACTTGCCCGCCAGCTTGGGCAACAGGAATTCATCCCCCAGCGGAGCATCGGGGCAGGGCGAGCCGGGGCGCGTTTCGGCCGGGCCATCCAGCGCATCCGCCGAATTCAGCGGCGAGCCGTCATAGGTGCAGGGCACGCTCAGCCGGCCGGAATTCACCAGCGGCCGGGCGAACTCATAGTGTTCGCTCAGGTCCAGAACCGCGTCACGCAGGATGCGTGACATTTCCGATTTCGGCGTGATGAAATCGGTCGAGCGGGTCGAGTTCAGGATGTTCTCGTCCGCACCATGGATGCGCTCGACGTCATAGCTGTCCAGCAGGCTGTCGGGCGCGGTACCGTCCAGGACCATCTTCAGCTTCCAACACAGGTTGTCGGTGTCCTGCAGGCCCGAATTGGCCCCGCGCGCGCCGAAGGGGCTGACCTGATGGGCGCTGTCGCCGGCAAACAGGACGCGGCCGTGGCGGAATTTCTCCATCCGGCGGCACTGGAAGGTATAGATGCTGACCCATTCCAGCTCGAACTGGACATCCTCGCCCAGCATCGCCTTGAGGCGTGGGATCACGTTTTCGGGGCGCTTTTCCCGTTCCTTGTCGATATCCCAGCCCAGTTGCAGGTCGATGCGCCAGACATTGTCGGGCTGTTTATGTAGCAGGGCAGACTGTCCGCGGTTGAAGGGTGGGTCGAACCAGAACCAGCGCTCGGACGGGAAATCGGCCTCCATGATCACGTCGGCGATCAGGAAGTTGTCCTCGAACACCCGGCCCACGAAATCCAGCCCCAGCATCCGGCGGGTGGGCGAATTGGCCCCGTCGCAGGCGATCAGCCAGTCGGCCTCGACGGTGTACGACCCCTCTGGCGTTTCCACCTCGAGCTTGACGTGGTCGTCATGGGTGCCGATCGCCTCGACCTTGTTGCGGCCACGGATCTCGATCGGCGCGCCCTGGGCCTGCAACGCGCGGACCCGTTCGACCATGAACTGCTCAAAGTAGTATTGCTGAAGGTTGATGAAGGCCGGATGTGCATAGCCCTCATCGGGTTGCAGGTTGAATTCATAGACCTTGCGGTCGTCAAAAAACACTTTGCCGGTGTTCCACAGCACGCCCTTGTCCACCATCGGCCGGGCACATCCCAGCCGGTCGGCGATTTCCAGCGTGCGCTGGGCGAAACAGATGGCGCGGCTGCCGAAACTGACCTTGTCGTTGTCGTCCAGCACCACCACCTCGACGCCCTGCTGGGCCAGGTCGATGGCGGCGGCCAGCCCGACCGGCCCTGCGCCGATCACGATCACCTGATGCCGCACCGGGGCGGGGGCATCCTGATCGGGGCTGCGGGCATAGGCATAGAGCGGCTGTTCAAAAATCTTGTTCATGGGCTCTCTCCCCAAGTTCTGTGCGCCGGGCGCACATTCCCTGCCCACCGGCGCGGGGCGCCGATGGCTCTCCTCCATGGTTGCATCGTTTTCAGGCCGGCAACACGATCTGGATCAAGTCGCCGGGCCATTTCTCAGCCTTGCAGGGCCTCCCACATCTCCAGATCGCGCTGGGCGGTCCAGATGCGCGGGGTGTCGATGCCGCGCGCCTCGTCATAGGCGCGGGCCACGTTGAAGGGCAGACAGTGTTCATAGATGGCGTAGTCCGAGAATTTCGGATCGCACTCCGCACGCACCGCGTCCCAGGCCTCTTTCAGGCTGCCGCCGCGTGCCGCCACCTTGGCCGCCGGGCGATAGGTGCTTTCGACGAAATCCCGGGTGTTCTCGATGGCGGCGTTCACCATTTCCTTGCCGACAAGCGCATCGCCGCGCCCCGGCGCGATGGCGTCCACGTCGAACCACTGGATCTGATCCAGCGTGTCGCCCCAGTCGCTGAAATGCCCGTCGCCGCAATAGCAGGCCGAGTGATATTCGACGATGTCGCCGGTGAACATCACGTTCTGGTCGGGCACGTGGATCACGATGTCACCGGCGGTATGTGCCCGACCCAGATGCATCAGATCGACCCGGCGGTTGCCCAGATAGATCGTCATCGTGTCGTTGAAAGTGGTGGTGGGCCAGGTCAGGCCGGGGATGCTCTCATGCCCTTCGAACAGGCGCGGGAAGCGCTGGAACTCGCTGTCCCAGTCCTCTTTCCCGCGTTCGACGACCATGGCGCGGGCCATGTCCGACATGACGATCTGCTGCGCGCCGAAGGCGCTGGCGCCCAGCACGCGGACCGCGTGGTAATGGGTCAGCGCCACATGGGTGATCGGCTTGTCGGTAACGGACCGGATGCAGTCGATCACCTTCTGCGCCAGGCGCGGCGTGGCCTGGGCCTCGACCACCATCACGCTGTCATCGCCGATGATCACGCCCGAGTTCGGGTCGCCCTCGGCGGTGAAGGCATAGAGCCCTTCGCCCACTTCGGTGAACGAGATCTTCTTTTCGGTCATGTCCCCCTGGGACGCGAATGCCTTGGCCATGTGGCGCTCCTTATCGTGCGTATGGGTCTTCAAGCGCGGGCAGTACCGTGCCGGTGCAGTCGCCGAAACCGATCGTGTAGCCGTCACCCCGGGCGGCGCCCTTGAGGGTCAGCGTGTCGCCGTCTTCGATGAAGCTGCGGGTTTCGCCGGTGTCCAGCGTGATCGGTTCCTTGCCGCCCCAGCTGAGTTCCAGAAGCGAGCCGCGGCTGTCCTTCGTCGGCCCCGAGATCGTGCCCGAACCCAGCAGATCGCCCACGTTCATCGGGCAACCCGAGGTGGTGTGATGCGCCAGTTGCTGCGCCGAGGAGTAATACATTTCCTTGTAGTTGGTGCGGGCGATGGTGGACGCCGGTTTGCCCTCGGGCGCCATCGTCACCTCAAGCTCGACGTCATAGAGCATCGGGCCGCAGTCCTTGAGGTGGTCCAGCAGCTCGACCTCACGCGGGGGCGTGTCGCAGCGGAACGGGTCCAGCGCGGCCTTGGTCACGATCCAGGGCGAAATCGAGGTGGCGGTGGCCTTGGCCTGAAACGGGCCCAGCGGCTGGTATTCCCAGGCCTGGATGTCGCGCGCCGACCAGTCGTTCAGCAGGACATAGCCAAAGATATGGTCGTCGGCCTCCTGCACGGTGATCGGGCCGTCGGACGGGGTGCCGACGATGGCGCCCATCTCCAGCTCGATGTCGAAGCGGCGGCTGGGCAGGAAGGCGGGTCGGTCATGGTCAGGCGATTTCAATTGCCCCCAGGGGCGGCGGATATCGGTGCCCGAAACCACCACCGACGAGGCCCGTCCGTTGTAGCCAATGGGGATGTGCAGCCAGTTGGGCGGCAGCGCGTTTTCCGGGCCACGGAACATGGTGCCGACGTTGGTGGCGTGGTGCCTGCCCGCGTAGAAATCGGTGTATTCGCTGACGGCAAAGGGCATGTGCAGCTGGGCCTTGGTCTGCGGAACCAGCAGCGGTTCGACCTTGTCCTGTTCTTTCGACCCTTTCGCCAGCATGGCGGTCAGCCGGTCGCGCAGCGCGGCCCAGACCGCCGGTCCCTGTTCCATCAGCGGGTTCCAGAAGGGCAGGTCGAACAGCGGCTCGTCGCCCAGCGTGATCAGCCCTTCGGCCTCGGCGGCGGACACGTCAAGGATCATGTCCCCGATCGCCACGCCGCAGCGCGGCTCGGTGCCCTCGGTCGAAAAGACGCCATAAGGCAGGTTGTTCAGCGGAAACGGGTGGTTCGCGTCATTGGCCGAGGCCACCCAGGATTTCATCAAAGGCATTGCGTTTCCTTGTGCGGTGCGGTGGCCGTGGGCCACCGGTGTCATTTCTTGCCGGGCGTGCCGTCGAATTTCTTTTCCAGATCCGTCCAGCAATCGATGTAGTCATCCTGCAGCGGCGCCTCGTTCGCGGCAAAGGCGGTCAGGTGCTGCGGGAAGCGGGTCTCGAACATGAAGGACATGGTGTTGTCCAACTTGTCCGGCCCCAGATTGGCGTTGGATGCCTTTTCAAAGGCTTCCTTGTCGGGGCCATGCGGGATCATCATGTTGTGCAGGCTCATGCCGCCCGGCACAAAGCCATGCGGCTTGGCGTCATACTGGCCGTAGATATTGCCCATCAGCTCGGACATGATGTTCTTGTGGTACCACGGCGGGCGGAACGTGTCCTCCATCACCATCCAGCGTTCGCGGAATAGGACGAAATCGATATTCGCCGTGCCCGGCACGCCCGAAGGCGCGGTCAGCACGGTAAAGATCGACGGATCGGGGTGGTCGAACAGGATGGCCCCGACCGGGCAGTAGGTGCGCAGGTCGTATTTGTAGGGCGCGTAGTTGCCATGCCAGGCCACCACGTCCAGCGGGCTGTGGCCGATCTTGGTGGTGTGGAACTGGCCGCACCACTTGATCGTCACGGTCGAGGCCACCTCGCGATCTTCGAACGCCGCGACAGGCGCCTTGAAGTCACGCGGGTTGGCCATGCAATTGGCGCCGATCGGGCCGCGGCCCGGCAGTTCGAATTTCTGGCCGTAGTTCTCGCAGACGAAGCCGCGGCACGGGCCTTCCAGCACCTCGACACGGTAAACCAGGCCGCGTGGGATGATGGCGATTTCCTTGGGTTCCAGGTCGATGATGCCCAGCTCGGTCGCAAAGCGCAGGCGGCCTTCCTGCGGCACCACCAGCAGCTCGGAATCGGCCGAGAAGAAATAGTCGTCGACCATCGATTCAGTGACCAGATAGATGTGGCTGGCCATGCCGACCTGGGTGTTCACGTCGCCAGCGGTGGTCATGGTGCGCATGCCGGTCAGCCAGGTCAGCGGCTGGTCGGAATGAGGCACCGCGTCCCAGCGGTACTGGCCCAGGCTGATCACGTCTGGATCGACATTCGGGGCGCTTTTCCAATAGGGCAGGTCGATCTTTTCATAGCGGTGGGAATGCTTGACCGACGGCCGGATGCGATAGCACCAGGTGCGCTCGGGCGGGTTGGCGGTGAAGGCGGTGCCGCTGAGCTGTTCGCCGTAAAGGCCATAGTTGCACTTCTGCGGGCTGTTCATGCCCTGCGGCAGAGCGCCGGGCAGCGCCTCGGTTTCGAAGTCATTGCCAAAGCCGGGCATATAGCCTGCGTGGGTGCCAACGGGCGTGCTGGCTTGGGTCAGAGCGTGCGGGTCAGTCGGACGATTCATCGGGGTTCCTCCGTTTGCTGCTTGTCGGATAATAGTTGATTTTGTAACTAACAACCATGACACAGCCAGATTCCGCCGAAAAAGATGACTTCGACCTGCGAAATTTCCTGCCCTTCCTGCTCAACCAGGCGGCCGAGGAAAGCTCGTTGGATTTTCAGAAGGTCTACAAGAACCGCTATGGGATGCTGCGCACCGAATGGCGCGTGCTGTTCCACCTGGGCAATTACGGAGAGATGACCGCCAAGCAGATCGGGGAACGTGCCAAGATGCACAAGACCAAGATCAGCCGCGCGGTGCACAAGCTGGAACAGCGCCGATACCTACGGCGCACCCGCGACGAAAATGACCGCCGGATGGAGCGGCTGACCCTGACCCCCGCCGGTCTGACGGTGTACCGCGAATTGCGCGACATCGCCCGCGACTATGACGCCCGGCTGGCGGGCATGTTCACGACGGGCGAGGCGGCGCTGTTGAGGATGATGCTGCGGCGGCTGGCCGGGATGGACTGACCTCTGGTAATCTGGCCCCGCAGCCCCCAAGTGGGGTGCAGACCAGACGGAGCCCCAAGATGCCATCCACCGACCCCAAATCCCGCGCCGATGATCTGATTGGATGGTTGCTGGACCGGGGGCTGGAAGGGGCCGAACAGTCGGAAATACTCGAAGGCTATTGCCTGCGGCTTGTGGATGCAGGCGTTCCCCTGATGCGGTTTCACGCCGCCCAGAGCGCCTATCACCCCACTTACGGCGGCACCGGCTTCAACTGGTACCGGGACGAAGGGGGCAGCGTCGAGAATTACGAACATCGCGAGGAATTGCCTGATCAGTGGGTGTCCAGCCCGCTTTACGCGATGCTGCAGTCCGGCGCGAAGGAGCTGCGTGAAAGGTTGAAAGACCAGAACGAACCCAGCCGATTTCCGTTTCTGAACGAGCTGCACCAGAAAGGTGCCACCGATTACTTCGCATCCGGTCTGGTTCTGCAGAAGGTCGAGCCCGAAAACCGGATCGCTCTGGACCAGATGCCCGAGGGGGTGCTGATGTCGTGGACGACGGACCATGCCGAGGGGTTCGACGACATTCACCTGGATCTGATCCGATATGCTCTGCCGCATCTGGGTCTGGCCTTGAAATCGGCCTCGAACCGGAAAATGGCGCAGGATCTGCTGCGCGTTTATCTTGGACGGGATGCGGGTCGGCGCGTGTTGTCGGGGGAAATCCGTCGCGGATCGTTGCAGCAGATCGACGCCGTGATCTGGAATTTCGACCTCGAGGGCTTTACCGGCCTGGCCGAACGGCTTCCCGGGTCGGACATCATTGCCATGCTGAACGACTATCTGGCCGTGGCGGTCGAGGTCGTGCAGGGTTGTGGCGGCAATATCCTGAAATTCATGGGCGACGGTTTGATGGCCATGTTCGACGTGGGCGAGATCGACGAGGACGCCCGCGCCGCGCTGGCCGCCGTCGGTGTTCTGCAGACGCGTATGGCCGAGCTCAACGCGGAACGGGCCGCTGCCGGCCTGCCGGTCGCCAATTTCACCCTTGCTCTGCATTCGGGCGAAATCCTGTACGGCAATATCGGTGCTGAAAGCCGGCTGGATTTCACCGTGATCGGTCCGGCGGTGAACCAGGCTGCGCGTATTGCAGGCATGCACCGGTCGCTGGACCGGCGTATCTTGATCTCGGATGACGTGGCCCGCGCCGCTCAGCCCTGCGAACAGGAACTGATCTCGGTCGGGCGCTACATGCTGCGCGGCGTGCCCGAACCCAAAGAGCTGTTTACGATCTACGCGCCGACGGCTTAGAAGTCGATCTCGACCCCGGGCAGGTTCAGTTCACGCATCATGTCGCGCAACTCCTGACGAGCAGCGATGTTCGAAATGTTGAGCTGTTTCACCCCGATATCCTTAAGGTCCAGCAGCGTCAGCCCGCGCGGGAACAGTTCGCGAAAGATCACACGCTCGGAAAAGCCCGATGCAACGCGGAAGCCGATGCGCTGCGACAGCATCTCGATGGCGCGCTGCATCTTTTCCTTGTTGACCATGCGCTGGGTGCCCACGCGGTTGCGCACCACCACCCAATCGATCGGTTTCAGCCCGGCCTGCGCCCGCAATTGCCGCGCGTTCCAGACCATCTCGGAATAGACCGAGGGACCGAGGATCTTTTCGCCCTTGGAATCGATCCGCGCCAGCAGGTCGAAATCGATGAAACTGTCGTTCAGCGGCGTGATCAGCGTGTCGGCCAGCGAATGAGCCACCTGGCTGAGCCTTGTATGCGAGCCGGGGCAGTCGATCAGGATGAAATCGCTGTCGCTCTCCAACTCGGCCACGGCGGCCGACAGGCGGTGGTCATAGATGTTCTCGCCGGGTTTGAGCTTGCTAGCGTCGATCTCGGGCAGGTCATGGTGACGCGGGCTGGGCAGCTCCAGCTTTTCCGTGGAAAGGAAATTGCGGCGGTTCTCGAAGTAGCGGCCCAGGCTGCGCTGCCGCAGGTCCAGATCCAGGGTGCTGACCTTGTTGCCCAAACGCGCAAGCGCGGTTGCAACATGCATGGAAACCGTCGACTTGCCTGCGCCGCCCTTTTCGTTCCCCACAACGATGATATGTGCCATACCTGTATTCCCAAGTCGCGCCGTGTTTGCCTACACGTTGTTTGAACCCACTATATGTTGTGTGATCCGCGAAGAAAAGCGGTCCTGTAGGGTCTGCGGGACAATATCAGTGTCTAAATTGGTTTTTTTCGCGATACCCGCAGCTTGACGCTTGGTTGTTGCCAAATGGGGCGTGCGCCGCCACAGTCTGCAAACTGACTTGGACGCAAGGACCCGGCTTGGAGCACGTATTCCTGAACGTATTGAACATCGTTCTGCCGGTGTTGATCTGTGCCGGTGTGGGGTACGGGCTGGCGGTCGCGCGCGCACCGTTCGACAACAAGGTGATCGGCGGGATTGTCTCGAAGGTGGGATATCCGACACTGATCATCTCTCATTTGTCCGCCACCAAGATCCAGATTGCCACGTTTCTGGACATGATGGCTGCTGCTGCCCTCGCCATTGCGGCATTCGGCGTGCTCGGGTTTTTGGCATTGCGGCTGTTGCGCTGGCCGGTGCGGGCGTTTCTGACCCCGCTGATGCATGGCAATGTGGGCAATATCGGATTGCCGGTCACTTTGCTGGCACTGGGCGATGCGGGCATGGCCTATACGATGGCTTTTGTCGTCGTGGTGTTGGTGAGCATTTTCACGGTAGGCATGTGGATCCCGGCCGGAGAGTTCTCGGCCCGGAAGCTTGCAACATCTCCGATCATCTATGCGGTTGCCATCGCGCTGACGCTGATGGCTACGGGTTCTGCCCTGCCGCAACCGATCGCCAAATCCTTTGACATCCTGGGGGGGCTGTCGATCCCGCTGATGTTGCTGACACTTGGTCACACGCTGGCCACGCTTCGGACGGGCAGCCTTGGCCGGGCAGTCGTTCTGACAGGTCTGCACCTCGTTCTGGCCGTCGGGATCGCCACCACGCTTGTTTGGCTGTTCGGCTTTACCGGGGTCGAACGCGGAGCGTTGATCCTGTGCTGCCTGATGCCGTCTTCGGTTGCGACATACCTGTTCATCGACCAGCATGTTCCGGAATATGGCCCGGAAGTGGCCGGGTACATTATGGTCTCAACCCTGACGACGATCCTTGTGCTGCCGCTCGCCTTGGCCTACTGGATCTGACTTTGCCCAACCAGGAACCGACATCATGATTTTGCACTGCGTGTTCTTCACATTCCGATCAGATGCACCGCAGGACGCGCGTCGCGCCGTTCTGACAGGCTTGGCCGAGCTATGCGCTGATCTGGACGGGGCCTTGGCTTTTGAAAGCGGACCCAATCTCGATTTCGAAGGAAAGTCGCAGGACTATCGCGATGGGTTCGTGATCCGCTTTGCGGATCGACCCGCCGTGCAGGCTTACGCCGAACACCCGACACACCGCCGGTTGGGCGGTCAGCTGTGTGATCTGTGTCAGAATGGTGCCGACGGGATCATCGTCTTTGACCTAGACGTGCCGGACGCGCAATAGAAGCGGCCAACGAAAAAGGCCGCCCCCTGGGGGACGGCCTTGGAATTTCCGCAAAGGCGCTGGTTCAGAAACCCAGGCCTTCGTACTTCTTCTTGAACTTCGACACGCGACCGCCGGCGTCCATCAGGCGCGACGAGCCACCGGTCCACGCAGGATGCGAGGAGGGGTCGATTTCCAGGGCCAGCTGATCGCCTTCGGCACCCCAGGTCGATTTCATCTGGATCACGGTGCCGTCGGTCAGTTTGACGTCGATCATGTGGTAGTCGGGATGGATGTCTTTTTTCATCTTTCCGTTCCTTACGCCTCGGCGCCAGCCTTGGGCTTGTAGTTGGTGACTTCTGCGATACGGGCGGATTTACCGCGACGGGTACGCAGATAGTACAGTTTGGCGCGACGGACGCGGCCACGACGGACAACGGTGATGCTGTCGATGTTGGTCGAATACAGCGGGAACACACGCTCCACGCCTTCGCCAAACGAAATCTTGCGAACGGTGAACGATCCGGCGATGCCGTCGCCGTTTTTGCGCGCGATGCAGACGCCTTCGTAGTTCTGCACACGGGTGCGCGAGCCTTCGGTCACCTTGTAGCCGACACGGATGGTGTCACCGGCTTTGAAGTCGGGGATGTCTTTCCCCAGGGCGGCAATCTGTTCCGCCTCAAGCTGTGCGATCAGGTCCATCGCAGTTACTCCTATCTGCTCGTGGTTGGTCCACGAAGTTGGGCACGATCTGAGAGCTCTTGGTCTTCTCCGGGTCCCGCGATCTGCAGCCCGCCAGAGGTCAGGTCGAATGTTCCTTTTGGTCCGGGTTATTCCACAGCTTCCCTGATCCGAAGAAGGGCAGGTGCGTTCCTGCGATCAACCCAAAACACCGGAGTCGCCCCAAAGGCGGCACCGGATTGCGCCCGTTTAGGGAAGTCGGACGAGCATATCAAGCCCAAATCGCCGGTTTTCAGGCCAAATCGCGGTGGATTTGGTGGGAATCCGCCGTCACCCGTACCGCGGCGTTGCCTTGTGCCGGGGATCGGGCATTCTGGGTCATAATTTGAGGGCAGGTTTAGAGGCAGAGCAACACGATGAGCAAAGCGATTTTCTGCGTGGTTATTGCGCTGGCACTGATGTCTTGCGGGCGTCGTGCGCCGGCGCCCCAAATCTTAGACCAACCGGTGGTCGCGGGACTTTCCGGACCTTCGGTTCTGTACCCAGCCTTTGCGGATGCCGACCCGCATGACTGGGAGCGGCGGCGGCCCGAGCACTATCCCGTGCATGGGCTCGACGTCTCGCGCTGGCAGGGACCGATCGACTGGCGTCAGGCCAAGGCCTCGGGGGTCAGTTTCGTGTTCATTAAGGCGACCGAAGGGGGCGACGTGGCCGATCCGATGTTCCAGGATCACAGTCAGGGCGCCCGGGCGGCGGGGGTTCCGTGGGGTGCATATCACTATTACTACTTCTGCCGCCCCGCGGCCGAACAGGCCCGTTGGTTCATTCGCAACGTTCCCCGAGGGGCCGACCTGCCGCATGTGCTGGACATGGAATGGACCCCCCATTCCAAGACCTGCACCCTGCGCCCCGATGGCAAAACGGTGCGGGCCGAGGCGGAAAGGTTCCTCGACATATTGGAGCGACATTACGGCCGTCGGCCGATCGTCTACACCACGGTCGATTTCTACGAGGACACAGGTATCGGACGTCTGCCAAAGACCGAGTTCTGGCTGCGCTCGGTCGCAGGGCATCCGCGCAACGTCTATCCCAAGGCAGTCTGGCGGTTCTGGCAGTACACGGGCACCGGGTTGGTTCCCGGCGTGCAGGGGCGGGTGGACATCAACGCCTTCAACGGCTCGCCTGATATCTGGGCGCGATGGAAGGCGGGCGCACCCTAGTCGTCGGTTTCCCCGCGCGCCTTCAGGTAGGCATCCCACAGGTCCGGGCGGCGCGTGCGGGTAATCTCTTCCGCCATCTGGTGACGCCATTCGGCGATGCGCCCATGATGTCCGGACATCAGGATCGGAGGGATCTCGCGCCCGTTCCACTCGGCCGGCCGAGTGTATTGCGGGTGTTCCAGCAAGCCGGACGAAAAGCTCTCTTCCTCGGTCGAGGCCTGATTTCCCAGAACCCCGGGCAGCAGTCGCACGGTGGCGTCGATCAGCGCCTGCGCGGCAATCTCGCCTCCGGTCATGACGAAATCGCCCAGCGAGACTTCCTGGATGCCGTAGTGCTCTAAAACCCGTTCATCAACGCCTTCAAAGCGGCCACACAACAGGGTCATGCCATCGCAACGGGCCAAGTTCTGCATCATGCGCTGATCCATCCGGCGCCCGCGCGGGCTGAGGTAGATCAGCGGCCAGTTGCCCTGTACCCCATCCATAGTGTGATCAATGGCGGCCCCCAGTACATCCGGCCGCAACACCATGCCGGCACCGCCGCCTGCGGGCGTGTCGTCGACATTGCGATGCTTGCCGACACCGAACTGCCGCAGATCGACCGTTTCCAGTTGCCACAGCCCCTCCTGCAGCGCCTTGCCGGTCAGGCTTTCGCCCAAGACGCCGGGAAAGGCAGATGGGAACAGCGTGATCACCTTGGCCTTCCACACGCCATGCAGGTCCGGCGTGGGCGTCAGCAGCTCACGCGGTTTCAGCGTGGGGCGAATAGCCTTGCGGCCATATGACTTTGCAGGTTTGTCCGTCATGTGTTCGTGGTCAGACTGTTTTGAGCGCGTTCGACGATGCGGGCTTTCTGTCGGACCAGCGCCGCCTCGTCCAGCCCCGATCGGTTCAACTCGAGCATTTCGGACAGCGCTTCTTGCGGCAATGCCGGGTTTGACCGAGTGGGCTTGACCAGCAGGGCGGCCTTTTCGGGCGGCAGATCCAGGAACTCGGCAAAAGGTGTGCCGGGGCCAAAGCTATGCTCACGCAGGTCTTCCAGCCATTCGGTCTGCACTCGAACCGAGGGCAGCCGATCACGAACGGCGTCCGCAGTCTGCTGCAGTGAAGGGAGCTCTTCGAGCCTCTCGCGGAACGTGTCGAAATCCTGCACTAGCCGCGTGCGCTGAAGATCATGGGCCCAGAGACTGCGGATCCAACTGCCGCGCTGGCGCAGCGAGAGATATACGGTGATGTCCAGTTCCGACCCGACCAGCCGGTTGCGCAGCGTATCGACCAGGCAGGCGGCCAGATCAGGGGCTTCGGCGTATCCCACAACCAGATTGCGGCTGGGGCGAAGCCCCGAGAAGTTCTCCTCACTCAGGATCAGCCCGCGCTTTTCCCCGAAATCCAGCGTCGCCAGAAGTTCGCGCCAGCGATTGCCGAATTCGGACAGCGTACCGAATGTCCCATACAGCGAATGGCGCGTGGCGGCTTCGGATAACCCGGATTTGCGGGTGACATAGGGCAGAACCAATGCGTGGCGCGGCCAGATCAACGTTCGGTTCTCGAACAGAAAGGATTGCGCGGCAGTCGTGCCGGTTTTGTGAAGGCCCAGATGCAGCAAGATGCGCCGCGTCACAGCAGGCCCTCGGGAGGGTCGGCGACGATACGCCCGGCCTCAAGGTCAACCGTGGGTACGGCCGCTTTGGTGAATGGCAGAAATACAGTGGATTTCAGTCCCGGTCCGTGCAGTTCGAGCAGGTCGTCGGCGCCGTGGTTCTGCACCGATTTGACCCGCCCCAGCAGGGTTCCGCCGGTGTCATAGACTTCAAGCCCCAAAAGGTCGGCGTGATAGAATTCGTCATCCGGCAGCGATGGCAACTGCTCGCGCCGGGCATAAAGGCGCAGCCCCTTCAGGGCGTCCGCCTGTTCCTTGGTTTCGACCCCGCCCAGACGCGCGGCAAATCCGTTCTTGATCGCGCGTGTGATGATCAGCGGATAGCGCTGGGCGCCACTCTCGTCGGTCAGAGGGGAGTAGGTCTCGATATCCTCGGGTACCGCGCAATAGCTTTTCAGGCGGACCTCGCCGCGTACGCCGAAGGACCCGGCGATGCTGCCGACACAGATCAGATCAGTCATTGGGCATTTCCGTTGTCACGCATATTCCACTTTCCCAGACACCGATTTCGTCGCAGGCTTCGCGTTGATTGTTGCGCTCAAAGAACACGCCCACAATAAAGGCGATCAGCAGCAGGATGGGAAGGCGTATCAAACCAAACATGCCACCCTACCGCGTTTCCACCGGCAGGCTGCCGCGGCGGCACTCCCAGCCATGGGTTTCCAGTTCGGGCGTGTCCGAGCTTTCCTCGGGCCAGCCCACGCAGAAATAGCCGATCAGCCGCCAGCCCTCGGGCACCGACAGGTCGCGGGCCAGCCGGTCGGGATCGAGGATCGAGACCCAGCCCAGTCCCAGGCCATGCGCGCGCAGCGCCAGCCAGAACAAAGTGACGGCCGAGACCACCGAATAGCGGCGCATCTCTGGCATGGTGCCTGCGCCCAGCCCCTGGCCCTTGTCGGTGGCGTCATCGCAGAAGACCGCCAGCTGCACCGGCGCCTCCTGCATGCCCGACAGTTTCAGCTGGCTGTACAACTGCGCTCTGTCACCGGAGTAGCCCGCCAGCGCCGCGTCATTGGCCGCCTTGAAGTTCTCCAGCGCCGCGGTCCGGGCCGCAGGGCTTTCGACGCGGATCACGCGCCACGGTTCGCTCAGTCCCACCGAAGGGGCCAGCTGAAACGCGTCGAGGCAGTGCGTCAGCACTGCCTCGTCCACCGCGTCTGTGCGGAACCGGCGTACATCGCGCCGGAGCCGCATCAACAGATCGAACTGCGTGCGGAAATCTTCGGTGAAAGCCTGATCCTGCACGCGCCCGCCTGTTTACTCTTCTGCAGCAGCAGCTTCTTCTTCGGCCGGAGCGGCAGCAGCCTCTGCGGCTTCAGCAGCCTTGGCGGCTTTCTCTTCGGCGCGCTCCTGGGCTTTTTTGCCCGGGGTGCCCTTCTGAGGGTTGTTGCGCTCGGCTTTCTCCTTGGCGCCGGCGGCTTCCAGCATGCGGGCGATCCGGTCGGTCGGCTGCGCGCCCTGGTCCAGCCAGTACTGGATGCGCTCCATGTTCATCTTCACGCGCTCTTCGCTGTCTTTCGGCAGCAGCGGGTTGTAGGTGCCCAGCTTCTCGATGAAGCGGCCGTCACGCGGCATGCGGCTGTCCGCTGCAACGATGCGGTAGAAGGGGCGCTTTTTCGAGCCGCCACGGGCCAGACGAATTTTCATTGCCATTGTGGTATCTCCTTTGGATGGCGTTGGCCGGATTGCTCCGGCTATTTCTGGTGTTTGTTGAACCTCTGGTTCACTTCTGGTGTTTCTTGTGGTGTCGGATGACTTCCTGAATGATGAAATTCAGGAAAGCCTTGGCAAAATCGGGGTCCAGATCCGCCTCTTTCGCCAGGTCTTCGAGCCGTGCGATCTGCGCGGCCTCGCGCGAGGGATCGGACGGGGGAAGTTCGTGTTCGGCCTTGAGCTTGCCAACGGCCTGCGTGTGCTTGAACCGCTCGGCCAGCGTATAGACCAGGATCGCATCCAGCCGGTCGATACTTTCGCGGTGGTGTTTCAGCAAGGCCGCGGCCCGCGTCACGGGATTGTTCATTGGCCGGTCCTTTCGGTGGTCAGATCGGTCGTTGACGTGTCGAGTTTCGGGTGCCGCCAGATCTGTGCGGACTTGCCCAGCACTTCGCCCTCGCGCTCGTAGGTGGCGCCGAGGCGCTGGGCCAGGGCGCGCGAGCGGTCATTGGCGTGGGCGATGTAGCTGATGACGCCGTTCAGCCCCTGATGGCGCGCCGCATGGTCGCGGGCGGCCTGCGCGGCCTCGAAGCCCAGGCCCTTGCCCTCGGCCTGTTCCATCAGGGTCCAGCCCAGCTCGGGTTCGTCCCAGCCCGGCACATAGATCATGCCGGTCCAGCCCACGAAAGTACCGCTGGCCTTTTCGGTCAGGTGCCACATGCCATAGCCGCGCAGCGCCCAGTGGCCAAGCCGGTTCGCCAGTCCGTTCCAGCAGCCCGCCGCATCCCTGGGTCCGCCCACCATATGGCTGCGCTCGGTCGCGTAGAAGGCCGTCATGGCCGGTAGGTCGTCCGGATGCGGTGACCGAAGGATCAGGCGCTCGGTCTCAAGGGTCGGGATGGTGAAGGTCGTCATGCGTAGGCCTCCATCCCGCCATCGCTGTCGCCGGGCAGATGGCGATAGACCAGAACCGACTGGTCGAACCCGGCCTCGGCCTGCAGGTCGCGCTGGGCGCCCAGGCGCTCGGCCACGCGGGCCGAGGCTGCGTTGTCGGGGTCCACATAGCTGACCAGTGACGGCAGGGCCTGCGGCCCCAGCGCAAAGTCGCGGGCGGCTTCGGCTGCCTCGGTTGCGATGCCACGCCCTTCGGCGGCTTCGGTCAGCAGATAGCCCAGCTCGTGTTCGCGGTCACCGAATTCCATGCCGATCGTCACGAAGCCCAGAACCTGACCGCCCGCGCGGTCCTCGATGGCCCACATTCCCGCCCCGCGCAGCAGCCAGCCCGCGACGTATTGCGAGAAATCCAGCCAAGCCGCCTGCCGGTCAAACGGGCCGTCCATGTGTTTGGCACGGTCCGACATCAGGATGTCGGCATAGGTGTCGAAATCCCCGAGCCGCGGCGCGCGCAGCACCAGCCGCGCGGTCTCCAGCCGCGGCAAGTCCGCAGCCAGCCGCGAACACAGCGCGGCAGTGGGGCCGGTGGCCGGAGCCTCCCAGGGATATGCGACGGGCGCAGTCACTTACTTTTTCTTTCCGAATCCGCTCAGGCCGGGGGGCAGGGCCATGCCGCCGCCCATGCCGGGCATGCCGCCGGGCATCTTGCCGCCCATTGCCTTGGCCGCGGCTTCCAGCGCCTTGGGGTCCATGCTCGCGGCCATTTCTTCGGGCGAGGGGCCGCCTTTGCCGAACATGCCTTTCATGGCCTGTTTCAGCATCTTGCCTTTGCCCATCTTCCCCATCTTCTTCATCATGTCCGACATCTGCCGGTGCATCTTGAGCAGCTTGTTGATGTCGCTGACCTCCATGCCCGAACCGGCCGCGATGCGTTTCTTGCGGCTGGCCTGCAGCAGCGCGGGGTTGGCGCGTTCCTTCTTGGTCATCGACTGGATCATGGCGATCTGCTGGCGCAGGATCCGGTCGTCCAGCCCGGCCTGATCCATCTGCTTGGCCATCTTGCCCATGCCCGGCATCATGCCCATCATGCCCTGCATGCCGCCCATCTGGATCATCTGTTCCAGCTGCATCTTCAGGTCGTTCATGTTGAACTGACCCTTCATCATGCGCTTCATCATGCGCTCGGTCTGCTCGAGCTCCATGGTCTCCTGGGCTTTTTCGACCAGTGAGACGATGTCGCCCATGCCCAGGATCCGGCCCGCGATGCGGTCGGGCTCGAAGGTTTCCAGCGCATCCATCTTCTCGCCCAGACCGACGAAGCGGATGGGCTTGCCGGTCACTGCGCGCATCGACAGCGCCGCGCCGCCGCGGCCGTCACCGTCCATCCGGGTCAGGACCACGCCCGAGATGCCGACCTTGGCATCGAACTCCTCGGCCACTTCGACGGCGACCTGACCGGTCAGGCCGTCAACCACCAGCAGGGTCTCGCGCGGGTCGACCACGTTGCGGACCTGCTCGACCTCGTCCATCAGGACCTCGTCGATGTGCAGACGGCCCGCTGTGTCGAGCATGTAGACGTCATAGCCGCCCAGCGTGGCCTGCTGTTTGGCGCGCTTGGCGATGTCCACCGGTTTCTGGCCCGGCACGATCGGCAGGGTGTCCACCCCGATCTGGGAGCCCAGCACCGCCAGCTGGTCCATCGCCGCCGGGCGGTAAACGTCCAGCGAGGCCATCAGGACCTTCTTGCCCTCTTTTTCTTTCAGGCGCTTGGCGAGCTTGCCGGTGGTCGTCGTCTTACCCGAGCCCTGCAGGCCGACCATCAGGATCGGCGCGGGCGGGTTGTCGATCTTCAGCTTGCCGGGGTCTTCCTCGCCGCGCAGGGTATCGACCAGCGCGTCGTGCACGATCTTGACGACCTGCTGGCCCGGCGTGATTGACTTGGTCACCGCCTGGCCGGTCGCCTGTTCCTGAACCTTTTTGACGAACGCACGCGCCACTGGCAGCGAGACGTCGGCCTCGAGCAGCGCCACGCGTACTTCGCGCAGGGCGGTTTTGACGTCTTCCTCGGACAGGGCGCCCTGTTTGGTCAGCCGGTCAAAGACGCCAGAGAGGCGTTCGGATAGATTTTCAAACATGCCTTCGGCCTCCTTTGCCGGTTGTCGGTTGGCGCCCCATAGATAGGGGCGGACGGGTCAATGCACAAACGCCCCCACGGGCGAAACTCGCTGGTGGGGGGCGATCCCTGAACGACTCAAGGGACCGGAAGAACAGACGCTTCCGGATGTTGCGTTGGCGTTTAGGCCCATTAGCTGCCTGAGTCAACCATCCGCGCCTGCCGGGTTGCATCGTGTGGCCCCGTCGGCCATCACTGGCGCAATATTCGGGAGAAGACCATGGACGCCTCATCCGCCTTTCAGGACTCATTGCCGCTCAGTTCGGACGCTTTGCTGGCGCAGTTGGACGACTGGGGGCTGCCCTATCGCCTGCACAGCCACGTCCCGCTGCGGACGGTCGAAGAGTCGAAGGCGGTCGAGGATCAGTTCATGGTGCCGGGCGAAAACGCGTTGCGGCTCAAGAACCTGTATCTGCGCGACAAGAAAAAGCGGAACTACCTGGTAACGCTGGAACAGAGCCGCGAGATCGACCTCAAGGCGCTGGGCGCCGAACTGGGTGTAGGCAACCTGTCCTTCGGGTCGGCGGATCGGCTGATGCAGAACCTTGGCATCCGTCCCGGCGCGGTCAGCCCGCTGGCGATGATCAACGGCGTGGGCAACGATGTGCGGTTCTTCATGGACGACGCGGCGCAGCGCGCGGACGTGATCTATATGCATCCATTGGTCAACGACCGGACGGTGGCCATGGCGCGCGAAGACCTGATGGCCTTCTTCGACCGGATCGGGTGCGAGGTCACCTGGCTGCCCTGATCAATCGCTCAGCGCCTCTTTCAACGCGGCGGCGACATGGGCGGCCGAGGGGTTGACGAACAGGTGCCCGTCGGCCTCGAAAACCGGGTCATCAAGATGTTGGGGAAAGGCCAGCGGCAATTCCGTGCAGGCCAGCAGGATCGCGGTTCCTGGGGCGGCGTGCCGGTTGCAGAATGCCAGCAGACCGCCGCGGGCATTGGCTGAGGCACCGCCATAGAACTCGGTGTCGATCAAGGCCTGCATTTCCGCGATCTGGTCCTCGGGAAGTCGGTCATTGGCTGTGATGCCTTCAGCCGCCAGCCGTTCCGCATAGTGGCGCGCTTGCATCGTGACCGAGGTTCCCAGCACCAGCGCGCTTTTGGCGCCTGTCGTTTTGGTGGCCACGGCGGTTGCATCAAAGATACTCAGGATCGGCATGGTCACGCCCTGCCGGATCGCATGCAAACGGGCGTGAGGTGTGTTCGAGGCGATAATGCCAAAATCACATCCCGCCTGCTCAAGCGTCAGCAGTGCTTCGCGGAAAACGGCATCGAACGCGGACCAGCTTGCTTCGTCGCCGGCGGTTCCACGCAGCGCGCGGGTTTTGGCCTGGGTGACGGACTCGATGGTCATCGGAGGAACAGGCAGCGGTGATCCGTGCCCACGGTCTGCAAAATGACGCCCCGCGCCCTCGGCGATGGCGCGGTAATAGTCTATTGTCGACGTCCAGCCGACCCCGCCCAGAATTCCGATCTTCTTCATGACAACCGTCCAATCTGCCGATCCCGCTCGGGGACAGATTGGACGGTTTGACCGGGGATGGCCAGTGGCCGGATCAGGCGGCCAGTTCGGCCACGGCTTTCTGGGCGTTGCTCAGAGTTGCTTCCGGGTCCAGCGCCATGCGGTCAGCGGCCACCACATCCACGTCATGGATGCCGATGAAGCCCAGAACATGGCGGGCGTATCCGGTTGCAAAGTCGATCTCGGACCCCACTGCGGTACCACCCGAAGCGATGGCGAGGATGGCGCGCTTGCCCTCCAGCAGGCCCTTGGGGCCATTCTCGGTATATGAGAACGTCAGGCCCGCGCGGGCGACCAGGTCGATCCAGGCCTTGAAGGCGGCCGGGACCGAGAAGTTGTAGATCGGCAGTCCGATCACCACCGTGTCGGCCTGCTGCAGTTCCTTGACCAACTCGTCCGACAGGGCCAGCAGGTCGCGCTGGGTCGCGTCGCGTTGATCGGCGGGGGTGAAGTTGGCGGTGATCCAGTCCTCGGTCAGCAGGGGCAGGGGTGTGGCTAGGTCGCGGCGGATGATGCGGCTGGCGCCCAGGTGTTGAACGATGCGGGCCGACAGGTCGCGGGTGGCCGAGCCGGTGCGGCGGGCCGAGGCGTCGATATGCAGGATGGTCTTTGTCATGGCGTGGATCCTTCTCAGGGTTCGGATTTTGCGTCTGAGCCCAATATGAGTATTGCGTGAGCGAACGAAACTGGGATAAATCAACAGACATTGTTGGAAATTGCACAGAATTGGTTTTGTCATGGACAATTGGGACGAGGTCCGCACCGCCTATCAGGTTGCGCGCATGGGCACGGTTAGCGGCGCGGCCGAGGTTCTGGGGGTGCACCACGCCACGGTGATCCGCCATATCGACGCGATCGAGGCCCGGCTGAAGGTCAAGCTGTTCCAGCGCCACGCGCGCGGCTACACCCCGACCGAGGCGGGCGAAGATCTGCTGCGCGTGGCCCAGGCCACCGAGGATCAGTTCAACCAACTGGTCGGGCGGCTGAAGGGGCGTGGAGACGATGTCTCGGGCGAGTTGGTGGTGACCTCGCTGGCCTCGCTGGCGCCGCTGGTGGTACCCACCTTGACCGCGTTCCAGCAGGACCATCCCGACCTGATCGTGCGCTATCTTACCGGCGACCGCCTGTTCCGCCTGGAATATGGCGAGGCGCATGTGGCGATCCGCGCCGGTGCGGCCCCCGACCAGCCGGACAACGTGGTGCAGCCCTTCATGACGCAAGAGGTGGGGCTTTATGCCAGTCAGGACTACATCGCGCGGCGCGGCCTGCCCGCGGGCGTCGAGGATTTCCCCAACCACGCCTTCGTCGGGGCGGATGATGAAAACAGCCGCGCGCCCTTTTCACGCTGGCTGCGCGCCAATGTTCCGGCCGAGGCGATCACCTTCCGTTGTTCCAACAACTTCACCGTGGCCGAGGCGGTACTGGCCGGGGCGGGGATCGGCTTCATGGCCCGGTGGGAGGCCGCCCGCCATCCGCAGCTGCAGGAAGTGATGGAGCCGCTGCCGGAATGGGCCGGCAATCTGTGGCTGGTAACCCATGTGGATCTGCACCGCACCAACAAGGTGCAGACCTTTCTCAAATTCCTCAAGGAGCAGGCCAAGGACTGGCTGCCATGAGCCCGCAGGCGCGTGGCCACTTGGCCATGCTGGTGTTCTCGGCGCTGGTGGCGGGCAGTTTCTCGCTGGGTTCGATGATCGCCAACGAGATCGCGCCGGCGGCGTTAAACGCCGCGCGCTTCGCGATTGCCGGCGTGGTGATCGGCATAGCGGCGCTGATGACGACCGGTTTGCCGCGCAGCGCGGCGCGCGCGCCGTGGCGGTATCTGGTGCTGGGCGGGCTGTTCTCGGCCTATTTCGTGCTGATGTTCTACGGGCTGAAAACCGCGCCGCCGGTCAGCGCGGCGGCGGTGTTCACCCTGACGCCGATCCTGTCGGCGGTGGCGGGGTGGGTGTTGCTGCGCCAGATCACCACCCCGCACATGGCTCTTGCGTTGAGCGTTGGCGCAGTTGGCGCGCTGTGGGTGGTGTTCCGCGCCGATTGGCTGGCCTTTCGCGCCTTCGAGATCGGGCAGGGCGAAATCATCTATTTCTGGGGCTGCGTGGCCCATGCGATCTATACGCCCATGGTGCGCAAGCTGAACCGGGGCGAGCCGCCGGTCGTGTTCACCTTCGGCACTCTGGTGGCCGGGTGCGCAGTGCTGACGGTGTTCGGCTGGTCCGACATCCGCGCGACCGACTGGGCCAACCTGCCGGCGATCGTCTGGATCGGCCTGTTCTACGTCGCCATCTGCGCCAGCGCAGCCACCTTCGTTCTGTTGCAGTACGCCACGCTGCTGCTGCCGTCGGCCAAGGTCATGGCCTATACCTACTTGACGCCCAGCTGGGTGATCATCTGGCAGATCGCGCTGGGCCAGCCGGCGCCAGGCCTTCTGGTTCTAGTCGGGATCGGGCTGACGATCCTTGCCCTTGTGCTGCTGCTGAAAGGGGATGACCTGGGGATGGCTCGGCAACAAACCGCGCCGGACTGACCTTTGCCAAAGCGCCCGTTCGTGGCAGGGTGGGGCAAACTCCGAAAGGATCGGAACATGCACAGATTGATTGCCTCGGCCACGCTAATGCTGGTTTTTGGATGTACGCAGGACACCGCAGACAATTCAACCCTTCAAGCCAGCTGCGAGGCATTGGTGGCTGCTGAGGCAAACCGGAGCCCCGCGGATGTCCAGGCTCTGTCGACAACTGCCGAACCGGCGGGAACCGTCACACGAGTCGCAGTGGCCGGCGCTCAGGCACCCTGGCTGTGCCGCGCCGATCCCAGCGGCGTGGTCACAGGGGTCGAGTACAGCCAGCAAGGCTGATCCTCTTGGGTTGAGCCACATCAAGGGCCGGTTGTGTCAAACCCGCTAAGCTGTCGGCGTGAAAGGAGGGACTGATGTTCAAACACATAATGTTTCCCGTCGATCTGCATCTGCCACCCGAAGTGCGCAAGGCGGCCGAGGTTGCGGCACAAGTCGCCCGGTGGCAGGGGGCGCGGATAACCATCGTCAGCGTGACAAGCAATCAGCCCGGCGACCCCACGCAAACCGAATCCGCGATCAAGGACCATCTGTCCGATCTGGCGGACGAGTTGTCCCAAGCCAGTGGAGCGCAAGTTGATTTCCGCAACATTCATTCGGTGGATGTGGCGGTCGAAGTGGATGGTGACCTGGCCCGCACCGCTGAAGAGATCGGTGCCGACCTGATCGTGGTGGGCACCCATGCGCCGCGGATTACCGACTTTATACTGTCCAGTCATGCCGGATATCTGGCCAAACATGCCAGCATGTCGGTCTTCGTAGTGCGCTAGACCTCGTCCCCCGCGGAAAGCTGGTTTTCCAGGAACCGCTCGAACGCGTCCAGATTCACGGGTTCGAACTGCCCGAACCCTTGCATCCAGACCGAGGCCGCGCGCAACGCGTTGGGTTCCAGCTTGCACCATTTCACCCGGCCGCGCTTTTCCTGGCTGATCAGCCCGGCCCGGGTCAGGATCGTCAAGTGTTTTGAGATCGCCGCCAGTGACATCTCGAACGGCTCGGCCACGTCGGTGACGGCCATGTCATCCTCGAGCAGCATCGCCAGAATGGCGCGCCGCGTGGGGTCGGCCAGGGCCGCAAAGACGGTATCGAGGTCATCGGACATGATCCCGCTGAACCACAGCGGGAAAGTTTGGTCAACCATTTGGTTGAATATGCGGAATCCGGTGCTTCCAGCGGAATGGATTGTCCGTGACCCGATCGGCAGACAACGTGCCCCCTTAATATGCATTAGAAAACAAACGTTTAAGCTGCGTCAATTGGAGCCATCAACAGCGTTGACTCTGCGCGCGAGGCCGCATAGCAACTGCGCCAAGACTGTGCGAGGGAAACGCCCGTGACCGATGACGACCCAAAGCAGCGCCTGACGCAGCTTGAGGCCAAGATCGACGCGGCAAAAAAGGCCAAAGCGCCGAAACCTCGTGCGGACGCTGACATATCCGGGGGCGAACTGGCCTGGCGGATGGTCATCGAGATGGTTTCCGGTCTGGGGATCGGATTTGGCATCGGGTACGGGCTGGACAGCCTGTTCGGGACGATCCCGATCTTCCTGGTGCTGTTCACATTGCTGGGCCTTGTCGCGGGCGTGAAGGTCATGCTCCGCAGCGCGCAAGAAGCTCAAGAGAAACAAGCGGCCTCGACACAGGCCGAGAAGGACGAGAGGGACTGAACGTGGCGACCGAGACCACCGCAGCAGAAGGCAGCAGCCTGGTTTTCCATCCGATGGACCAGTTCATCGTCAAGCCGCTTTTCGGCGGTGAGATGGCTTGGTACACGCCCACCAACGTGACCCTGTGGCTGTTCTTCGCGGTTCTGGCCATCATCGGCCTGCTGGTGCTGAGCACCTCGAAGCGCGCAATCGTCCCGACCCGCATGCAGTCGATCGCCGAGCTGGCCTACGGCTTCATCTACAAGATGCTGGAAGACATCTGTGGCAAGGAAGGCGTCAAATACTTCCCCTATGTCATGACCCTGTTCATGTTCATCGTCACCGCGAACTTCCTCGGCCTGATCCCGACCTCGTTTACCACGACATCGCATTTCGCGGTCACCATTCCGCTGGCGCTGGCCGTGTTTCTGACCGTGACCGTTCTGGGCTTTGTCAAGAATGGCGCCGGGTTCCTCAGCCTGTTCTGGGTGTCCAGCGCGCCGCTGGCGCTGCGCCCGATCCTGGCGATCATCGAGCTTATCTCGTACTTCGTGCGCCCGGTCAGCCACTCCATTCGTCTTGCGGGCAACGTCATGGCCGGCCACGCCGTGATCAAGGTTTTCGCCGGCTTCGCCGCGGTCGCCGTGATCTCGCCCGTGTCCGTTCTGGCGATCACCGCGATGTACGGTCTCGAGGTCCTAGTGGCCTTCATTCAGGCCTACGTATTCACCATTCTGACCTGTGTTTATCTGAAGGACGCTCTGCATCCGCATCACTGATCGGGGCGTGACCCCGGCACAGGAACGATAACCCAAAATCGAAACTTCCAATTCGTAAGGAGATACATCATGGAAGGCGATCTCGCACACATCGGCGCAGGCCTGGCAGCAATCGGTTCCGGCGCGGCCGCAATCGGGGTGGGCAACGTGGCCGGCAACTTCCTGGCCGGCGCTCTGCGCAACCCTTCGGCGGCTGCTTCGCAGACCGCAACCCTGTTCATCGGTATCGCATTCGCAGAAGCCCTGGGGATCTTCGCATTCCTGGTCTCGCTGCTGCTGATGTTCGCCGTATAATCTGCGGAACCTGATCCTTACGCGCAGGTGGGCCCAAGCCATAGCGGCCCACCTGTTGTAAAGACAACGTTCCGACGGAGGACATCATGGCGACAGAACCCATAGCTGCAGAAGCAGTCGGCAAATGCGTCGATTCCCATGGCTCGGCCATCGGGATGCCGCAGCTCTGCTTCGATTGGTTCCCCAACCAGATCTTCTGGCTGGTCATTACGCTGGTCGTCATCTTTCTGGTCCTGTCCCGCGTGGCCCTGCCGCGCATCGCGGCGATCTTGGCCGAGCGTCAGGGGACCATTACAAATGACCTGGCTGCGGCCGAAGACCTGAAGGCCAAGGCGGTCGAGGCCGAAGAGGCCTACAACAAGGCGCTGGCCGATGCCCGTGCCGAGGCTCAGCGGATCGCAGCCGAAGCGCGCGCCGAAATCCAGGCGGACCTGGATGATGCGATTGCCAAGGCAGATGCGGAAATCGCGGCCAAGGCGGCAGAATCGGAGAAGGCAATTGCCGAAATCCGTGCCGGAGCGCTGGAAAGCATTCAACAGGTTGCCAACGATACGGCGGCCGAACTGGTGACTGCGCTGGGCGGCGAGGCGGATGCCAAAGCCATCAGCAGTGCCGTCAGCGCACAGATGAAAGGATAAGTGACATGCGGAATACACTTGCTCTTATCCTGACCGCAGGCTTCGCCAGCCCGGCGCTGGCCGCAAGCGGCCCGTTCTTCTCGCTGGCGAACACCGACTTCGTCGTGACGCTGGGCTTCATCGTGTTCATCGCGGTCCTGTTCTATTTCAAGGTTCCGTCGATGATCGGCGGGGCGCTGGACAACCGCGCCGAAGGCATCAAGGCCGAGCTGGACGAGGCCCGTGCCCTGCATGAAGAAGCGCGCAGCCTGCTGGCCTCATACGAGCGCAAGCAGCGCGAAGTGCAGACTCAGGCCGAAGCCATCGTGGCCGCGGCGAAGGAAGATTCGGTTCTGGCTGCCGAACAGGCAAAGGCGGATCTGGAGAAATCCATCGCGCGTCGCCTGGCTGCCGCACAGGATCAAATCGCATCGGCCGAGGCCTCGGCGGTGAAGGAAGTGCGCGACCAGGCTGTTACTGCGGCCGTTGCGGCGGCCAAGTCCGTGCTGGCCAAGCAGATGACTGCGGCGCAAGCCAACAAGCTGATTGACTCGGCGATCTCCGAGGTCGGTGACAAGCTGCACTGAGCTGTTCGGCGTGAGCCAATCTCAATTTCCAAAACCCGAAAGCTACCTGCTTTCGGGTTTTTTGCTTGTAGCCCGTGTCATTGTCTGTTGATTCAGGGCAGTCAGCTTGTGGCGTTTCGGTGAGGTACGATGACATCCGGACATACCAAGATTGTTGATCCCGCCCCTGTGTGCGTGTTCGCGTTCAACCGACCCGAACACACGCGGCGGACGTTGGATGCCCTGGCCCAATCGCCCTTGGCCGCGTCGACATCCTTGACCGTATTCATCGACGGCCCCCGCAATGATGCCGAGAAGCCGATTGTCGACGCTGTTGCGCAGGTCGCCGAAACGCAGCAGGGCTTCGCCAGTATCGAGCTGCGCCGACGTGACCAGAATGCAGGGCTGGCCGTCTCGATCGAAGAGGGTGTTTCGCAGATGATGGCCGAGCACGGCCGCGCGATCATTCTCGAGGATGATATACTCACGTCGCCAGCCTTTCTGCATTATATGAACCTTGCGCTGGACCGCTACAAGGACGAGCACGCGGTCTGGCATATTGCCGGCTACAATGAGGACGTGCCTGCCTTTCGCCGAGCGCAGGGCGCATATCTGTGGCGTTTCATGAGCTGCTGGGGATGGGCAACCTGGGCGGACCGTTGGGCGCATTACAGCCGCGACCCTGACGCGCTGGTGGATGAGTTTTCAGAAGCGGACATCGCCCGCTTCAACCTCGACGGGGCACAGGACTATTGGTCACAGGTTCTGGCGAACGAGACCGGCGAGCTGAACACATGGGCGGTTTTCTGGTACGCGACCATTTTCCGGAATCGCGGATTGTGCCTGTCCCCGTATTTTTCCTATGTTGAGAACATCGGTTTTGATGGAACCGGCAGTCATGGTGTGGTGAACAAATCCTACACGCGCAGCCGCCTGAACGCCGAACTTTCGCCGGACCTACCTGCCCAAATCTCGGAAAATACCGATTCGGTGGAGCGGGTAAAACTGTATTACCTGACCAAACCCGGCAAACTGGATAAGATCAGGCGCAAGCTGAACAGTTTTGTCGGCAGGCTCATGTCCACGAGGGAAAGATGATAAAGCGTGTAAGAAACTGGCTTCGCGAAAAGCGCTACAAGCGGCACAGGCTGCAGTCGGTTCGGGCCAGGCACGGTTTGCGCCTCGTCACTCTCGGCTCTGACTATGGTGGCTGGACTTTCCTCGAGGACGACAGTCTGCAGGGCTGCACGATCGTCAGCGCTGGTCTTGGGGAGGACTCGTCCTTCGACGTCGAGTTTGCGGACCGCTACAATGCAAGGGTCGTGATTATCGATCCGACACCTCGGGCCGTGGCCCATTTCAGCGCGATGAAAAAGCGTTTCGGTAAAAGGGGTGAAACGGGCTACGTTTCAAGTGGTTCACAGCCGGTTGAAGCCTACGACCTTAGCAACTGCAGTGAAGACAATCTTGTAATGGTCGATCGCGCCCTTTGGTGCCGCAACGAAACACTGCGTTTCTTTCTTCCCGAGAACCCAGAGCATGTTTCACACTCGATCGTGAACTTCCAAAACGAATATCGTCAGAATACCGATCACCTGATGGTCCTGGCCGGTACATTGCGGGAAATACTGCACGATCACGCAATTCCGGTCGAGAAAGTCCAGCTGTTGAAGCTCGACATAGAAGGCGCGGAAGTCGAGGTTATTGAGCAAATACTCGCAGACGGGTTGCGGCCCCGGCAGATCTGCGTCGAATACGACGAACTCAACCGGCCTAGCAAGAAAGGCTTTCAGCGTGTTGACTCCGCAGACAAGGCACTTAGGGCGGCAGGGTATGTTTGCGTATATGGAAATGGCAGTACCGACTATTTGTACCTGCACGAGGAACAGCCCTGACGTGCTTCTTTCGCGTATTTCATGCGCTAGAAAACAGGTGGAACAAAACGTCGTGACTCTGGGGCTCGCGACGAGATTCTACGCCGGACAAATGGAGTCGCGGTGCTCAAGGTAAATCACATCAGTTTCAGTAGTTCTGAAGGGGGCGCGGCGATTGCGGCGCACAGGCTGCATATGGCCCTAACCGCCAGCGGCGTGAATTCGATCATGACCGTTGCGCGAGGTCAGGAAGGGCCGGGCATCACGACGTTCAAGCCGGCCAAGGGTCTGGGACGAATGATCCAACGGGAAATAGCGCGCAGTATCCGGCGCCGGCATGAAGCGGATTTCTCGGGTTTGATTTCGCTAGGTCAGGTCCGTTCGGGTTTGGCGCAGTACCTGAACAAACAGCCCTCGCAAATTCTGAACCTGCACTGGGTCAATTCGGATCTGATGTCGATCCGCGAGATCGGAAACCTGTCTCATCCGGTTGTATGGACCATGCATGACATGTGGCCGTTATGTGGGGTGGAGCATTACTCTGAGGGCGACGCCTGGAGAAACGGTTACGCGACCCAGCAGGATAGCCGAGCGAGCAGGCTGAACCGCCGTGTTTGGAAAACAAAACAGCGGTTTTGGACGCGGCCGTTCCATCTTGTTGCACCCAGCCGCTGGCTGGCGGATTGCGCCCGGCAAAGCGCCTTGACTCAGGACTGGCCCGTCTCTGTCATTCCCAACGCAATCGACACCGACGTCTGGCGCCCCACCGACCGAGACGCGGCCAGAGACCGATTGGGTCTGCCACGCGATTCTGCTGTCATCGGTTTTGGGGCCATGGGGGGCGACAGCGATCCGCGCAAAGGATTTCTGCACCTCAAGGAAGCTTTGTCGATTCTGAAACAGGAAAGATCTGATATCCGCGTTCTGATATTCGGCGCGGATGCGCATGAGGTAGATCTGCCCTTTCCGGCTCATTTCACTGGACAACATTCAGTGCCCGAGGAACTGCGGTCTGTTTACGCGTGCGCGGACGTTTTTGCGTTGCCGTCCCGACAAGACAACCTGCCCAACACCGGCGTGGAGGCGCTTTCTTGCGGTATTCCGATCGTCGGGTTCAAGATCGGCGGATTGCCCGATCTGGTCCCGAACCCCGGGTGCGGGCGGCTGGCCGAGCCGTTTGATGCGCGGGGCTTGGCGGATTGCCTAAAGGGGGTGATCGATGATCAGCGTTCCTGCCAGGTTCAAGGGCAGAAGCGCGACGGGAATGCCGCGCGCAAACATGCCCTGCAGAGCTACGCGATGCCAATCGTGGCCGAGCAGTACAGGCGCCTTTATGAAACACTGGGGTTGAAGGCGCAGTGAGAGGCGGAGGACCTCAACCGCTCGAGTTGCCAACCTCATGTTCCAGCCGCTGCCGCGCGATCAGTTCGTTGCGCCGGGCCTTCTGCTGGTCTTCCATGCAGCGTTCGACAAAGCTAAGGTGCTGTTCCACCGCCTGCCGGGCGGCTTCGGGGTCGCGGGCCTGAAGCGCTTCGTTGATTGCCCTGTGCTGGTTCAGGATCGCGTCGCGCGTCGTGCGCTGGTGGAACATGATCTGGCGGTTGTAGAACACGCCCTGCCGCAACAGATCGAACATCGACCGCATCATATGCAGCATCACCACGTTGTGGCTGGCCTCGATGATGGCCATGTGGAACTGCGCGTCCAGATGGGCCTCGTCATCGGCCGCGTTGCGGGCATGGGCGGCCTCCATCTTGTCGAAGATCGCCTGGATCACCTTCAGGTCGCTGTCCGAGCCCAGCCGCGCGGCGCGTTCGGCCGCCAGCCCTTCCATGTCGCGCCGGAACGACAGGTAATCGAACACAGCCTCGTCATGGCTGCTGAACAGACGGATCAGCGCCGGCGAAAAGGCCGAGCCCAGAACCTCGGCCACATAGATGCCTGACCCGGCCTTGGCGGTCAGCAGGCCTTGCTCCTGCAGTTGCGAGATCGCCTCGCGCAGCGATGGGCGCGACACGCCAAGCCGGTCGGCCAACTCGCGCTCGGACGGCAGGCGTTCGCCGGGGCGCAGGATCCCGCGCAGGATCAGCAACTCGATCTGTTTGACCACGGCCAGGGACAGTTTCTCGGTCTGGACTTTCTGAAAGGGCATCGGATCATCGCTGAAAATTGGTCAAATCATATGACCACACATGCCCGGCCCGCGCAAGAACGGGCCGCGATCACATTGGCTGAAACACTAGGTCAGTATTATTGACTTTAAGCGCAGAGGTCATAGCGTCAGTCCGACCCAGCGGAGGAGGCTCGGCCCATGCACCAGTTATTTGCAACGCGCGCCGCGCGCATGAAGGCATCCGAAATCCGAGAGCTGCTGAAACTGCTGGACCAACCCGGCATCATTTCCTTTGCCGGCGGTATCCCCGATCCGGCGCTTTTTCCGGCCGAGGCCTTTGCCCAAGCATTCCATCAGGCGCTTGGCGCCGACAGTCGGGCGCAGGCGCTGCAATACTCCGTGTCCGAAGGGTATATGCCGCTGCGGGAATGGATCGCCGGCCACATGCGCCAGATCGGCATCGACTGCGGCCCCGACGACGTTCTGATCACCTCGGGCTCGCAGCAGGCGCTGGACTATCTGGGCAAGCTGTTTCTGTCACCGGGCGACACGGCGCTGGTCGGATGGCCGACCTATCTGGGGGCTTTGGCGGCCTTCAACGCCTATGAGCCACGCTTTGACCGGTTGCGCGCAGGCGGCAATGCGGGCGCGGCGCAATACCGGGCCGCCGCGGGGCCGGGGGCGGTCAAATACGCCTATCTGTCCCCCGACTTTGCCAACCCGACCGGCGAGACCGTCGATCGGCAAGGGCGCGAGGCCCTTCTGGATCTGGCCGAGGAGTTGGACTGCGCTCTGATCGAGGACGGCGCCTATCAGGCCCTGCGCTATGACGGGCAGGCGATACCGCCGATCCTCGCGCTGGAACTGGCGCGGAAGGGCGTTCTGCAAGCCTGCCGGACGATCTATTGCGGCAGTTTTTCCAAGACCCTGTCGCCCGGGCTGCGGGTGGGGTGGGTCGTGGCGGCGCGGCCCGTCATCGCGCAGCTTGTGCTGATGAAACAGGCCGCCGACCTGCATTCGGCCACCATCAACCAGATGGCCGTGCACCAAGTGGCCCAAACCTGTTTCGACAGCCACATCCCGAAGGTGCGCGCAGCCTACCGTGCGCGACGCGACGCGATGCTGGCGGCGTTGGATCGGCACATGCCCGAAGGCGTGCAATGGACCCGGCCCGAGGGGGGCATGTTCATCTGGCTGACCCTGTCGCCCGGCTCGGATGGCGCGCAGCTGCTGGCCCGCGCGCTTGAGACGGTCAAGGTCGCCTTTGTGCCCGGACAGGCCTTTCATCCCGATGGCAGCGGTGCCAACACGATCCGGCTGAGTTTCTCCAACTCGGACGAGGCCACGATTGCTGAGGGTATCGCCCGGTTGGGCACGGTCCTGCGCGGCTGAGCGCGGGAAAGCTTTCGTTAACCATTTTGCCGCAAAGCTGCGGCATGATCCGGTTCTTCGCCTTGCTGGTGCTGGCCGGCTGCTCGGCCGGCACGCCCCATTTCCGCGACCTGCCCGCGACCCGCGTGGCCGTGAACGGCAGCGTGTTCGACGTGCGCCTGCGCGGTGACCTGGCCGAGGCGGTCCGCGTCAACAGCCAATATGCCCCGCGGCTGGGGCCGATCCGGGATCGGGCCGCATTGGCCATGGCGCAGGTCTCGAGCTGTCCGGTCGCTGACGTGTTGGGTGACGCGGCGGTGACCGTGGGCATCCTCGCCTGCGACCGCAGGGCGTCGGACCGGCTGTTGCTGGCTGCGGTCACGCCGACCAACTATGAATGCATTGACTTCGGAACCTATGACAGCGGGTCGGACACCGGATACCAGGTGTTCGAGTGTTCGCCTTATTGAATCCGCGCTATTCCGCCCAAATCAGCAAGATATTGTGGATAACTCGGCCCAATATCCCATATCCTGCGCAACTTCGTTGACTCGCGGCCATTCCCTTGTCCAGACTTTCAGGGAACGGGAATCATGGAAATCGGCCTTTGCGCTTCACCAAACTCAAACTCACCGGCTTCAAAAGCTTCGTCGATCCGACCGATCTGATCATCGCGGACGGGTTGACCGGTGTGGTGGGGCCCAACGGCTGCGGCAAGTCCAACCTGCTCGAGGCGCTGCGTTGGGTGATGGGCGAGAACCGCCCCAAATCGATGCGTGGCGGTGCAATGGAGGATGTGATCTTTGCCGGTGCCGCCACCCGTCCGGCGCGCAACTTCGCCGAGGTCGTCCTGACCATGGACAACTCGGAACGTCTGGCCCCGGCCGGGTTCAATGACAGCGATCAGATCGAGATCGTGCGTCGCATCACCCGCGACGTGGGTAGCGCCTACAAGGCCAACGGCAAGGACGTGCGCGCCCGCGACGTGCAGATGCTGTTCGCCGATGCCTCGACCGGCGCGCATTCACCCGCGCTGGTGGGGCAGAACCGGATCGCCGAGCTGATCAACGCCAAACCCCGCGCCCGCCGCCGCATTCTGGAAGAGGCCGCCGGCATCTCGGGCCTGTACCAGCGCCGGCACGAGGCCGAACTGAAGCTCAAGGGCACCGAGGCCAACCTGACCCGCGTCGATGACGTGCTTGAACAGTTGGGCACGCAGCTGGCGCAGCTGGCGCGCCAGGCCCGTCAGGCCGCGCGGTATCGTGAGATCGGCGAGCAATTGCGCCAGGCCGAAGGCATGTTGCTGTATCGCCGCTGGAAAGAGGCCGACATGGCCCGCCAGCAGGCCGAAGAGCGTCTGCGCGACCGCACCACCGAAGCCGCGCGCGCCGAGGCCGAGGCCCGCGCCGCCAGCGCGAAACGCGCCGAGATCGAAGAAACCCTGCCTCCGTTGCGCGAGGAGGAAGCCATCGCCGCCGCCGTCCTGCAGCGCCAGCAGGTACAGCGCGATCAGCTGTCCGATCAGGAAACCCGCGCGCGCCAGACCATCGAAACCCTGACCGCCCGCATCCAGCAGCTGGGCCGCGACATCGAGCGGGAAACCGGTTTGAACCGCGACGCCGGCGAGATGATCGAACGGCTGGAATGGGAGGCCCGCGAACTGGCCAAGGCTGCCGAGGGCCATGACGACAAGCTGGCCGAAGCCGCCGAAATTGCCCGAGAGGCCGCCGCGGTTCTGCAGGAACGCGAGGATCTGCTGGCGCAGGAGACCGAGGACACCGCCCGTCTGGTCGCGCGTCACCAATCGGCGCAGCGCCTGGTCGAGGACAGCCGCAAGACGCTGGCACGCTCCGAGGCCGAAGAGGAAAAGGCCCGCGCGGCCGTTGCCGAGGCCCGCGCCGCCCTGACCCGCGCCGACGAAGCGTTCGAGGCCGCGCAAGCGGCCGAGGAAGAGGCCCGCGACGCCGCCGAAGCCGCTGAAGAAGCGCTGGCCGCCGCCGACGAGCTGCGCGGTGAAACGCAGGCGCGTGAGGCCGAGGCCCGCGCCCAACGCTCCGAGGCCGAGGGCGAGCTGGGCGCGATTCGGGCCGAGACCACCGCGCTGGCCAAGCTGGTCGAGCGCGACACGGCCGAGGGCGGGCAGGTGCTGGACCTGCTGCGGGTCGAGCCGGGCTTTGAAAAGGCGCTGGGGGCCGCGCTGGCGGATGACCTCCGCGCCCCGCTGGTCGAAGGCGATGGCCCGTCAGGCTGGGTGCAGGTGCCGGGCTATGATGCCGATCAGCCGTTGCCGGACGGGGCCGAGCCGCTGGCGCTGCACGTCTCGGGGCCGGACCGCCTCAGCCGTCGCATCGCGCAGATCGGCCTGATCGACGCAGATCAGGGCGCGCGGCTGCAACCCTTGCTGAATCCCGGCCAGCGGCTGGTATCGCGCTCGGGCGATCTGTGGCGCTGGGACGGGTTCCGCGCCTGGGCAGAAGATGCCCCCAGCGCTGCGGCGCTGCGGCTCGAGCAGCTCAACAAGCTTGAGGCGCTGAAACAGCAGTTGGCGCAGGTCGAAGCACAGGCCGATGGCGCCCGCGCCGCGCACGAGGCCCTGTCGCGGCAACTGGCCGAAGTTACCGAGGCCGACCGCCGCGCTCGCGAGGCCCGCCGCGCCGCCGATCAGCGCATGGCCGAAGCCGCCCGCGCGCTCAGCCGAGCCGAGGCCGACCGCAACCTGGCGCAGGGCAAGCTGGAGAACCTGACGCTTGCGGTCGACCGCCACAAGCAGGATGCAATGGCGGCCCGCGCCCAGCTGCGCGAGGCCGAGGCCGCGCTGGCCGAGCTGGGCGATCTGGACACCGCCCGTGCCCGGGTCGAGGACATCAAGCAGACGGTCGAGGCCGCGCGGATCACCATGCTGACGCACCGTTCGACCCATGACGAGTTGCGCCGCGAGGGCGAGGCCCGCACCCGCCGCGCACAGGAGGTGGCCAAGGACCTGAGCGGCTGGAAACACCGTCTGGAAACAGCCGAGAAGCGCATCGCCGAATTGGCCGAGCGCAAAGCCAGTTCCGAGGAAGAGCTGACCGAGGCGATGGCCGCGCCCGCCGAGATCGCCGAGGCACGCGAAGAGCTGAACGAGATGATCGAGGCCGCCGAGGCCCGCCGCGCCGAGGCCGCCGACAAGCTGGCCCAGGCCGAAGCGTTGCAACGCGAGGCCGTGCTGGCCGAGCGCGAGGCCGAGCGCAAGGCCTCGGAGGCGCGCGAAGCCCGCGCCGCGGCTGAGGCGCGGTTCGAGGCGGCCAAGGAAAGTGTCGCCGCCGCTGCCGAGCGCATCGCCGAGGATCAGCAACTGACCCCGAACCAGTTGTTGAACCAATTGGACGTGAACCCTGACGACATGCCCGCCGCCGATGCCCTGGAAGCTGAGGTGAACCGCCACAAGCGCCAGCGCGACGCGATGGGCGCGGTGAACCTGCGGGCCGAGGAAGACGCCAAGGAGGTTCAGGAGGAGTTCGACACGCTCAACAGCGAGAAATCCGATCTGGAAGAGGCGATCAAGGCGCTGCGCAGCGGCATCGCCAGCCTCAACCGTGAGGGCCGCGAGCGCCTGCTGACTGCATTCGAACAGGTCAACGCGAACTTCGCCATGCTGTTCAAGCATCTGTTCGGTGGTGGCGAGGCCAATCTGGTGATGGTCGAGAGCGACGACCCGCTGGATGCGGGGCTCGAGATCATGTGCCAGCCGCCGGGCAAGAAGCTGTCGACCCTCAGCCTGTTGTCGGGCGGGGAACAGACCCTGACTGCCACCGCGCTGATCTTCGGCGTGTTCCTGGCCAACCCGGCACCGATCTGCGTTCTGGACGAGGTCGACGCGCCGCTGGACGATGCCAACGTGACCCGGTTCTGCGATCTGCTGGACGAGATGTGCCGCCAGACCGACACGCGGTTCCTGATCATCACCCACCACGCGGTGACCATGGCGCGGATGGACCGTCTGTTCGGCGTGACCATGCAGGAACAGGGCGTCAGCCAACTGGTCTCGGTCGATCTGAAGAAGGCCGAGCAGATGGTCGCCTGACCGCTCACTGCAACGTTATTCCGCGATCGGGCCGGGCCGGGCTAGGCTGGCTGCATGAAACACGTGTTGCTGATCGCCGCGGCCTGCGCCGCCTCGCCGCTCTGGGCTGCCGAATGGGCTGTACGCCCCGGTGATATCCCTCTGAGCCCCGCTGAACTGAACGCGCTGGCCGGGCGAACGCTGACTTTCTATGACGACGGGCAGTCGAAATACTCGGCCGGTGGGGCCTATTCCTATACCTATTCGGCGGTCAATGGCGGCGGAACGGCCTTCGGAACCTACAGAATCGCCGCTGATGGCAGCATCTGTGTGCAGTACCGCAACGGGTTCGACCGCTGCGATCTGTACGTGCGCAACAATGGCCGGTTGATCCTGATCACCGAAAAAGGTGAACGTTACCCGGTGCGACCCGAGTGATCGGGGCCTCTCCTTCACCCGCCGTGCCCAACCAGGAATCGACCGATGACCCGACCCGCTCCGACCCTGCACATGCTTTGCGGCAAGATCGCCGCGGGAAAATCGACGCTTGCCGCCCAGCTCGCGAGGCAGCCCGGCACAGTTCTGATTTCCGAGGACGCCTGGCTGAAGCCGCTTTTTGCCGATCAGATGGTGACAGGTGCCGACTATCTGCGCTGTTCCACGCGTCTGCGGGCGGCGATGGGTCCGCATGTCACGACTCTGCTTGAGGCGGGCATGTCGGTTGTTCTGGATTTCCCGGCCAACACGGTCGAAACCCGCGCCTGGATGCGCGAAATTCTGGATCAGACCGATACAGCGCATCAGATGCATGTGCTGACCACGCCCGACGCCGTTTGTCTGGCCCGACTGCAAGCACGTAACGCAGCGGGCGACCACGCCTTTGCCGCGACCGAAGAACAGTTCCGCCGGTTTTCCAAGCATTACGCGGAACCGACGCCTGAGGAAGGATTCACGCTGGTGTTCCACGACCCAACGGATTGAGCGGCTAGAGTCGGTTCAGCAAATCAACCGTCGGCCATGCGTCCGCAGGCAGTCCCAGCCGAGCCTGTTCAGCCTGTACTGCAGCGCGCGTTCCGGCCCCCAAGATGCCGTCGATCTTGCCCACGTCGTGGCCGCGCGCCTGCAGTTTCGCCTGCAGCTGTTTCATCTGCGCGCCGGTCAGGCCCGGATCGGGGTTGCCCGCGGCATAGACTTGTGCGCCTTCGAGGCGCGTTCCGAAATAGGCCGCGGTCAGGACATAGACAAAGCTCTGGTTCCACTCGAAATAGACATCGAAATTCGGATAGGCCAGAAAGGCCGGCCCCTTGCGCCCCTGCGGCAGGATCAGCGAGGCCGGCAGGTCGGCCAGCGACCCGCTGCGCGCCTGCACGCCCATCGCCTGCCAGTCCGACACCGGGCGCGGTTTGCCCAGCCCGCTCAGCGACCAGTCCATCTGTGCGGGCACGGTGACCTCCTGCAGCCAGGGCTGACCCGCCTGCCAGCCCAGATGCGACAGCATCTTGCCGCCGGACATCAGCGCGTCGGGGGCCGACGTTTTCAACCGCACATGCCCGTCGCCATCACCGTCCACGCCGTTTTCCAGAATGTCACGGGGCAGCATCTGCACCATGCCGATCTCGCCCGCCCATGCGCCGGTGGTGCGGTTCGGGTCGAAATCGCCGTTCCGGAACAGCTCGATCGCGGCAAAGATCTGCGGCCGGAACAGCTCGGGCCGGCGGCAATCATGGGCCAGCGTCACCAGCGCATTGCGGGTGTTGAAATCGCCCTGGAACGCGCCGTAATCCGTCTCGAACGCCCAGAAGGCCAGCAGGACCCCGCGCGACACGCCGTATTCGGCCTCGATCCGGTCGAACACGGCGTCGTATTTCTGCGCCATCGCCTGGCCGCGCCTGATCCGGTCCTGCGAGATCAGGCGGCGAGAGAATTCGATGAACGGTTTCTGGAACACGCCCTGCGCGCGGTCGGCCTTCAGCACCTTGGGGTCCTGCTGCACACCGTTGAAGAACGCATCGACCGTGGCCGTATCGAACCCCTGCTGTGCCGCTTCGGCCTTCAGTCCGCGAACAAAGGCGTTGAAGCCGCCGCCACATTGGGCAAGGGCCGGGGAGGCGAACAGGCAAGCGGCCACTAGGCCCGGGACAAAGCGCATGACGAAAACCATCCTCAGAAAACCGTGTTCAGAACAACCCACACCGTCAGCCCCGCCAACGCAAGCCCCCAAACCTGCCAAAGGATCCCGCATGCGCGGAAAACCTCTGTCGCGCCGATCGTGCGCCGGGCTTCGCCGTTGACCCAGGCCAGATCGCGCACCTGCCCGTCATAGCTGCGCGGCCCGGCCAGTGCCACGTCCAGCGCGCGGGCCATGGCGGCCTCGGGCCAGCCGGCATTGGGCGAGATGTGGCGCTGCGCGTCTGCGACGATGGCCCGCCATTGGCGCCACTGCCCCGACAGGGCCACGATCATCAGGCAAGTCAGCCGCGCCGGGATCAGGTTCAGCAGATCGTCCAGCCGAGCGGCGGCCCAGCCGAAGTCTCGGTACGTGTCGTTGCGGTATCCGATCATGCTGTCGGCGGTGTTCACCGCCTTGTAGACCAGCAAACCGGGCAAGCCGCCCAGCAGGAACCAGAAAGCCGGGGCGATCAACCCGTCGCTGAGGTTCTCGGCGGCGCTCTCGATGGCCGAGCGCGCAACTTGTGCCTCGGTCATCTGCGAGGTGTCGCGCGACACGATCATCGCCACCGCCGCGCGTCCCTCGGGCAGGGACTGCCGCAGCGCGACGCCCACGGCGCGGACATGCGCCACCAGAGAGTTCTGTGCCAACAGGATCGCGCAGACCACGACCTCGGCCACCCAGCCAAGCCACGCCAGCGCCGCACCGATCACCCAGCCGCCCAAGACCAGCAGAAGGGCGACGAACATGCCCTTGGCGTTGCGATGCGTGCCGCGGTTCAGGCGGCGGTCCAGCCAGCCGATGGCGTTGCCCATCAGCACCGCCGGGTGCCGCAGACGCGACCACAACCAATCGGGCTCGCCCAATGCGGCGTCCAGCAGCATCGCCAGGGCCAGCGTCAGGGCGGTGCTCACAGCGCCGCCTCGAGCCGCGACCAGCCATGCTCGGGCGGCAGGCCCAGCCGCAGGAACCGGTCAGAATAGGGGAAGATGCGGCTCCAGATATGGGTTTGTGCCAGCCGGTCCCGCCAGGCGGCGGCATCGTCCACTTCATACAGGCGGAACAGCGTGGTGCCGCCGACCAAATGCGCGCCCTTGCCGGTCATCAGCGTATCCAGCCGTTCCGTATCACGGGCCAGTCGCGCGCGCGTGGTTTCAGCCCAGGTCGTGTCATTCAGGGCCTGCGCGCCGATGCGCAGGGCCGGGCCGGACACCGCCCAGGGGCCGGTCAGATCGTTCAGTCGCGCGATCAGGTCGGGATGCCCGATGGCAAAGCCCAGCCGCAGGCCCGCAAGGCCCCAGAACTTGCCAAAGCTTTTCAGGACGATCACGCCGGGGCGCTGGGACAGGCTGATCAGCGAGGCATCGGGCGTCACGTCGCAAAAGCTTTCGTCGATCACGGTCAGCGGCGCATGGGCGTCCTCGGCCTGCCAGATCCGGCCGTCGGGATTGTTGGGATGCACGATCACCCGCGCTTGCGCCGGGCCGTCGGGCTGCACCGTCCAGCCCTGCGCGGCAAAGGCGGCGGCGTGTTCGTTGTAGGTGGGCATGGTGATCTGGACCGCACCGACGGGGGCCAGCGCCGGGATCCGCGCGATCAGGGCCGAGGCCCCCGGTGCGGGCAGGATTGCCGCGCTCTCCGGCACCCCCCAGAAGCGACGGGCCGCATTGCTGAGCCGGGCAAAGGCCCCGTGATCCGGCAGGGCGGTCCAGTCGTCAGACGAAAGCCCCTCGACAGGGTAGGGTTGCGGGTTGATCCCGGTCGACAGGTCGATCCAATCGCCTCGCTCGCCGCCATGACGGGCAATGGCGTCGTCCAACCCACCGCCGTGGTCACGCTTGCCGCGCGGGTTCAAGTCGTCAGTGCGGTCAGTCATGCCGGAATCGTCCAAAACGCCGAAATTACCCCGCTTCAAGCGGATTTACGCCGTTTTTACAAGCAAATCCGGTTCATAGAGGAGCGCTGGAGCGACCGTTAACCCTTTGTTAACGAAATAACGTGATCACAGCTTATGGGGGTCGGCACCACTCACCTTATCAAGTGCCGAGGTTGTTGCAAATGAAAGTTCTGATTGTTGAGAGTAACCCCGACCTGGGTCGGGTCTGGCAGCGGCACCTGGAACGGCAGGGGGCTGAGGTTTCTCTGGTCGAAAGCCAGGAGGCAGCGATCCTTGCACTGTATGGCACGCCCTTCGACATCATAATCTTGGATCTGGTTCTGGATTCAGGCAGCGCGTTGGCGGTCGCCGATTTCGCCAGCTACCGCCGCCCGGATGCCCGGGTGATTTTCGTCACCAACACCACGTTTTTTTCCGACGGGTCGATCTTTGCCCACAGCCCCAACGCCTGCGCCTATGTCCAGAGCGGAACGCCGCCCGAGGATCTGGCGGCCATGGTCGAGCACTACGCCGCGGGTCGCTGATCGCGTCCGTGCGGCTCCCAATAGTCCAGGGTGGGGTTGATCGGGATGATCCGGTGCGGATTGATGCTGTCGTGACTGTAGTGATAGTGCCGCACGATATGGTGCAGGTTCACCGTGCCCGCCACGCCCGGCCATTGATACAGTTCGCGCGTGTAGGCCCACAGGTTGGGATAGTCGATCAGCCGCCTGCGGTTGCATTTGAAATGCAGGTGATAGACCGGGTCGAACCGGATCAGGGTCGTGAACAGGCGCCAGTCGGCCTCGGTCAGGCGATCCCCCATCAGGTATCGGTGCGTGGACAGCCGATCTTCCAGCCAATCCAGCGTGTCGAACAGGGGGTGCACGGCCGCGTCATAGGCCTCCTGCGAGGTGGCAAAGCCGGATTTGTAGACGCCGTTGTTCACGTTTGAGTAGACCCTCGCATTGACCTCTTCGATCGCGTCGCGCATCTCGGCGGGCCAGTAGTCGTCGGTGTTGCCGGTGATTTCGTCGAAGGCCGAATTGAACATGCGGATGATTTCCGAGCTTTCATTCGACACGATGGTCTCTTGCACCTTGTCCCACAGGATCGGCACCGTCACCCGGCCCGAGTAGTTCGGGTCGGCGCGTGTGTAGACCTGATAGGCATAGTCCAGCCCATACAAAGCATCGCCGGTGGCGCCGTGATCGTCGGTCTGGAAAGTCCATCCGCGGTCCAGCATGTCCGGATGAACCACCGATACGGTGATCAGGTCCTGAAGTTCCTTGAGCTGGCGGAAGATCAACGTCCGGTGCGCCCATGGACAGGCCAGGCTGACATACAGGTGATATCGCCCGGCTTCAGCCTTGAAACCATCCTTGCCCGAGGGACCCGCACTGCCATCGGTCGTTATCCAGTTTCGAAACTGGGCCGCCGAACGTTTGAACGCTCCGCCGGTGGATTTCGTGTCGTACCAGGTGTCGTGCCAGGTGCCGTCGACCAACAGGCCCATCTTGGATCCTCCGTTTCCGAGTCCGGACAAAGCTTAGTGCGACAGCGCCGCAGTTCACATCGCCGACGGCGCGCAGCATCTCTGCGCAGTCGCACAGTGCCGCCCGGGATGTCTGTGCAACAAATCGCCCACAGGTCCGCGTCAACGGTCGGACTTCACTGGATTTTTACGAAGATACCCCCACAATAGATAGCATAGCTTGGGGGGAATTTTGATGAGTACTTATGTTTCCAAGGAAATTAGCGCCGAATTGGATGCGGCCCGAATCGCATCGCTCAAAAAGTCCAGCCGCCTGCGGGTGGAAATGGGCGACAATACCTACAGAATCCTCAAATTGTGGAAGGATGGTTTCGCCGTAGAGGCCGAGACAACACCGCGTCTGCGTGGACTGGTCGATATTTTTGATGGCGCCAACCACCTGTATCAATGCCTGATCGTCGCTGACGAGGAAGACGGCGGCCAGATGCGATATGAGTTCAAGCGCAGCACCGTAGCGGCGGACAAGGCGCCACTGGATTTCTATCGCGCGCCGGATGCCCCAATCGCCCTTCTTGGTAAAGACGACTAGGGCAGACCGTTCGCGCGGCCTTATTGAAGGTCAGAAAAAGCTAGTTTCAAACGGGCGCACGCGTCCTCGACCCGCGCCCGCTGAGTGGCGAGATTGAACCGTTCGAAGGTCTCGCCTCCCGTTCCAAAACCCGGGCCGGATGACGTTGCGATCCGCGCATCTTCGCGCAGACGGCGCACGAATTCGGCGTGATCCATGCCGGTGCCCGAGAAATCGACCCAGGCCAGGTAGGTTGCCTGCAAAGGCATCGACCACAGGCCGGGGATCTCGGAAATCGTCGCATCGAACAGCGCACGGTTGCCGTTCAGGTGGTCGATCTGGGCATCCACCCATTCGGCGCCTTCGGGCGTGTAGGCCGCGGTGATCATCGCCACGCCAAGTGCGCTGGGGTCATAGTCCAACGTGTTCAGCCGGTGACGCATCTGCGCCCGCAGCGTGTCGTCGGGAATGATCATGTTCCCGGTGCGCTGGCCTGCGATATTGAAGGTTTTGGATGCTGCAGTCAGCGTCACCGTCCAGGGCCGTGCATCCGGCGCGGCCACGTCCATCGGCACGAATTTGTGCCCGGGATAGACCAGATCGTGATGGATCTCGTCCGAGATCAGGATCAGCCCGTTGCGTTCGGCAAAGGCTGCCACCGCGCGCAGCTCGTCCGGTGTCCAGACCCGCCCCGACGGGTTCTGTGGCGAACACCAGATCAACATCCGTTCCGACCCGTCCAGCCGCGACTGTGCGTCGTCCAGGTCGATCTCATAGGTGTCGCGGGCCCGCACCAGCGGGCATTCCACCACCCGGCGGCCGGTCTTGTTCACCTTGTGCGCAAACTCGTGATAGACGGGCGTGAAGATCACCACCCCGTCCCCCGGCTCGGTCCAGACATCGAGGCTCAGCGCGATGGCGTTGCCCAGACCTTGCGAGGTCAGAATCCAATCGGTGTCGATCGCCCAGTCGTGACGGTTCTGCATCCACCACTGCACCGCCTGCAGATAGGCCGGGTGCTGCCAGGAATAGCCGAACACGCCGTGATCCGCCGCACGGCGCACCGCCTCGATCACGCAGGGCGCGGTGGCATAGTCGGAATCGGCGGTCCACATGGCCAGCCCGTCCTCGGGCGAGACGCCGAACAGCTGCTCCATCTTGTCCCATTTCGAGCTGAAGGTGCCCCGGCGGTCGATGAGGTCGTTGAAAGTCATGTCTGCTCCATTCGTTGGCCTGAAAGCTATCGGGAAATTCGCCCGGCGCAAGGGGGGCGTTGCGGCCACGCGCGCGATGACCTAAATCAGCCCCATGAAACGCAACATCCTGATCCATCCCGATCCCCGCCTGAAAAAGGTCTGTGCGCCCGTGGACGACCTGTCGGACGAGCTGCGCGCGCTGGCCGACGACATGCTGGAAACCATGTATGACGCGCCGGGCATCGGGCTGGCCGCGCCCCAGATCGGCGTGCTGGAACGGCTGATCGTGCTGGATTGCGTCAAAGAAGAAGGCGCCACCCCCCGCCCGCTGGTGATGTTCAACCCCGAGATCATCTCGGCCTCGGACGAAACCAGCGTCTACGAGGAAGGCTGCCTGTCGATCCCCGATCAGTTCGCCGAGGTCACCCGCCCGGCCGAGGTCGAGGTCGCCTGGATGGACCAGAACGGCAAGGCGCAGCGCGAAACCTTCGACGGACTCTGGGCCACCTGCGTGCAGCACGAGATCGACCACCTGAACGGCAAGCTGTTCATCGACTATCTCAAGCCGCTGAAACGTCAGATGATCACCCGCAAGATGGTAAAGCTCAAGCGCGAGCTGGCCCGCGCATGACCGTCCGTCCCTGCCTGCCGTGGCCCGACAAGCGCCTGCGCACCAAGGCCGAGCCGGTGACCGAGATCACCGACGAAATCCGCGCCATCTGGGACGACATGATCGACACGATGGAGGCGATGCCCGGCGTCGGTCTGGCGGCGCCCCAGATCGGCGTGATGCTGCGGCTGGCGGTCGTGGACGGCTCGGCCGAGCGTGGCCGCGCGGTGCGCCTGGCCAACCCCGAAATCCTGCACAGCTCGATCGAGCTGCGCGAGCATAACGAGGCGAGCCCGAACCTGCCGGGCGTGTCGGCCAAGATCAAACGTCCGCGTGCGGTGACGGTCCGATACCTCAATGAAAAAGGCGAGATCGACAGACGCGATTTCGTCGGCATCGAAGCCACCAGCGTGCAGCACCAGATCGACCATCTGAACGGCCGGATGTATTTTGACCGTCTCAGCAAGGTCAAACGCGACATGCTGCTGCGCAAGGCGAAAAAGGCGGGGTAGGGCGGCATGCGCGTCATCTTCATGGGAACGCCCGAGTTTTCGGTGCCAGTGCTGGATGCGCTGGTGAGGGCCGGGCACGAGATCGCCGCCGTCTATTGCCAGCCCCCGCGTCCGGCCGGTCGCGGCAAGAAGGACCGGCCCACGCCGGTGCATGCCCGCGCCGAGGCGCTGGGCCTGCCGGTGCGCCATCCCACCTCGCTGAAATCGCCCGAGGAACGGGCTGCCTTTGCTGCGCTGAAGGCCGATGTGGCCGTGGTCGTGGCCTATGGGCTGATCCTGCCGCAGCCGATTCTGGACGCACCCCGGCATGGCTGCCTGAACATCCACGCCAGCCTGCTACCGCGCTGGCGCGGGGCCGCGCCGATCCACCGGGCGATCATGGCGGGCGATGCCGAGACCGGCGTCTGTATCATGCAGATGGAGGCCGGCCTGGACACCGGCCCCGTCCTGCTGCGTCAGGCCACCCCGATCGGACCCGAGGAAACCACCGCCCAGCTGCATGACCGCCTGTCGGCGATGGGCGCCGATCTGATCGTGCAGGCTCTGGACCGCCTGCCCGAGCTGACTCCCGAACCGCAGCCCGAGGTCGGCGTGACCTATGCCGCAAAAATCGACAAGGCCGAGGCCCGCGTGGACTGGTCGCGCCCAGCTGTCGAAGTCGATCGCCAGATCCGCGGCCTGTCGCCCTTTCCCGGCGCCTGGACTCAGATTGAGGGCGAGCGCGTCAAGCTGCTCGCCTCGCGCCTGTCGGACGGGCAGGGCATGCCGGGCGTGGCGCTGGACGACGCGCTGCGCGTGGCCTGCGGCACCGGCGCAGTCGAACTGCTGCGCTTGCAACGGGCGGGCAAGGCGGCGCAGGATAGGGAAATCTTCCTGCGGGGCTGGCCGATCCCGGCCGGAACCCGCCTCGGCTCGGAGACGTCCTGATGTTCATGGTGATGATGGGCACCGTCGTGATTGCCGGCATCGTCGGCTATCTGTCCGAGGTGACGGGCTTTACCCACAACGGGTATCTGCAATCCATCATCATCTGCGTGGGCGGGGCGTTCCTGTTCTATTTCATCCGCATCATGTTCGGAATCAGCTTTGGACCGCCGGGGCTGGATGCGGTGATCTCGTCGGTGGGGGCCTTGATCATCGTGCCCACGCATTGGAGGAAATGAGATGCCCGTCCTTGCTCTGATCGTCATCGGCGCCGCAGCCGGATTTCTGGCCACACGCCTGATGCGGATCGAGGCGGACATCCCCACCACCCTGCTGATCGGTATCGCCGGGGCCGTGGTGGGCGGGCTGATCATGCGCGCCTTGCTGACGGTCATGGGCTGGATGCCCGGATTCGTCGGCGCGGTGCTGGGCGCGCTGCTGCTAATCTGGATCTGGAAGACCTATTTCCGGCGTTGATGCGGCAGGCCGCAGGCCACGCTAGACAGTGCTTTGGCAATCAACTAGGCATCGGCAATGAAAAACTATTTCTTGCCACAAGCTTATAACAACGCATGGGCCAACCACCGAGTTCTGGAGGCTTGCGCGCAATTGCCCCCCGAGGAACTGGCGAAGCACCGTACTGGTTTCTTCCCGTCCATCATCGAGACTCTCAATCACATTTATACGGTTGATCTTTTCTACGTCACCGCTCTAGAAGGCCGGCCAATGGGATTGGACGCCTTCGACCCGGAAACTCCCTATCCCGACTTGCCCGAGCTTTCGGCGCACCAACGCGCCATCGACCAACGTTTCGTGGATGTTTGCCGTGATGAGAAGGTTTTGGATGAAACTGCACGCGTCAGGATTCCACGTGGGGACGTATTGCAAGTCGAGCGGTACGACCGCACGATCCTGCACTTGCTGCAGCACCAGATTCACCATCGGGGACAAGTGCATTCGATGCTTTCGGACACAAAGATCGCTCCGCCGCAATTGGATGAGTTCTTCATGGAGTGGGAGGCTGACAGATCGTTGCGGGCCGAAGACTTCAAATCTCTCAACCTGACCGAGGAAGAGGTCTGGCGCGGCCTCTAGCTTCGTGGCGGGCGTGCCTTGTAGACCGGCAACTGCCAGCCGAACAGCAGCGATCCGGCCCGCAGCGCCCAGCAGGACAGCGCGCACAGGCCCAGTGCCAGCAGCGTCTCCAGCCCCAGACGTGTGGCCACCACGGCCACCAGCGCCCCGGTGAAGGCGCACGAGACATAGAGCTCGCCCTGTTTCAGCACTAGCGGTACCTCGTTGCAGACCACGTCGCGCATCAGCCCGCCCAGGCAGCCGGTGGTCACTCCCATCAGCACCACGATCACGCCCGACTGACCCAGCGCCAGCGCCGCGCCCGTTCCCGCGGCCGCGGCGATCGACAGCGCGAAACTGTCCAGCCAGACCAACCAGTTGTAGCGGCTTTCGACCAGGTGCGCGGTGAAAAACACGACCACCGCCGCCGCCACCGCGATCAGGATATAGTCAGGTTGGCCCACCCAGAAGACCGGGTGCCGATCCAGCAGCAGATCACGCACCGTGCCACCGCCCACCGCCGTCAGACAGGCGATGAAGGCAAATCCCACAAGGTCCAGCTGCGCCCGGCTGGCCACCAGCGCCCCGGTCAGCGCAAAGACCAGAACCGAGGCATAGTCCAGCAGGGCCAGACCGCTCATGTGCGGGCCTTTTTCGGCTTGAACGGGGCCATGCCCGCGCGTGCCAACTCATCTGCGCGTTCGTTTTCGGGGTGGCCGGCATGGCCCTTGACCCATTCCCAGGTCACGTCATGGCGCTGTTGGACTTCGTCCAACCGCTGCCACAGGTCCACGTTCTTGACGGGCTTCTTGCTTGCTGTCTTCCAGCCGTTGCGCTTCCACCCGTGGATCCAGCCCGTCACCCCGTTTTTCACATAGGCGCTGTCGGTCACGATGGTGATTTTCGAGGGCCGTTCCAATGTTTCGAGCGCGCTGATCGCGGCCAGCAGCTCCATCCGGTTGTTGGTGGTCTCGGCCTCACCGCCGTTCAGCTCGCGCTCTTTCAGGACGGTTTCTCCATCCATCGCTCGTAGCAGCACGCCCCAGCCCCCCGGGCCGGGATTGCCCGAACAGGCACCATCGGTATAGGCAAACAGATCAGGCATGGGCCAGCACCAGAATGAAACCGTCATAAGATCCGGACAGCCCCTTTCCCATACCGGTGGTGACACGGTCAATGACGAACCCGGCCTCGATCATTGCGGTCTCGATCTCGGGGCGCGTGAAATAGGTGTAGTAGCGGTCCAGTTCGTCGCGATGCTCTCCGGTGCCGAGTTTTAGGCCCAGAAAAAACACGCCGCCCGGCTTCAGGGTCCGGTGGATGGCGGCCAGGTGTCGCGGGAATTCGGCGCGCGTGGCGTGCAGCAGGGAAAAGCTGGCATAGACCCCATCGTATTCGGCCGTTTCGGTCACGTCGTCGAACGTGCCCAGATGCGCGTCCACGCCATTTGCGCGGGCGTGTTCGACAAAGGCCGGTGTGGCGTCCAGCGCCCGAACCCGCAGCCCCTGGCGCAGAAAGAAACCGCTGTCCGCACCCGGACCCGACCCCAGATCCAGCACCAGCCCGTCGCCGACCGCCTGCGCAAAGGCTGCGCGCGCTTCGATCTGTTCGGGCGGCAGCGGCACTTTCAGATAGTCGTCCACACGGGTTGTGTAGGCGTCGATGGTTCGTTTGTCGCTCACAGGACTACTCCAACGGCCAGGCAGGCCAGCACGACGGCGCTCAGCAGCAGCCGCAGTTTCATCCACCAGCACGGTGTCAGGCCCCAGGACCAGAACAGCGCGTCCAACACCAGCAGCCCGGCAAAGCCGATCATCAGGTTGGTGCCCGCGTCGACCGGCCCGCCGCCGGTGGTGAAGAACGCCCACAGCGCCGGCAGGACCGACAGCACATAACACAGCGCCGCCCGGTTGCCCGAGGTCTTGGTGGCAAAGCCCCACAGAACGCCGGACATGAAGCTGAGGATCACAGCGCCATAAAACAGCTGCACATAGGGCCCCACGAACCGGGGGCCCAGCGCGCGGCTGCCCCAATCATTTAGGTCTCCGCTCAGGTAGGTCAGCGCGCCCCAGACGAAGGGGATCAGACCGGCCAGGCCCAGAACCAATGGTGCGCGGGGGATGCCGCTCATGCGGGCACGCGCAGAATGCGGGGCACCTTGAACTCGACATTCTCGGTGGCGGTTTCGACGGTTTCGACGGTCACGTCATAGCGGTCGCGGAAGGCGTCGATCACCTCGTTTACCAGAACTTCGGGGGCCGAGGCACCGGCGGTGATGGCGATGCTGGAAATCCCTTCGAGCGCGCGCCAGTCGATGTCGGTGGCGCGCTGCACCAGCTGGGCATAGGTGCAGCCCGCCTTGGACGCCACCTCGACCAGGCGGCGCGAATTCGAGGAGTTGGGCGCACCCACCACCAGCAGCGCATCCGACCTGGGCGCAACGGTCTTCACTGCCTCCTGCCGGTTGGTGGTGGCATAGCAGATGTCTTCCTTGTGCGGGCCGACGATGGCCGGGAACCGGTCCTGCAGCGCGGCCACGATATCGCGCGTGTCGTCCACCGACAGGGTAGTCTGGGTGACAAAGGCCAGTTTTTCGGGGTCGCGGACCTGCACCCCGGCCACATCGTCAACCGTTTCCACCAGCAGAACTTCGCCCTCGGGCAGCTGGCCCATGGTGCCGACGGTTTCGGGGTGGCCCTTGTGCCCGATCATGATCATCTGCAACCCGGCCTCGGCGTGGCGCTGGGCCTCGATATGGACCTTGGACACCAGCGGGCAGGTGGCGTCGACATAGATCATCTCGCGCGCGGCTGCGGCTGCGGGCACCGACTTGGGCACGCCATGGGCGGAAAAGATCACCGGCCGGTCATCGGGGCATTCGTCCAGCTCTTCAACAAAGACGGCACCCTTGGCGCGCAGCCCGTCCACGACGAACTTGTTGTGCACGATCTCATGCCGGACATAGACCGGCGCGCCCCATTTCTGCAGGGCCATTTCCACGATCTTGATCGCGCGGTCCACGCCAGCGCAGAACCCGCGCGGGGCGGCCAGATACAGGGTCAGGGGGGGCTTGGTCATGCGTCTGTCTCCTTGAAAGGGACAGGTAAGGCTTTTCCACCTGTTGGTCCAGTCAGGACAGCCTTGTCACCATGCTGACATGAAGTCCTGTTAGCCAATACCCGTTTGAGCACGGGTTCTTGATTAAAGAAGCGCGGTCAGGACACGAAGTCCTGACCGCGCTATTGCTCCACATGTGTGAGTGGTGGATGGCGGAGTTCTTATTTTCCTGCGACGGCTACCGTACGCGGTTCATCGGACACGTCCCGCGGAGGGCGTCCGATCACGTCGCGCAGGTCGTCAAGCTCGATGAAATTGTCGGCCTGACGACGCAGCTCGTCCGAAATCATCGGCGGCTGGCTGCGGATGGTCGAGACGACCGACACGCGCACGCCCTGACGTTGCAGGCTGGCAATCAGCGGGCGGAAATCCCCATCACCCGAAAACAGCACGATATGATCCACGCGCGGCGCAAGCTCCATGGCATCGACGGTCAGTTCGATGTCCATGTTCCCCTTGACCTTACGGCGCCCCATGCTGTCGGTGTATTCCTTGGCCGGCTTGGTCACCATGGTGAAGCCGTTGTAATGCAGCCAATCGACAAGCGGACGGATCGGTGAGTATTCGTCGTTTTCTAGCAGCGCTGTGTAGTAGAAGGCTCTGAGAAGCTTGCCTCGACGCATGAATTCCTGGCGAAGCAACTTGTAATCGATGTCAAACCCCAGTGCTTTTGCGGCGGCGTACAGATTCGAGCCGTCGATGAACAGCGCAAGCCGTTCGTCCTTGTAAAACATTAATTTGTCCTTCCGGTATCGCTCAACGCGCGGAGGTGTCTGTGAGTGAAAAAAAATAAATTCGCGCATTGATGCCTTTAAAATAGGCTATTTGACCTGTATCGCAAGTATTCTCTGAACGGAATACGGGGATAAAAGTGGTCAAATCCATGTCAAAAGTGGTCGTGGCGTTGGGGGCAAATCTCACCTTGAGAGGAAACGGGCCCAAGGTGACACTCGCGCAGGCTCTCGAGGTCATGGAGGCCAAGGGGCTGGTGATTCGGGCCAAAAGCCGGCTGTTTTCGACCCCCTGCTTCCCTGCGGGCGCCGGCCCGGACTACGTGAACGCAGCCGCTGTGATCGAGACGGAACTGGATCCGCGCGGTGTTCTGGACCTGCTGCACGAGGTCGAGGCCGAGTTCGGCCGCGCCAGGGTTCAGCGTTGGGGTATGCGCACACTTGATCTTGATCTTGTCTGCTGGGACGACCGCGTTCTGCCGGACCTGGACGGATACCGCCGCTGGTTGGATTTGCCGATGGACCAGCAGGTGCGATCCGCGCCCGAACAACTGATAGTGCCGCACCCGCGCCTGCAGGACCGGGCATTCGTGCTGGTTCCAATGGCTGACGTCGCGCCCGATTGGCGCCATCCGGTGCTGGATTTGACCGTCCGGGAAATGATCGGACAGCTGCCTGCGGACGAGGTTGCCGCCGTAACCCCCCTCTGAGCCGCCAATGCTGGGCATTTCCCGCTTGTCAAGGCAGAGAATCGCGCTTAGATAAACCCCTTCCTGACACGGATTCATTTGTGGAGAGCGCCTCATGGCCCGCGTGACGGTCGAAGACTGCGTAGACAAGGTACCGAACCGGTTCGAACTGGTGATGCTTGCCGCCCATCGTGCGCGCGAGATTTCCACTGGCGGATCGATCACCGTTGACCGCGACAACGACAAGAACCCCGTCGTGGCTCTGCGCGAGATTGCCGAAGAAACCCAGACGGCGGACGAGCTGCGTGAACGTCTGATCGAGGCCAACCAGACACAGATCGAGGTCGACGAGCCCGAAGAAGATCAGATGGCGCTGTTGATGGGTGCAGAGTCGGACAAGCCGGCAGATGACGACATGTCCGAAGAGAAACTCCTGCGTGCCCTGATGGAGGCCCAGGGGCAGGGGTAAGCCCTGCAAGCGAAGGTGCGGACCGGATGATTTCTGTTGAAGACCTGATTGCGCTGGTCCGCAACTACAACCCCAAGACAAATGCCGATCGCATCGCCCGGGCCTATGAGTTCGGAATGCAGATGCATGAAGGGCAGTTCCGGCACTCGGGCGAGCCCTATTTTTCGCATCCCGTCGCAGTTGCCGCCATTCTGACCGAGCAGCGCCTGGACGATGCCACGATCATCACCGCGCTGCTGCACGACACGATCGAGGACACCAAGGCAAGCTATTCCAAGATCGCCGAACTGTTCGGTGACGAGGTGGCGATGCTGGTCGACGGCGTCACCAAGCTGACCAACCTGCAGCTTTCCAGTCGCGAAACCAAGCAGGCCGAGAACTTCCGCAAACTGTTCATGGCCATGTCCAAGGACCTGCGGGTGATCCTGGTCAAGCTGGCCGACCGCCTGCACAATATGCGCACGATCAAGGCAATGCGCCCTGAAAAGCAGGTGCAGAAAGCGCGCGAAACGATGGACATCTACGCGCCGCTGGCCGGCCGGATGGGCATGCAGTGGATGCGCGAAGAGCTTGAGGACCTGGCGTTCCGCGTCCTCAATCCCGAAGGCCGCCAGTCGATCATCCGCCGCTTCATCACGCTGCAGCGCGAAACCGGCGACGTGATTCACCGGATCACCGGCGACATGCGGCACGAGCTTGAGAAAGCGGGGATCGAGGCCGAAGTCTTTGGTCGCGCCAAGAAACCCTACTCGATATGGCGCAAGATGCAGGAAAAGGATCAGGGCTTTTCGCGCCTGTCCGACATCTATGGCTTCCGCATCATTACCCAGACCGAAGAAGACTGCTATCGCACCCTTGGGGCCATACACCAGCGCTGGCGCGCGGTGCCGGGGCGGTTCAAGGACTATATCAGCCAGCCGAAATCGAACGGTTACCGCTCGATCCATACGACGGTCTCGGGCCGTGACGGCAAGCGGGTCGAGGTGCAGATCCGTACCCGTCAGATGCATGATGTCGCCGAGACAGGTGTGGCCGCGCACTGGTCCTATCGTGACGGTGTGCGGACGGAAAACCCCTTTGCGGTCGATCCGGCCAAGTGGATCGCCAACCTGACCGAGCAGTTCGATACCGAGGAAGACCACGAAGATTTCCTCGAGGCGGTGAAGCTCGAGATGTATTCGGACCAGGTCTTCTGCTTCACCCCCAAGGGCGACGTGGTGAAACTGCCGCGCGGGGCGACCCCGATCGATTTCGCCTACGCGATCCATACGCGTATCGGCCATGCCTGTGTCGGAGCCAAGGTGGACGGTATCCGTGTGCCGCTGTGGACGCGGCTCAAGAATGGCCAATCGGTCGACATCATCACCGCCGACGGCCAGACCCCGCAGGTGACCTGGCTTGAGATTGCCGTGACCGGCAAGGCCCGCACCGCCATCCGCCGCGCCCTGCGCGAGGTTGACCGTGAACGGTTCATCAAACTGGGACGCGAACTGGTCCGCGCGGGGTTCGAACATGTTGGCCGCAAGGCGACCGACAAGGCATTGGAAACCGCCGCCAAACACCTGCGCATCAAGAACAGCGATGAGTTGCTGGCCCGCGTCGGCAGTGCCGAACTGACCGCCCATGATGTAGTGGCCGCGGTCTATCCCGACCTGACCCGCGACGAGGGCGAAGCAATCCCCTTGCGTCGCGCCGTGATCGGGCTTGAGCCGGGGCAGGGGTTTGAACGCGCGCCGTGCTGCCAGCCTTTGCCGGGCGAACGCATCGTGGGCATCACGTCTCGGGGCAAGGGCGTGGTGGTGCATTCCATCGATTGCGATCGCCTTGCCGAATTCGAGGATCAGCCGCAACGGTGGGTGAACCTTCACTGGCATACCGGCACGCACCCGGCCGCTTATGGCGCCACGTTGGAGCTGACCATCGGCAACGACGCCGGCGTGCTGGGACGTATTTGCACATTGATCGGCGAGAAAAAGGCCAATATCTCGAACCTGGAATTCGTGGACCGGAAGCCAGATTTCTATCGTCTGCTTATCAGTATCGAGGTGCGGGATCTTGAACAGCTGCATTCGCTGATGCTGATGCTCGAGGCGGAAAGTGACGTGGCTGCGGTCGAACGGTATCGGGACATGACAAGCGCTGCGGTCGCAGCTGGCTGAGAAGGGGTGATCAGGAGTGGTTTTCAAGCGCCGTGATCGCCGCTCGGTACTCCAGGTCCTGTCCGAGTTGGTCTATCCTCGCGGCGGTTGGACCCGCGCCTTCCACTATGTCAAACACCGCGTCCGTCGTCTTCCGGACTCGCCCGAACGCATTGCCCGTGGGGTAGGGGCCGGGGTGTTCGCGTCCTTCACCCCATTCTACGGCCTTCATTTTCTGGTTGCCGCGGTCTTGGCCCGGCTGCTGAACGGCAACATCCTTGCCGCCCTGAGCGGGACGTTCTTCGGCAACCCGCTGACCTACGTTCCGATCGGCGTAGTCTGCCTGCAAACTGGGCATTTCCTGCTGGGCACCGAGTACGAAGAGGGCGACACCAAGGGGCTGATGGGCAAATTTGCCAGCGCGATGGGGGACCTCAAGGATAACTTCCTGGCGATGTTTTCCGATCGGGTCGCTGACTGGCACGGGCTGTCGCAGTTTTATGACGACGTGTTCTTTCCCTACATGATCGGGGGCATCATTCCCGGCATCGTGGCCGGCGTGATCTGCACCTATATCAGCCTGCCGGTGATCCGAACCTATCAGATGCGCCGCCGCGCAAAGATCAAGGCGAAGTTCGAAGAAATCAAACGCTTGGCCGAAGCAAGCTCTGCCGTTCTCCGACCAAACCCGATAGGCTCGGGCGACGCGAACAAAAAGGATTCGAAGGATGTCTGACACCCCTCTGCGCCTGGGCGTGAATATCGACCATGTCGCCACCGTGCGCAACGCCCGTGGCGGCGCCTATCCCGACCCGCTTCGCGCCGCAAGACTTGCCGAAGAGGCCGGGGCCGACGGCATCACCGCGCACCTGCGCGAAGACCGGCGGCATATCTCGGATGCCGATATCGACGGGCTGATGGAAGTTCTTTCGGTTCCGCTGAACTTTGAAATGGCGGCTACGGATGAGATGCAGAAGATCGCTCTGCGCCACAAGCCGCACGCCGTCTGCATCGTCCCCGAGAAGCGCGAGGAACGTACCACCGAAGGTGGCCTGGAAGTCGCGCGCGAGGAAAACCGTCTGGCGCATTTCATCGCGCCGCTTCGTGACGTCGGTTGCCGGGTGTCGATCTTCATCGCCGCAGACCCCAAGCAGATCGAGGCCGCCCACCGCATCGGCGCCGAAGTGATCGAGCTGCACACTGGTGCCTATTGCGACGCCCATGCCGACGGTCGGGTGGACGATGCGGAACGCGAACTGGAGGCGCTGCGCAAGATGTCCACCTTTGCCCATTCGCTGGGCCTTGAAGTGCATGCCGGCCATGGCCTGTCCTATGACACGGTCCAGCCCGTTGCCGCCTTTCCCGAAGTGCGCGAGTTGAACATTGGTCATTTCCTGATCGGCGAGTCCATCTTCCGGGGCCTCACCCCAGCCATTCAGGAAATGCGCCGCCTGATGGATGAGGCGCGCCAATGAGCCACTGCCTTGAAGCCTCCTTCTTCTGGATCTTCCGATGCGCTTGAAAACTCCCAGGTTTCTTGTCGTCTTCGTGATCACATCGATCGCGGTCCCGGCTGTTTTGTTTGGCGTTTCGGCGGTGTTCGGAATTGACTTGTCCAGCAGTTTCCTGCCGTTCATCCCCTTTTTGGCCGCCGCGACTTTCGAAGGACACCGACAGGTTCAGACGCACCAGACCATGCCGGGCAGCGGCGACATGTGGAGCGCCGCACTATGGATGGGCATCGTCGGCATGTTGGCTAACCTGGTCATGGCTGGGCTGTTCTTTCTTGTCGTTCCAGGCATGTCCGAGGGATTGGCCGGTATCCCGGTGAACTTTTTGGTGATCGGTTTCACGATAGCCTTTGTCGTGGCGTTTCTCATTTCGCGACTATTCCTGTGGGTGGGCGCCCGGTCTGCGTTCAAGGCTCTTGAAAGGGCAAAGAAAGAGACGCACTCATGATACTCGGCATTGGTACGGATCTTGCGAATATCGAGCGCATTCAGGGCACACTCGATCGGTTCGGTGACCGGTTCCGCAACCGTGTCTTCACCGAGACCGAGCAGCGCAAGGCCGAGCGCCGGCGGGATACGGCCGGAACCTACGCCAAGCGCTGGGCCGCAAAAGAGGCGTGCTCCAAGGCGCTGGGCACGGGGCTGCGTATGGGCATCGCCTGGAAGGACATGGCAGTTACCAATCTGCGCACAGGTCAGCCCGTGATGCATGTGACCGGCTGGGCCGCCGAACGGCTGAAGGAAATGACGCCCGAAGGGCACGAGGCGATCATCCACGTCACCTTGACCGACGATCATCCATGGGCGCAGGCCTTCGTGGTGATCGAGGCGCGCCCGCTTGGTGATCCCGACGCAGCGGCCTTGACACCCCCGCGACCGCGCCGCATGTAACCCCCCGAGCCGAGCAAGGACTGGAGAGCAGTATGGCCGAGCAAGCCAAATCCGGAAACGCCATCTGGGAGACGATCAAGACCATCGTCTATGCCCTGCTGATCGCGGGCGTTTTCCGCACTCTGTTCTTTCAGCCGTTCTGGATTCCGTCGGGGTCGATGAAACCCACGCTGCTGATCGGTGATTTCCTGTTCGTCAACAAGATGGCCTATGGCTATTCCTACGCGTCCTGCCCCAGTCTGATCATCCCCAGCGTCGGCCTCGATGTCGATGCCGAGGACATCTGCGGCTGGATGGGGGGCGACAATACCCGACTGCTGGGCGGCGAACCCGAGCGGGGCGACGTCATCGTGTTCCGCCATCCGGTTTCGGGGCGCGACTACATCAAGCGCCTGATCGGCCTGCCCGGAGACAAGATTCAGATCAAGGATGGCGTGGTCTACATCAACGGCACCGAAGCCAAGCAGACCCCGGATGGCACTTTTACCGAAATCGCCGAGCCGCAAGGGCCTCAACGTCTTCGGCCCCGCTGTGAAAATGGCCCGGTCGGCGTGGGCGGCACCTGTGAAAAGACCCGGATGATCGAAACTCTGCCGGGCGGCGTGTCGCATGAAATCCTGAATATCGGCAATCAGAGCACTGACAACACGGGTGTCTACACCGTGCCGGAAGGGCACTACTTCTTCATGGGCGACAACCGTGACAATTCCAGTGACAGCCGCGTGCCGCAGGTCGCAGGCGGCGTCGGCTACGTTCCTTATGAAAACCTGATCGGTCGAGCCGACCGCATCATGTTCTCGTCCGCCGGGCGTTCGATGCTGTTTTTCTGGACTTGGCGCGGTGACCGGTTCTTCAAGGCGGTCAATTGAAGCTGTCGACCGACATGAAGGCGTTCGAAAAACGCCTTGGACACAGGTTTTCCAACCCTGAACTACTGGTTCGGGCGCTGACGCACGGGTCGGTCTCGTCTTCGACACGTCCGGACAACCAGCGGCTCGAGTTTCTGGGTGACCGTGTGCTGGGGCTTGTGATGGCCACCGCTTTGCTCGAGGCCGATCAGAAGGCCACCGAAGGCCAACTGGCCCCCCGTTTTAACGCATTGGTGCGCAAGGAAACCTGTGCCGACGTTGCCCGCCAGATCGATATCGGCGCGGTTCTGAAGCTGGGCCGGTCAGAGATGCTGTCGGGCGGGCGCCGCAAGCAGGCGCTTTTGGGCGACGCGATGGAGGCAGTTATCGCCGCGGTCTATCGCGATGCCGGTTTTGAGGCGGCGCAGAAAGTGATCCTGTCGCTGTGGGGTGACAGGATTCACACGGTCGAAGCGGATGCGCGCGATGCCAAGACATCGCTTCAGGAATGGGCGCAGGCGCGCGGGCAGAAACCGCCCGCCTATGTCGAGATTTCGCGCAGCGGCCCGGATCACGCCCCTGTTTTCACCATCGCGGCCCGCCTGCAGGACGGATCCGAGGCCCAGGCAACCGCCGGCTCCAAACGTCAGGCGGAACAGGCGGCCGCGCAGGCTCTGCTGGATCGTGTGACAAGCTGATCTCTTCGATCGCGGTGTTACCTGCTCTTGATCTGTCCGGGAATGTCCGCGAGGGCTGTCCACCTATCACGAACCACGTCTGCAACGGCTAGACCTTGCCGCTCAAACGACCCGCAAGAACCCGGTCAGCCCGGTCTTCTGGTGTTCGATCACATGGCAGTGAAAGGCCCAGTCGCCCGGATTGTCTGCGACCAGCCCGATTTCGACGACCTCGTCTTTCAACAGCAGCATGGTGTCCGTCACCAGCGGCGGCAATTCTCGCAGGTTTGATCGCAACGGCACAAAGACCAGCCCGTGCAGATGGATCGGATGCAGGTTCGGAGATTCATTGCGCAGCCTCAAGACATAGCTTTTGCCCAGTTCCAGCGTCGCCAGTGGCCCGACGTCCGCAGCAGCATCTCCGGGCCAGGGAACCCGGTTGATCGACCAGAAATTGTATCCAAGAGACCCGCAGAACCCATTGTCCGGCAGTTCACCTTCTGGCGTCCAGCCGAAGACGAATTCGTGCACCTGAGCGTTGCCGAGATCGGGCAGGGCGACCGGGTTCTTCGGCAAAGGCTTCAGTTCTCTCAGGCCCCGGTGCGCGGATCGCCCGACCGATCGCAGGCTGGCCATCGTCCTCAAGGGCTGACCGGGCAGTTTGGCCACAAGGTCGACCTGCGCCCCTTCGCCGTCTGGCATCGCAACGGCAAAGTCCACACGCTGACCGGGGCCCACCAGCAAGGGATCATCTGCACTCGGCATCGGCAGTTCGGCGGTGACCGGGTGACCGTCCCACGCGATGATCTGCGCGTTTCCGCCCGTCAGGTGCAATTTGTAGATCCGGGTCGTATCCGAATTGAGCAGTCGCAGCCGCACGAGGCTGCCGGCAGAGTGGTCATAGACTGGATGCTGGTGCCAGTTCGCGGTCTGCACATTGCCGAAAGTTCCGGCTCTGGCCGCGCCCCGCTGGGTGTAGGCGGGCAGAAATGCCCCCGTCTCGTCCAGGCGAAAGTCTCGCAGGTTGATCACTTGCTCGCTGTCGAACCCGACGTCTTCAGGCCCGGCGATGACCATCACTCCGGTCAGGCCGTGCGCCATCTGCTCCATCGTCATGCAGTGCGGGTGATACCAGTAGGTTCCGGCGTCTGGGGGTGTGAACTCGTAGGTGAAGCTTTCGTTTTGTCCCAGCGGCATCTGGGTCAAATAAGGCACGCCATCCATATCATTGCGGATGCGCATCCCGTGCCAGTGCATCGAGGTATAATCGGACAGAGTGTTTTTGACCGTCAGTCTCATCGCTTCACCCTGACGTCCAAAAAGGATGGGCGGAGGAGCGTCGGGGCTCAGGCTGACCAATCCGTGCGTAGGCTGGTCTCGAAACATGTAACTGGCGCTTTGAACCACCAGTTCCTGATCGGAGCTATTGGACGCGAATGCAAGTCCACCCAAGCCCGCGGCCCCCATTGCGGCGCCGCCCGATAAAAGAAACTCCCGTCGTTTCATGCCTGATCCTCAAGATGCGGGTCGCGGCCTGGCTGGGATCGGCTTGGCCTGTGCGCCTGTCCTGCCATTCCTGTACCGGCCCGGCAATGCGACAAATGCCTCTGGCCCGCTGTGCCTTTCTGCGATAGGGATGCGCACTTGAAAACAGGATCACCACACAATGACGACACGCGCCGGATTCATCGCCCTGATCGGAGAGCCCAATGCAGGCAAATCCACCCTTCTGAACCGCATGGTCGGGGCCAAGGTCTCGATCGTGACGCACAAGGTGCAGACAACGCGTGCCCGGATCCGCGGCGTCGCCATGGAGGGTGATGCGCAACTGGTCTTCGTCGATACGCCGGGCCTGTTCAAACCCCGCCGCCGGCTTGACCGCGCGATGGTCGCGGCGGCCTGGGGCGGCGCGGCCGATGCCGACATCATCGTGCTGATGGTCGAAGCGCATCGCGGTATCACCGAAGGCGTCGAGCGCATCCTGGATGGCCTGTCCGAGATCGCGCAGGGCCGTAAGGTGGCACTGGCGATCAACAAGATCGACCGGGTCGAAGCCCCCGCGCTGCTGTCACTGACTCGCGACCTGAATGACCGCTTCTCCTTTGCCGAAACCTTCATGATCTCGGCCGAGAAGGGCCACGGCGTCGAGGACCTGCGTGCCTGGCTGGCCCAGCATCTGCCCGAAGGCCCCTGGCTTTATCCCGAAGACCAGATCGCCGATCTGCCGCTGCGCATGATCGCGGCCGAGATCACGCGCGAGAAGCTGACCCTGCGCCTGCACCAGGAGCTGCCCTATCAGCTGACGGTCGAGACCGAGAACTGGGAAGAGCGCAAGGATGGTTCGGCTAGGATCGACCAGATCATCTATGTCATGCGCGACGGCCACAAGGGCATCGTGCTGGGCAAGCGCGGCGAGACGATCAAGGCCGTCAGCCAGTCGGCCCGGGCCGAGTTGGAGGAATTCCTGGACCGCAAGGTCCACCTGTTCCTGCAGGTGAAGGTCCGGCCCAACTGGCTGGAAGAGGCCGAGCGCTACTCGGAAATGGGGCTGGACTTCAAAGACGGCAACGCATGACCCGCCTGACGGCCGAGTTCTGGGTCCACGCCTATCTGGCCCGGCTGCGCCTGCACGAGATCCCGGCCTTTGTCGTGGCGCATGGCGACGACACCGCCGGCGCGGTTCTGGTCAAGCTCAACACGCTCGACGGAAATGCCATCGCCTTTCAGCGCAGCTTCGACCTGCTCAGCGGCGCGCGCAAATGGATCGAACTCGCCAAAGGCCCCGAGGCCGAGGTGGACGAGGCCATTGCCCGTCAGCGCAGCTTTGACCCCGACCTCTGGGTGATCGAGGTCGAAGACCGGCAGGGCCGGCATCTGTTGAACGAGGAAGGGCTGGACTAGGGCTGCCTTACCACAAAGGCGACAGCGCCAGCCAGACGCCCGCGAACATGGCGATCCCGCCCAGGTTCACCCAGATATGCCAGATCGCATAGCGGTAGGGCAGCATCTTGCGGGCGTAGAACGCGGTTCCGATCACATAGCAACCCGACCCGGCCAGAATGCACCACAACGTCGCCACCGGTACGCCCCGCAGGTCGGGCAGGGCCAGCAGCCCCAGCGCGCCCAACCCCAGGTAGGATGCCGTCGACCAGCGCGATTTCACTGTCTCGTTGGTGATCTTGTTCCAGACCGCCACCGCCGTCAGCGCCCAACACACCACCAGCAGGCCCAGGGTCCAGGTCGTGCCAGCCAGAACGAAGAACGGTGTGAAGGTGCCTGTTATGCTGGGGTAGATCGCCGCGTGATCAATGCGCCGCAGCAGTGTGCGCCGCTCGTGCAGCGGTAGAAAGTGATAAGCCCAGGACGCCAGGTTCGACGCCAGCGCACACAAGACGTAAACCACGACGGCGGCCACCAACGCGGCTTGCAGATGGGTTGCCGCCTTAGCCACCAGCAAGCCGCCCGCAATCAAGATCAACGCCAGACCCACTGCATGCACTGTCATGTCCGCGCGGCGGAAGGCAGGGTTGAAACTGGGAAAGGTCGCGTCGGTCATGTCTGGTCTCGTGGCTGCCAGTTCTGGGTAATATCGCCCCGGGTCCAAGTCCACAATTCCGGCACGTCAGTCGGCGTCCTTCGATTGAATTTGCTTCTTTCCGCGCCGCGCTCTACCGTCGCGGTCCGACGCGACCTCAAGGCAACCCAAGGGCCCCGCATGGACTGGCGCGACCATGGCATTCTTCTGACCGCCCGCCGCCACGGCGAAACCGCGGCCATCATCGAGGTGTTCACCGAAGCCCATGGCCGACACGCGGGCGTGGTGCGCGGGGGTGCCAGCCGCAAGATCGCGCCCATCCTGCAACCCGGCGCGCAGTTGGACGTGCTGTGGCGGGCGCGGCTGCAGGAACATATCGGCACCTTCCAGGTCGAGCCGTTGCGCTCGCGCGCGGCGGCGGCGTTTTCGGGGCGGCTGGCCCTGTCGGGGCTGAACGCGGTCGTGGCGCTGCTGTCCTTCTGCTTGCCCGAACGCGAACCGCACCCCGGCATCTATCGACAGACGGAACAGCTGATGGATCTGCTGGGCCAGGACGAGATCTGGCCGCTGGCTTACCTGCGCTGGGAACTGGCCCTGCTTGAAGAACTGGGTTTTGGGCTGGATCTGACCCGCTGCGCCGTGACCGGCACGACCGAGGGGCTAGCCTATGTCTCGCCCAAGACCGGCCGGGCGGTCAGCGCCGAAGGCGCCGGGGATTGGGCCGACCGCCTGCTGCCTCTGCCGCCGGTGCTGCGCGGGCAGGGGGCCGCCCCGGATGACGAGATCGCTGCCGGGCTGCGCACGACCGGCTATTTCCTGGCGCATCGCGTGGCGCCATCGCTGGGTCACACGCCGCTGCCCGAGGCCCGCGCCCGCTTTGTCGATCAGTTCACTCGGCGGCTCTGAACACCATCTCGTGCCCGTCCTCGTTGCGCAGGATCAGCACGTCGCCCGACACCTCGGACTGCGTCATCGCCAGCAGCGCTGCGAAATAGAACCCTTCGGCCTCAAGCCCGGCGCAGGCGGCGCGGGTGGCGGTCAGGTCGGTGATCTCGAACCACGGATAGGGCGCGTTCAATGTGCCCGAGTAGCTGTTGCAGGGCGCGTTTCCGGCAATCTTGCCTTCCTCGGGAAAGCGCAGCAGGGCGCTGGCCTCATAGGGCTGGCCGTTCACCTCCTGCAGCTCCCAGGTGCGGTCGGCCGCGCCATAGGCGGCGACGCTCTCGTCGCGGTCGCATTGCAGCAGGGCAAGGGCGGGCAGGATCAGGCTCAGGCGCAGCATGAGGGTTTTCTATCCTGACTTGGCGTCATTGCGCCAGCAGTTCGGCGCGCACTTCCATCCGGGGGCGCCAGTTGTAGCGTGTGTCCTCGCGTACTGGCGCCCAGAACAGGTCACCCCCGTTGCGCCAGCCGTCCAGCACGATCGCGTCATTGGGCCCATCGCCTTTGGCACTGATCGCGGCGGAATGGTGGATGATCCGAAACGGGGTCGGCGGCGAAGTGATCCAGTGCAGGTCCAGCGTGCGGAAGTTCTCTTGCCGCAGCCGCTTGAGCATGTCCTCGGCCCAGTCATTGCACAGCCCGCGCTCGCGAAAACCGTTGATGACCTTGGCGTTGTGGATGATCGCCGGATCGGTGACCCGGTACTCGGCCTTCAGCTGCAGCGCATAGTCATGGGCGATCTGCGCCGCGCGGGCGGCTTCCTGCGGATCGACATCAGGGCCGAGGTTCTGAATGGCGCGGGTCAGACCGGCAACATCGCCCGAGGGTGTCCCGGACGGCGTGCTGCATCCTGCAAACAAGAGGCCAAGAACAAGGATTAGAAGGCGCGCCATGGTTTCTCCGCAAGGCTTGTTCGGGCATCTACATTGCGGCGGCGCAGCATGATGCGGTTCGCAGGCTACTTAGCCGAAACCGGTGCCGGAACCCAAGGCATATTTTGTTCTCCGCCGGAGCGTACGGTCGAGATCAGGGATGAACAATCCGGAAGATCGGGGCCCGAGAACCTGTTTGATCTGTAAAAACAAAAGACCCGGCGCTGGGCCGGGTCAAGTTGGGGAAACCGCGACGGGCGGGCGCTCAGGCCAGCAGACGCCGCGCGATGACTTGCGCCTGGATCTCGGCGGCGCCTTCAAAGATGTTCAGGATGCGGGCGTCACACAGCACCCGGCTGATCTTGTATTCCAGTGCAAAGCCGTTGCCGCCGTGAATCTGCAACCCGTTGTCGGCCGCGGCCCAGGCGACGCGCGCGCCCAGCAGCTTGGCCATCCCGGCCTCCAGGTCGCAGCGGTGGCCGTTGTCCTTCTCCCAGGCGCTGAAATAGGTCAGCTGGCGGGCGATCATGATCTCGACCGCCATCATGGCCAGCTTGCCCGATACGCGCGGGAAGTTGATCAGGGCCTTGCCGAATTGCTTGCGTTCCTGCGCGTATTGCATGGCGATGTCCAGTGCGCTTTGGGCCACGCCGATGGCGCGGGCGGCGGTCTGGATGCGCGCGGATTCGAAGGTTTCCATGAGCTGCTTGAAGCCCTTGCCTTCCTCGCCGCCCAGCAGGTTCTCGCCCTTGACGTGGAAGCCGTCGAAGGCCAGCTCGTATTCCTTCATGCCGCGATAGCCCAGCACTTCGATCTCACCGCCGGTCATGCCGGGGGTCGGGAAGGGGTTGTCGTCGGTGCCGGGCGTCTTTTCGGCCAGGAACATCGACAACCCGCGATGGTCGGTGGTTTCGGGATCGGTGCGTGCCAGCAGCGTCATCACATGGGTGCGCGCGGCATGGGTAATCCAGGTCTTGTTGCCGGTGATCTGGTAGTCGCCGTTCTCGTCCTTGACCGCGCGGGTGCGCAGGCTGCCAAGGTCCGAGCCGGTGTTGGGTTCGGTGAACACGGCCGTCGGCAGGATCTCGGCGCTGGCGATCTTGGGCAGCCATTGGGCCTTTTGGTCGTCGGTGCCGCCCGCGATGATCAACTCGGCCGCGATCTCGGACCGGGTGCCAAGGCTGCCGACGCCGATATACCCGCGCGACAGTTCTTCGGAGACCACGCACATCGACGCCTTGGACAGGCCGAACCCGCCGTATTCCTCGGGGATGGTCAGGCCGAATACGCCCATCTCGGCCAGTTCCTCGATGATTTCCATCGGGATCAGCTCGTCCTTGAGGTGCCATTCATGGGCGTTTGGCTCGACCCGATCCAGCGCATAGCGGCGGAACTGCTCGCGGATCATCTCGAGCTCTTCGTCAAGGCCCGAGGCGCCGAACATGGTGGCTCCGGATTGGTCATGCATCAGCTGAACCAGACGGCTGCGCGCGGCCTGGCTATTGGCCTGTGCCATCAGAGTCTGCACCTCGGCGCATTGAAAGCCCGACAGCGCATCCCAGCCCAGCCCCAGATCCTGCAGGCGCACGACCTCACCCTGGTTCATCGGGATGCCGCCGGCGACCTGGTGCAGATATTCGCCAAAGGCGATCTGGTGCAGCAACTGTTCCATCTCGCCGAACTTGCCCTGGGCGTCCAGCGCCTCGGCCCATTTCTGCATCTGCTGCAGCGACTGGTTGTAGGTCGCCAGCCAAGCCAGCCCATGCGCGGCGGTCTGGTGCGCCTCGACCAAAGCGCCCGAGACGCGACCCTCGGCCGAGACCATCTCGCGCACCGCATCGCGCGCCCGCTCAAAGACGGACTGAACCGCCGGCAGCGCGGCCCCCGTCAGGGTCAGAAGATCAGGCAGAACCGGCTGAGAAGTCATGTTCGTCATATCTTGTCCGTCATGGGCCATGAATCACGTCCTTTGCTGGGTTGTCTGGTCATATCATGCTGCAACTGCAGCGCAACAAAAATTCACAGAATGCGTCGAAAAGGTCCAAAAATTACGTAACGAATTTTGCGATGCAGAGAAAATCTGCGGTGATATGTAGGGGTAATGGATCTGTTTTCTTTGATGTCCCTGCCCGAACTCTGCCTTGCCTTCGCGGTCGCCTTTCTGGCCGGAGCGGTGAAAGGCATGGTCGGTTTCGCCATGCCGATGGTCCTGATTTCGGGGCTCAGCATGATGCTGCCGCCCCAGCTTGCGCTGGCCGGGTTGATCCTGCCAACGGTTGTGACGAACGGGATCCAGGCCTTGAGAGAAGGACGCGCGGCAGCGATGTCTTCGATCCGGCAGTTCCGGATCTTTCTTTCCGTCGGGCTGGTTTTTCTGTTGGGGAGCGCTCAACTGATCAGCCTAGTTCCATCGCAGGCTTTCCTTCTGATGATCGGAATTCCCGTCACGTTCTTTGCCACGATCCAACTGCTGGGCGTGAAACTGAGCCTGTCTGAACAATCGCCGAAGATCGAGGCCGCAGTCGGTGCGGTTACCGGGTTCATTGGCGGCATATCAGGCGTTTGGGGACCTCCGACCGTTGCCTATCTGACTGCGCTGAATACCCCCAAATCTGAACAATTGCGCATTCAGGGTGTGATCTATGGCTTGGGAGCCTTGGCTCTGGTCGTGGCGCATATTGGATCAGGCGTGTTGCGGGCTGAAACCGTGCCGTTTTCGGCTGCGCTGACCCTTCCGGCTTTGGCCGGCATGTGGCTGGGTTTGCGGATGCATAATCGGATCGATCAGGCCACGTTCCGCAAGGCGACTTTGTTGGTTCTGATGATCGCAGGTGCGAACTTGCTGCGCAGGGGGGTGTTCGGTTGAACGCTCAACCTTTACGCTCAAAGTAGCGGAAGGCAAAAAACAGTCCGAACATCAGGAACAGCAGTCCCGACAGATCGCCGATCAAAAAGGCAAAATACTCGGCCGTCGCGCTGCCAAAAGCCAGGTTGGTCAGGCCGGACACCAGGATTGACGTGATGACCCCGACCCCCATGATGCAGGCCCAGCAGGGCGCGCGATCAGCGGCGGGAAACAGATCCCATCCCAGCCATTTCAACAAATAGAATACGGCCGGCGCCGTCGTGACCGCAATCAAGATGGCCAGCAGGCGGCTTGTCAAAAAAACGTCCGAGCCACCGAGTGTCGCGAAAACCAGAAAGACACCGGGCAGCATGGCCAGTATCGCACGCCACCCCAAGAGCCACGCCGCAAGGACCCGCACGCCGTGCGGAAGAAACAACAGGCTGGCGCGGCTGGGGTACTCTGGAAAGAACACGTTCTGCATGGGCATCAAAACCCAAAATGTCAGAAACGATGCGCCGATATAGGCCAAAGAAGCGTAAAACGTGTCAGAGGCCCACGATCGCATCACGTCATGCTTCTTTCAGGATTGCTCAGCGGTCAACGCGGGGCGTTGACGACATACCGTCCCCGGTTGGCGTTCCCGCTTTGGGACAAGTAGCCCTTCTGTACCAGCGACTTGAGGGCGCGGAAGAAGGTCGGGCGCGAAATGCTTTGCACCAAAGTGTGCTCGATCAGGCCATAGGTCCGGACTTCGCGCGAGTCTTTCGACAATTCGTCGGCCGCGTAATAAATGTCACGCTCTACCGGAGAAAGCTCTTCGAGCCCCAACGTGCGTTCCATGCTCTGCATCAACTTGCGCAGTTCCGCCAGTTTCGAGATCTCGGTCATTTCCATTCCTGATTTTACCAGTGCCACCAGTTGATATCCGCTTGGTCAAATGACCCATGATAGTCGCCTATCACACGGCATATCTCATGTTGACACTCATCCCCTTGATAATACACTACCGCCTTGATTAGGCTGCTCATCTTGCGAGTGTGAGTGTCCGCGCGCGAGCTGCCCAAAGGTTTTTTCAGTCTCGGCCCGGTGCATTTTGCGCCGGGCTATTTCCTTGTAATGGGTCCTTGATTTACTGCATGATTTTTAGGCGGGCAACGAATTTGTTCATGCCAATGTCACATTACAACTGCAGGAAGAACAAATAACTGCAAGGACCCGTTATTGTGCGCGCAGGGGCACGCAACCGCGCCCCTGCATGTCGGTTCAGCCGATTGCGACGGCTTTGATGTCTTCGTCGATGAACGGCAAATACTGTTCAAAGTTCTCGGCAAACATGTGCACCAGCTTTTCCGCCTGTTTGTCGAAAGCGGCCTGATCGTCCCATGTGCGACGCGGATCCAACAGAACTTCGGGCACGCCGGGGACCGTCACCGGAACGTCGAAGCCGAAATTGGCGTCCTTGCGATACTCGGCATCGGCCAGCGACCCGTCCAGTGCGGCCGTCAGCAGGGCACGCGTGGCCTTGATCGGCATCCGGCTGCCAACGCCGTATGCGCCGCCGGTCCAGCCGGTATTGACCAGCCAGCAGGTTGCGCCGTGCTGGGCGATCTTGTCGCGCAGCAGCTTGCCGTATTCCTCGGGGCGGCGCGGCATGAACGGGGCGCCGAAACAGGTCGAGAAGGTGGGTTGCGGCTCGGTCACGCCGCGTTCGGTTCCGGCAACCTTCGAGGTGAAGCCCGACAGGAAGTGGTACATCGCCTGCGCCGGGGTCAGCCGCGCGATTGGCGGCAGCACGCCGAAGGCATCACAGGTCAGCATGATGATGTTTTTCGGGTGCCCGCCCAGCGCCGTCTTGGAGGCGTTCGAAATGTATTCCAGCGGGTAGGCGCACCGCATGTTCGCGGTCAGGCTGTCATCGTTGAAATCCAGTTTCAGGGTCTCGGGATCGAAGACCATGTTCTCGATCACCGTGCCGAACTTCGACGTGGTCGCGTAGATCTCGGGTTCCGCTTCGGCGCTCAGATTGATGGTCTTGGCATAGCATCCGCCTTCGAAGTTGAAGGTCCCGCGATCCGACCAGCCGTGCTCGTCGTCGCCGATCAGAACACGTGCCGGATCAGCCGAAAGCGTGGTCTTTCCGGTGCCGGACAGGCCGAAGAAAACGGCGGTGTCGACGGGGTTGCCCACCGCATGGTTGGCCGAGCAATGCATCGGCATCACGCCTTTTTCCGGCAGCAGGTAGTTCAGAAGCGTAAACACGGACTTCTTGTTCTCGCCCGCGTATTCGGTGCCGCCGATGAGAATCAGTTTGCGGTCAAAGTTCAGCGCGATCACCGTTTCGCTTCGGCAATCGTGCTTTTTCGGGTCCGCCTGGAAACTAGGGCAGTTGATGATGGTGTAATCTGCGATGAATTCGTCCAGGTCCTCGCGGTCCGGGCGACGCAGCAGGTGCCGGATGAACAGGTTGTGCCAGGCCAGTTCCGTAACCATGCGCACATTGATCGCATAGGCAGGATCCGCGCCGCCAACCAGATCCTGAACGAAATAGTCCTTGCCTTTCATATGGGCCAGCATGTCGGCGTACAGCGCGTCAAAGCCATCGGGGCTCATTTCCGCGTTGTTTTCCCACCAGATGCTTTCCGCCACGCTTTCGGTCCGGACGACGTGCTTGTCCTTGGGGGACCGGCCCGTGAACTTGCCGGTGGACACCAGAAACGCTCCGCCATTGCCCAGCGTGCCTTCATTCCGCTTGAGCGCTTTTTGAATCAGCGCCGGCTCCATCAAGTTGTAATAGACATTGCCCAGCCCCTCGATGCCTTGATCTTCGAGGCGGAACTGCGGGTTTACCCGTCCAAATGTCATTCGTGTCTTCTCCTGTGGCGGCGCTGCGGCGGTTGGGGCCGTCTGCGCTCATGAGGCGTAGTGCCGGTTAGTCCGACGAATAAGGGCCTCATATCACGGCCGTTTAGGGCATGAACAGGACGGTTTGGCACAGTTAGCGCAACCAAGGCCGGGTTTAGCGCAACCAAGATTTTCCGGTCGGAAAACCCGGGCACTTTCGGAAGCGCAGGACGACCTTTTTGTCGCAGGATCGTGAACAATGTGGCGCGATTCGTACATCCGGATTGATTCGCGGCCTTAAAAAAGCCAAGAATGCCCTACAAAAAGCAAAAATATATCGTGAGTGAGCAGGTAAAGGGGCAGCCCGATGTCTAAGATTGCACTGGTGGATGACGATCGGAACATTCTGACGTCTGTATCCATGACGCTCGAGGCCGAAGGGTTCGAGGTCGAAACCTACAATGACGGGCAGGCAGCCCTTGATGCGTTCAACAAGAAACTGCCGGATATGGCGGTTCTGGACATCAAGATGCCCCGCATGGACGGCATGGATCTGCTGCAGCGGCTGCGGCAGAAAACCCAGATGCCGGTGATTTTCCTCACCTCGAAAGACGATGAGATCGACGAGGTTCTGGGCCTGCGCATGGGCGCGGATGACTATGTGAAGAAGCCGTTCTCTCAACGCCTTCTGGTTGAACGCATCCGTGCGCTGTTGCGCCGTCAGGAAGCGACCGACGGGGATGCGTCGGCTGCAACCACCGGGGACGCAAAGGTGATGGAGCGCGGCGACCTGCGAATGGACCCCCTGCGTCACGCGGTCAGCTGGAAGGGGGCCGATGTTTCGCTGACGGTCACGGAATTCCTGCTGCTGCAGGCCTTGGCGCAACGCCCCGGCTTCGTCAAAAGCCGCGATCAGCTGATGGATGTCGCATATGATGATCAGGTCTATGTCGACGACCGGACCATCGACAGCCACATCAAGCGTCTGCGCAAGAAGATGCGTGCGGCTGATCCCGAGTTTTCGGCTATCGAAACGCTGTACGGTATCGGGTACCGTTACAACGAGGAATAAGCCGGGCCGGCTTTCTGCAAAGGTGAATTTGTTTCGTGCGTGACACCGAGCAATCCAGCGAGTTGCGCGACGGTGACGTCGTTCTGGGCGATGATTGGGTCATCCCGCAAGACCCAGAGTCGGCCGAGCTGCGCGCGCGGCGATCGCGGCGTACTCTGTTCACGCTGCGCAACTCGCCGCTGGCGCGCAAGATCATCACGTTCAACCTGATTGCTTTGGTGATCCTGGTCGCAGGGCTGCTGTATCTGGATGACACCCGAAAAGAGAGGGTCCAGCAAACGGCGCGGAACCTGATCGGCGATGCGCAACTGGTCAGCAACGTCTTCGAGGCCCAGCTGCGCCAGGTTGCCGGATCGCGGGACGCTTCTGACCTGAACGTCAAGGCGACACTTGCCGGGCTGAGCATCCCCGAAGGCGGCGAAGTCTTCGTCTATGACAGCACCGGCACGTTGATCGGCTGGACACGGGGTTCCTCGACCGTGTCGGAATTGCCGGGCCTGATTCAGGCCGAGGCGGATGTTCCGACCGGCAGCACATTGATCTCTGATGCCCTGACCGCCGTCTGGAATGGTCTGTATTCGGTTTTCACCACCGGATCTGAAACCGAGGCGCCGACGCTGGCACAGCGGGTTCAGGACATCATACCAAACGCGCTGGACGGCCACATGCAGGTTCACGCCGTGTCTGATGCGGCCGGAGACACCGTGATTGTGGCGGCGTCGCCAATCGTTCTGGATGGCGCCCCTGTGGGGGCTGTCGCAATGGCTGGCCCCGCCGGAGAAATCGATGCACTGGCTCGAAAAGAGCAGGAGCGCATTCTACAGATGTTTGTCGTTGCCCTGCTGGTCTCGGTGGGTCTCAGCCTTGTGCTGGCCTCGACCATCGCGAACCCGCTGGCGGATCTGGCCGCTGCGGCGGAAATGGGCAAGGACCGCGGCACTGGGGTCAATCCCGGCCGTATCCGCATCCCCGACCTGAGCGCCCGCCCGGACGAGATTGGTCGGCTTAGCCGTGCGCTGCGGGGAATGGTGACGGCGCTCTACAACCGGATAGACGCCAACGAACAGTTCGCGGCTGACGTCGCGCATGAAATCAAGAACCCCTTGGCCAGCCTGCAATCGGCCGTCGGTACGCTGCGAATGGTCAAGCGTGACGATCAGCGCGAGAAATTGTTGGGCGTTATTGAGCACGATGTCCGCCGATTGGACCGCCTTGTCAGCGACATCTCGAATGCGTCCCGCCTGGACGCTGAACTGGTCAAAGAGCAGGAACAGCCCTTCGATCTACTGAAGCTGATCGGCAATATCAGTCAGTATCTGGGCGAAGATGCCCGGTCGAAGGGGATCGACTACATCACGGATTTGCCGTCCAAGCCCATCGTCATAAACGGGCTCGAGGCCCGTCTGGCGCAGGTTTTCGTGAACCTGATTACAAATGCCATTTCCTTCTGCGAGGAAAGCGACGCGATCCGCGTTTGGGTGCGCCAACGCGAAAATCGGGTTCTCGTTGTTGTCGAAGACACCGGCCCCGGTATTCCGGACCAGGCCCTGACCAAGGTTTTCAAGCGCTTCTACTCGCAGCGCCCGGCCGAGCATTTCGGCAACAACTCGGGTCTTGGACTTGCGATCTCGAAACAGATTGTCGAGGCCCACGGCGGCGTCATCTGGGCCGAGAACATCCGCCCGACCGAGGCGGACATCACGTCGGACCCGCAAGGTGCGCGGTTTGTCGTGGGTCTTCCCCTTTGAGCGATGTGCGCTTTGCGCCTTCCCGAAAAACCTAGCGATGATCCGGTCTGCATGCACGCCACATGCGTTGCCGTTGCAGGCCGCGGCGCCCTGATTTCGGGGCCGTCCGGGGCCGGAAAATCGGCACTTGCATTGCAGATGATGGGCTTCGGCGCGGACATGGTCGCCGATGATCGTGTAAACCTAACCCTGTCGGGCGACCGGGTGATTGCGGATGCGGTCCCTCAGATCCGAGGATTGGTCGAGGCCCGCGGCGTCGGCCTGCTGCGCGCCACGGCCTGCGGCCCCGTTCCGTTGGAATGGATCGTGGATCTGGATCAAGTGGAATCCCAGCGACTGCCGGAACCGCGACAGGTTCTTGTGCTGGGACATCCTGTTCCCTTGCTTCGTGCCGCCGGCGTCCCCAACTTGGCATCAGCACTTGTTCAACTGATGAAAATGGGGCGCGTCGATCCGCAATGGCCAAGCACATGACAGCACAAACGCGTATCGTTCTAGTGACAGGTCCGTCGGGCGCGGGCCGGTCGACGGCGATTCATGTGCTCGAGGATCTGGGCTATGAGGCCATCGACAACTTGCCGATGGGCATGTTGCTGCGCTTGATGGAGGGCGCGGATCCTTCCCGGCCGATGGCGTTGGGGATCGATGCCCGCAATCGTGATTTCTCGACCATCGGTTTTATCGAATTAGTCGCCAAACTGGGTCGGATGAGCCAGGTGGACCTATCCACGCTTTATCTGGATTGCAGCGACGAAGTGCTGTTGCGCCGATTTTCGGAAACCCGGCGCCGTCATCCGGTCGCAACCGATGCCAGCCCCGAAACCGGTATCCGTCAGGAGAAGGAATTGTTGGACCCGATCCGCGAGATCGCCGACACTCTGATCGATACCAGCGTGCTCAACGTGCACCAGCTGCGATCCGAGGTCGAACGCTGGTTCGCGCCGGAAGGGGGCCGGCATCTGGCCGTTTCAATCGAGTCCTTCTCCTACAAACGGGGGCTGCCGCTGGGTCTGGACATGGTGTTCGATTGCCGATTCCTGGCCAATCCCTATTGGCGTCCGGAACTGCGCGAGGCTGATGGTCGCAATCCGGACGTTGCGTCCTATGTTCAGGCTGACACAAACTATGCCGCCTTTTTCGAACGGGTGGTGGAGCTGTTGCTGTCTCTGCTGCCCGCCTTCAAGGCCGAGGGCAAAACGCACCTGTCGGTCGCCTTCGGCTGTACCGGGGGTCAGCACCGCTCGGTCGCGATGGCCGAAGCGGTCGCAAAAGCCCTTGCAGAGCAGGGGCAGCCGGTGGCAATTAGACACCGCGAGATGGAACGTCGATCGTTGAATGTGAGGCCGGATTGATCGGAATTGTAATCGTGGCGCATGGCGGATTGGCCCAGGAATACCTGGCGGCCATGCAGCACGTCGTGGGCAAGCAACCCGGCCTTGTGGCAGTGTCGATCGACGCCGATCATGATCGCGAGGAAAAGCAGGCCGAAATCTGCCGGGCCGCGGATGCTGTGGATGTCGGCGACGGAGTTGTTGTCGTGACCGATCTGTTCGGGGGCAGCCCCTCGAATCTCAGCCTGCGCGCCTGTGCGCCGCAGGACCGCAGAATTCTTTACGGCGCCAACCTTCCGATGCTGATCAAACTGGCCAAAAGCCGCCAACTTCCGGTCGGGGACGCCGTCCGTAGGGCCATGGAGGCTGGACGAAAGTACATCAATGCGCAAAATGTGACATTGGACTGACATCGGATCGATTGAATATGGCCACCAAAAGCTTGAAAATCATCAACGAAAAGGGCTTGCACGCGCGCGCTTCAGCCAAATTGGTCGAGGTAGTCGAAGGGTTTGACGCCCGCGCCGAAGTGTCCAAAGACGGCATGTCCGCGTCGGGTGACAGCATTATGGGCCTTTTGATGTTGGCGGCTTCGCGTGGAACGACTATTGACGTCGAAACGTCCGGGCCGGATGCTGAGGCGCTGGCAGATGCGCTGGAAGCATTGGTGAACGACAAGTTCGGCGAAGGTTTCTGACGCAGGGCACTGCCACAAAACAAGAACGGGAAGACCAGGAATTGGCGGAAACCACGCACGATACCAAGACCAACACGGTGGTGACCGAGACCGCGGAAGCGGGCGAAATCTACGACCGCCGCACGCTGACCTACGCAAATTCGTTTGACGACGCCTGGACCTCGACGGCCATCAAGGCGATCGAATGGTGCACAGGCAAGCTGACCATTCTGCGCATGGTCAACAAGTTCGAAAAGCAGAATGAAAAGTATCGCGGCCAGAAATTCTGGGGTGGTGCCCTTGGTGTCATGGGAATCGACCTGACCACGCCCGAACACCAGATTGCGCGCATTCCGAAAGAGGGGCCCGTTGTGGTAGTGGCCAATCACCCGCATGGGATGGTGGACGGCATGATCCTGGCCGAGTTGATCGGACGGGTGCGCCAGGACTATCGCATTCTGACCCGCTCGGTTCTGACCGGGCTGGACGAGGCCGCGACCTCGTTCATGATCCCGGTCCCGTTTCCACATGACCCCGAAGCCCAGAGCAAGATGCTTGAGATGCGGGGCAAGGCGATGGAGCACCTCAAGAACGGTGGTGTCGTCGCGCTGTTCCCATCCGGTGTGGTGATGTCTTCGGACACGTGGTTCGGCCCGGCTCAGGAACGCGAATGGAACGTGTTCACCGCCAAGATGATCCGGCGATCCGGTGCCAAGGTTCTGCCCATCTACTTCCCTGGCAGCAATTCGCGCTGGTACCAGATTGCCAACAAACTATCGGCAATTTTGCGTCAGGGACTTCTGCTGCATGAGATCGTCCGGTCCTGCAACAAACCGGTCGGCCCCGTGATCGGAGAGCCGATTTCGGACGAGGACATGAAATTGCTCGAACGCGACCCGCGCGGATTCATGACCTGGCTCAGAAAACACACGCTGGGCTTGGGGCAGTCACCAGAAGCCTGATCCACCGTTCATTTGCGCGAAAACATCGCAAGCGAGCGGGGCGGTCCCTTGACGGTTTAGCGCGTCGGGACCGGAACCTCGCCACGGTAGTCATAAAACCCGCGATCGGTCTTGCGGCCCAGCCAGCCGGCCTCGACGTATTTCGTCAGCAACGGGCAGGGGCGGTACTTTGTATCCGCCAACCCATCATGGAGGACGTTCATGATGGCCAGACAGGTGTCCAGCCCGATGAAATCGGCCAGTTCCAGCGGACCCATGGGGTGATTGGCGCCCAGCTTCATCGACTGGTCGATCGACTGAACGCTGCCGACACCTTCATACAGGGTATAGACGGCCTCGTTGATCATCGGCATCAGGATACGGTTCACGATGAAGGCCGGAAAATCCTCGGCGCTGGCGGCGGTTTTGCCCAACCGATCCACCACCGCCTTGCAGGTGGCAAAGGTCTCTTCGTCGGTGGCGATACCGCGAATCAACTCGACCAATTGCATGACAGGAACCGGGTTCATGAAGTGGAACCCCATGAAACGCTCCGGCCGATCCGTCCGGCTGGCAAGCCGTGTGATCGAAATGGACGAAGTGTTCGACGTCAGGATCGTGTGGGCCTGCAAATGCGGCTGCAGATCCTCGAAAATCGCCTGCTTGATGGCCTCACGTTCGGTCGCGGCTTCGATCACGAGGTCCGTCTGGCCGATCTCGGGAAGGTTCAGCGTGGTCTTGATCCGCTGCAGTGCGGCCTGCATCTCGTCGTCACCGATCTTGCCGCGTGACACCTGACGAGCCAAGTTGCCCTTGATCGTTTCAATGGCAGCATCCAGCGCATCCTGGCTGATGTCGTTCAGCAGAACGTCATACCCTGCCAACGCCATCACATGGGCGATTCCGTTGCCCATCTGGCCCGCGCCGATTACTCCTACTGATTTCACGTCCATATTGAACTGCCTTCCGCATCAAGGTTCAGTGGGACATTATCGGCAGTCCGGGTTGGGCGGCAAGGGGGTGGGACCGGTCCAATTCGCTTCAAATGCGCACATTAGAGTTTTCTAAACACCTAAGGCCGCAGAATGGCAATTGGGTGAAGAAAAATGGGTGGCTGACATGAGTTATCATGAGTCGGGCGCGACCGGTGTCGAGGAATCCGTCTGCCGGTATGGGACGTCAAAACTGTGGTTTCGCGGGCCAAAGCGAGTGTTGCGGGTGCCATATGTGGCCTGCGTCGGCGGCACCGAGACATTCGGTCGGTTGGTCGATTCTCCGTTTCCCGCCGCGTTGGAGCAGCGGCTGAAAAAGCAGTGTCTGAATCTGGGCAGTCTGTTCACGGGTGCCGAGGGATTGGCGCGGGATCCGGAAATTCTGAGCCTGATGAATGGCGCCGATCTTTGCGTGTTGCAATTGCCATCGGCGCTGAACCAGTCCAACCGGTTCTACCGTGTTCATCCCCGACGCAATGATCGGGTCCTCCAGGCAACCTCGGACCTTTCCGCGTTGTACCCCGAAGTTGACTTCGCCGACGTTCATTTTGTGCGGCACCTAATGTCCAGGTTGTCGGCATTTTCGGACGCACGCTTCGAAGTGGTGGCCGCCGAGTTGCGGCGGGCTTGGGCAGAGGCTCTTCGCACCCTGTTGGACAACGTCACCAGCCGGGTTCTGCTGCTGTGGCTGGACTGGGATCACAGCCCGGCAGTCGGGCTGGATGCGCGGGGGGTATCTGATCCGGTGCCAATTACACAGGCCATGATTGATGGGGTGTCGGATGGAGGGGTGCCAACCGTGAAGATGACGGTGCGCCCTTCAGGTGCTTCGGATGATCTTGAGGACATGCTGTTCGGCACGATGCAGCAACCGATGGCGGAACATATGATCGGACCGGCCACGCACCGGGCCATTGCAGAACATTTGCTGCCTGCGATCCGAGACCTCGAATGAAAAAGGCCCGCCGATTGGCGGGCCTTGATCGTTTCGAAGTCTGGACGTATCAGCCCAGCTTTTCGGTCAGTTCCGGCACGGCCTGGAACAGGTCGGCGACTAGGCCGTAGTCCGCGACCTGGAAGATCGGAGCTTCTTCGTCTTTGTTGATCGCGACGATGATCTTCGAATCCTTCATGCCGGCCAGGTGCTGGATCGCACCCGAAATACCAACCGCGATGTACAGATCGGGTGCAACGACCTTGCCGGTCTGACCCACCTGCCAGTCGTTCGGGGCATAGCCCGAGTCGACTGCCGCACGGCTGGCACCAACCGCCGCGCCCAGCTTGTCGGCCAGGGCTTCGATCAGTTTGAAGTCTTCTTCCGAGCCAACACCACGGCCGCCCGAGACAACGACGCCGGCCGAGGTCAGTTCCGGGCGGTCGCTTTCGGCGACCTTGTCCTCGACCCATTCCGACAAGCCGGGGTTTTCACCGACCAATACGGTCTCGACCGAGGCCGATCCGCCTTCGCCGGCTGCATCAAAGCTGGCCGTACGGAAGGTGATGACTTTCTTGGGATCGTTCGACTTGACGATCTGGATCGCGTTGCCCGCGTAGATCGGGCGCTCGAAGGTCGAGCCGTCCACCACGCCCGACGCGTCCGAGATCACCATCACGTCCAGCAGCGCGGCCACGCGCGGCATCACGTTCTTGGCGTCGGTGGTGGCGGGCGCCACGATATGCTCATAGCCGTCGGCCAAGCCGACGATCAGCGCGGCGGTCGATTCGGCCAGACGGTGGCCCAGCGACGGGTCTTCGGCGACTAGGACCTTGGACACGCCGTCGATCTTGGCGGCGGCTTCGCCGGCAGCGGCGGCCGAGCCGCCCGCGGCCAGAACGGTCACGTCACCCAGCTGCTTGGCTGCGGTGACCGCCTTGGCGGTTGCGTCCATCGCCAGTTCGCCATTGTTGACTTCGGCAAGCAGAAGTACAGCCATTACACAGCCCCCGCTTCTTTGAGTTTCCCGACCAGCTCGTCGACCGAGCCCACGATGATGCCAGCGGCGCGTGCCGGCGGCTCTTCGGTCTTGACGACTTCGAGGCGCGGCGTGACGTCGACGCCGTAATCGGCGGCGGTTTTTTCATCCAGCGGCTTTTTCTTGGCCTTCATGATGTTGGGCAGCGACGCATAGCGCGGCTCGTTCAGGCGCAGGTCGACGGTGATGATGGCCGGCATCTTGACGCTGATGGTCTGCAGACCGCCGTCAACTTCACGCGTGACCTTGGCGGTGTCGCCTTCGATGTCCAGTTCGGACGCGAAGGTGCCCTGGCTCCAGCCCAGCAGTGCCGCCAGCATCTGGCCGGTGGCGTTCATGTCGTTGTCGATCGCCTGCTTGCCGCACAGAACCAGGCCGGGCTGCTCTTCCTCAACCACCTTGGCCAGGATCTTGGCAACCGCCAGCGGCTCGATGTCCTGGTGGACGTCATCCGCGGCGACCACCAGAATGGCGCGGTCAGCACCCATGGCCAGCGCGGTGCGCAGCGTTTCCTGCGCCTGCTTGACGCCGATCGAAACGGCCACGACCTCGTCGGCTTTGCCGGCTTCTTTCAGGCGGATCGCCTCTTCGACGGCAATCTCGTCGAACGGGTTCATCGACATTTTGACATTGGCGAGATCAACACCGCTGCCGTCCGCTTTGACGCGAACTTTCACGTTGTAGTCGATCACGCGCTTGACAGGCACAAGTACCTTCATTTTTGCGTACGCTCCTTACAAAAACGGCAAGCCGCAATGCGACTCCACCAATGCTCTCGTCGGCCTAGATAGCGCCTTGCGGGGCGTCGGGACAGGGCAAAATCGTCACGTCATGTCGTGGGGACGTCGCGTTTCACGCTTTTTGACGTGAAGGAACGAAATATTGTTACCCGGCCGATGGGCGGTTTTGCCGCGCCGGATGGTGCGAAATCGCTCTCAAGAAGTTTTTGTCTCAGCGGGCCGCGCCCGCCCTTCGGGCCGCCGCTTCGCCGTTCCGGTCGACACAACGTCCGCTGGACGTTGCGCCGCTTTCAGCGGTTCGCGCCCGGAACCCACAAGACGTCATCGCGACCGCCGTTGTTGGCGCAGCGGGCTGCCACGAAGAACCAGTCGCTGAGGCGGTTGAGGTATTTCACCGCGGCCTCGTTCACCGGTTCCATGTTGGTCAGTTCGACAGACAGGCGCTCGGCGCGCCGCGAGACCGTGCGGCAGACATGAAGATGCGCCGCCAGCTTTGATCCGCCCGGCAAGATGAAGCTGCGCAACGGCTCGAGGTCGGCGTTCATCGCGTCGATTTCCGATTCCAAACGGTCGATCTGGGCCGGTGCGATCCGTAGGGGCGGGTAGTCGGCCTCGGCGTCTTTTTCCATGTCGGGGCGGCACAGATCAGCACCCAGGTCGAAAAGATCGTTCTGAATGCGGGCCAGCGCCGCATCGACCTCGCCCTCGGCCTCGGTGCGCGCCACGCCGACAAAGGCGTTCAACTCGTCCACCGTGCCATAGGCCGCCACTCGGCCCGAGTATTTCGCAACCCGTTCGCCATTGCCCAACGCGGTTTTGCCATCGTCCCCGGTGCGGGTGTAAATCTTGTTCAGAACGACCATCTACTGCACTCCCTGTCCACGCAGATAGACGTAGAGCACGATCAGTACCACGGCAATGAATTGAAACAGGATGCGCAGCCGCATCATCTTGTTGCTTTTCTTGGCGGCCTCCATGCCGCCCTTGCCGAAATTGGATATGCCGATGGCCAGAACAACGACGACCGCCGCCATCGCCAAAAGAAGTACGCCCATTAGAAGGTCCATGAACTCACCGTCCGCATTTGTTGTATCCTTTGCGCACCATCTAGCGGGGCGGCCCGCGAAAGCGAACGGGTAATTTCGTCTCAGATACCCGAAAGGATGCGGTCTATCGTGCCCGTTGGCAGAATGCGGCGCAGATAACCCGCGATATAGGTCGGTGTGGTCACGTAGTACCGAGCCTTGGGCGACTTTGCCTCGAGCGCGCGGGCAAGTTTATCGGTTACCGCAGACGCCGGCAGCTCGAACCGGTCGGGGCCCGAGTCTTCGTACAGACGTTTGAGCAGCGACCCCTCATACTTGTCGCGCAGGGCCGAGTTTTCCCAATCTATGAACCGTTCAAAAATCGGTATGGCTTTTTCGCGCAGCTTAGAGGTGATGGGGCCGGGTTCAATCAGCACCACTTTGATGCCGGTGCCGCGCAGCTCCAGCCTCATCGTATCGGTCAGGCCTTCGATTGCGTATTTCGTGGCGACGTAAGCACCGCGCCAGGGAAAGGCGACCAGACCCAGTACCGACGAGTTCTGCACGATGCGGCCATGGCCCTGTGCACGCATGACGGGTATCACCTGGCGGGTCAGTTCGTGCCAGCCAAAAACATTGGTCTCGAAGATATGGCGCAACCCGTCGGTGGGCACGTCTTCGATCGCGCCGGGCAGCCCATGGGCACCGTTGTTGAACAGCGCGTCCAACGTGCCGCCCGTTGCTTCGAGAACACTGGCCAATCCCGAAGTGATCGTTTCGGCATCGGTATAGTCGATTCTTGGGCTGTCAAAGCCCTGAGCCCTCAGCCTGTCGCAATCGCGCTGATGTCTGCAGGCGGCAAACACGCGCCATCCGCGTGCACGCATCCCGTGTGCCGCGTCCAGACCAATGCCGGATGAGCATCCGGTGATGAGGATGGATTTCTGCATGTCTGCCCCAAAGTCGTCCTCGGCAAAAACTATTGCGAGGATCGGCCTCCGGCAATGACGGCATCACGTCAATTTGTGCTTTTTCGGATCAACGAGGAGGAAATCCAGCCAACCTGTTGCTCGGGCAACACGCGCAGGCGCAGCCAGCCGGTTCCGGACTCGCTCAGAACTTCGACCTGCTGACCCATCCGCGCTTTGCCGATGATCGGATAGATCGTGCCGGGGCCGTCGCGCATGTTCACGCGGGTGCCGGACACGATGCGGATGTCTTTCGGCGGCTCTGCGGGTGCAGGGGCGGCTGCGGTTTCCGGTTCGGCGTCGGTGTCCAAAACCTGGACGGCCGCGTTTTCATCCAGCGACGCCAGCGAAAAGGTGGCGCCGGTATTGTCGAAACTGGACAGATCAGAATTCAAACCGGCCGCGATCTGCGCTAGCAACGCCTCGGTATCGACGGCATCGGCGGCGGGGATCGGTTCCGGCTTAGGTTCGGACGGCTTGGCGGGGCGCAGGGCCACTTTCGTCACAAGCTCGGTTGCCGGGGAGGGGACCAGTGGCCTGGGCTCGGGTTTCTCAGCTGCCGCAACGATGGGTGGTGCCTCGGCGCGGGTTCCGCGCGGTTCGAATTCGGATCCACCGCTCATGACGTAGAAGAACCAGCCGAGCATGGCAAAAGTAACAAGCATAAGGCGCGTCATGGCGCATCCCCCGGTAATCATAACAACAAGAAAAAGGCAGCATTCAATTGTTGGGATCCTACCATAGTTCGGGTCCCGAGTCGAAAATCGGGGGAAATCGCCGGGTTGGCTCCCCCTGTTGCAAAAACCCCGACTTGTCCCCAGCAAAATATGCCTTGGTTGCTTTACCACGCGCGCCGGGCGTCGTATCACATCATCTATGAACGACACGATCGACGACCCCAACATGGAGGCCCCCGACGCCGGGGGCGAGGTGGCCGAACCGCTGCGCCGGGCAATTGGCGAGCGTTATCTGACCTATGCTCTCTCCACCATCATGCACCGCGCGCTGCCGGATGCGCGCGACGGGCTGAAGCCGGTTCACCGGCGAATCCTCTACGCTATGCGCGAGCTGCGACTCAGCTCCTCGGGCGGGTTCCGCAAGTCGGCCAAGATCTCGGGTGACGTGATGGGTAACTATCACCCGCACGGGGACGCGGCGATCTATGACGCGATGGCGCGTCTGGCGCAGGATTTCAACGTCCGCTACCCGCTGGTCGACGGGCAGGGGAATTTCGGCAATATCGACGGCGACAACCCGGCGGCCTCGCGCTACACCGAGGCCCGGATGACCATCGTTGCCGAGGCGTTGCTGGAGGGGCTGAACGAGGACGCCGTCGATTTCCGCGACAACTATGACGGCACGCTGACCGAACCTGTCGTCTTGCCGGCACAGTTCCCGAACCTTCTGGCCAATGGCGCCTCAGGCATTGCCGTGGGCATGGCGACGAACATCCCGCCCCACAACATCGCCGAGCTGTGCGACGCCTGTCTGCATCTGATCAAGACGCCCGACGCGCGTGACGACACGCTGCTGAACTATGTGCCGGGGCCCGATTTCCCAACGGGCGGCGTAATCGTAGAACCGGTCGAGAATATCGCGCAGGCCTATCGCACCGGGCGCGGATCGTTCCGGCTGCGTTGCAAATACGAGGTCGAGGATCTGGGCCGCGGCCAGTGGCAGATCGTGGTCACCGAGATCCCGTATCAGGTTCAGAAATCCAAGCTGATCGAAAAGATCGCCGAGCTGATCCAGACCAAAAAGATCCCGATCCTGGGCGATGTGCGCGACGAATCCGCCGACGACATCCGCCTCATCCTCGAACCGCGCTCCAAGAACGTGGACCCCGAGGTGCTGATGAACATGCTGTATCGCAACTCGGATCTCGAGGTGCGCTTCAGCCTGAACATGAACGTGCTGATCGACGGGGTGACGCCCAAGGTCTGTTCGATGAAGGAAGTGCTGCGCGCCTTCCTCGATCACCGGCAAGAGGTGCTGCTGCGCCGCTCGCGTCACCGAATGGCCAAGATCGACCACCGGTTGGAGGTGTTGGAGGGCTTTATCGTTGCCTTCCTGAATCTCGACCGCGTGATTGATATCATCCGCTATGACGACGACCCCAAGGCCGCCCTGATGCGCGAGAACTGGGGTATCGACCATGTCCGCGCCACCAGCGAGGCCGACTATGTCTCGCCCAAGCCGGGCGAGGGCGAATTGTCCGAAGTTCAGGTCGACGCGATCCTGAACATGCGCCTGCGCAGCCTGCGTCGGCTCGAAGAGATGGAACTGGTCCGTGAGCGTGACGCGCTGATGGAAGAGCGCGCAGAACTCGAGGATCTGCTGGCGGATGAGGGTCTGCAATGGGCCAAGATCGCCGAGCAGCTGAAAGAGACCAAGAAGACCTTCGGCAAGGATTATGAGGGCGGCGCGCGTCGCACCCGGTTTGCCGAAGCAGGCGAGGTCGAGGACGTACCGCTTGAGGCGATGATCGACAAGGAGCCGATCACGGTCGTCTGCTCGCAGATGGGCTGGATCCGCGCCATGACCGGCCATATCGACCTGAACCGCGAGCTGAAGTTCAAGGACGGCGACGGGCCGCGGTTCATCTTCCATGCGGAAACCACCGACCGGCTGCTGGTCTTCGCATCGAACGGGCGGGTCTACACGGTCAGCGCCGCGAACCTTCCCGGTGGCCGGGGAATGGGTGAGCCGCTGCGCCTGATGGTCGATCTGCCCAACGAGGCGCAGATCGTCGATATCCTGATCCACAAGCCGGGGCGCAAATTGCTGGTTGCTTCGGATGCGGGCAACGGGTTCATGGTGCCCGAGGACGAGGTGCTGGCCCAGACCCGCAACGGCAAACAGGTGCTGAACGTCAAGGATGACGAGCGCGCGGTGATCTGTAAGCCGATCGAGGGCGATCACGTCGCTGTGGTATCACAGAATGGCAAGTTTCTGGTGTTCCCGGTCTCCGAACTGCCCGAGATGACGCGGGGCAAGGGCGTGCGTCTGCAGAAATACAACATGGCGCGCGGGCGCCAGGGCACGCTGGAGCTGGATGGTGGCCTGTCCGACCTGACGACGTTCAACTGGGAGGACGGTTTGAAATGGTCAATGGGCGGCGACAAGACGCGGCATGAGGCAGATATGTCTCAATGGCTGGCAAAGCGCGCAAGCGTCGGAAAAAAACCGCCCTATGGGTTCCCGCGCGATTACAAGTTCTCGTGATCGTGCGCCGACCACGGTGGAAATCTGCAGATACGGCTTGGCACATGCTGCATCGGTGCGCTAGATCAAAGAAAAACAGGCCTATCGAGACGAGACAATGCTGCGCATTCTGACCCTGATTACCGGACTGGCCCTGGTGGGCGCCTGCACGCAGACGCAACTCTATGAAGAGCCGGAAGATCTGGGCGAATTCAAGCTGCGCGTGAACTATGCGTTTGCCGACAAGGCTGTCCAGGGGCCGGTGTCGCGGGATGCGACGCCCCAGGAATGGACCGAAGCGATCCAGAAGGCCGTCGATATCCGCCTTGGTCGCTATCAGGGCTCGCAGGAGTATGACATCGGGATCAGCCTCGAAGGCTATATGCTGGCGCCTCCTGGTATTCCGGTGATCTACAACCCCAAAAGCACAGCGATCGTTCTGGTCAACGTCTATGATGTCGGCAAGAAAGAGTTTCTGGCCAAGGGCAAGCAGTTTCAGGTCCTCGAAGATACCACCGGTGGCAGCGCTCTGAAGGGCTCGGGCAACGAACGCACCAAGGAAGAGCAGATGAGCGGTTTGGCACTGAAAGTGGCGGACCGCGTCGAGGAATGGCTGGCTGAAGAGCACAAGGACAATGGTTGGTTCGACCTGCGCTCCGGCCTGATCCAACCGATTGAATCCGGACAGGCGGTACAAAACCCGGCATAGTTTTGAGGATTTCCCTCAGGATGTGCTTGATTTTCCGCTTTGAACCAAATATCTCGCGCGCGCAGATGTAACCACGGGACCAAGGGTCCCCCAAATCGCAAAAGGGCGCCTGAGGAATGGCAAAGGAAAAGTTTGAGCGTACAAAACCGCACGTCAACATTGGCACGATTGGCCACGTTGACCACGGCAAGACGACGCTGACCGCAG
>NZ_JBQFUQ010000006.1:0-110055 GCF_056539245.1 Ruegeria sp. BC2
CCGTGACCCTGGCCGAAGGCACCGAGATGGTCATGCCCGGCGACAACGTGTCGTTCGGCGTCGAGCTGATCGCCCCGATCGCCATGGAAAATGGTCTGCGCTTCGCCATCCGCGAAGGCGGCCGCACCGTCGGCGCAGGCGTCGTGTCCAAAATCATCGAGTAAGGCGCGCTTGTCGCGCCCGGTTGCGGCAGGCGGTTTTCCAAAGCGAAGCCAGCCGAAAGCAACTCGGTGAGAAACCAAAGAAGGCCGTCCCAATCCGGGGCGGCCTTTTTCGTTAAGTCCCCAAAACATTGGTTGCACACATCTTGGTGTCGCACGCGAATACGCCAAGCTTGCGTTGAGTGGCGCCCCTCGACACAATTGCAGTCAGAAATGTCCTGTAGGGGAGGATAATGGGATGACCAAGCATGTTGAGATCGGCCGGACTGGGGTCAGGTTGCCGCAAATAGGGTTCGGTTCAACAGGGCTGGGAAGCATTCCACAGATATATGGATACGAAGTAGACGAAAGCCGTGCACTGGATACCATCAGGACAATTCTCCAACGTCCGGATGGCTTCATTGATACAGCGCGCGGGTATGCGTTGGGCCGAAGCGAAGAACGTATCGGGCAAGTCATTCGTGAGCTGGGCGGGTGGCCCGAGGGCCGGGTTCTGTCCACGAAACTGGACCGCGACATGGAGAGCAACAGGTTTGATGCGACACAAGCGCGAAGGTCGCTTGAAGCAAGCCTTGAAGCCCTTGGCGTCGACCAGGTGGATGTTCTTCACCTTCATGACCCTGAATACGCCGCAGATCTTTCCGAAGTGACCGGCACGGGCGGCGCGCTTGATGAGCTGTTTCGGATGAAGGAAGAGGGCTTGGCCAAAGCTGTGGGGCTTGCCGGTGGTCGAATTGACGTCCTGATGCCTATGCTACGCGATCGTGAGTTCGACGTCCTTCTGACGCACAACAGGCATACAGTCGTCAACATGAATTCCGCTCCGTTGATTGAACTTGCGCGTTCCAAGGGAGTGACCGTTCTGAATGCGGCGCCTTATTCCGGAGGAATATTGGCCAAGGGAAGTTCCGCTCATCATTTCTACGTATATCGGCCTGCAACCGAAGAGGTTCTGGGCCCGGTTCGTGCGGTCGAGAGTATCTGTTCCCGCTACGATGTGCCCTTGGGGGCGCTTGCGTTGCAGTTCTCGGTCAAAAACGCAGATATAGCTTCGACAATTTGCGGCGCGACATGGCCGCAGCACGTGGACCAGACATTCGAATGGGCCGACTGGTCTATCCCGGATGCGGTCTGGACAGAGCTGGCGGAATTGGGGCAATCCCAAAACGATCCTGAAGCCGGGTAGGGTCTTCAAGATTCAGCGCGGCGGCCTATCACTTGTTGGACAATCCGCATTTGGGGCTTGGTGGCATTTCCCCCTTGCCAAACAGCGCCAACCCCACTAAACCGCGCGAGTTCTCGGTGAGAATGTGAAGGCGGGGTGATTCCCGCCTTTTGGGTTCGATGAGGGTTGGCGATGAGCGCCCGTCCTCCTCTCAACTCCAACGCCTGAAAAAAGGCTGTTAATATGCAAAGCCAAAACATCCGTATTCGGCTGAAGGCATTTGACTATCGCGTGCTGGATGCCAGCACGCAAGAGATCGTCAACACTGCAAAGCGGACCGGCGCGAACGTTCGCGGCCCGATCCCGCTGCCGAACAAGATCGAGAAGTTCACGGTTCTCCGTGGCCCTCACGTTGACAAGAAATCCCGCGATCAGTTCGAGATCCGTACGCACAAGCGTCTCTTGGACATCGTAGATCCGACCCCCCAGACCGTGGACGCGCTGATGAAGCTCGACCTGGCCGCTGGTGTGGACGTCGAGATCAAGCTGCAGTCGTAAGATCGGAGGGTATTGATGATGCGCTCTGGTATTATCGCAAAAAAAGTCGGCATGACCCGCCTGTTCATGGAAGACGGCAAGCAGATCCCTGTGACCGTTCTTCACCTGGACAACCTGCAGGTCGTTGCACAGCGTACCGCTGACAAAGACGGCTACACCGCCGTTCAGCTGGGCGCCGGTGCCGCCAAGGCAAAACGCACCTCGAAGGCCATGCGCGGCCACTTCGCCGCCGCCAAGGTCGAGCCCAAGCGCAAGCTGGCCGAGTTCCGCGTGTCGGAAGACGCGCTGATCGAAGTGGGCGCCGAGATCTCGGCAGATCACTTCCTGGCTGGTCAGAAAGTTGACGTTTCGGGCACCTCGATCGGTAAAGGTTTTGCCGGTGCAATGAAGCGCCACAACTTCGGTGGTCTGCGCGCCTCGCACGGTGTTTCGATCAGCCACCGTTCGCACGGTTCGACCGGTCAGTGTCAGGACCCGGGCAAGGTGTTCAAAGGCAAGAAGATGGCCGGTCACATGGGTGCTGCCCGTGTTACCACCCAGAACCTCGAGGTCGTCAAAACCGACGCCGACCGTGGTCTGGTCTTCATCAAAGGCGCCGTTCCCGGACCGAAATCGGGCTGGGTTACCGTCAAGGACGCCGTCAAGAAGAAAGCACCGGAAGGCCTGCCCTTCCCGGCTGCTGTGAAATCGGCTGCAACCGAAGCACCTGCGGAAGAAGCACCCGCGGAAGGTGGTGAAGCATGAAACTTGATGTAATCAAACTGGACGGCAAGAAAGCCGGCAACATCGAGCTGGATGCGGACCTGTTCGGCCTGGAGCCGCGCGCGGACATCCTGCACCGTGTGGTCCGTTGGCAGCGCAACAACGCGCAGGCTGGTACCCACAAGGTGAAGACCCGCTCGGAAACCAGCTACTCGACCAAGAAGATCTATCGCCAGAAGGGCACCGGTGGCGCACGTCACGGTGACCGCAACGCGCCGATCTTCCGCAAGGGTGGCATCTACAAGGGTCCGACCCCGCGTTCGCATGGCCACGACCTGCCGAAGAAGTTCCGCAAGCTGGGCCTGCGCCACGCACTGTCGGCCAAGGCCAAAGCCGGTGAGCTGGTCGTGATCGAAAGCGCCGAAGCCGAAGGCAAGACCGCCGCACTGGCCAAGCAGGTTGCAAACCTGGGCTGGAAGCGCGCTCTGGTCATCGACGGCGCCACCGTGAACGAAGGGTTCGCCCGCGCAGCCCGCAACATCGAAGGTCTGGATATCCTGCCGTCGATGGGCGCAAACGTCTATGACATCCTCAAGCGTGACACCCTGGTGCTCACCAAGGCGGGTGTCGAAGCACTGGAGGCTCGACTGAAATGAGCGCGAAGGCAGAACACTACGACGTGATCCGCAAGCCGATCATCACCGAGAAAACGACCATGGCCTCTGAGAACGGCGCGGTTGTCTTTGAAGTGGCGATCGACAGCAACAAGCCGCAGATCAAAGAGGCCGTCGAGGCGCTGTTTGGTGTGAAGGTCAAGGCGGTGAACACCACCGTGACCAAAGGCAAGGTCAAGCGGTTCCGCGGCCAGCTGGGCAAGCGGAAAGACGTCAAGAAGGCCTATGTGACCCTGGAAGAGGGCAACACCATCGACGTGACCACCGGTCTCTGATCGGACCCGTCCTTGGAGAGAGATGAAAGCCCCCGCCGAAAGGCGGGGGTTTTTTGCTTTACAAAAATTTGAGATTTAGATGGTTACATCGGGATAATTGTTAGATGTTTCCACAGTGATTTATGTATTGCCATGCGCTCCGACGCGTTTATTGATGAATTTCCTCGAAAAATCCAACGGTGCCGTCGCTTCGTATTTCCGAAAGTGTCGCGCACAATGAAGTCATTTCCAAGCACTCCAATCCTATATAAATCTTCCAAAACAGTCGTGACTCCCTTAGAGGAAAAAAGCTCTTGAACTGGTCGGTCTGCTTTGTAGCGAACATTGATTCTGTCTTCCAATTCGTCTTTGAAGAAATGAGTTTTGAAACCTAATAGTGTTCTCTGGAGTGCAGCGATTTCACCAGGGCTATATGATGCGAGCAACTCTTCGGTTATCTCGAGCCAAGTTTGCTTCGAGTACTCAGTTGAAGACTCATCAAAATGAGCTGTTGTAAATGCTTCAGCTTCTTTGTTGTGCTGGCGAGCAACACGCAACAATCTAACTATATCTCTGGGCCTGTAGTATGAAGAGTTCAGAAGGAACTTGTAGTAGTCCTGATTGTTGATCTTGATCGGGAAAAAACGTGTCCAAACGTGGTCCGCTGATATATTGACCGAGACTGCTATCTTCTTTGCAATCAGTTTCAACAGGGGGTGGTCCTTGGTGGCCTTTTCCGCAGACCAATCCAGCTTATCGCCGTAGTCATCAACATCTCTGCCGATCTCATGGCCAAGCTCCAGTATTGAGTGTAGCACCTCTGTGCGAAGTGACGAAATGATGAACACGCGTCTTCCGTATTCCGCAGATTCACTATTTATTTGGGAAATACTGTATACAAGGTCTCTAATGATCCTTCTGTCTCGATCGAATTGATCAGAGGTCTGATGAAAAAGTTCGAGTTCATCGAAAAAAAGGTACAGCGGCTTGTCCAACTGAATACTGTTGAGCAACAGTGCGCATGACCTGTTTACGCTTGATAGCGAAACGCTAGAAACCCCGTTGGATGCTTTAGTTTCAATTCCAAGTTCCAGCGCGACTCCGAGCGCCTCACCAGAGAACTTTAGATTTCCAGAAGAAATTTTGGAGAATAATTCACCAAGTGTCGACGTTAGCCGGTTCTCGCTAAGTCCAGTCAGTTTGTAGAGCCTTTGGCAGTCGGCATCCTCAATATTTGCTTGGTGCAATTTGGCGGCGATTTTTTGATATATTAGCCACTTCCAAGACTCTTTGAAGTCTTGAATGAATGTTGGCACGTTCTCAGTGTCGACTATTTGAAACCCTGCACCCTCAGAGAGCTTTTGACGGTCTTCTTCAGACACGTGGCTCTTAAAAAGAATAAACTCAGACAGATCTCCTCTTGCAGTTACGGTGTCGTGTAAATAGCGGAGAAGCGCAGTTTTTCCGGTGCCCTTCAGACCAAGCACAAAATACTTCTGCCCCGCGTAGTATTCTTGAAGATCGAGACCTTGGGGAATCGAATAGGATTCGAAGAAATCTCTTTCGCCAATTCGCCGCTGTTTGAGTATCTCGTTTTTCGCATCTACATCACCAAAATTGATGTCTCTAAGGCGCATCTTTTGTCTCCATCGTGCTGCCGTACCCTTGTTAAATTTCAGCCTTTATAAGAGTTTGCGCTCTGCTTGCCACCCTGGAGTGAGTAATGTTCTGGTTTCCTTTATTCTGCGGTGGCGGTCCAAACGGATGCAGCTTTGAAATGGGGGGGGGCGAGATTTCTTGATGTTGGAACCGCTCGACCTATCGACACCCACCCCCAACCCTGCTACACGCTCCCAATCTTGCGGCCTCGGATTCGTTCCGGGGCCTCTGATATTTGCAACCGGGGACCTTCGGGGCCCTATAACCTGGGCACCTACGGGGGCCTCTCACATAGCGGGGATTGATCCTCGCGCTTGCTAAACGGAAGACAGAAAGCATGGCACTCAAGTCGTACAAACCGACGACGCCGGGCCAGCGCGGGCTGGTGCTGATCGACCGTTCGGAGCTTTGGAAAGGACGTCCGGTCAAGTCTCTCACTGAGGGTTTGACCAAGTCGGGCGGCCGGAACAACACCGGACGGATCACTTCACGCCGCCGTGGCGGTGGCGCAAAGCGTCTCTACCGGATCGTTGACTTCAAACGGAACAAACTGGATGTGGCGGCAACCGTCGAGCGGATCGAATACGACCCGAACCGGACCGCATTCATCGCACTGATCAAATATGACGACGGCGAGCAGGCCTATATCCTGGCGCCGCAGCGTCTGGCGGTTGGCGACAAGGTCATCGCTTCGGCCAAGGCCGACATCAAGCCCGGCAACGCGATGCCGTTCTCGGGTATGCCGATCGGTACCATCGTGCACAACATCGAGATGAAGCCCGGCAAGGGCGGTCAGATCGCACGTGCAGCGGGCACCTACGCCCAGTTCGTCGGCCGTGATGGCGGCTATGCCCAGATCCGTCTGAGCTCGGGCGAGCTGCGCATGGTGCGCCAAGAATGCATGGCCACCGTCGGTGCCGTGTCGAACCCCGACAACAGCAACCAGAACCTCGGCAAAGCCGGTCGTATGCGCCACAAGGGCGTGCGTCCGTCGGTCCGTGGTGTTGCCATGAACCCGATCGATCACCCCCACGGTGGTGGTGAAGGCCGGACCTCGGGTGGCCGTACGCCGGTTACGCCTTGGGGTAAGGACACCAAGGGTAAGCGTACCCGCAACAAGAACAAAGCGTCCCAGAAGCTGATCATCCGCTCGCGGCACGCCAAGAAGAAAGGGCGTTAAGACATGTCTCGCTCTGTTTGGAAGGGTCCTTTCGTCGACGCTTACGTGCTGAAAAAAGCCGAAGCTGCGCGCGAGTCGGGCCGCAACGAAGTCATCAAGATCTGGTCGCGTCGTTCCACCATTCTGCCCCAGTTCGTGGGTCTGACCTTTGGTGTGTACAACGGCCAGAAGCATATCCCGGTAAACGTCTCGGAAGACATGATCGGTCAGAAGTTCGGTGAGTACTCGCCGACCCGGACCTATTATGGCCATGCCGCAGACAAAAAAGCGAAGCGGAAGTAAGTCATGGGCAAGGAAAAGAACCCCCGCCGCGTGGCTGAAAACGAAGCAATGGCAAAAACCCGTATGCTTCGCACCAGCCCGCAGAAACTGAACCTGGTTGCGCAAATGATCCGCGGCAAGAAAGTCGAGAAGGCTCTGACCGACCTGACTTTCTCGAACAAGCGTGTCGCGCAGGACGTAAAAAAGTGCCTGCAGTCCGCAATCGCGAACGCCGAAAACAACCACAACCTGGACGTGGACGAGCTGATCGTCGCCGAAGCATGGGTTGGTAAGAACCTGGTCATGAAGCGCGGCCGTCCGCGTGCCCGTGGCCGTTTCGGCAAGATCATGAAGCCGTTCTCGGAGATCACCATCAAGGTGCGTCAAGTTGAGGAGCAAGCCTAATGGGACATAAAGTCAATCCGATCGGCATGCGCCTTCAGGTCAACCGCACCTGGGACAGCCGTTGGTACGCAGATACCAAGGACTACGGTGATCTTCTGCTGGAAGACCTCAAGATCCGTGAGTTCATCAAGAAAGAGTGCAAGCAAGCCGGCATCGCCCGTGTGATCATCGAACGTCCGCACAAGAAGTGCCGCGTCACGATCCACACCGCGCGTCCCGGTGTCATCATCGGCAAGAAAGGCGCGGACATCGAAGTTCTGCGCAAGAAAATCGCGCAGATGACCGACAGCGAACTGCACCTGAACATCGTCGAAGTGCGCAAGCCGGAACTCGACGCGCAGCTGGTTGCCGAGTCGATCGCTCAGCAGCTGGAGCGCCGCGTTTCGTTCCGCCGCGCGATGAAGCGGTCGGTTCAGAACGCCATGCGCATGGGCGCCCTGGGTATCCGGGTGAACGTCGCTGGACGTCTGGGCGGCGCCGAAATCGCACGGACCGAATGGTACCGCGAAGGCCGCGTGCCTCTGCACACCCTGCGTGCCGACATCGATTACGCACATGCCGAAGCGATGACCCCCTACGGGATCATCGGGATCAAGGTCTGGATCTTCAAAGGTGAGATCATGGAGCACGATCCGCAGGCACGTGACCGTAAAGCACAGGAACTCCAGGACGGCCCTGCACCTCGTGGTGCTGGTGGCGGTCGTCGCTAAGGAGGGAAAGATATGCTTCAACCAAAGCGTACAAAATTCCGCAAGATGCACAAAGGCCGGATCAAGGGCGAAGCCAAAGGCGGCTCTGATCTGAACTTTGGCACCTACGGTCTGAAGGCCCTGCAGCCCGAGCGCGTCACTGCACGCCAGATCGAAGCTGCTCGTCGTGCCATGACCCGTCACATGAAGCGTCAAGGTCGCGTCTGGATCCGGATCTTCCCGGATACCCCCGTGACCTCGAAGCCTACCGAAGTCCGTATGGGTAAAGGTAAAGGCTCGGTCGACTATTGGGCAGCCAAAGTGAAGCCCGGTCGCGTGATGTTCGAGATCGACGGCGTCAACGATGAAATCGCGCGCGAGGCTCTGCGCCTGGCTGCGATGAAGCTGCCGATCAAGACCCGCGTGGTGGTCCGCGAGGACTGGTAAACCGGTCTTGCCAAGACTTCAGAAAACCCCGCCGAACCGGCGGGGTTTTTTGTTTTTCGGATGGTTTGGGTTAGGCTCAGCTTCAGCTTTTGATACTTCGGAAAAGCCTAGAACAAGGGGGCCTCAAATGGTTTCGACGTCAGAGATTGAAAAGATTGACGACGGCTTCTTTGCCGCACTGAACGCAATGTTCGAGGGTGACGTTGCACCGATGGAGGCGCTGTGGTCGCATGCGGACGATGTCATCTATATGGGCCCGTCACCCGATCTGTTCCACGTTGGGTGGAAAGTCACGGATCAGGATTGGATCGCGCAGGGTCGGGCGCATCTGGGCGGGTCGATCAAAGTGCTGAACCGGCATGTTGTGCTTGGGGATACGCTTGCCACTGTGCATCACGTCGCCGAGGCGTCGGGGCAGGGCGATGGGTCCGGTATCCGGATGCGCGGCACGAATGTCTATCGCCATGAAGGTGGAGCGTGGAAGCTGATCGCGCATCACAGCGACCCGTTGCCCTATATTGACTTGTGACAGCAGCAGGGGTTTTCCAAATTCGAAGAAAGTTCCTCTATCGCGCCTGGGCGTCGAATAGGGTAATGGACGCCCATGGCACAGATTGAATCACTCTTCGTTACCCGTCTCTACCGCGCCGCTCTGTCTGAGTTCGATCCAAGGATCGATCCGGAGGAGCTGGAGAACTCGTGCCTTGTCATTGCTGAGGATGACGAGGCCGGGCAGGAGTGGTGCGAAAAAAACGGCTATCCGGGTTACACCAGCTATGCCTCGTTGACTGATCTGCCCTGGCGGTTTCCGATCTTTCAGGACTTGGTGAAGACTTTGGATCAGCACGTGGCTGCATTCGCAAAAGACCTTGAGTTTGATCTGGATGACCGGGAATTGAAACTGGAGGATCTTTGGATCAACATCCTGCCCGAGGGTGGAATGCATGCCAGCCACATCCATCCACACAGTGTGATTTCTGGAACGACCTATGTGTCAATGCCGGAAGGCGCCAGCGCGCTGAAGCTTGAAGACCCCCGCTCGGGCCGCATGATGGCCGCGCCGGTGCGCCGCAAGGGCGCCCGACGCGAACTACAGCCCTTCATTTATTTGAAGCCGAAGGTCGGCGACGTTCTGCTGTGGGAAAGCTGGCTGCGCCACGAGGTGCCGATGAACATGGCCGAAGAAGAACGAATTTCGGTGAGTTTTAACTATAAGTGGGAGTGAGCCTTGAAGGGCGAACTCAACTGCCCGCATTGTGCCGGTTTGATCTGCGCCGATAGGCGACGACTGTCGTCGTCCTGCGAACCGAAATCGATGCGTGACCGAAAGCCCCATTCCGCAGTCGTTCTCTGGCGCCGGTCGGTTCGAGATGCCTATACCTTCCTTGTGAAAAGAAAGGCAGGTCCAGCGCAAGCCCCCTTTTGACCAGCTCCGCGCCGATGTCCTGCCCATTGGGTAGGTATGCAATTCCAACTAACCGGTCATAGGATGTTTCGCCGTTCAGCATGACGGTAATCACCTGACCTTTGCAGATTTCGACCATCGTCCACTTTGCCTTTAGGCCCCATGGCATGTCCAGCTCGGGCGCATCAATGCCGGCTAGACGGATCTTTGTTCCACGGACAATGATTGTGTCGCCATCGATCACATAAGCGCGCCCCGTCAGAACGCGGTTGGAGGGAACAACACTCGGCTGTTGTCGCGGGATTGCGCGTTTCCGTGTGGAGGCTTGCGGAGGTTTTTGATGCCCTCTATGACGGGCGACAAGGCGTGGCTTTCTTGATATTAAAGCAACTAGAAGTGCCGCAAACCCAATTAGGACAACCAGTTCCATTTTTTCCACCGTTCCTAAGTCAGCGGACTGAAGATACTTCAAGGGTTTCACGTGTCTTTTGAGTTTCCGCCAAACCCGTTTCCACAGAAGACAACGCGCAAGTGGTCAGGTTCTGACGTGACCCGTTGGTTGCCCGGTTCTGGCTGCAAAACTTTCCCTTGCCACCCACCCATCAAACCCTTATACGGCGGCATCCTGCGGTCTCCCGGCGTTGTCGGGCGATTCGCATGTCTATCATTCATCCACCAGGTCCAAGGTGACCCGTGTACGGGGCCTTCTGGTGTTTTGAGCAAAGGAAAAGGCGATGAACGCCCAAGAACTGCGTGAAAAGACCCCGGACCAGCTCCGCGAGGAACTGGCCAACCTGAAGAAAGAAAGCTTCAACCTGCGCTTTCAACAGGCCACCGGTCAGCTGGAAAACACTGCTGGTATCAAAGCGGCCCGCCGCAATGCTGCCCGCGTCAAAACCATTCTGAACGAAAAGGCCGCTGCCGCGGCATCCGAGGAGTAATCAGATGCCCAAGCGTATCCTGCAAGGCACCGTGACCAGCGACGCCAACGAACAGACCATCACCGTTCTGGTCGAGCGCCGTTTCAAGCACCCTCTGCTGCAGAAAACCGTTCGTAAGTCCAAGAAATACCGGGCTCACGACGAAAAGAACGCCTTCAAGGTCGGCGACACCGTACGCATCATCGAATGCGCGCCGAAATCGAAGACGAAACGTTGGGAGGTTCTGGAGGCCTAAGCCTCCGGGACTTTTCCATTTGTCGAAACCCTGGGGGATTTAACAAGACCAGCCCCCACAGGTCGGGAGAAACCACATGATCCAGATGCAGACCAATCTGGATGTCGCTGACAACTCCGGCGCCCGCCGAGTTCAGTGCATCAAGGTCCTGGGTGGTTCCAAGCGTAAATACGCCTCCGTCGGCGACATCATTGTCGTCTCGGTGAAGGAAGCCATCCCGCGCGGCCGCGTGAAGAAAGGTGACGTCCGCAAGGCCGTCGTCGTGCGCACCGCCAAAGAAGTCCGTCGCGAAGACGGCACCGCGATCCGCTTCGATCGCAACGCCGCCGTCATCCTGAACAACAACAACGAGCCCGTCGGTACCCGTATCTTCGGCCCCGTTGTTCGTGAACTGCGCGCGAAGAACTTCATGAAGATCATCTCGCTGGCTCCGGAGGTGCTGTAATCATGGCTGCTAAACTCCGCAAAGGCGACAAGGTCGTCGTGCTGGCCGGCAAGGACAAGGGCAAAGAGGGGACTATCACCTCGGTCGACCCCAAAGCCGGCAAAGCTGTCGTTGATGGCGTGAACATCGCCATCCGCCACACCCGCCAGTCGCAAACGTCGCAAGGTGGCCGCCTGCCCAAGGCTCTGCCGATCGACCTGTCGAACCTGGCCCTGCTGGACAAGAGCGGCAAGGCAACCCGCGTCGGCTTCCGCATGGAAGGTGACAAGAAGGTTCGTTACGCCAAGACCACGGGGGACGTGATCGATGCTTGATGCTGCAACCTACACCCCGCGTCTGAAAGCTCAGTACGCTGAAACCATCCGTGCCGCTCTGAAAGAAGAGTTCGGCTACAAGAACGATATGCAGATCCCCAAGCTGGAGAAGATCGTTCTGAACATCGGCTGTGGTGCCGAGGCGGTGAAGGACTCGAAGAAGGCGAAAGCCGCGGTCGAGGATCTGACGGCGATCGCCGGTCAGAAGGCCGTTTCGACCAAGGCGAAGAAGTCGATCGCGGGTTTCCGCGTCCGTGAAGACATGCCGCTGGGCGCCAAGGTGACCCTGCGCGGCGACCGGATGTACGAATTCCTGGACCGTCTGATCACCATCGCGATGCCTCGCGTACGTGACTTCCGCGGTGTGAAACCGTCCTTCGATGGCCGTGGCAACTTTGCCATGGGCATGAAAGAGCACATCGTGTTCCCGGAAATCGACTTCGACAAGGTCGACGAGGTCTGGGGCATGGACATCGTAATTGCCACCACAGCGAAAACCGACGCTGAAGCAAAGGCACTGTTGAAAGCTTTCAACATGCCGTTCAACGCGTAAGCGCCGGGAGGATTGAGACATGGCTAAAAAAGCAATGATCGAACGCGAGAAGAAGCGCGCACGCCTGGTGGCACAGTATGCCGAAAAGCGTGCGGCTCTGAAAGAGATCGCGAATGACGAGAGCAAGCCGATGGAAGAGCGCTTCAAAGCGCGTCTGAAACTGGCGAAACTGCCGCGCAACAGCTCGGCTACCCGTCTGCACAACCGTTGTCAGCTGACCGGTCGTCCCCACGCTTACTACCGTAAGCTGAAGGTCAGCCGTATCGCGCTGCGCGAGCTGGGTTCTGCTGGTCAGATCCCCGGCATGGTGAAATCGAGCTGGTAAGGGAGAGACAGATATGAACGATCCTATCGGCGATATGCTCACCCGCATCCGCAACGCGCAAATGCGCGGCAAGTCCACCGTGATCACTCCGGCGTCGAAACTGCGCGCCTGGGTTCTGGACGTGCTGGCGGACGAAGGCTATATCCGCGGCTATGAAAAGACGACCGGTGAAAACGGTCATCCGGCTCTGGAAATCAGCCTGAAATACTACGAAGGCACCCCTGTCATTCGCGAACTGAAGCGGGTCTCGAAGCCCGGCCGTCGTGTATACATGGGCGTCAATGACATCCCGCAGGTTCGTCAGGGCCTGGGCGTGTCGATTGTCAGCACTCCGAAAGGTGTGATGTCGGACGCAAACGCTCGCTCCAACAATGTTGGCGGCGAAGTGCTCTGCACCGTCTTCTAAGGAGGTCTGCAATGTCTCGTATTGGTAAGAAACCGGTCGAGCTGCCCAGCGGCGTTACCGCCTCTGTGTCGGGTCAGACCATCGAAGTCAAAGGTCCGAAAGGCACCCGCAGCTTCACCGCAACCGATGACGTCACCCTGACGGTCGAAGACAACGTGGTCAAAATCGACCCGCGTGGTTCGTCCAAGCGTGCGCGTCAGCAGTGGGGCATGAGCCGCACCATGGTCGCCAACCTGGTGACCGGTGTGACCGAAGGCTTCAAGAAGGAACTGGAAATCCAGGGTGTGGGTTACCGCGCTCAGATGCAGGGCAACACCCTGAAGCTGAACCTGGGCTACAGCCACGATGTTGATTTCGTTGCTCCGGAAGGTGTCACCATAACCGCGCCGAAGCAGACCGAGATCGTTGTGGAAGGCATCGACCAGCAGCTGGTGGGCGAAACCGCGGCGAAAATCCGCGAGTGGCGCCGTCCTGAGCCGTACAAAGGCAAGGGCATCCGCTACAAGGGCGAGTTCATCTTCCGCAAGGAAGGCAAGAAGAAGTAAGGACGAACACAATGGCAAACAGCAAAAGAACCCTGTTTCTGAAGCGCCGCCTGCGCGTTCGGAACAAACTTCGCAAGGTCAACGCGGGTCGTCCGCGTCTGTCCGTACACCGTTCGAACAAGAACATCTCCGTTCAGCTGATCGACGACGTACGTGGCGTGACCCTGGCCTCGGCCTCGACCCTGGAAAAGGATCTGGGTGTTGTTGGCAAGAACAACGTCGAAGCCGCCACCAAAGTGGGCGCAGCCATCGCCGAGCGGGCCAAGAAGGCCGGCGTCGAAGAGGCTTATTTCGATCGTGGCGGCTTCCTGTTCCACGGCAAGGTGAAGGCAGTTGCCGACGCCGCGCGTGAAGGCGGCCTGAAAATCTAAGACCTGTGGGCGGGTTTCGATCCGCCCCGATGATCCGGGGGCCTCGGCTTCGGTCGAGGCTCACTTGGATTGAGGAAAACGGCGCCAAGCGCCACATGAGAAAAGGGATGCCAAATGGCAGAACGTGAAAACCGTCGGGGCCGTGGCCGCGACCGTGAAGAAGCACCGGAATTTGCCGATCGTCTGGTCGCAATCAACCGCGTGTCGAAAACCGTAAAAGGTGGTAAGCGCTTTGGCTTCGCCGCTCTGGTGGTTGTTGGCGATCAGAAAGGCCGCGTGGGTTTTGGCAAAGGTAAAGCGAAAGAAGTACCTGAAGCCATCCGCAAGGCGACCGAGCAAGCCAAGCGTCAGATGATCCGCGTGCAGCTGCGCGAAGGCCGGACCCTGCACCACGACATCGAGGGCCGTCACGGCGCCGGTAAAGTGGTCATGCGCACCGCACCGGAAGGTACCGGTATCATCGCCGGTGGTCCGATGCGTGCCGTGTTCGAAATGTTGGGCGTAAAGGACGTTGTGTCCAAGTCGCTGGGCTCGCAGAACCCGTACAACATGATCCGAGCCACCATCGACGGCCTGAAGAAAGAACAGAGCCCGCGTTCGGTTGCCGCGCGTCGTGGCAAGAAGGTCGCCGATATCCTGCCCAAGCGGGATGAAGCACCGGCTGAAGCCGAAGCGTAAGGAGAGCGAGCAATGGCAAAAACCATCGTCGTCAAGCAGATCGGTTCGCCGATCCGTCGCCCCGCCGAACAGCGCGCAACCCTGATCGGTCTGGGCCTGAACAAGATGCACAAGACCCGCGAATTGGAAGACACTCCGTCGATCCGCGGCATGGTCAACAAGATCCCGCATCTGGTTGAGATCATCGAAGAGCGCGGCTGAGCGCCAACTTCGAAAGCCTAATGAACGCCTCCGATCTGATCGGGGGCGTTTTCATTTTTGGCCGTCGCCTGCGCGGAATGTCGGAAGACCGCCTTTTGCGGTGAACTAGGCCAAGGCCTGGCCAGGAATTTGCAGGTAGACACTTTTTTGCCCTCCGTCCTGACCCTGAAATTAAAACATAGCCAAACGGCTAACTTTTTCTTGACGCGGGTGGTGCGTTGAAATACTTAGCCTTATGGCTAACAAACTCGATACTTTTTTTTCTGCGCTGGCCGATCCGACCCGGCGTGCCGTGATCGAGCGGCTGATCACTGGCCCAGCGGCCGTGTCCGAGCTGCACGAAGCGCACGACATGGCGCTGCCATCGTTTCTGAAGCATCTCGGCAAACTGGAATCCGCTGGAATGATCCGTTCGGAGAAGATCGGTCGGGTTCGCATGTTGCATATCGAAGCCGCCCCGATCGCCGAGGCGGAAGGTTGGTTGAAACAACAACGTCACCTCTGGGAAGGCCGGCTGGATCGCCTGTCTGCACTTGCCGAGCAAATTGAGAAGGAATCCGACGATGGCTGATTACGAAACTTTGATCCTGGAACGCGAGATTGCCTGCGCTCCCGACCGGCTGTTTCAGGTGTTGACCGACCGCGAGTTGCGCCAGAAATGGGCCGCACCAGACGATGAAAGCGTAGTTTTGATCGATGTGTTCGACTGTCGTCCCGGAGGCCGTGAGGAAACGCGATGTGGGCCGAAAGAGGCGCCAGAGTTCAATACGACCAGCCTGTTCCACGTGGTCTCGCCGGAGTTTCTTTCATTGACCGAAACACTGGTCATTCAGGGAGAGTTGGTCTCGGTCTCGCTGTGCGGACACGAAATCATGCCGAATGGCCAAGGCAGTACGCTGCGCGTCACGTTGCAGATCACAAGCCTGGCCGGGCCAGAACTATTTCAGGACTACAAAGGTGGCTGGTCTGCTGCTTTGGACAACCTGTCCCGGCTTGCGGCCGGTAGCGGTCACTCCTGATTTGCGCCGCTATGCCAAAAATGCATAGCGGCCAGTCCAAAACCATCGTTGTTAGCGATAACTGAAGTCCCTATCTCAACCCTGTCCAAGACAGGAACCAAGTAAGTGACATCGGGGAATACGCCCCGACATTCGAAAGGAAATGAGATAATGGCACACACAGCGACCCTGACACATGGCGGCTTCAACCTGACCGCCCGTATCGCAAACCTGATCGAGCGCGTGAAAGAAAACCGCGCCCGGGCCAGCGAATACACCCGCACGTATACCGAGTTGCAGCGTCTGAGCGACCGCGAGTTGAACGACATCGGCATCCGCCGGTGCGACATCGCCGACATCGCCCGCGAGCACGCCTACTGCTCGTAAGATACGGGACGACAACATATGAAGCAGAGGCGCCCAAGTGGCGCCTCTTTTGTGTTTACGGGCCCCACACGGGCAGGAAAATAGTTGTTACCACAACTGCGACGTTGCGCGGCGCCGGGAATTGGGTCACTCCAATGCAGGCAAGCCGTCAAGGCATGAACACATTGGGCAGAGAGGGCAGAACATGGCACGGGACTTCCAGATTGCAATGCTGTGGGTCGAGGGGCCGCTCAGCTTTTTGGAACTGCTGTGCATCCAGTCGTACTTGGATATGGGCCACAGCGTGCGGCTTTATACCTATAGCAATGTGACGAACATCCCCGAGGGTGTCGAGCACCGTGATGCCCGCGAGATCCTGCCGGATTCCGAATTTATCACTCATGAGCGTACCAATAGCCCCGCGCCGCATTCCGACAAGTTCCGGTACCGAATGCTCGCGCAGGAGCCCGACCTGATTTGGGCAGACACCGATGCCTATTGCCTGAAACCCTATTCAACGGCGAATGGTCATTACTATGGGTATCTCGAGGGTGAGGTGGCGATCGGAGTTCTGGGTCTGCCGCAGGACAGCGAAACTCTGGCCAAGCTGATCGAGTACACGAATGATCCCTACCTTATTCCGCCTTGGTTACCCCCGCGCCACCGCCGACCGCTGGAAGAGGCGCGGGACGCCGGGAACCCGACCAACGTTCCCGAGGCGTTGTGGGGCGTGTGGGGACCAAAGGCATTCACCTGGGCGCTGAAGGAAACAGGCGAGATAAAATACGCCCTGCCAGAGCATGTCTTTTACCCGATCAACTTTTCGCGGCGCCGGGCCCTTGCCCGACCGAACGAAAATCTTGACCGGTTTTTTCACGAGGATACCGTCTCGATCCATTTGTACGGGCGCCGGATGCGGGCGATCATGCGCAAGAACCATGGTGGAATGCCACATCCTGACAGCCTGGTCGGGCGACTTGTGGCCAAACATGGAATTGTGCCCCAAGATGCGCCCATCGCGGGTCGCGACGACTGAGCCGCTGCTGCCGGGCAATCAAAACTTGCAACTCGGGGCGCGAGGCTGTACTGCGCTCCGGTGGCGTGTTTGCCACGAGAATCAAAACCAAGAAATGCCGTGTTTGGCCCATCACGCTTCGGGGTCATATCCGGCTTAGGAGAAGCGACATGAAACTGCACGAATTGCGCGACAATCCAGGCGCCGCATCGAAACGGACCCGCGTTGGCCGTGGTCCCGGCTCGGGCAAGGGTAAAATGGGTGGCCGCGGTATCAAAGGCCAGAAATCTCGTTCGGGTGTGGCCATCAACGGCTACGAAGGCGGCCAGATGCCGCTGTATCAGCGCCTGCCCAAGCGCGGCTTCAACAAGCCGAACCGCAAGGAATTCGCCGTCATCAACCTGGGCCTGATCCAGAAATTCGTCGACGCCGGCAAACTGGACGTTAAATCGGCCATCACCGAGGACGCACTGGTTGCCTCGGGTCTGGTGCGCCGCAAGCTGGACGGTATCCGCGTTCTGGCCAAGGGCGAAATCAGCGCCAAGCTGAACCTGGAAGTGACCGGCGCCTCGAAAGCGGCGATCGAAGCCGTGGAAAAAGCGGGCGGTTCACTGAAGGTCACAAAAGCCGCTGCGGCAGAGTAAGCGCTTGTGAGCGGGCGCCGACCCGCTTACATAGACCTCAGAGTTTTCCAAGACGCCGCCCGAGCCGGAAAACGGTTCCGGGCGGCGTTTTCATAAGAGAGACCGATTTATGGTATCAGCAGCAGAACAAATGGCAGCCAACACAAGCTGGGCTGCTTTGGGCAAGGCCACCGATCTGCGCAACCGCATCCTGTTCACGCTGGGTTTGCTGATCGTCTATCGTCTGGGCACCTTCATTCCGGTGCCGGGGATCGACGGACAGGCGCTGCGCGAGTTCATGGAACAAGCGGGGCAGGGCATCGGTGGGATGGTTTCGATGTTCACCGGCGGGGCGCTGGGGCGGATGGGTATCTTTGCCCTCGGCATCATGCCTTATATCTCGGCATCGATCATCGTACAGCTGCTGACCTCGATGGTGCCCGCGCTCGAACAACTCAAGAAAGAGGGTGAGCAGGGCCGCAAGAAGATCAACCAGTATACCCGTTTCGGCACCGTGGCGCTGGCCACCGTGCAGGCCTATGGCTTGGCGGTTTCGCTGGAATCGGGCGATTTGGCCACCGATCCGGGCCTGTATTTCCGCCTGTCGACGATGATCACTCTGGTCGGCGGCACCATGTTCCTGATGTGGTTGGGTGAACAGATCACCGCGCGCGGCATCGGCAACGGCATCTCGCTGATCATTTTCGTCGGCATCATCGCCGAGGTTCCGGCGGCGCTGGCTCAGTTCCTGGCCTCGGGCCGTTCGGGCGCGATCAGCCCGGCCGTGATCGTCGGCGTGATCGTGATGGTGATCGCCGTGATCACCTTTGTGGTGTTCATGGAACGCGCGCTGCGCAAGATCCATATTCAGTACCCGCGCCGCAATGTCGGCATGAAGGTCTATGAGGGCGGCTCGAGCCACCTGCCGGTCAAGGTCAACCCGGCCGGCGTGATTCCGGCGATCTTCGCCAGCTCGCTGCTGCTGCTGCCGGTCACGATCTCGACCTTTTCGTCGGGCGCTGCAAACGGACCGATCATGTCGTGGCTGCTGGCCAATTTCGGACCGGGACAGCCGCTTTATCTGCTGTTCTTTGCGTCGATGATCGTGTTCTTTGCCTACTTCTACACGTTCAACGTGTCGTTCAAACCGGATGACGTGGCGGACAACCTGAAAAAGCAGAACGGCTTTGTGCCCGGCATTCGCCCTGGCAAAAAGACCGCCGAATATCTGGAATACGTCGTCAACCGCGTGCTGGTGCTGGGTTCGGCCTATCTTGCGGCGGTCTGCCTGCTTCCTGAAATTCTGCGCGGCCAGTTCGCCATCCCGTTCTATTTCGGCGGCACTTCGGTTCTGATCATCGTCTCTGTGACCATGGACACGATCCAACAGGTTCAGAGCCACCTGCTGGCGCATCAATATGAAGGGCTGATCGAAAAGTCCCAGCTGCGCGGCAAAGGCAAGAAACGCGGCAGGAAGGGACCCGCTCGTCGATGAATATCATTCTTCTGGGCCCCCCGGGGGCAGGCAAGGGTACGCAGGCACGTCACCTGGTTGAAACGCGGGGCATGATCCAGCTCAGCACCGGTGACATGCTGCGCGAGGCCCGAAACTCGGGTACCGAGATGGGCAAGAAGGTGGCCGCGATCATGGACGCGGGCAAGCTTGTCACCGACGAGATCGTGATTGGCCTGATCGAAGAGAAACTGACCACCGAAAAGGGCGCAGGCTTCATCTTCGACGGCTTCCCGCGAACCTTGGCCCAGGCTGACGCCTTGTCGGCCCTTCTGACCAAGCTGGGCCAGTCGCTGCACACCGTGATCGAAATGCGCGTGGATGACGAGGCCCTGGTTGATCGGATCACTGCCCGGTCGACCTGTGGCGGTTGCGGCGAGGTCTACAATGACAAGACCAAACCGATCCCGGCCGATGGTAAATGTACCAATTGCGGCAAGGAAAACGATTTCGTCCGTCGTGCCGACGACAACGAGGAAAGCCTCCGGACCCGGCTTATGGAGTATTACAAGAAGACCTCGCCGTTGATTGGCTATTACTATGCCAAGGGCGATCTTCGACCGGTGAACGGGCTGGCGGACATCAAGGAAGTCCGGGCCTCGATCGCAGCCATATTGGGTTAAGCTTGCAAAGGGCTTGACGCCAAGCCCAAAAGCCCATATCGACCCCCATCCCTTTGGGGAATCAATCGCGCACGCGGGATTCGCTCCGCTTGTATAGACCACCTCGAATAATGCTGAACCCTCTGGCCACACTGCCACGGTTAGGCGTTGTGAAAAAAGGTTCTGGAACTACGGAACCGCAACGAAAGGAAAGTGACACGTGGCACGTATTGCCGGCGTAAACATCCCGACTGCAAAGCGGGTACCAATCGCCCTCACATATATCACCGGTATCGGCAACACCTCGGCCAAAGCGATCTGCGAAGCCGTTGGCATCGACACGACCCGTCGCGTCAATGAACTGTCGGATGCCGAAGTTCTGGCCATCCGCGAATACATCGACGCCAACTTCACCGTCGAAGGTGACCTGCGTCGCGAAGTTCAGATGAACATCAAGCGTCTGATGGACCTGGGCTGCTATCGCGGTCTGCGTCACCGCCGCAACCTGCCGGTTCGCGGTCAGCGTACCCACACCAACGCTCGTACCCGCAAAGGCCCCGCAAAGGCCATTGCTGGTAAGAAGAAATAAGGGAGGGTCTGACTGATGGCACGTGACAAGACTCGCGTTAAGCGCAAAGAGCGTAAGAACATCGCATCGGGCGTCGCCCATGTGAATTCGACCTTCAACAACACCAAGATCCTGATCTCGGACGTGCAGGGCAACGCCATTTCGTGGTCGTCGGCCGGTACCATGGGCTTCAAGGGATCGCGGAAATCGACCCCCTACGCCGCTCAGATGGCTGCAGAAGATGCAGGCAAGAAGGCGCAGGAACATGGCGTAAAGACGCTGGAAGTCGAAGTTCAGGGCCCCGGTTCGGGTCGTGAATCGGCTCTGCGTGCGCTGGCTGCCGTGGGCTTCAACATCACGTCGATCCGCGATGTGACCCCGATCGCCCACAATGGCTGCCGCCCGCCGAAGCGCCGCCGCGTCTAACCGATCGAATTACCAGGCTGGGGCCGTGTTTTTACACGGCCCCGGTTCGCCGTTTTGAAACCTCGGGCGTCTGCACCTGATTGGTCATGGGGCGCAGACAGGAATGGAGGGATTACATGATCCACAAGAATTGGGCAGAATTGATCAAGCCGACCCAACTGGAAGGCAAGCCGGGCAACGATCCCGCGCGGCAGGCAACCCTGGTTGCGGAGCCGCTTGAGCGTGGCTTTGGTCTGACCCTGGGCAACGCGCTGCGCCGTGTTCTGATGAGCTCGCTGCAAGGCGCGGCCATCACCAGCGTCCAGATCGACAACGTCCTGCACGAGTTCAGCTCGGTCGCAGGCGTTCGTGAAGACGTCACCGACATCATCCTGAACCTCAAGCAGGTCGCTCTGCGCATGGAAGTCGAAGGACCCAAGCGCCTGTCGATCAACGCCAAAGGCCCCGCAGTTGTCACCGCCGGTGATATCAGCGAAAGCGCCGGCATCGAGGTTCTGAACCGTGATCACGTCATCTGCCACCTGGACGATGGCGCCGAGCTGTTCATGGAACTGACCGTCAACACCGGCAAAGGCTATGTCTCGGCCGAGAAGAACAAGCCCGAAGATGCGCCCATCGGCCTGATCCCGATCGACGCGATCTACTCGCCGGTCAAGAAAGTCGCCTATGACGTTCAGCCGACCCGTGAAGGCCAGGTTCTGGACTATGACAAGCTGACCATGAAGATCGAAACCGACGGCTCGATCACGCCCGAGGACGCGCTGGCCTTCGCCGCCCGCATCCTGCAGGATCAGCTGTCGATCTTCGTCAACTTCGACGAGCCGGAATCGGCCGGTCGCCAGGACGAGGACGATGGTCTGGAGTTCAACCCGCTGCTGCTGAAGAAAGTGGACGAGCTGGAACTGTCGGTCCGTTCGGCAAACTGCCTGAAGAACGACAACATCGTCTACATCGGCGACCTGATCCAGAAGACCGAAGCCGAGATGCTGCGCACCCCGAACTTCGGCCGCAAGTCGCTGAACGAGATCAAGGAAGTGTTGTCCGGCATGGGTCTGCACCTCGGCATGGATGTCGAGGATTGGCCGCCCGACAACATCGAAGATCTGGCCAAGAAATTCGAAGACGCGTTCTAAACGCGTCTTCGCCAATGCCCGGGCTGCCGGGGACCGTATGGGCATTTCCGCCCCAAGGAGAGCCGGTGACACGCATCGCCGGCCAGACAAAGCAAAACGCGAAAGAAGGAATTGAAAAATGCGTCACGCACGTGGTTACCGCCGCCTGAACCGTACTCATGAGCACCGCAAGGCCCTGTTCTCGAACATGGCCGGCTCGCTGATCGAGCACGAACAGATCAAGACGACCCTGCCCAAGGCAAAAGAACTGCGCCCGATCGTTGAAAAACTGATCACCCTGGGCAAGCGCGGCGACCTGCACGCCCGCCGTCAGGCCGCAGCTCAGCTGAAGGAAGACAAGGACGTCGCCAAGCTGTTCGAGGTTCTGGGCCCGCGCTACAAGGACCGTCAGGGCGGCTATGTCCGTATCCTGAAAGCTGGCTTCCGCTATGGCGACATGGCTCCGATGGCGATCATCGAATTCGTTGATCGTGACATCGACGCCAAAGGCGCAGCCGACAAGGCCCGCGTCGCCGCTGAAGAAGTGGACGTTGACGAAGAATAAGAACCGGCTGCATTGCCGTTTCATTGCCCCTGTCCGGATATCCCGGTCAGGGGCTTTTTCTTATGGATCGCCTCGCTTGCGGCGGACATGGCAGCGGCAAGGTTTCGCGTGCTCTATTGCATTCGCGTGTCGACCTCCGCATATCTTCGGCGGATGATGAACGGAGCTGTCATGATACGCACGATCCTGGCCGTATGCCTGATGACACTGGCCACCCATGCCGGTGCCGAGACACGGGTTCCTCAGTCACAGGTCGAGATTTCGATGGGTTTTGCCCCGGTGGTCAAAAAGGCGGCCCCGGCGGTGGTGAACATCTATGCCAAGATCGTCCGGCCTGGGCGCAGCAGTCCGATTTTCACGGATCCGTTCTTTCGCGACTTTTTCGGCGGTGGGTTCGGTGCACCGCGGCCGCGGGTTCAAAACTCGCTGGGGTCGGGCGTCATCCTGACCGAGGACGGCTATGTCGTCTCGAACTATCACGTTGTCGGGACCGCGACCGAGATCCGGGTCGTGACGACGGATCGTCGCGAGTTCCAGGCCGAGGTCGTTCTGGGCGACGAGGAAAGCGACATCGCCATCTTGCGCCTGCAGGATGCTCAAGGACTGCCGTTCCTGCGTCTGCGGGATTCTGACCATGTCGAGGTGGGGGAGCTGGCTCTGGCCATCGGCAATCCGTTCGGTGTCGGGCAGACCGTGTCGTCTGGCATCATCTCGGGGCTGGCGCGGTCTGGTACCGCCACCGGCAATGCACAGGGCTATTTCATCCAGACAGACGCGCCCATCAACCCGGGCAATTCCGGCGGTGCCCTGATCGACGTGAATGGTGACCTGATCGGCATCAACACCTCGATCCTGACGCGGTCGGGTGGGTCCAATGGTATTGGCTTCGCCATTCCGGCCAATCTGGTCGCAGAGTTTCTGCGGCAGGCCCAGGAAGGAAACGAAGGTTTCGTCAGCCCTTGGGCGGGTATGGCCGGACAGACCATGAGCGCAGACATCGCCGAATCCCTTGGGCTTTCGCTGCCGCAGGGCGTTGTGATCTCGGACCTCCATCCGCTCAGCCCGTTGGCCGAGGCCGGGTTGCGGGTTGGCGATATTGTGACCCACGTGGATGGCGAGGAGGTGAATTCTCCGGCTGAGATGAAGTTCCGCATGTCTGTGGCGGGTGTTGGTGGGAAATCCGTTCTGACCCGGCTCCGCGGCAGCGAGCGCGCTGAGGTCGCCGTCGATCTGGTCCCCGCGCCCGAGACGCCTCCGGCCGAGGAAACCACTCTGGACGATCGCACGGTTCTTCCGGAAATGACGGTTGCGCGCATCAACCCGGCAATGATTGCCAAAATGGGTCTGCTGCTGTCGCAGACCGGCGTGGTCGTGGTCGACCCCGGCCCCTACGGCGCGCGAGCCGGGTTGCGGCCCGGCGATGTCATCAATGCCGTGAACGGGCGACAGGCTGAACGCCCGCGTGACGTCGTTCGGGCGCTGCGCGATCCGGGGCGGCGAGTGCAGATCGACCTGGTGCGCGGTGGCAGACCCGTGTCGTTGCGGTTCAGGCTCTGACGGCATGAGTGACCTGTTCGACACCGAAGGCCAGGCCTCGGAACCGGCCCCGAACCGCCCGCTGGCCGACCGCCTGCGGCCCCAAGCGCTGTCCGAGGTGATCGGGCAGCAACAGGTTCTGGGCCCAGAGGCGCCGCTGGGGGTGATGCTGGCGTCGGGCAGTCTGTCCAGCCTGATCTTCTGGGGGCCGCCGGGGGTGGGAAAAACCACGATCGCGCGGCTGCTGGCCAAGGAAACCGACCTGCATTTCGAACAGATCAGCGCGATCTTCACCGGTGTTCCTGACCTCAAGAAGGTGTTCGAGGCCGCCAAGTTGCGGCGGCGGAACGGCAAGGGGACGCTATTGTTCGTGGACGAGATCCATCGCTTCAACAAGGCCCAGCAGGACGGGTTCCTGCCGCATATGGAGGACGGGACGATCCTTCTGGTGGGCGCGACCACCGAAAACCCCTCGTTCGAGTTGAACGCCGCCGTGCTCAGCCGCGCACAGGTGCTGGTGCTGGAACGGCTGAACCTGGCCGATCTGGAACGCCTGACACAGCGTGCCGAAAAAGAGCTGGGCAAGGCGTTGCCCCTGACACCCGCGGCGCGGGACGCGCTGCAGGAAATGGCGGATGGAGACGGCCGGGCGTTGTTGAACCTGATCGAACAGATCGCGGCCTGGTCGGTGGACGCGCCGCTGGACCCCGACGCGTTGGCCAAGCGCCTGATGCGCCGCGCCGCGAAATACGACAAGTCGGGGGACGAGCACTACAACCTGATCTCGGCGCTGCACAAATCGGTGCGCGGGTCCGACCCGGATGCGGCGCTGTACTGGTTCGCCCGGATGCTGACCGGGGGCGAAGATCCGCGGTACCTGGCCCGCCGCATCACCCGGATGGCGGTCGAGGATATCGGCTTGGCCGATCCGCAGGCCCAGTCGATCTGCCTGCATGCGTGGGAAGTTTACGAGCGGCTCGGGTCGCCCGAGGGTGAGTTGGCGCTGGCGCAGGCGGTCGTGTATCTGGCGCTGGCGCCCAAATCCAACGGGGCCTATGTGGGCTACAAGGCGGCGATGCGTCTGGCCAAACAGTCGGGCAGCGAGCCGCCGCCCAAACACATCCTGAATGCGCCGACCGGGTTGATGAAGGATCAGGGCTACGGCGCGGGCTATGCCTATGACCACGATGCCGAGGATGGGTTCTCGGGGCAGAACTACTTTCCCGAGACCATGAAACGCCCGGTCCTGTACCAGCCGGTCGAACGCGGGTTCGAGCGCGAGTTGAAAAAGCGTCTGGACTACTTTTCGAAACTGCGCAGGCAACGCAACGGGTCGTGACGCAAGGTCAGATCAGGCCGTGCCGTCGCGTTCTGCGCGACACCCAAGGCGTGCCCGGGCTTCCCTAGGGTTACATGCCGCCAGGGAGGAGCGCAGATGACCGTTTCCATAGACAAGACAGACGACGTGTGGACCATCATCCACGACCGGCCCCAAGCCAGAAACGCCGCGGATGCCGAACACGCGGCAGCCCTGGCCGAGGCCTTCATCGCCTTCGAGGACAGCGCGGCCAAAGCCGCCGTATTCTGGGGCAAAGGCGGCAATTTCTGCGCGGGCTGGGATCTCAAGATGGCGGCCACGCTGTCTGACCCGGACCTGCGCGAGCCCTATTTCGACAAGCACGCTTTTCCGATCGGGGCGGCGCCGTCGTTGCTTGGGCCGATGGGCCCATCGCGGCTGGAGCTGTCAAAGCCGGTCATCGGCGCAATCGAGGGTGCCGCAGTGGCCGGCGGCATGGAACTGGCCCTGTGGTGCGACATCCGGGTAATGGCCGAGGACGCCTATATGGGCGTCTATTGCCGCCGCTGGGGGATCACGCTGATGGATGGCGGTTCGGTGCGGCTGCCGCGGCTGGTCGGGCAGGGCAAGGCGCTCGAGATCGCGCTGACAGGGCGCAAGGTCAAGGCTGACGAGTGCGAACGGATCGGACTTGCCGAGAAAATCGTGCCGCAGGGTGAAACCCGAATGGCGGCTGAAGCGATGGCGCAAGAGATTGCCCGGTTCCCGCAGGAGGCCGTCCGCGCCGACCGCCGCTCGATCATCGAAACCCGGGGGATGCCGATGCACGAGGCGTTGAAGGTCGAATGGGCCAACGGGCTGGACGCCATCCGCCGCGAGGGCACATCCGGCGCGGCTCGGTTCCGCGATGGGGCCGGGCGGCACGGGGATTTCACTGATATCTGAGCGGCCTTGGCCCCCGAACCCGTCAGCCTGCTTGACTCTTGCCTTGCGGCGCGCGACAGACGCGGATGTTTTCTGAGGCACTGACACGGGCGATTTTCCGGGCGCGCAGCATCCGGTCGCAAGGGGTATTGGCATGAGCGGCGTACAGATGATCACGGTCGAGCCGGGCGACGGCGACCAGCGGTTGGACCGCTGGTTGCGGCGCCTGTTCCCGCATGTCAGCCAGGGCCGGATCGAAAAGATGTGCCGCAAGGGTGAACTGCGCGTGGATGGCGGCCGGGTCAAGGGCTCGACACGGTTGCAGGCGGGGCAGGTGGTGCGCGTGCCGCCCCTGCCGGACCCGGATCACAAACCGGCCCCGGCCCGCCCGCGCGTGACCGATGCTGATGCGAAAATGATCCAGTCCTGCGTGATCTATCGCGACGACCACGTGCTGGCACTGAACAAGCCCCATGGCCTGCCCGTTCAGGGCGGCAGCGGCCAGGCCCGGCATGTGGACGGCCTCGCCGAGGCGCTGCGTTTTGGCTATGACGAGAACCCGCGGCTGGTGCACCGGCTCGACAAGGACACCTCGGGCGTTCTGCTGATGGCGCGTACGCGCGAAGCGGCCAAGGGGCTGACCGCGGCCTTCCGGCATCGCAACACGCGCAAGATCTATTGGGCGCTGGTGGCTGGTGTGCCGACCCCGTATCTGGGCGAGATCAAGACCGGGCTGGTCAAGGCCCCCGGCCATGGCAAGCAGGGCGAGGGCGAAAAGATGATCGCCGTCCACCTGAACGAGATCGACAGCACGCCGGGCGCCAAACGGGCCCATACGCTCTATGCCACGCTGTATCGGGTCGCGGGGCGTGCATCTTGGGTCGCGATGGAGCCCGTCACCGGCCGCACGCACCAGCTGCGCGCGCATATGGCGGCCATCGGGCACCCGATCATCGGCGACGGGAAGTATGGCGGCTCGGGTCAGGAAAACCTGGGCGATGGCTGGGGCGCACAGTTGGGGGGGGTCATCAGCAAGAAGCTGCATCTGCACGCCCGAACCGCGTCGTTAAAGCATCCGGTGACCGGTAAGCAGATCACGATCAATGCCCCGCTGCCGCCGCACATGAAGGACAGCTGGGACACCTTGGGCTGGACCGAGGATCTGGCCGCCGAGGACCCGTTCGAGGAGTTGCAATGACCGCGCCTCTGCGCCTGGTTCTGTTCGATGTCGACGGCACGTTGGTGGACAGCCAGGCCAGCATCGTGTCAGCCATGACCGCCAGTTTCCAGGCTCTGTCCCTTCCGGTGCCGGATCGCGCGGCGATCCTGTCGATCGTGGGGCTGTCCTTGCCGATTGCAATCGCACGCCTCGCGCCGGATCAGTCGCAGGCAACTCAACGCCGGTTGGTCGAGGGTTACAAAGAGGCGTATCACGCTCATCGGCTTGAGATGGGGGCGGCAAGCTCACCGCTCTATCCCGGCGCGCGCGAGGTTATCGGATCGTTGCAGGCCGTGCCCGAGATCCTTCTGGGCGTGGCGACGGGTAAATCGCAGCGGGGGTTGGATGCCTTGCTCGAGGCGCACGGGTTGGACTCTGTCTTCGTCACCCGTCAGGTGGCGGACCATCATCCTTCCAAGCCGCATCCCTCGATGATCGAAACGGCGCTTTTTGAAACAGGGGTGTCGGCCGGTGATGCGGTGATGATCGGCGACACCAGCTTTGACATGGAAATGGCGCGGGCCGCCGGGGTTGCGGGGATCGGCGTGGGCTGGGGCTATCATGAACGGTCGCAGCTGGGTGCGGCGACCGCGGTGATCGACCGGTTCGAGCAGCTGCCCGGCGTCCTGACCGCAGTCTGGGGATAACGATATGAGTGAGTGGAAACCGAAACGCTTTTGGACAGCCAGTGCCGTGGTCGCGACCGATAGCGGTTTTACCGTCGAGTTGGATGGCCGCCGGGTGCGGACACCGGCCAAGGCTGCTCTGGTCCTGCCCACCCGGGCCATGGCCGAGGCGGTGGCCCGCGAGTGGGACGCGCAGGAAAAGGAAATCGATCCGGCGGCGATGCCCTTCACCCGCTCGGCCAACGCGGCAATCGACAAGGTTCAGCATCAGCACGCGGAAGTTGCCGACATGTTGTCGGACTATGGCGATTCGGACCTGCTGTGCTATCGCGCAACCCACCCGAAAGCCCTGATCGAACGTCAGCGCCGCGAATGGGACCCCGCGCTGGACTGGGCCGCGGAAACGCTGGGCGCCAGACTGATCCCGGTCGAAGGCGTACGGCATCAGCCTCAGGCCCCCGAGGCACTGGACCGGCTGCGTCGGCAGGTTCACGACCTGGACGCGTTCCGTCTGGCGGCGTTTCACGACCTTGTGAGTCTGTCGGGTTCGTTGATTCTGGGTTTTGCTGCTGCCCAAAACTGGCGCAACCCGGACGAGATATGGCGCATTTCTCGGCTGGATGAATCGTGGCAGGCCGAGCAATGGGGCGAAGACGACGAGGCGGTCCAAGCCGCCGAACTGAAGAAGATCGCCTTTTTGCACGCGAAAACCTTCTACGATCTATCGGTTTGAGCCTTTCTGGTCCTGATTTGAGAGGCTTGGGCAGTTGCCTTGCCGGGAACATATCGTTTTCACTGATCCGACCCTTGACGTTTGTTTATGAATGCGCCCAAACTCGGGCGCACTAAAGGGGAGACACCTTTGGGGTAACCTATCCGGCTACCTTTGTGTGTCGGACAAGATCCGTCCCGGGATGGGGCGGGAAATCAGGAAGAGGTAAAAATGAAAAAATCCGTAATCTTGGGCGCGGCGACGATTGCCGGTCTTGCTGCCGGCGCGGCCGCGGCAGGAACCATGGACGACGTCAAAGCGCGCGGCAAGCTGAACTGCGGTGTAACCACCGGTCTGGTTGGCTTTGCTGCACCTGACGCGAATGGCGAATGGCAGGGCTTTGACGTTGCTGTATGCCGCGCAGTAGCCGCCGCCGTTCTGGGTGACGCGAACGCTGTTGAATTCGTTCCCACCACCGGCAAGACCCGCTTCACCGCTCTGGCTTCGGGCGAAGTTGACATGCTGGCCCGTAACACCACCTGGACCTTCAGCCGCGACGTCGACCTGAAGTTCGAATTCGTGGGTGTGAACTACTACGACGGTCAGGGCTTCATGGTTCCCAAGGCACTGGGCGTCAGCTCGGCCAAGGAACTGGACGGCGCCACTGTCTGCATCCAGACCGGCACCACCACCGAGCTGAACCTGGCGGACTTCTTCCGCTCGAACAACATCAGCTACGAGCCGGTTCCGATCGAAACCAACGCCGAAGCGCAGCAGCAGTACCTGGCAGGTGCCTGTGACGTTTACACCACCGACGCTTCGGGCCTGGCCGCAACCCGCGCCACGTTCGAAAACCCCGGTGATCACGTTCTGCTGCCCGAAATCATCTCGAAAGAGCCGCTGGGCCCGCTGGTCCGTCACGGCGACAACGAGTGGGGCGACATCGTTCGCTGGACCCTGAACGCTCTGATCTCGGCCGAAGAGCTGGGCATCACCTCGGCGAACATCGACGAGATGGCTGCAGGTACCGAGAACCCGGAAATCAACCGTCTGCTGGGTAGCGAAGGCACCCTGGGCGAGATGCTGGGCCTGGACGCACAGTGGGCCATGCGCGCCGTCAAGGCGGGTGGTAACTACGGCGAAGTGTTTGCCAAGAACATCGGTGAGGAAACCCCGATCGGTCTGGCACGCGGTCTGAACGCACAGTGGACCGATGGTGGTCTGCTGTACTCGCCGCCGTTCCGCTAAAATCCACGGAAAAGGGCGCAGGGTAACCTGCGCCCTTTTTCGCAGAACAGAATGCTACGGGCTGCTCGGGAGCGGGGAAAACCCTGCCGGGAAGGAAGCGTCCGAAAAGCACGGGGATCCCAAAATATGTCGACTATGACTGACCCACCGAAGGCTGACTTTCGGTTGTCGATGCTCATAAACGATACACGCTATCGCTCTCTTACATTTCAGGTGATCGCGGCAATCGTTATTGCGCTCAGCATCTGGTATCTTGGTAACAACCTGATCCAGAACCTTAGGGCCGCAGGGCTCAACATTTCCTATTCTTTCCTGGGCGATCCGTCCGGGTATGACATCAACCAGCGTTTGATCGAATATGACAGCCAGTCCTCGCATGGGCGTGCGGCTGTCGTCGGCATTCTCAACACGCTTTTGGTTGCATTCCTGGCTTGCATCACTGCGACGGTGTTTGGCGTGATCGCAGGTGTTTTACGCCTGTCAAACAACTGGCTCGTATCCAAGCTGATGGCGGTCTACGTGGAAATCTTCCGGAATATTCCGGTTCTGATCTGGATCATCATCATCTTCACGATCATGACAGCCGTTCTGCCGGGACCGAGGGAGTTCCGGGGCGATAACCCAACATCCAGCATGCTGTTTGATCTGTTCGCCTTTACCAACCGCGGCGTCTATGTCCCGCGCCCCGAGTTTGCGAATGGGCTGTTCGGTTCGACCTTTCTGAATTGGCTGCTGGTCATCGCGGTTTTGGTCGCTTCCTGGTTTGCGTCTCGTGAAATTGAGAAACGCGCCACGCTCAAACAGGAACAGACGGGCGAGCGTCCAAAGACTGGCCTTGTGAAACTTGCAGTTTGGCTCGTGCCTTTTGCACTGCTGATGATTTTGATGGGCCTGACCTGGGATGTCCCCGCTCTGAAAGGTTTCAACTTCAGCGGTGGTATCAAGGTCGGCGGTCCGCTGATCGCATTGTGGTTCGCTTTGTCGATCTATACCGGCGCCTTCATCGCAGAAAACGTACGTGCGGGTATTCAGGCGATTTCAAAAGGTCAGACCGAGGCTGCGGCCGCGCTGGGCCTGCGTCCCGGTCGGATCATGAATCTTGTGATCCTGCCTCAGGCGCTACGGGTCATCATCCCGCCGTTGATCTCGCAATATCTGAACATCACCAAGAACTCGTCTCTGGCGATTGCAGTCGGCTATGCGGATATCACCGCAACGCTGGGTGGCATCACGCTGAACCAAACCGGTCGCGCGATCGAGTGCGTCTTGCTGCTGATGCTGTTCTATCTGACAGCCTCGCTGCTGATTTCGATGGTGATGAACATCTACAACGCATCCGTCAAGTTGAAGGAGCGCTGAGCCATGGCTGATCAAACAACAAATCCGATCGCATTTGTGGCCGACGGCACCATTCCTCCGTCGCCTCCGCCGGCAAACCAGACGGGTATCGTCAAATGGCTGCGCGAGAACCTGTTCTCGGGCGTCACAAACACGATCCTCACCCTTCTGTCGATTCTGCTGATCTATGTGCTTCTCAAGAACACCTTGCCGTGGATTCTGAACGGCGTTTGGAATGCGGACTCGCTGGCGCAATGCCGCGAGATTCTGGACGGCAAGACCGGGGCCTGTTTCGCAGTTCTGACCGAACGCTGGCATCAACTGATCTACGGGTTCAAATATCCAGTAGAAGCGTATTGGCGCCCGAACCTGGCGTTTGTGCTGATGCTGGTCGCTGTGGCACCTGTTCTGTTCTTCGACCTGCCTCGTAAGTTGCTGCTGTTTACGGCGCTCTACCCGTTTATCGCTTTCTGGCTGATTTGGGGTGGAACGATCATGGTGCCCATCGTGGCCCTGCTGGGCTGTGTCGCGGCAGGCGTGGTGTTCCAGAAATTTGGCCGCAACAGCTTTGCAGCCGGGTTCTTTGGGGCCATTGTCGTGGCGCTGGTCGTGTGGAATGTCGGCGGGGCACTCATTCCCGAAGACGCCAACGAAGGTGCGCTGCTGACTGCGGTGCCCAGCCGTGACCTGGGTGGTTTTATGCTGAACCTGATGCTGGGCGTGACCTGTGTGTCACTGTCCTTGCCCCTGGGTATTGCACTGGCTCTGGGTCGTCAGTCCGATATGCCGCTGATCAAGTGGGTTTGCGTCATCTTCATCGAATTCATCCGTGGCGTGCCTTTGATCACGCTGCTGTTCGTGGCTTCGGTTATGCTGGCCTATTTCTTCCCGCCTGACAGCACGGTCGACCTGTTCCTGCGCGTCGTGATCATGATCACCATGTTCTCTGCCGCCTACATCGCCGAGGTGATCCGCGGCGGTCTGGCGGCGCTTCCGCGCGGTCAGTATGAGGCAGCAGACAGTCTGGGTCTGGACTACCCGCAGGCGATGCGTCTGATCATCCTGCCGCAGGCCTTGAAGATCTCAATCCCTGGTATCGTGAACGTGGCCGTTGGTCTGTTCAAAGATACCACGCTGGTTTCGGTCATCTCGATGTTCGATCTGGTGGGCATGATCCGGGGTCCCATCTTGGCGTCAACCGAATGGAACGGCGTCTATTGGGAGCTTCTGGGCTTTGCCGCGCTTCTGTTCTTCGTCGTCTGCTACGGCATCTCTCAATATTCCCAGTGGCTCGAGCGTCGCCTTGCCACGGACCATCACTAAGGAGTTCAACACATGTCTGAACTTGCAATCGACCGCGAAATTGACCGCTCTAAAATGCAGGTGAGCGACGAGGTCGCCATCGAAATCACAAACATGAACAAGTGGTACGGGTCCTTCCACGTGCTGCGCGACATCAATCTGACCGTCAATCAGGGCGAGCGGATCGTGATCGCGGGGCCGTCGGGGTCGGGCAAATCCACTCTGATCCGCTGCCTGAACGCGTTGGAAGAACACCAGCAGGGCAAGATCGTGGTGGACGGCACCGAGTTGTCGAACGATCTGAAAAACATCGACAAGATCCGGTCCGAGGTTGGCATGGTGTTCCAGCACTTCAACCTGTTCCCGCATCTGACCATTCTGGAGAACTGCACGCTGGCCCCGATCTGGGTGCGTAAAACGCCCAAGAAAGAGGCCGAAGAGCGCGCGATGCATTTCCTTGAGAAGGTGAAGATCCCCGATCAGGCGTTGAAGTATCCGGGACAGCTGTCCGGTGGTCAGCAACAGCGTGTGGCGATTGCCCGCTCGCTGTGCATGATGCCGCGGATCATGTTGTTCGACGAGCCGACATCGGCGTTGGACCCCGAGATGATCAAAGAGGTGCTCGACACGATGATCGAGCTGGCCGAGGAAGGCATGACCATGCTCTGCGTGACGCACGAGATGGGCTTTGCCCGCCAGGTGGCGAACCGGGTGATCTTCATGGATGCCGGTCAGATCGTTGAACAGAACGAGCCGGAAGAGTTCTTCAACAACCCGCAGAGCGAACGCACCAAGCTGTTCCTCAGCCAGATTCTGGGTCACTGAGGCGGGTTGAAAGCGACGTTGGAAAGGGCGGGATCACCCCGCCCTTTTTTCATTCCAGCAACGCGCGCGGCGTGACGAACTCGATCACCTGGCCGCCGTGCCAACCTATTCCGGACCAGTCCGACAGATCAAAACGAAGAACCGTGGTCGCACAGGTCGGATAGTCGAGGAACCGCGGGTGCTTCGGTGCAAACTGAGCAATACGTTCCGCGAATTCCGCGATCCCCGGATTGTGGCCCAGCAGCAGGACCGTTTGACCCGTTGCCCTGTACAGCGCCTGCCGGATCTGATCGGGCGAGGCATGATAGAGTTCGGAGAGGAACCGGATGTTGGACGCACTCAGCCCCATCCGAAGCCAGGTCTCGCGCGTGCGTTCGGATGAAGAACTCAGGACCTCGTCTGGCAAGTACCCCTTTCGCCGCAGCCAATCGCCGATGGCAGATGCCGAAGCTCGGCCGCGCTTGTTCAACGGTCGGTCATGATCGGGCAGGCCGGGATGGTCCCAACTGGATTTTGCGTGGCGGGTCAGGATAAGCGTGCAGGTCATTCCGGGTGAAAGGCTTTCATGTGATGGGCGGATTGCTCGGCCCGACGTCCGGCCCCTGCGCTGAGCGGACAGGCCAGCCGGGCCGCGCATCCCTGTGTCTTGCAGGCCTGACCAGGCGGAGTTCTCAAGTAGCCGTGGCAGGCGTCGACGTCGTAGAACGTCTTGGCGTTCAAGGCCCCGACCGGGCAGGCCGATGCGCAGGGCGCAGGGCAATTGATACATGGTGACGGGTTGCCTGCGACGGGAATGTCGAACTCGTGATCAAAATGCAGGGCCCCACGGAATGAAATCATCATTCCCACCGTGTCGTGCACCAGCGCGCCCACCGGGCTTTGAAACGTACGTCCCGATTTCAACGCCCAATCTATGAATGGCGAATACGGGGGGCCGCCGAACGGATACCACGCCTGGGCGCCCAGGTTTTCCGCAAGGGTGCCGACGACTCGGAGCGACCAACGGTCGACCGGGTCCGGCTTGCCGTCCAACCACTCGGCCGAAGCGGTAAGGACCGGCCAAAAGCTGCTGCCTGCCCCGAGCAGAATAAGCGTGCCACTATCCAACTGTTTGGCGCCACTCACCCGCGGGTGTTGCGCGCCCATGAGGACCAGGCCCGCGGCCTCAGATGCGGAAACCACTTGATCATAGGTCACTTGCGCCGAAACGGCAGAGCGAGGCTCCACCCCAGCTTCGTCGGTCGATCGTCCTGCCATTCCAGCCCCACCGTCATGTCGTCGTGGCCGGCCTCGGGCTGTGCCACATACGTCCCCATCAAACGATCCCAGATGGATAATGCAAAGCCATAATTGCTGTCATGTTCCCTGCGCAGCACCGAATGGTGGACCCGGTGCATGTCCGGTGTGACCAATATTCGGCGCATGGCGGCATCCACGGCGGCGGGCAGGCGGATGTTCGAATGGTTGAACAAAGCGGTGCCGTTCAGCAGGACTTCGAACAGGATGACCGCCAGCGCGCTGGGTCCCAGCAGGTAGACGAGACTGATCTTCAAACCCATCGACAAGGCGATCTCGACCGGGTGAAAGCGAAGGGCCGTGGTGACATCCATATCCCGGTCTGCGTGGTGCACACGATGAAGACGCCACAGGATCGGTACCTTGTGGGTGATCAGATGTTGTGCCCAGATGGCGAAATCCAGCACCAGGACACAAAGGGTGACCTCGACCCATTTGGGCCAGTCCAGAGTGTTGAAAACTCCGACGCCTAACCGGCCGGCATCCAAAGCCGCCCCGACCGCCAGCAAAGGGAACCCGATCGCCATCGCCCGCAGTGTCAGTGTGTTCAAAAGGGTGACCGACAGGTTGGTCAGCCAGCGGCGCGATCGAGGCACGCGTAGCGGGCGGCGCGGGGCAAGCCTTTCGGCCAACGCGAAGGCCAGAAACAGCGTCAGAAAGATGCCCAAGCGGATGATGAGTTCACGCTCCATGCATTCAAATTTAAGCATGTGAATGTGAACTGCAAGGGCGGGCTTGCTCGCGTCAGTCGGGGCGGATCAGAGACCCCGCACCGTGTTCGGTGAACAACTCCAGCAGCACGGCATTGGGCGCGCGGCCATCCAGGATCACCACGGCGCGGACCCCGCTGTGCAGCGCATCCAGCGCGGTTTCGGTCTTGGGGATCATGCCGCCCGCGATGGTGCCCTCGCGGGTCATCTCGCGGATCTGACCAGCCTTCAACTCGGTCACGACCTCTCCGGCAGCGTTCTTGACGCCGGACACGTCCGTCAGCAGCAGCAGGCGATCGGCCTTCAGTGCCGAGGCGATCGCCCCGGCGGCGGTGTCGCCGTTCACGTTGAACGTCTCGCCATTGCGGCCCGCCCCCAGCGGAGCGATCACCGGGATCACGTCATGCGAAAACAGGTCGTGCAGGATCTTGGGGTTCATTTCGGCGGGCGTGCCGACATAGCCCAGCGACGCGTCGGTCTGGTCACAGGTCATCAAGTTGGCATCCTTGCCCGACAGGCCAACGGCCGTTCCGCCCTGAGCATTGATGGCCTGCACGATGCGCTTGTTCACCACGCCGGACAAAACCATCTCGACCACTTCGACCGTGGCGGCATCGGTGACGCGCTTGCCGTTCACGAAGTCCGACTGGATGTCCAGCTTGTCCAGCATCGCGTTGATCATCGGCCCGCCGCCATGCACGACCACCGGGTTCACGCCGACCTGACGCATCAGCACCACGTCGCGGGCAAAGCTCTCCATCGCTTCGTCGCTGCCCATGGCGTGCCCGCCCAGCTTGATCACGACGATCGCTCCGTCATAGCGCTGCAGATAGGGCAGGGCGCTGTTGAGCGTGGCGGCGGTGGCTATCCAATCCCGGTTCATGTCCTGTTTCTTCATGGCTGTCGTCCCTCTGGCCTTCCCTGTTAGGGCCTTTGGCCGGACCTGCCAAGCCCGGAACGGGTAGGCCGCAGGTTTTGTTGCGTGGCGCGCCAAAAGGGGGACGCTGTCGCGCCACGCAGACGGGCGGACCCCAGGGGCACCGCCCGAACCGGTCAACTGAATGCGCGCCGAACCGCGGGGATGTTGCTGACCACCAGCAGGTCGACGGCCAGCACCGCAAGCAGCGTCAGCCCGACCAGCGGAAAGGCCATGGCCGTGAACAGCCCGACCAGCACCGCGCCCTTCCACAGGGGCATCTCAGACGGCATCGGCGGCGCCGCCAGACGGCTGGCGCCGGAGGGCCGCCGCTTGATCCACATGACCACGCCGGACACACAGACAAAGATCACCGATAGGCAGAACACCACGTTCAGGACAAAGTTCCACAGACCCGCCAGACCCATATGCAACGGAATGCCCACCGCCATGGCCTTGCCCATCAGCGAGTAGTCCTGAAACCGCACGTCGGCCAGGATCTTGCCGGTGTACTGGTCGACATGGACGGTGCGGTCCTCGGTGGCGTCGGTCGAATCGCCGCTCATGCTGTCGCGGTTCAGGGTCCAGACGCCCGTGTCTCCGTTGGGATAGGCGACGCGGAACCGGTTCTGCATGCCCAGGGACTCACCCAGCGCAACCATCGCATCGATATTGACCGGAACACCCGTCGGCACCCCGGCGACGCCCGCTTCCGAACCCGAGGCCGGCATCGGTGTCTGTTCCAGCGCCCAGGGCACGTCGTTCTGGCTGCCGTGGTTCATGCTGGCATGCAGGTCGTCCGACAGTGGGACGTCGTCCCATTTCTCGGCTGGAAAGCTGCTCCAGGCCTGTACGAACTTGCCGCCCCAGATCCCGGTCCAAGACATCCCCGAGATCAGGAACCCGACCAGCAGAAGCGACATCCAGAACCCGGTGACCGCGTGCAGAGACTTCCACAGGGCCCGGCCCCGCGCCCGCAGGTCGGGCACCAGCGCCGCCACCACGTTGCCGCGCGGCCAGCACATGTAAAGGCCGGTGAACACCAGCAGCAGCGCCATCCCGGCCGTGATTTCCAGAATCCGGTCGCCAGTATCGCCCATCAGCAGGGTCGAGTGGATGTTGTCGGCCAGATCGTACCACCCCGCGCGGCGGTCCCAGACCTGGATCACCTCGCCGGAATACTGGTCGATCGCCACCATGCGCTGGCCGGTTTCGGCCTTGACGCGGAACACGGTTGCCAGATCCGGCGCCTTGGGGCCGATCCATTCGACCACGCGGCCCGGTACGCGGGCCTGCACCAGATCGGCCAGTTCGGATGCGGGCATCGCCTGGCCCGTGATCTCGACCGCGATCTTTTCTCCGTCGCGGCCATCGGCTTGGGTTATGAACATCATCATCAGGCCGGTCACCGCCAGGATGATCAGGAAGGGGACAACAAAAAGCCCCGCATAGAAGTGCCATCGCCAGGCGGCCATGTAGAATTTTTGCGCATGCTCGCGCCGAGCCGCCTGCGCGACCCCGGTTTGGCTGTCTTGTGCCATTTCAATCTCCAGAGATTCGGAACATCCCCGGCCTGGCGGCCGAGGTTTCAGGTCTTGTTCGCGGACATCAGGAGAGGTGGGGCGGACCCCGGGCATCATACCGCGCATGGAATCCGGCGCTGCGATGAGTGAAATCCACATGCGCCCAACGCGCGGCAATCGGCCAGTCGGCTGGCAGCACCGTTCCCACTTCGGGCAATTGGGTTGCCAGATTCACCCCGCCATAGGGGCAGGCGCTGCGTTCGTCGGTCTCGTCGTGGTCCGGGGCGTGCTCGTCCGGATCGATCCTGCGCTCGACCGGGCCGTCGCCGGTGCAGATCACCATCAGAATCGCCCCGTCCGAGTTGCGCGTGGGCATCCAGCCCATCGGGATTGCACCGGATACCATCACGGCGACCAGCGTCAGCACCGATATGACGCGCATCAGCAGCATCATTCCAGATTTGCGATGATCGAACGCAGAGTCGGGATGCCGTCGCCTTTTTCGGACGAGGTCAGCACGATCTCGGGATAAGCGGCGGGGTGTTTGGACAGGGCACCGCGCACCTGTTCCAGAATCCTTTCGCGGTCCTTGGCCTTGACCTTGTCGGCCTTGGTCATCACGCATTGAAAGGTCACGGCGCTGGTGTCCAGCAGCTTCATGATCTCGTCATCCACGGGCTTCACGCCGTGGCGGGAGTCGATCAGCACGAAGGCCCGGCGCAGGGTCTGCCGTCCGCTCAGATACTGTTTCAGCAGGCGCTGCCATTTCTCGACCACCTTGACCGGCGCGTTGGCATAGCCATAGCCGGGCAGGTCAACCAGATACAGGTCGGGGCCCTGGGTGAAGAAGTTGATCTCTTGCGTACGACCCGGCGTGTTCGAGGCGCGGGCCAACCCCTTGGTGCCGGTCAGAGCGTTGATCAGGCTGGACTTGCCCACGTTCGACCGGCCGGCGAAACAGACCTCAAGCCGGTCGGGGGCGGGCAGGCCGTTCATCGCCACCACGCCCTTGACGAACTCGGACGGTCCGGCAAACAGCTTGCGGCCGGCCTCTTTTGCCTGCTCGTCGGGATCGGCCGCCAGGGGAAATGGCAGAGCTGTCATAGAACCTGCACCTTGTCTCCGGGGCGGATCGTGCCTTGGCGAATGACTTCGGCGTATACTCCGAAATCCTGATGGTCCCAGCTGCGCAGAGCGCCCAGCGTATCCGCGTCCCGCACTCCGGTGCCGGGGTTCGCAGTCGTTGCCATGCAGCGTGTGATCCGTTCGCGCACGTTAAATACGGCCTCGCCGATCTGCACATCCTTATCCAGCCAATCGAATTCTTCCCACAGAGGAAGGCCATCGAACCAGATGTTGCCACGCCAGCGGCAGATCGACAGTTCGCGGCCCAGACGCTGCTCGACCGCCCGGTGCGAGGCCATGTTGCACAGGCTGACCGAGGGATAGTCACTGTCGGTCATACCACGGCCAGGAACCCGGACGATCCGTGCCGATGCGGCGCGGTCGGCGGGCATCAGCGGGCGGACCCACTCCAGAAACAGGTCTTGTTCTGTGTCCGGGTGGAAGGTCAGATCGGGCCGATCCGGGTGGCTGAGAGTCACGCGATCCCCGTCCAGAACGGCCGATATCGCCATCAGCTGGGGCGCCTTCGAGCCGCGGCTGAAATTGGCGCAGGGCGCCCACTCGGACCCGTCGGCCTTGGACATTTCATGCGCCACCGCCCAAACGCGATCCCCGGGCATGGTCTGCCCGGGGATAACGGTGACTTCCTGCAGGGGTTCCCTGCCATGGCTTTTGATCGGATGGCGCCAGATCTGCGTGACTTGCCCGGTCATTTCTTGTCCGTCTTGGGGGTTTTCTTGAACCCCGACTTGATGTTGCCAAACACATCCGGCGTATAGCCCTGGCTGCGCATGATCAGGTATTGCTGGGTGAACGTGATGGTGTTGTTTGCGATCCAGTAAACGACCAGCCCGCTGGCAAAGCTGCCCAGCATGAACATGAATACCCATGGCATCCAGGCAAAGATCATGGCCTGGGTCGCGTCGGTGGGCGCCGGGTTCAGCTTTTGCTGCAGCCACATCGAGATCCCCAGCAGCAGCGGTAGGATGCCGATGAAAATCGTCGCCATCAGCGTGCCAGGTTCAGGTCCGGCCCACGGCAGCCAGCCGAAGAAGTTGATGATCGAGGTCGGATCCGGCGCACTCAGGTCCCGGAAAGGACCGAACCAGGGGGCTTGCCGAAGTTCGATGGTGACGAAGATCACCTTGTAGAGAGAAAAGAAGATCGGGATCTGCATCAGGATCGGCAGACAGCCGGCGGCCGGGTTGACCTTTTCCTTTTTGTACAACTCCATCATGCCCTGCTGCATCTTCTGGCGATCGTCGCCAGCAGCTTCTTTCAGGGCTTCCATCTGTGGCTGCAGTTCCTTCATCTTCGCCATCGAGACGTAGGATTTGAACGCCAGCGGGAACAGGATTGCCTTGATGATCAGGGTCAGCCCGATGATCGACCAACCCATGTTGCCGATCAGGGCGTTGATGTTGTGCAGCAGCCAGAAGATCGGCTTGGTCAGGAAGAAGAACCAACCCCAGTCAATGCTGTCGATAAACTTCTGAACGCCCTGGGCCTGATATTCGCGGATGGTCTCCCATTCCTTGGCCCCGGCAAACAGTCGGGTGGTAACCTCGGCGGATTCGCCGGGGGCAACCGTCATCGTCGGCAACACCGTTTCGGCCTGGTAGATCTTCCGACGCGCGTCATATTTCGCGGCCGCCTTGAAAGCCGACCCCGGATCGGGGATCAGCGTGGTCATCCAATAGTGGTCGGTAAAGCCGATCCAGCCGTTTTCCTTGACCTGATAGACCTCGGCCTGTGCCCGTTCGTTGGGGTCGATGTCGAAATCGCGGACATCGCCATAGTCGACCTCGGACAGGGTCCCGTCGGCCATGCCGATCACACCTTCATGCAGGATGAAGAAGTTCTTCAACCCCGGCAGATCGCCATCCTCGCCGATGCCGTGGCGGGCCAGAATGCCGTACGGGGCCATTCCGACCTCGGCTCCGGTGCCGTTTTCGACGGATTGGGTCACGGTGAACATGTAATCCGCATCCACACCGATCGTGCGGCGGAATGTCAGGCCCGCGCCGTTTTCCCATTTCAGGGTTACGGGGCTGTCTACCGACAGAGTCTCGCCCTGTTCCAGCGTCCAGATGGTATTCGGGCCCGGCACGTCCGAGCCAGCCAAACCGGCACCGGGCGCCCACCCGTAGAGGGCGTAATAGGCCGAGTTGGACCCAACGGGCGACAGCAGTTCGACGATCGGAGCGCCTTCGTCGATCGAGACCTTGTAGTCTTTCAGATACAGTTCGTCGATCCGTCCACCCGAAAGCGACAGGCTGCCCGACAGACGCGGCGTGTCGATTTGGATCCGCGGCGCGGTGGCTTCCGGCAGGGTTTCCTCTGCGGTGGCGGTTGCCTCGCCGACGGTCGTGCTTCCGGCGCTGGGCGTCTGAATCTCTTCCCCCTCCGAGGCGCTGATTTCAGCCTGCTCAGGTGTTGTGGCCGGTTCCGGTGGGGGGAACAGCACAAACCAGACCAGGATCACAAGGAAACTAAGCGCGGTTGCAAGGATGAGATTCTTGTTCTGATCGTCCATCTGGGACAGCCACCTTGAGCAGTGAAAGACACCGCAGGGTTCAACAGAGTGCAGCCCAAAAGGTCAAGCGGAATCGCCCCGGAAATCGTGAGTGTAGGGCAATCCAGTCCCCGAAATCAGGATTTCCGGCCCATTTCGCGGCCAATCCGCGGTGCGCCTCCCAGTTTCGCGCGGCGGTCCTTGATCCAGTCGAGCGTATGCTCGACCGGCATCGGCTTGCCGATCCCAAACCCCTGGACATGGTGACACCCCAATTGCGCCATCAGCGCGTGCTCGCCGGGGGTTTCCACCCCCTCGGCCAGGGTTTCAAGGTTCAACCTCTCGGCCATCATCAGAATGGCGCTGACCATTTGCTGCTGGGACGGATCCCGGTCCGCATTGGACACGAAAGACCGGTCGATCTTGATGCGGGAGACATCAAAGCGTTTGATCGACGAAAATGATGCGTGACCAGTGCCGAAATCGTCCAGATCGATGCAACAGCCGAGCTTGGACAACTGGGTCACGTTGCGGGTGATGACATCATCGGGGCGGCGCGAAAAAACGGTTTCAAGGATTTCCACGGCCAGCCGGTCCGGCGAAAGGTCGAACTGGTCCAACTCCCACCGCACCCGGTCAACAAGTGAGGGGTCCCGCAATTCGTCCGACGAAAAGTTGATGCCGATCCGAGGAATGACGGCACCAGCGCAGTCCCAGTCACACATCGCGCGAAAGGCTTGGTGGCGGATCGTCTGGCCCAGCTTAGGCATCAGCTTGGCCTGTTCGGCAAAAGGCAGAAACACCTGCGGCCCGACAACTCCCTTGGAAGGGTGTTCCCATCGAGCAAGGGCCTCAAACCCGGTGATGTCGCCGGTGTCCGTTGAAACCTGTGGTTGAAACCATGGGCGGATCTGACCGGTTTCCAGAGCAGTCTCCAACTCCTTGCGGAAATTGATATGGACGACTGATCTGCGTCGCGTGGCCTCGGAGTAGGCGCGGATCGTGGAAGGCCCGTTCCGCTGTGCTTCGGCCAGCGCGGCCCGAGCGGCCTCGATCCAGCTGTCCGGCGCTTCATCGGCAACGGCAGAGTGCAGGCAAAATCCAGCAGAGCAGGACAGATAGAGGCTGGCATTGTCCAAAGCGATCGGTTCCTCCACCGTGCTTTGTATGCGGCCCGAGGTTTGGATGCAGCTTTCCAAGTCCAGATGCCGTGAGGGCCGCAACCCGATCAGGAACGTGTTTCTCGACAGGCGTGTTGCAATATCCTCGCTTCGGATCACCGCCAGGATGCGGTCGCAGAAGCGCCCTGCCACATAGTCGGCTGCCGCAGTGCCGTGCAGCTCTTCGATATCGTCGAAATCATCCAGTGACACAACGATGCAGGCTGAATCCTCTCCGGTTGCCCGCGATGTGCTGTGCAAATACTCCATCTCGGCGTAGAAAACATCACGTGGTAACAGTCCCCTGGGCCGCATGTGCGTCGCCGAACCAAGACCCACACCCGGTTGCAGCCGTTGGGCGGCCGAAAACAACAAGGGTAGCCCCAGGGCGACAACGACCAACGCCGTGTCGCCGCCCAGCCAGAAAGCAGCCAGGCACAATGCAGGTACGAATGCCAGAACTTGCGGCATTGCCAGAACGGTCAGCAGAGCATTCTGAAAACTCTGGGGTGAGAACCTTTTCAGCATCGATTCCGGCCTTCCAATTGGGCGAACTGCGTCCAATCGGAGGCTAGGAAATCATTCTGAGTCAGACGTTAACGCAGAAGCGGAATTTCTTCCGAATTTTCGCCGTTTTTGCCGGGGTCCAGCATCAGGCCGGCAAAATCGAACAGCTTGGGATCCAGCAAGTGCGAGGGCCGGGCATTGGTCAGCGCGCGGAACATCACCTGCCGGCGACCGGGGCTGTTCTTTTCCCATTGGTCCAGAATCTGTTTGACCTGCTGGCGTTGCAGGCCGTCCTGGCTGCCGCACAGGTCGCAGGGGATGATCGGATAGTTCATCGCCTTGGCGAATTTCTCGCAATCGGCCTCGGCCACATGGGCCAGCGGGCGATAGACGAACAGGTCGCCTTCTCCGTTCACCAGTTTCGGAGGCATGGTCGCCAGACGGCCGCCGTGGAACAGGTTCATGAAGAAGGTTTCCAGGATGTCATCGCGGTGATGCCCCAGCACCACGGCCGAGCACCCTTCCTCGCGCGCGATCCGGTACAGGTTGCCGCGGCGCAGGCGCGAGCACAGCGCGCAATAGGTGCGGCCCTGCGGCACCTTGTCGACCACGATGGAATAGGTGTCCTGGTACTCGATCCGGTGCGGCACGCCCATCTGTTCCAGAAACTCGGGCAGCACGGTGGCCGGAAAGCCCGGCTGCCCCTGATCCAGATTGCAGGCCAGCAGGTCCACGGGCAGCAGACCGCGCCATTTCAGCTCGTACAGAACGGCCAACAGGGTATAGCTGTCCTTGCCGCCGGACAGGCAAACCAGCCAGCGCGGCGGCTTGCCGTCCTTGTCATGAGCCGACGGGTCGACCATGCCATATTGCTCGATCGCCTCGCGCGTCTGGCGCACGATGCGTTTGCGCAGCTTCTTGAACTCGGTGGTCGAGGGCGCACCGGCAAACAGCGGATGGATATCGTCGGCTTCGTCGAACATGCGCAGCCCTTACCGCAGATGCGCCGACCGGGCAAGGCCCGCCTAGCCGGACAGCCGGCCCAGCAGGGCATCGGTGACCAGCCCCGAGACCGATCCGGGTACGCGCCCGCTTTCGCCCAGAACCCGGGTGGCGATGTATCCATCGGCCACCGCACCGGGCGCGTGGCGCAGCAGCAGTGCGGCGGTGAGCAGATGCGCGGTGGCCTCGGCGAACCAGCGGGCCTCGGCCTCGGGGGGCAGGGTTGGCCAACGGTCGCGATGCGCCTTCAGCGCGGCGTCATAGCGGCGGTCGGCTCCGGTTGCCGCGTCCAGTTCGGCCTGCACGGTCTGGGCGGCCAGCGGGTCGCGCGCAAGGCTGCGCAGAATGTCCAGGCAGATCACGTTGCCAGACCCCTCCCAGATGCCGTTCAGGGGCGCTTCGCGATAGATCATCGGCATCGGCGTGTCGTCGACATAGCCCATGCCGCCCAGCACCTCCATTGCCTCGACCGCAACGACGGGGCAGCGCTTGTTCGACAGGAACTTGGCAAGCGCCACCCCGATCCGGGCAAAGGCGCGGTCTTCGGCAGTGTCCCCGTCAAAGGCGCGGGCCACGCGCAGGCCGAGGGTCAGCGCGCCTTCCCAGTCCAGTACCAGATCGGCCAGAACGGCGCGCATCAGAGGCTGGTCGATCAGGCGGCGCTGAAAGGCGCTGCGATGGCTGACCCAGTGATGTGCTTCGGACAGGGCCGCGCGCATCAGGCCGGCGGGGGCCATCGCGGTGTCGAGCCGGGTGTGATGCACCATCTCGATGATCGTGCGCACGCCGGCCCCATCATCCCCCAGCTGATAGGCCAGCGCGTCATGGAACTCGACCTCGGACGAGGCATTGGCGCGGTTGCCCAGCTTGTCCTTGAGGCGCATCAGATGGATGGCGTTGCGCTCGCCTTCCAGCCATCGGGGCAGCAGAAAACAGGTCAGGCCGCCCGGCGCCTGCGCCAGCGTGAGGAACCCGTCGGACATCGGGGCCGAGCAGAACCATTTGTGGCCGCGCAGCCGCCAGGCATCGCCGTCGCGGGTGGCCGTGGTGGTATTGGCGCGCACGTCCGAGCCGCCCTGTTTTTCGGTCATCGCCATGCCCAAGGTCGCCGAGCGTTTTTCTCTGATCGGGCGGGGGGCTGGGTCATAAGTGTCGGCGGTCAGTTTCGGGCGCCAGATTTCGGCCAGTTCGGGGTTGGCGGCCAGCGCCGGCACGGCGGCATAGGTCATGGTCAGCGGGCAGCAATGGCCCGGCTCGACCTGGCTGGCCAGATAGACCATCGCGGCATGGGTCGCGTGACCGCCCGGCGCTCCGTCCCAGGCAAGCGCGGCATAACCTGCCGATTGGCTCAGATCCATCATGTGATGATAGGCCGGGTGGAACCGCACCTCGTCCAGGCGGCGGCCGCCCCGGTCGAACAGGCAGAGTTCGGGCGGGTGCAGGTTGGAGTCGCGCCCGGCGTCGCGCGTTTCGGCTCGGCCCAGAGCGGCCCCGTAGGCGGCCAGCGGAGTCGCCCGTGCCCCGGCGCGCGTGGCGCAGTCCCTCAGAACCGGGTCCGAGGTCCACAGGTCAACGTCGCCGCGCTCGGGCGGTTGGTTCGTCACTTCATGCGTGGGCAGAGATTGGCGGGCTTTGGATCTGGACATGGGCGCCTCGGACGGTTGTTGCTGACACCGATGTTCAGCGGCGCACCCCCCTGGGGTCAAGCGTGACGGGGTGTCAGATCAGGGCGCGTCGGGTTTGTCGTCGGGCACCGGGTCATAGCCGTCGCCGCCCCAGGGGTGGCAGCGCCCGATGCGGCGCGCGGCCAGCCATGCGCCCTTGATCGGGCCGTGCTTTTCCAGCGCTTCCAGCGCATAGGCCGAGCAGGTCGGCTGATAGCGACAGTTGAACCCCACCCACGGGCTGAAGATCAGCCGGTAGGCCCGAATGGGCAGCGCGAGGATATGAGCAAGCAGGGTCATTTGCTTGGGCTGTGGATCTTGCGCAGGGCTTGGCGCAGATCGTCCAGCAAAGCGTCAAAGGGGCGGGCGGCGGTCACCTCGGCCCGTCCGATCAGGACGTAATCCCATCCGTCCCGGCCATGGTCCGGCAGAACTGCGCGGGCCGCCTCGCGCAGGCGGCGCTTGGCCCGGTTGCGGGCTACTGCATTGCCGACCTTTTTCGAGCAGGTGAAACCGACGCGAATGCCCTCGGCCTCATCCGGCGCGCGCTTGCGGGCCTGCACCATCATGGAAGGCGTGCCCTGTCGTCGGGCCCGTGCGGCCTTGAGGAAATCGCTGCGCTTGCGCAGCACCGACAGAGCAGGCGCGCAAACGGACGCCGCCGGGGGCATATCCCCGGGGTGGTCAGTGCCATCCACAGGGGCCTCCGGCGGCGTCATGTTCAAAACCTGAAAGGTCGCGCGGTTTATGCGCTCAGCGACTTGCGGCCGCGGGCACGGCGTGCGTTCAGGATCTTGCGGCCGGCCTTGGTGGCCATGCGCGCGCGGAAACCGTGGCGGCGTTTGCGAACCAGGTTCGAAGGCTGATAGGTGCGTTTCATCGCTCCGTCTCCAATCTTTGGCGGTCGGGTGCGGCGCGGATTCGCCTGCCCGTGGTGTTCGAAGCCCGTCCTCTACTGGGAACCGGCGGGCAAGTCAAACCCCATCGCAACGGTTTTCGTGCCTTTTGCAACAATTCTGTCGGGCGACCGGGCAAAAGTTTCAGAATCAGCCCGAGGATGGCGGATTTCTCACATTGAACCGGTGCGTGTTCAACCCGGCGTGAGGACCCTGTTGCACAGAGGGTCAAGTGCGCATCTTGTGGGGCAGATGAAGCATTCGAACCCGGACGACGAGATGACCGAAACCACCCAGGTGCCGCGCAGCGGGCTGGCGCGACATATTCCCCTGATCGTGATCCTGACGGTTGCCGTCATCGGGTTCTTTGCGCTGGGGGACTACCTGACCTTTGAAACCCTGCGCGACAATCGCGAGGCGCTGTTGGCCTGGCGCGACGCCAACTACTGGTCATTGGCCGGCGTTTTCATCCTGGTTTACGTCCTGATCGTCACCTTTTCTTTGCCCGGTGCGGCCGTGGCCTCGATGACGGGCGGGTTCCTGTTCGGGCTGTTCGCGGGCACCGTGTTCAACGTATTTGCCGCAACCGTGGGGGCCTCGGCGATCTTTCTGGCGGCCCGTTGGGGGTTGGGTGAGACGTTGACGGCGCGGCTGGAGGCCTCGGAAGGTACCGTCAAGCGAATCAAGGACGGGCTGCGCGAGAACGAGATCCCGGTGCTGTTCCTGATGCGGCTGGTGCCGGTGGTGCCGTTCTTCGTCGCCAATCTGGTGCCGGCGCTGGTGGGGGTGAAGTTCCGGAACTTTCTGCTGACCACGGCGCTGGGCATCATTCCGGGCGGCATCGTCTATACCTGGATCGGCGTCGGCCTGGGCGGCGTGTTCGACCGGGGCGAGACGCCAGACCTGTCGCTGCTGACCGAGCCGTTCGTGATCGGCCCGATACTGGGGCTGTGCGCGCTGGCGGCTCTGCCCATTCTTCTCAAACTCATTCGCGGCCGAAGGGGCCTTTGATCCATGCAAGAACTCAAGACCGACATCCTGGTGATCGGGGCCGGGTCGGGCGGCCTGTCGGTGGCTGCCGGGGCCAGCCAGATGGGCGCCGACGTGATCCTGCTGGAAGGGCACAAGATGGGTGGCGACTGCCTGAACTATGGCTGCGTCCCGTCCAAGGCCCTGCTGGCCAGCGCCAAGCTGTCCCATGCACAGAGCCATGCCGCGCCATTCGGCGTTGCCGACCACGCGCCGCAGGTGGACTATGCCGCCGCCAAGGATCATGTGCGGGACGTGATCGCGCAGATTGAGCCCATGGACAGCCAGGAACGGTTCGAAGGTTTCGGCGTGCGCGTCATTCGCGACTGGGGGACGTTTCTGTCGCCCACGCAGGTTCAGGCCGGCGATTTCGTCATCACCCCCCGCCGCGTGGTGCTGGCCACGGGCTCGTCCCCGCTGGTTCCGCCGATCCCGGGGCTGGATGGCGTGCCGTTTGAGACCAACGAGACCATCTTCGACCTGCGCGACAAGCCCGACCACCTGCTGATCATCGGCGGGGGACCCATCGGCATGGAAATGGCGCAGGCCCATGTCCGGCTGGGCTGCAAGGTGACGGTGATCGAAGGCGCGCGGGCGCTGGGCAAGGATGACCCCGAGGCGGCCGCAGTGGTATTGGAGGCTCTGCGCGCCGAAGGGGTCGAAATTCTGGAACATGCAATGGTGGCCCGGGTGCGCGGGAAGGCCGGGGCGGTCGAGGTCGTCACCGAGGACGGCGTGGTCCATGCAGGCACGCACCTGCTGCTGGCGGTGGGCCGCAAGGCCAACACCGACCGCCTGAACCTGCAGGCTGCCGGGATCGACCGGACGCACACGGGCATCAAGGTGGATGACAGCCTGCGCACCACCAACCGAAAGGTCTATGCGATCGGCGACGTCGCGGGCGGGCTGCAGTTCACCCATGTGGCGGGGTATCACGCCGGGGTCATCATCCGTTCGGCCCTGTTCGGGCTGCGGTCCAAGGCCAAGACGGCGCATATCCCCTGGGCAACCTATACCGACCCGGAATTGGCCCAGGTCGGCCTGACCGAGGCGCAGGCGCGCGACCGCCATGGCGACAGGGTCGAGATCGCCCGGTTCGACTATGCCCACAACGATCGCGCCGTGGCCGAACGCAAAACGACCGGGTTCATCAAGGTCATGGTCGTCAAGGGGCGCCCGGTGGGGGCCACAATCGTGGGGCATCAGGCGGGCGAACTGATCAACTTGTGGTCTCTGGCGCTGGCCAATAACCTGAAGATGAGCCAGATCGCGGCGATGGTGTCGCCCTATCCCACGATCGGAGAGCTTAACAAACGGGTGGCGGGCGCCTATTTCTCGCCAAGACTGTTTGAGAATCAGATGGTTGAACGAGTGGTCAGGCTGGTCCAGCGCTGGATCCCCTGATCGGGAAAGGAGCGCCACTTGAACTCGCTGTCGGGTCGTTTCCTGATCTTGACGACGGTCTTCGTGATGTTGGCCGAGGTACTGATCTTCGTGCCGTCGATCGCGCGCTTCCGCGAGGATTTTCTTCTGAACCGGCTGGAACGCGCCCAGATCGCCTCGCTCGCGCTGCTGGCAGACGACATGCTGGCCGACGAGCTGGAGGCCGAGCTTCTGGCCAATGCCGGGGTCTACAACGTGGTGCTGCGCCGGGACGAGGTGCGCCAGCTGATGCTGTCTTCCCCTATCCCAGACCAGGTCGCCAAGACCTATGATCTGCGAGGCGCCGGGCCTTGGGTTCTCATTCGGGACGCGATGATCCGTTTCTTTACGCCCGAGAACCAGGTCATTCGCGTCATCGGGCAGCCTGTCCGGGATGCGGGCCTGCTTATCGAAGTTACCATGGACAGCGCGCCCCTGCGTATGGCGATGATTGATTACGGCCTGCGCATCCTCGGCCTGTCCTTTGTCATCTCGATCATCACCGCGTTTTTCCTGTTCCTTGCGGTGCGGGTGGTTCTGGTGCGCCCGATCAAAAGCGTGGTGGGCTACATGCAGCGTTACGCCCGTGCACCCGAGGATGCGCGCGGCATCATCTCCCCCCAATCCAAGGTGACCGAACTGCGCGAGGCTGAAGAAGCCCTGCAGATGCTGCAGACCGACCTGACCCAGGCCCTGAAACAGCGCGAGAGGCTGGCACAATTGGGTGGCGCGGTGGCCAAGGTCAGCCACGATCTGCGCAACATCCTGACCTCGGCCCAGCTGTTCACTGACCGGATCGAAGCCAGCGACGACCCGTTGGTCCGACGGATGGCGCCCAAGCTGGTCAACTCGATCACCCGGGCGGTGTCCCTGTGCGAAAGTACCCTGGCCTTCGGGCGGGCGGAAGAGCCCGCGCCCACCCTGACCATGGTGCGGTTGCGCGATATCGCTGCCGACGTAGCGTCCAGCGAGGCTCTGGCCGTAGACGGCGGTTGTATCGAAATTGCCAACGACGTTCCCGAAGACCTGGTCGTTCGGGCCGATCCGGAACAGATGTTCCGGGTCATCATGAACCTTGTGCGCAACGCACGCCAAGCACTGATGACATCCGGCCAACCAGGAAAAATCACGATCTCGGCCGGCGAAGATCAGGACGCATGGGTCATCGAGGTTCGGGATACCGGCCCCGGTTTGCCGCCACGAGCGCAGGAGAATCTGTTCACGCCGTTTCAGGGTGGTGTGCGCAAAGGTGGCTCGGGCCTGGGTCTGGCGATTTCGCAGGAACTGGTGCGCGGCCACGGAGGAGAATTGGTGCTGACCAGCACCGGCCCCGAGGGCACGGTCTTTGAAATAAGGCTCCCACGGGGAGAGATGGGTTTTTGAAATATTTTTGAAGAATCGGGTTGCACGTCCCGAACGCCGGGTCTAAATACCGCCTCACCAACGCGGACCGATAGCTCAGCTGGATAGAGTACTTGACTACGAATCAAGGGGTCGGGGGTTCGAATCCTCCTCGGTCCGCCACTTGGTGATTTTCCCAAATTTTGATGAAACACACTAGGTTGCTTAAACCTTTGTGTTTTATGGCTGAGGCCGCGCTAGAGGGTTTCGTTGGATTTTATCCGATTATCCCAGTATGCTTTCATTGAGTGGTATATTTTGTGGTATTTTCATGGCTGCGCTCAGCGGAAAGCTGACAAAGAAGCTGGTAGAGAATCTCGGTCCGGGTCGGCATGGCGACGGTTCTGGCTTGTACCTTGTTGTCGATCCCTCGGGCGCACGGCGTTGGATCGTACGCGTAACGGTCAAAGGACAGAAGAACCGAAAGGGCGCACCGCTGCGAACTGACTTCGGTTTGGGCGGCGCTGATGTCGTGACTTTGAACCAGGCCCGAGAAAGAGCGCTCGAATATCGTCGGATGGCGAAAGCCGGGTTGAACCCGCGTTTCAATGCAAAGCGCGAGATCCCGACCTTCGAAGAGCTCAGCAGACAGGTCCACATCGACCGGTTGCCGACGTGGAAGAATGCCAAACACGGTCAGCAGTGGCTCAACACTTTGCGCGACTATGCGTTCCCCAAGATCGGACGAATGCCTGTGGATAGCGTCGATCAGCCCGAAGTGCTGATGTGTCTATCGCCCATCTGGACTGAAAAACACGAAACCGCAAAGCGGCTGTCGCAGCGGATCAAGACGGTGCTCGACGTGGCAAAGTCCAAGGGCTTCCGCTCGGGCGAGAACCCGGTGACCGCGATCCGCGAAGGCAAGGTGTTGCCCACCGTCAAAGCCAAGGTCCAGCACCACGACGCAATGCCCTGGCAAGAGGTTCCCGCGTTCTATGCCGAGTTGCAGACCCGCTCGGCCATGGCCGCCAAAGCGCTACAGTTCACCATTCTGACCGCCTACCGGACCTCAGAGGTCCTGGAGATGAAATGGCCCGAGGTCGATTTCGATGCGCGCCTTTGGATCATACCTGCGGAGCGCATGAAAGGCGGGCAGGTCCATCGTGTTCCTCTCACCGACGAAATGCTGGCCATTCTGGAACCGCTGCGTGCGCTGGCCTCTGACTATGTTTTCGAGGGGCAAAAGCGGCATCAGCCCCTGTCAAACATGTCCATGCTAATGTTGCTGCGCCGGATGCGGCAGGATGGCGTTACTGTGCATGGCTTCCGCAGTTCGTTTCGGGATTGGGCAGCGGAAGCTGCTAATGCACCGCGTGAATTGGCAGAGGCGGCTTTGGCCCATCAGGTTGGGTCCGACGTGGAGAGGGCCTATGCGCGTTCGGATTTTTTGGTAAAGCGACGGCGTCTATGCGACGCATGGTGCGGCTATGTATGCCCAATAAAGAAGGTGTAGATCGACTGTGTTTTGTCCTCCCGGCTATATCGACTGGAAAGAAATGCGGTCAAACGCTCGCAATCTGGCAGAACGACTGTATTTAGCTGATGCACTCGAGATGTTGGATGAAAATCCCCAGGTTGCCTTGGATGAGAATATCAACCCTAAGAAAGAAATACTCTCTCTAAGTAACCATAAATGGGCGCGTAAAAAGCTAAGTCTCAGTAGTTCCAACTTCGAAATAGAACTGATTGCGTTCTGGATTATGAACCGATTAGACGAAGATTATGGTGCTGTTCTGTGTTCAAGTGCCGGGAACCTTCTAAAGGCAAACCACCCAATACTCTTTCACCCTGATCAGTTTTTCTATTTTTTCCTTGAATTTCCGTTGCGCGACATGACTGAACTATTGGCGATCTTCAAAGAGTTTGATGCCAAAAGAATGTCTGGTCGCGACCTTTGGGACAGATATTGCTGCATCGACGGTGAAACAGGCGTAGTGAAGCAAAAGAACCAAACCAAACGGCTGTTTGCTAACTATTTTGGCCAGTCTCCAAGCGATGAGTGTGACGGCGGCGTTTTTGATCAATACGTAAAACCATTTATTGGTTGGTATGTAGTTTTTGATCCTGACGTATATCCGGATGGCTACTACGACACTTTTGAAGCGTTGAATCTGCTGAACAAACACTGGGTGAAACCAGAACAAGAAAATGAGCAGCAGCCCATAACCAAAAAACGAGGTCCCAAACCCTCGCCTGCCAAACGCGAATTTATTGCGCGCTACCCAGATGGACTACCGGACGAATTGAGTGCAGATGCGGTTGCCGCGGAGCTTACCGAAGACGGTTACCCGATAACGGGACGCTCGATACAAAACTACGACCGTGAACGAAAGGTTAGGAAATAATTCTTTCCTTCCAATTCTTTCTCCTTCGATGCCTGCCCAAAAGGCTAAACCAATCGCATAGTTCAGCCATCGCAACTGATCCAAGAGGATTTCAACGATGGCAAACGTCTTCAATGACGACCGGGTCTATTTCCCAGAAGACCCTGAAATGCGATTGCTGGGAAACCGCGAGAAACTGGCTCAATGGCGCCATCGCATGTGTGGTCCGGCCTTTATCCGCATAGGTCGGCGGATCGCCTATCACGGCGCCGACTTGAACGCCTGGCTGGCCGCCCGGCGCACCGATCCCAACAACGAGGCTGCATAATGAAAAGCCCCAACTCCAAGCGCGGAGATGGGGCTTTTCCAGTGACATCGACTGCCACCCTAGCAAGTACAGTTGATGCCACAGGATGCCCCGCGCCGACAAGACAAAACGAGCGGCGGTACTACTGGTCGCCCCTGAGCCACTCGGTCGAACGGGTGATCGTACGGAAAGGACGGATCGAGCATGGCTGATATGTCCTTTTCCAATTCTACCAATGCCAGTCGCGAAAGGGGAGCCGAAACCGGCCCTCTTCCACAAACTGATCATCGGGAAACCGCCGAGAACTACAGCGGCGAGCTCTTTCGCCTCGGCATTTACCGGGTTGCCGTATGCCGAGATGGCGTCCAATGGCTGTTTCAGCGTCAGAGACCCCATTTTCCGGCCGGGGGAGCGGCCTGGGACACGCTCGGCTACTGTGTGTCCAAATCCGGCCTAACGAGACTCGTCCGGGCACATGTCGGCTGTGACATACCCGAACTGGATGGTTTGCCCGAGCATTTCCCGCGGAGGTCTCGCGATGAGTAGGCGGCGGACTCCCAAGGGTAAACGGTCGGATGACGGTCAATACATCCCTCTGCCCTATGCTATGATCAAGTCCCCGGCGTGGCGGGCTCTGTCCGGACCTGCGGTGAAGCTCTGGCTGGAGCTTCACACCCGCTTCAATGGCGGCAACAACGGCAAGGTGTTTCTGTCGATGAACGAGGCGGCAGAAATCTTGGGGTTGGGCAAGGCCACCGTTCAACGCGCTTTCGAGGATCTGCAGGACAAAGGCTTCCTTGTGCTGGAGCAGGAAGGCAACTGGTATCACCGGCGAGCGCATGAATGGCGGTTGACGACCAAGGCAACGCAGACCCGGTCCGGCAAGAAAGCCGCCACAAACGACTGGCGCTTTTGGCAGCCCGAAAAAACAAAACGCGGTTCTGGGACGGACCCGTCACCATCCTCTGTGGTTCCGTTTGAGAACCCAAAGACCTCCGATGGTTCCAAATCAGAACCCGTCAGGCCGGTTTCTATCAGGTCCCTAGGTGCTGAAACGGAACACTAATACTAACCACTCCCTGCTATGCGAGGCGGAAATGACCAAGGCACCGAAAGACGAAGGCAACGATCTGCAGACAAAGAACTCCGAGCTTACCGAAGCGGAGACCATTGCTGTTGCCGATTTGAGGGAACGGAAGAGATCACGCGTTAGGGCACCGGACATCAAGTTGGATTTTGATGAGGGCACACGCCGGCTCACGGTTGGGCACAAAGGAAATGATCCAACGACGGCTTGTGCTTTAGCAATGCATGAGCTTGGCACAACAGACTGCCGATTCTTCGAAGGCGTCATGGATCAAATCGCGACTCTTGGGCAACAAGACAGCTCTGTCTCAGAGACGGCATCGAACTTTGTGATGTCGGTTGTCGCTGGGGTTAAGCCGCAAGACGAGACCGAAGCCATGCTTGCGATCCAGATGGGCGCGATCCATCAGGCCACGATGATGTTGGCACGTCGCCTGAACTACGTAAAAACTCTCCCGCAGCAAGATTCTGCGGAACGAGCGCTCAACAAACTTGCGCGGACCTTCACCAGCCAGGTTGAAACCCTGAAACGATATCGATCCAAGGCAGATCAAACCGTCCGGGTCGAACGCGTGGAAGTCAATGAAGGTGGGCAGGCAATCGTTGGTAACGTCCAAAACAGGGGGCGGGGTGAATGAAAAAAAACAACGACAACCTCATAAACCCCACCAAACGGCTCAATGATGCGCCCAGATGCACCGCTACGGCGAAATCCACTGGCAAGCGGTGCCGCGCACCCGCCGTTAAAGGCTGGAGTGTTTGTCGCATGCATGGGGCTAGAGGTGGGCACGTTGCTGGGCCAAGCCATCCGTCCTGGAGACATGGACAAAGGTCCAGAGAAGCTGAGGAACTGCGCAAAACGATCACTGAATTGATCCGAACAGACAAGACGCTGCAGAAGCTGATCCATTGATTGGGCAGGGGCTGGTAACCGACACAAAGTAGTCATTCGACAGAACTAGCCGGATGTCTGCACCGAGCCCAAAGCTGCCAAATGCAAAGTTGTTTTCCCGACAGGTTTTTGTCACGCTTCCTCAGAATAACAGGGGGTTCGATATGGAATTCGATGAAGTGATTACTGACATCGACCGGCTTCGTGAATTGCTGCCGTTCAATGAAGCGAGTGGACCGGCGCTCAAGGTGACAGACCGTTTGAACGAAGTTGCACGTCGGTTTATCGAGTTCTGCCCGTTCGTCGTTGTTGCAACGAAAGCCCGCGGCGGTTTGATTGATGTCTCTCCGAAAGGAGACCCCTGTGGCTTTGTGAAGGTTCTTGACGACAAAACACTGGCAATACCCGAAAGGCTTGGAAATCATCGCGCGGACAGCTTTGTGAACATTCTGACAGACCCGCAGGTTGCAGTGATTTTTTTAGTTCCAGACCACGGGTTCAGTTTGCGTATTGCCGGAACTGCGAGAATTGTGCGTGACAGCAAGCTAAATGCGAAAATGGCAGTCCATGGAAAACAACCGGAACTCGCACTGGTCGTGACGGTGGAAGAGGCTTTCATGCATTGTGCCAAGGCCCTTATTCGATCCGGTCTGTGGCGACCAGAAACGTGGTCAGAGCCGCGATCAGCACCAACATTGGCGGAATGGCAGGTCCACGTGGAAGACAGTACGCGGACGCTCGAAGAAGTGTCCGCGATCCACACCAATGACCAGCAAAAGCGACTTTATTAAATGGCAGTTTCGTCCGCACAGCAGACATTGGAAAGACTTGCGACGTACGTCTGCTGTGCGGACAAAGCTGCCGCGGCTCATCTGTCCACCAAGGACAGCAAGCTACTCAAAGCTGACAACGCTTTCCGACGTTTCACAGAACTCGAAAGATTGACACTTCACATCCCTTGGATATTTGCGAGTCGCGTAGGATAGGCACCGCCGTCTCAAGTTCGTCATTGCCAGCTTGAAAAGACTTCTCGGGCCAATTCGCTTTCGGGCCTGAGATTTTCAATTCCTTCATAAGGGACACCCTTGCCGAGCGGTTTGTGAGGGTGCTTCACGATGGTTTTCTGATGGCGCTTTACCATGTCTTGGAAAGACGCCCCGGACCACAGTGAATACCCGACAAGCGGATGTTCTTCACGGGGATCGCGATAGACATTGAAGACAGGGGCCGCCGCGCCTGGCTGACCGGGGGCTGGCAGATGCATCTTGAACTCTTGCTTCACCACCGAACGCAATACTGGCCCTTCGTACACATAGACGTAATCGCGGCGCGAATTGCCTTCTCCCTCGAGCAACAATGCCGTCTGATCGATTCCATCAATTACCCGGTCGCGTGGAATGTGGTCTGTCGCGCCTGCGATCCGGGCAAATGTAGAAAACAAATCCGAGACATGAACGATGTCACCTGCCGCACTGCCCGCTTCGATTGCACCGGGCCACCGGATGAACGCATCAGTTCTCACACCGCCTTCAAGGTGCTGTGTCTTTCCGCCGCGATAGATCAGTTGGTTCAGGCCGGAAGTCCCCTCATAATGATACATCAAGCCATTGTCAGCCATGATCATGACGACGGTATTATCCGCCTTGCCGGTTTCATCCAGCTTGGCCAAAACCTCGCCGATCCAACCGTCCAGAACCTGCAATTTGTCCGCATGGAAGCCGCCGTTGCGGGATACGGCCTGATCAGGATAAGCAAAGTTCAGCGGATAGAGTGGCCAGTACTGCATAAAGAATGGCGCGTCCTGCGAAGCCAGCCGCTCCAGCTGCTCCAATGCTTGACGCTGATAGCGCAAGTTCATTTCCTCGTATTTCGCCTGGGTCCATTCTTCGCCGGGCTCCATTTCGACTTCGCGAGCCAGACCACCCGCTTCACCTTCTACGCCGGTCACAAGGCCATAGGGTTTGAACCGCTCGTCCAATTGAAACTGGTTGGACTGCCCTGACCAATGGTAACCAAGCATATTGTTGGCGACCATCGCATCACGTGTCATCAAGCTCAGCTGAACCTGCTGATGCAAGGGAAAAGCCGCCCAGTCGAAGCCCTGATTGTGCGGATAGGCCTGTTCAATATCGCCTTGGTGCCATTTCCCGACGTGCGCGGTGTTGTACCCTACTTCCTTGAGGATTTCGGCGATGGTGACCTCCTCGGACCCAAGACCTTCGCCGACCAGGGCGACCTTGACCTCTTCCACGCCCGCGCGCACCGGATGTCGACCGGTCAACATCGCCGTTCGAGTCGGTGTGCAGGATGGCTCCGTGTACATTCGCATCAAAGACATGCCTTCTGTGGCAAAGTCATTGATGTTGGGCGTATCGAAACCGGTGACATAGTTCATCGTCCGGTTGCCCATTTGACCGAAACTCACATCGTCAATCAGAATGTAGAGGATGTTGGGTGGTTGTCCTCCATTCGCGTCACGGATCTCGGCAAGCTTAACTTCTATCTCCGCATCCTGAGCATCCCATTGCTCGCCAAACTGCGCGCGGAGAAACTCGAACTCGCCGTCGTGTATGATAGGCGCTTCTTGGGCAAAACCCGCGCCAGCAATCAGCACCATGGCTGTGGCATGTTTCAATATTGATCTCATCGGTTTCCCTTCCCCTATTTGAATTATATCTTCCCTGCACGCCGCAGCGATTCAGCAATTTCATCCCGAAGACCATCCAAAGACTCGCGGATGTCGCGGGCAATCGGGTACGACCGGCTTCCCGGCTCAGTGTTCACGGAGAGGTACTCGTCACTTAGAAGCTGATAGTCTCGGCAGATTTCATCGAAAACGGTGTCCGCCCGCCTTAGGTCCACAATCGCGGCCTGATGGTTCGGAAACAGGATATCAAGGGCGATGCCTTTCATTTCGGAGCTCGTACAATGGATCAGCTGGTTTAGGGGAGTGTTGGACGAATTCACTGTTAACAATAGGTATATCGGGGCATAATACGGTGTAATCAGATGCGTAACTTACTGAAAATATGGGTTTAACCAAAGACACATCTTCTCCACTGAATGAGAGCGGGTCGCCTGCTGCAAAAGATGTTCGGGCGGCACTTCAGCGGCTTATCAGGTCTTCGACTTTCGCGGGTTCGCAGCGCTTGCAGGACTTTCTGGTGTATGTGGTTGAAGAGTCGCTCAATGGTCGGGCCGATGATATTCGTGCCAAGACCATCGCAATGGATGTTTATGGTGGGACCCTGTCAGAGATGTCGCGCCGTGAAAACGTGGTTCGGGTCGATGCTGGTCGCCTGCGCCGAAAGCTTGCTGAGTATTACGCTGCCGACGGGCAGGACGAGAAAACGGTGTTTGAACTGCCAAAGGGTGGTTACGCACCTCGGATTTTGAAAAGCTGCTCCGAAACGGCACAGCCCAGATTCTCAGAGCTGGAAACCAGTGCGCGCGCATGGGCTCGGCCAAGTGTTAGGATTGTCGGGATTATCATTTTAGGCTGTGTTGCGATTGTTTTTTGGATGAGCTCGACAAAGCAGGATCTTCCGACTGATTTATCCGTAGATGGCCTGAGCCGTGACGAGCGCAGCGCAATTTTTAACGCATCCCCAATGCGTCTACAGGCTGTAAATCTGGCCAATACTGGTCGGGACCTGATCTTTCCGGCTTTAGAACCTGCGCGTCTTGAAGCGGCCCTGACCATATTCAAGGGGGCAATTGAAAACGACGACAGCTATTTCGGCGGCTATGCAGGCGCTGCACAAGTCGCCGCCACAATTGCAGTGCTGACATCCGACGTCGACCTCGCTTGGGACATGTTGAACTACGCTGACACTCAGGCCAAAAGGGCCATCGAATTGGCTCCGGAAACTGGGTGGAGCCAAGCCGCAATGGCCTGGGTCAAATTTGCCAAGGGAAACTGGATTGACGCCATTGAATTTGCACAACGAGCACAGCGTTTGGCACCACACGACGTCCATGTGCTGGAGTTCGTGTCGCTGGTCCTGCTATATTCCGGTTCATTTGAACAAGTCGTAGCGATTAGCGAGGACGCACTCTCAAAAATTGAGCTAGAACGGGCTTATGTGTTTCAGAACGCAATGGGGTCTGCAAAATTCCATCTGAAGGACTATGAAGGTGCTGTGTCAGCCTTTGAACGAGTAACGGAAAAAGGTGGCCCTGTCGGACCTGTCTCTGTTGCTTACCTAATGGCGTCACATCAGATGTTGGGGAATAAGGCTCAAGCTCAGTCTCTATCAGAACAACTGTCACGCGAGTGGCCGGACAGCCGCGTGGATGCGCTGTTTGAGAAACTTTTTGCAAATCCGAAATACGGGCAAGACCTCGGTGACGCCATGAGACAAGCCAATTGGAAGCCACCAAGTTAGGAGTGTGATTTCGCATTGCGACCGCTTGAGTTTCTCTCAACGGCATTGAGACCGAATGCTCACCAATTGCACCATGTCTGCTTCATTCGAATTCCTGCCATTTGAACGTTACGCAGCGTTGGTCAAAATGGGCTCTAAGCAGGCGTTCGTAGAGTTTGGGCGAATAACTGCATTGCGGACTTTGAGGACATCCGCAATATTACTCCAAAGGACCGCAGTCAGCCCGAAGCGGACATTCGTAAAAAGATTTTGCAATTTCCGAGACTGGGTGTAGGTGCGTTTAAACTTCTACATGTATAAGATTGATTTTATAAATTAATATGCTGAAACTTCGCCCAAAGTTTGCATGCTACAGAGAACCCATCGAACATACAGGCTCTCAGGCTTCTATACGGTGCCCAATTGCAGTTTACTCCCAATCACCAGCAGACGAGCGCCACGTTTTAGCGTCCGCGTCCCAAACACTGGCCGTAACGCAAGGCGTTGGGTTTATTCCGTCGCAATTGGATCCATGATTACCTGCCACAACAACGCGTTGGCGCCCAAAATCAACGACTGTCCAGCCTTGATTGAGCAAGGAGTGCACCTCTTCACCAACCCAAAAATGCGACATGCATCCGCCAGTTCCGCAATAAAGAGATGCGGCGCTTGAACACGCGAAACCAGACTCATTCAGAACCCAGTCGCGTCGTAGATCTCCGTCGAGATCGACCCTCTCAACCGCACCCCAGTCTAAGTCAAACTGACCGTCGTTGAACTCCGCGCAGGCCTGTGCCGCCAGATCAACCGTCGCCTGCAAACCGGGCGGAAGTTGCGATACATCAGCCGCGACAGCTGGTGAGTTCCATACTAGACCAGAGACCAGCACAAACCTGGAAACTAAACCTTTCAATTGACGCACTATTTGGGAAGCTGTTTGGAAGGTGGCATCAATTGCACTGATCATATCTGTAGTCCCCGTATTCCAGCCAGTTTACCGAGCCTTCGCTAAAAATCAGAAACTCGGACCTGTCTTCCCCAAGCAGGGCGACGACAAATCCGGCGGGCGGCTCATAGTTTCCGAAGTAACTGTAGGCCGTCATGGCTCTGATCGACTCGCCGTTGACCGTTACTCGCGCGTCCCACTCCCCCTCTGGATTGTCCAGAATTACATATTCGATTTGGCGTTTTTTCGCTCCGCCACCACAATAGACGATGCCTTCGGGTGCTTCGTAGGAGGTCCCTTGGCTAGCATCTGAGTCGCAGGCGGAACGAAGGGACCGAATTGCTGCGCTGGAACCCTTCAAGTCAAAGATTCCGTAGCTGACATCTTGATCAATCATCGACAGATTAACCGATGCATTGGCCGCAAGCTGGTCCAGTACAAAACCATAGTCCTCTTGACTATTGAAACTGACCTCGACGGGATAGTTGTCGACGATCTGCACGGCAGCGTTTTCTGCGCCAACCTGAAATGCCCCAACCTCGGTAGTGCCGTTCTTCAAAAAACGAATGGAAAGCCCTTGCTTCTCCACAATGTCCTGGCTGTCCTCATATCCAGCTGGAGCGAAGCGGATACGGTTACACTGAAGTTCCAGGGTCATGTTTCCGGTTTGATTAAATGCATTGGGACTAGGCCCGGAGTTGAACGACCACTCCGCTGATGCTGTGGTCGCTCCTGCCATCAGTAGCATTCCAATGGAAATGGTTTTGAAGCCCATTTTTTCTCTCCATTGAGTTACGGTTCGCACTGTCATTCAGCAGAAATTCCGGCCCGTTGCCCGGACAACCAGGTCAGGAAACAGGCTCGCCGTATTCGTTTGCGCCTCCTTCCGAAGGGCGCGTCAACCACCAGATCATCAGAATGGACAGAACCAATTGAAGAATTGAGACAACAACAATACCGGTCACGCCCAGGACGGCCGCAGGTCCTCGCAATGCATCGGGGTTTTCCGTCCCTTGCTCCAATACCGAAAAGAACGCCACCCCACCCAGCATAACAAAGAGCGTTGTAATGCTGAGCGCCATCGGCAGCAGCAAATACCAGCCAGGTCGTCCTGTATCATGCAGCCTTCGCCAACCGGCGGCCAGCATAGGTATGAGAACAGCCAGTTGGAAAACAGAGGACAGGACCCGAGATCCCTGGCCTGTTTCGGGGTTGGTCCCGAATATGATCGTATCCAGCACAGCTAAAGCGGCACTCACGAGAACCACAAACAAGAAGAACCACCAGTATTCTGAGCGTATAGCCCGACCGGAGAACTGGAAGTATTTCGAGAAACACGTCTTAACGGCTTCACCAAGTCCCATCTTTCAATCCCTTCATTGTTTTTGTGCGGCCTCAAATCGCTTCGCCGCTCAGGGGAACACACTCTTAGCTCCCAGTTACTTTTTTGTTTGAACGCAGAGGCCTATCGCACGAGAGCGTAGAGAAATTTACGCGCGGAAAAAATATTGATTTATTGAAAATTAGATTCAAACATGCGAATTCGACACAACTTTATTTTACCTCCGTTGTTGCCGGCCCCGGCAATCAACTCGATATCGTTCCCCCGACCAATCCGTTGGCGACAAATCTTTGAGATAGGTAAGCACCGGATCGAGCTGTGCTCAATTGGCTGAGTAGAAGCGGACGCTTCAAAAAGGAGCATCCAATTTCACTAGATTCGATGAACCCTGATGGAGAAGAAAATGACCAAAAAGACAGTGATGATTGCAGGCACAACTCTGTTTGCATTGCTTGCGGCATGTGACGAAACGAGTACGTCTAGCGCGTCCGCCGAACTCACACCCGCTCAGCAGGCGTGTTTGCGAGATGTAGCCAAAACAACGAACAATTCGCAAGTCGTTGTGCTCTCATCCGCGTTTAGCGAAGCTGGAACACAAGTCACTGTCGGTGTTGGTGAGGACCGTGCTCCTTGGAATTGCATTGCTTACAGTGATGGCGCGACAGCTGGTATCGAGTTCCTGGGCGACGAAGGCGCACTGTAATCTGGTCGCTGTGTATCTCGAAAGCACCAGTCGTGATCAAATTTGAGTACCGGTAAGCTCAGACATTCAAACCTCGTAATAGGATTGGGTTTTAACATGCTCAATCATGCTAAGGTTGTAGAAAATGCCCGTAACCAACTCGGTTGTAATTGCGATCATTTGCACTTTTTTGGCTATTGTATCAGTCCCAAAATACAGCATGGCCCAAACTTGGGACATCGCATCCCAGCACTCTGTCAGTGGCGTAACGGTGTATGATACCGATGAGCTGTTAACGTTTGCCGGTCAGTTGGCCTTTGACCGGTCGGGGCGCATCACAGCGGCGGATGTCGCATCAACGATTACGCAGATCTACCGAGAAGACGGTTACTTCTTGGCTGAGGCCTGGCCTGGACCCGATGGGCAGAGCATAGTTGTGGATGAAGGACGCATTCAAACCATCGAAATTGAAGGGGTAGATACGCGCACGTTCCAAACCTTGGAAAAGATCTTTCGCCCACTCACCACCGCATACCCGATAACTCTCAAACAATTTGAGCGGGCAGTTATGCTCGCCGAGGACATACCCGACTTGGACGTGTCGACCGAACTTGATTACCCGGATCAGGCTGGTGCTCGGCTGAGAGTATTGGGAGAGCCACTGCGAAAACAAGCCGGTAGTGCGACACTCGACAACCCTCCGCGTGAGCTGGGAGAAGCGCTCAGCTTCTATGTCGTGCAAGAGTTTTATTCGACGCTGACTGTCGGGGATTTGCTGCGATTTGAGGGGTCTGGCAACTACAATTGGGACAAAGACGACGAACACTCTTTGTGGGGCGCTGTTACCTATCGCACGCCGCTGAACAGCGATGGTCTATACGGTGAGGTTTTCTACGGAAACATAAATGCAAAACGTGACCTCTCTGGGGAGTTTGCAAGAACAGATGTTGATGGCGAGAACTTCACCGTCGCGTTGGGCTACCCCGTGATCCGCGATGTGGCCCGTTATGGATATCTTCTGCTGGATTATCGCCTTTCCGAGGCGGACTCAGTCAGTGGCGGCGTGCCATTGTCCAGTGACGCAGGTGTCGTCGGCCTAACGTATCTCTATGGGCAAAACTATCCAAAAGGGCAAACTCTGGAGGCTGGGTTAACTTTATCGTTTGGCAACAATAATACGACGGACGCGAATTTTGACGACGGCGACTCCTCGTTCTGGCATCTACGGGGCGGCATTGGATACGAAAGCCCGCTAACGAGCTTGTCGCCCAACACAGCTTGGCGCACTGAGATCTGGGGCCAGTTCACAACCGACCGGCTGCCCTCGGTAGAGGAGTACTTCCTTGGTGATCGTTATGCTTTGCGCGGATATCGTTTTGACGAGGTAGATGGTGATTCCGGGATCTCCGCGATTTTCGAAGTGTCTCATTCCTACTTCCCCAAGTCCCAGAGCATACATCGCTTAACACCCTTTGCCTTTTTGGACGTGGGTTACATCTCGAACAATGACCCTGCGAGTTTTGAAGTTGAGAATGCTACACTGGCATCGACAGGTCTGGGTTTGGACATTGAGTTTAAGCAAAACCTATTCTTGTCCGGATATGTCGGTGTTCCTTTGAGGGACGGTCCTTTGACCGACTCTGGCGATCCTGGCGCGTATCTTGCTCTGACAACAAGTTGGTGAGGATGTTATGAAACGGAACCGCATTGCTTTACTTTCCGCAGCTTGTTTGATTGCTGGACTGGCCGCTACGCAGGTCTTTGCCCGCGGAAATCACTACGGGTGGTGTCGAGGTGTAGGGAACCCACACCAGTCCGGCCAAGGATGCGGGCAGACCGGTGGGCAAGGGCCAGGCAATCAAATTACCGGCCCAACGCAGCCGGTAGCAAATCAGTTGCCACCTCGGGGAACGCCGCAAACGCCCACGTCCGTTACTGTTCCAGTCCTTGCGCCGGGCGCGGTCCCGAACGCAATTCCCGGTCGGGTTCCTATCGCAACTCCGATAGCCGTGCCCGGTCAAGTTCCAACACCCGTCGTAGCGCCGACCCTAGCTCCTCCATTGGTGCCAAACCCGACGCCAAACCGGGTTCCGACAGCCGTTCCCAATCAGGTTCCGCCGTTGGCTCCCGGACCGACTGCCGTGCCGCCGCAAGTTCCGACTGCGACTCCCAATCAAGTTCCGATAGCTGTCCCAGGCCAGGTTCCGCCTCAACCCAATGTGCCGCCCCTGGTGCCAACAGCAACACCCAACCAAATACCAGTCGCTGTTCCTGGCCAGGTTCCGCCTCAACCTAACGGTCAAACTGCTGTGCCACCGCTCGTCCCAACCGCGACTCCCAATCAGGTTCCCACAGCAGTTCCTGGTCAAGTTCCACAGTTGACACCAAAACCTACGGCAACTCATGTGGCCGTCCCAGGACATCCGAAACCACAAGGCGTCGTGACAGTTATGCGCCCAAAGCCAAGGCCGACAACCGGTACTGTCCAGCCAACTGGCACAACACAAGTGACCCACCATTTGACCCACCAAAGCAATTCAAAGAAACACGATCATGTCGCAGCAACACCTGGACGGCATGACCCGCACGACTTACCCAGGTTCCGCAACGCAGCGACCAAGGAAAACTGGGAATGCGTTGCCAGCGGATTTGGACAGCGCCGTTACGATGCAGGGCGCGGTGTGTTGCTGAACAACGGAGCGTTGCGGCACCTCGGAAACGTGGACGCTATGGCACGAGATGTCCCTGCACGGCATCCAAAACACTCTGGATGCATTATTTCGGTTAAACGAAAGCAGCGCTGAAGCTCACTTGGTGGGTTTTGCTCGGACAATGAGATTAATCGACCAAAAGTTCCTCAATTGTCATCTGGATAATTGGATTTCGTATTGCCTTATTCCCTGGCGATTACGTTGGCCGACGTAGCCCGACAATGCTCCACACCTAAATTTACTTCAAATAGGCCAACAGTCTATACTGCCGCACTTCTACGAAGAGCCTCCGACCATCTGGGCCGGTCAGGTTAGGCACGCGAAACTTTGCAAAGTCAGCTTTCTGTGCATTGCTGTCATTGGGACATCGCGCAGCATCGGTCAAAATGGGCTCGAACCTGACGTTCGCTGCACTTTGTATGAGTGTCTGCTATCTTAGCTACCGGTCGTTCCGTCATGCTCGAACCTGGGACTTTGAAACACCAGTCCCAATGATTGGTGTGGTATATTTGGTGGTATTCATCTTAATTTCTTGGATTTTACTAATTATTAACAAATAGTTATACAAAAAGTATTGTTGCTCCTCGATCCGCCACTGGTAACTCCCGAAAAACAGTGTTTTTGGCAGTTTGGCCCATGTGGTGAAACCGAGGTGTTTTGTCTCAAGACAACTTCGAGGCAACCGCGCTGGGTTTAATGGGGTGTTTCACCCCATTCCATATGGTCCGCCTTCCTGTAGTTCGCCGAATGCCGCCCAAACCTCGTGACAGGCGCGTTCGAACGCCACATCATCTTTTGGGATGCTGGCCTTGAAATTGGGGTAAGACATGTGGTTGCCCAAGTTCATCAGCACGGTCACGAGGTGGTTGCGCGGTATGAATGCCCGGTAACGGTAGTCGCCGCCCGGTGTCTCGATCACCTGACCGTCCATGCCATAGTCGCGCAGCAATTCGGCGTCCTGTGCGCGGCGAAACCGCAGGCAGACGCGGGATCCCATGTGCGGCCCGCTGGTGTTGCCGTCCTCATCCTTGGCAACGGCTGAGAAAAAGCCCGAACCCTCGGGCGTCGAGAATGCTACCCACATCTGCAGGTCCTCCTATTTTTGGGAAAGGGCGCGCTGTCTATCAGAAAAAATAAAGGGTCGTCAAATCGAGTGGGCTTGCGCGCTCGGTTGCTTGGCCTTGAGGCGCAAACCGAGGCCTCAAAATCCGGCAGCGGATACGTGATGGTTGGAGACTGTTCGTGCCCATCCAGTTTTGCCTTGAACGCCTTCCGTTTCGGCGATCTTCATGAAAAAGCGGTCGCTGATATCATTGAGCTGCTGTGCTGAACAGACGCTCATACCGATGGTTCCTTTGTGGGCCGGTTCGGGCCAATTGTACTTGCCGGCCGCGTTGGCGGCTTCGTCCGCACAGCGGCCATTGGTGGACGATGCGGCGAACTGGTGGTTCGACGAGCCGAGTGGCAGGGAAGGGTTGGCTGGCTCAGTATCCGTTGCCTACCCTATGCCCAAAGCCAAGCTTACTCCAACTTGACCCAAGCCGCGTTTCTGGACGAGCTTTGCACACAAGCGGCTACAAATTTGACGCCGTCTAGCCCGTCATGCACGGTTGGGTAAACAACGGACGCCTCAGGTGAAATCCCATTTCGGAAAGCCTGGATCGCCTCAGCAGCCTCTCCGTAAATATTGGCGAACCCTTCAAGATATCCCTCGGGATGGCCCGGAGGAACTCTGCTCAAGCGATTGGCAGCGTCACCAGCTCCAGCGCCATTGCGGGTGATCAGACGCTTTGGTTCGTTGTAGGGCGTGAACCAGAGATAGTTCGGGTCTTCCTGAGCCCACTCCAGCCCACCTTTTTCGCCGTAGACACGCAAACGAAGCGCGTTTTCGTTGCCAGGAGCCACCTGAGAGGACCACAGCATACCCCGTGCTCCGCCTTCGAAGCGCAGCAATACGTGGGCGTTGTCATCGACTTGGCGCCCCGGGACGAAGGCCTGCAGATCCGCCGCAAGGCTTTCCGCCCTCAGCCCGGTCACAAAACAAGCGAGGTTGTAGGCATGGGTTCCGATGTCACCGGTTGATCCGCCCGCGCCCGAGCGTTCGGGATCGGTTCGCCACTCCGCCTGTTTGAAATCCTGCTGCTCGGTCAGCCAGTCCTGCGGGTATTCAACCTGGACGACGCGGATTTTGCCGATATCGCCGTTGGCAACCATTTCACGCGCCTGCCGCACCATTGGGTAGCCCGTGTAGTTGTGGGTCAGTATGAACAGGGCATTCGCGCTTTCCGCCGCTTTGACCAGTTTTTTTGCATCGGCAAGGGTCGAGGTGAGTGGTTTGTCGCAAATGACGTGAATCCCGCGTTTCAGGAATTCACGCGCGGCGGTATGGTGGACGTGATTTGGCGTGACGATTGAGACCGCTTCGATCCCGGATTTGAGCCGGGCTTCCCGGATCGCCATTTGTTTGAAGTCTTCATAGACCCGTTCGAGACCCAATGCCCGGCCGCTTTCAATGGATTTTTCGGGCGTCGAAGACAAAGCGCCGGCAACCAGTTCGAACCTGTCATCCAATCGCGCCGCTATGCGATGAACGCCGCCTATGAAGGCGTCATTTCCGCCGCCGACCATGCCAAGCCGAATGCGACCCGAGGCTGCTTCACTGCGTCCAGTAACCATTATTCGATCCCCAGCATTTTGCGATTGGCGGCTTCGTCAGTGCCACCGTCCGCGAAATCATCAAAGGCTTTCTCGGTCACACGGATGATGTGATCCGACACAAACTGAGCGCCCTCACGCGCTCCATCCTCGGGGTGTTTGAGACAGCATTCCCATTCGACCACAGCCCAGCCATCAAAGTCGTTCGCCGCCATTTTTGAGAAGACCGCCCCGAAATCCACCTGGCCATCACCAAGCGACCGGAACCGGCCGGCACGATCGACCCAGCTTTGGTATCCTGAATAAACCCCTTGCCGCCCGGTCGGGTTGAACTCGGCATCTTTGACATGGAACATCCGGATCCGATCCTTGTAGATGTCGATATTGTCCAGATAGTCGAGGCATTGCAGTACGTAGTGCGACGGGTCGTACAACATGCATGCCCTTGGGTGATTGCCTGTCCGTTCGAGGAACATCTCGTAGGTCACGCCGTCGTGGAGGTCCTCTCCGGGGTGAATTTCGTAGCAGACATCGACGCCGCATTCTTCGGCGTGGTCGAGGATTGGCACCCAACGGCGGGCGAGTTCATCAAATGCCGTCTCAATCAAGCCGGCAGGGCGCTGCGGCCAGGGATAGACGTAGGGCCACGCCAACGCGCCCGAGAATGTCGCATGCGCCGAAATGCCCAGGTTCTTCGAAGCGGACAATGCTTTTTTGACCTGGTCTACGGCCCATTCTTGCCGGGCTTTCGGGTTTCCTCTGACTCTCTCGGCGGCAAAGCCATCAAAGGCGCTGTCATAGGCCGGGTGAACGGCCACAAGCTGACCCTGAAGGTGCGTTGACAGTTCAGTGACTTCGACGCCATTTTCCCTGGCTTTGCCTTTGAAGTCATCGCAGTAATCGGTGCTGGACGCGGCCTGTTCAAGGTCGAACAACCGGCCATCCCAACTGGGAACCTGGACGCCCTTGTATCCACAGTCAGCCGCCCATTTGGTAATCGCGTCCCACGAATTGAACGGTGCTTCGTCCCCTGCGAATTGTGCAAGAAACAATGCTGGACCTTTGATCGTTTTCATAAGTTTCCTCCCCAAAACCTAAGCCGCTATGGCGGTAAATTTTCCCTCAGATAGATGTCGATACGGATACGTTCCTGCGCTTTGTTGAATGGGACTTTGTCCGAAGTCGCACGCAAAAGACGGACGGCTGAACGAACAATGTGCCCGGTGTCTTGCGAGATCAGGGCGTCAAACGTGCCAAGCCTCAGAGCCTCTCGACTAAGCGGAGTCAGCTCATGCGCTATGATCACCAGATCCTTGCTGAGCTTGTTTTCCGAAAGGAACTGAATAAGGCCGGCATTGCCCGCTGCTGACGAGTATATTCCGACCAGATCCGGGTAGGTTTCGAAGATCTCGGGCATCATCTTGTAAATCAGATCCGGGTCATCCCGGCCCTCAACAGACGCCACGACTTCGAGATGCGGAAACTCCTCGGCCACAACAAGATCAAAGCCCTGGCGACGCTCCAGGTGGTCACGTGCCAAACGAGAGCCAGTCAGAACCAGGACCTTGCCTTCCCGATGCACGAACCGCCCCATCAATTGACCGGCGGTTCGTCCTGCGGAAACGTTGTCAATTCCTACAAAGTGGTCTCGCTCGGAACTCGGCAGGTCAGACACCAAGGCAACCACCGGGACCCCTTTGTCCTTGAGCCGTCTCACCGCATCGCGAACAGAAGGCGTTTCGGGTCCGAAAACGGCAACCCCATCAACATCCAAACTGTCGACAGCATCCAGAATGTTGACGATATCCTGCGGTTCAAACGGAGCGACCCTTTTGATCGTGATGCGAGTCCGCTCGATAAACTGGTCACGGGATTGCTCTGCGATCTGGTTGCTGATCGCCTCCACAAATTCGTTGTCGGTGTCCGGCAGAACAAAAAGGAAATTGTAAACCCGGTTTCGTGCGAGGTTTGCCGCGGCGGTGTCGCGCACATACCCCAGTTCATCAATTGCCTTTTGTACTTTCTGAACGGTTACTGCGCGCACGCCGGGGCGCCTGTTCAAGACCCGGTCCACAGTCGCAAGACTGACACCCGCAACCCGCGCGATGTCATTGACGGTTGGCTTCTTCACCAATTCTAGTTTTTGTTTTTGGTCTGCCACGTGTTCCTCAGCCCTCAAGCTCCCGCGCCAAGCCCTCGAACAACAAGGCAACGGCCTCAGCGCCGGGATCGTTATGTCCAACTAGGTTTTCTTCGGGAACATAAGCTGCTCGGCCCGCCTTCGCACGGCAAATTTTGGCCGTATTGTTCGCTCCTTCGCGGGCGGCATGTGCGGCATGGGTCAACCCCGATGGGAGAGCGGCAAGCGCGGGTGCCAAGGCGTCAATCATAGTTCTGTCGCCGACCTTGGCGCCTCCGACTTGGCTGACGCGTTTCAGGCCTTCTTCCAGGGATTTGGCTACGGTTGCCCCATTGGCACATGCGTCACCAGCTGCATTGAAGAAAATTGCTAGTATCACACCGGAGGAGCCACCCATGGTTTGGCTCAATTCATTGCCCAACGCCGGGAACAGCTGAGTCAAATCAGCGAGCGGCATGCGGTCAAGGCTGCCTTGCAGCGCTCTTGCGGCCGTCGCCAATGTGCTTCCTGTGTCGCCATCACCGGACTTCGCGTCCAGTTCGTTCAGATTCTTCTCAGCGTTGATGAGGAGTTCAGACAAGCGCGAGATCGTTTCCCTTGTGGTGGGATTGTTCGAAGGAATTGGATCGATCGGCGTCAGGCCGTCAGGCAATGGTGCCACTTTGATCGGGTCGATGGAATTGACCCCGGGCCACGCGGCCAGATCAACAGGTGCTTCAAGAGCTGACAAATCGGCCTGATCCACGGGTAGAATGGAAACAGAAAACCCGTGCATATCCAGCGATGTCATCATGGGGGCCGGGCCGATGATATGGTGGGCAATACCGGTTTCGGACAAGGCGTGCGTGAGGACAGCCATTTCCAGCGGAGTCGTGGAACCGAGGTTGTTGACCAACGCCACACATTCCCCGGCCCCAAGCCGTTGCCTTAGCTTCTCCACCACTGTGGACATGGCCGAGACGGCATTTGAGAACTCGACTTGCTGCACACCCGGTTCGCCATGGATGCCCAAGCCAAGTTCCGCTTTGCCGGGTGCGATCCTCTCTTCTTTCGGAGATCCCGGAACGGTACAGGTGTCCAGGCTCATTCCGATGCTGACAACCTTTTCGATGGTGCTACTGGCTGCTTTGGCAACGGTGTCCAGGTCAGCACCGCTTTCCGCAAGCGCTCCGGCGATTTTGTGCACGAACAACGTGCCTGCCACGCCACGTGGTTGCGGCAGGTCGGGCAGGGCGATGTCGTCGTCGACGACCACCATCTCAACCTTGCGACCCAATGCACGGGCACGTTCAGCGGCCAGCCCAAAGTTCAGCCGGTCACCGGTATAATTCTTGACGATCAGCAAGCACCCAGCCTCACCCGTTACCGCAAGAATGCCCGCCAGAACCGCCTCGACCGACGGGGACGCAAACACTTCGCCGCAGACTGCGGCCGTCAGCATACCGGCGCCAACAAAGCCCGCATGGGCGGGTTCGTGACCTGACCCTCCACCGGACACCAACGCCACCTTCGACTTGTCCCAATCCGACCTGTAGACAACTTTGATATGCGGGTAGCCGTCCAGCCGGGTAAGCCTCCCTCCAGAGGAGGCCAGAAGACCGTCTATGGCATCTGTTACCAGAGTTTCTTTTGTGTTGAGGAACTGGGCCATGCTTTGCTCCTTAATTCACCCGCGCGCCGGACGCGTCAAAATACAATGGGTTGTGGGGGCGGATTTTAATAATTTTTCCAGATGGATAGTCCTGGTGGACATCAATCAACGTCACGACCGGGTGACCGTTTAGGTCCAGGTGCAGCCGTGTTTGATCGCCCAGATGCTCGGCGCGTATCACGCGCGCCTCGCTGCCTTCACCTTCAATGATGTTTTCCGGGCGAAGTCCAATCTGCGGACCCTTGTGGTCGCCTCCGAACAACTCGGACGGCAGAATGTTAATCCGTGGCAGACCCAACCTGCTGGCCACGTAAACGCTGCCGGGGTTTTCATAGATATCGCGAGGGGTACCGTACTGAACCAGCCTGCCGTTTTCCAAAACGCCGATATGCGTGGCCATTGTCATGGCTTCCACCTGATCATGGGTCACATAAAGCAAGGTTGATCCCAGGTCGGCCTGAATTCTCTTCAACTCGACCCGCAAATCCGCCCGAAGCTTGGCGTCCAAAGAGCTGAGCGGTTCGTCCATCAGGAAGATCTGGGGGTCGCGCACCAGCGCCCGTCCGATCGACACTCGCTGCATTTCTCCGCCGGACAATTCGGTAGCTTTGTTGTCCAGCTTGTGCGGGATCTGCAGGATCTCCGAGACTTCTTTGACCTTCCTCGCGATCTCATCCTCTGGTGTTTTCAGGATCGGCGACCGCAGAGGGAAAGACAGGTTTTCACGGACTGTCATATGCGGGTACAGCGAGTATTGCTGGAAGACCATCGCCACGTCGCGCTGGGCGGGTGTATCCATCCCTACATCGCGTCCGGCAATGCGAACTGTGCCTGAATCCAGTTTCTCAAGCCCGGATATCAGTCTCAGCGTTGTAGTTTTTCCCGCGCCCGTTGGACCCAACAACACTACAAAGGCGCCGTTGGGGATCGTCATTGAGATATCATCCACCGCTTTGATGTCGCCGAATGACTTCGAAATGTTTTCCAGAACGACTTCAGCCATTGCTCAGTACCTCGTCGTTCAGTGCGGACCTCAACGCGCGTCCGGTAGATTTTTCGAAAAGGGTCACTGCAGACGAGCGGAATTCCAATCCGACCGTCTCGCCGGGATTGACGGTTTCGCGAGCATCAATGCGGGCTTTCAGCTCTCCGTTCGGACTCTGCAGCGTCACGATCTGCGTGGTTCCCAGATATTCAGCGGCCAGGACCTTGGCTCGGTAGGCGCTGGCATCCGACAGAAAAACATGCTCGGGTCGAACGCCAAAAACCAAGTCACCTTCCGCACCTTCCATCAATTTGGGCACGGCTTCGTCATGGCCATTCAGTCGAACCATTTCCGAGCCAGGCGCGACCTTTCCCTGAAACGGCAGGAAGTTCATCGAAGGAGACCCGATAAAATCCGCAACGAACATAGTGGCTGGTTTGTCGTAGATTTCCTGAGGCGTGCCGAATTGCTCGATCACAGCGTTGTTCATCACAACGATCTTGTCGCCCATTTGCATGGCTTCCAGTTGGTCATGTGTGACGTAAACAGTGGTTGCGCCCATGCGATCGTGGAGCGCGCGTAGTTCTTCGGCCATGTGCTCACGAAACTCGGCATCCAAAGCGCCAAGAGGTTCGTCCATCATGAACGCCTTGGGTTCGCGAACAATTGCGCGACCCAGCGCCACGCGTTGCCTGTCGCCACCTGAAAGCCCACCCACTGGGCTGTCTAGGATGTCGTTTATCCCCAGAATTCCGGCGACTTCCTCGACTTTGGCTTTGACAGCAGCACGCGGCATGCCCTGCGATATAAGCGGATAGCTGATGTTCTTGCGCACGTTCATGTGGGGATACAGCGCGAACATCTGGAACACGAAGGCAATGTCCCGCTCTGATGGCGGCCGCTGGCTGATCTCTTCGCCGTCCAGATAGATTTCGCCCGACGTTGGAAGCTCCAATCCCGCGATCATTCGCAGCGTCGTCGTTTTCCCGCAACCGGAGGGGCCCAGCAGCATGAAGAACTCGCCGTCTTCAATCGTGAACGAACTTTCGCGGACAGCCGTGAAATCGCCGAACATCTTCTTTACGTTTTTGACTACGATCTGGGCCATTTCTACTCCGGGAAATGGCTGACGATGATGAACATGACGGTTCCGATCAGCGTGACGATGAAGGAATAAGTGAAGGCCCAAAGGACAAAGGGCTGCATCAGCATGAAGACACCCAGTGCGATGAGGATGGTTGCGACCAACTCCCATGGGCCGCGGCGGAGCCGCACCAATCCGGAAAGAAACTCGCTCATTTGCGTACGGCTCCGAATGTTATCCCGCGCAGCAAGTGTTTGCGCATCAGGATGGTGAAAATCATGACCGGGATCAGGAAGATCGTCGCGCCGGCCGCAACGGCAGGCCAGTCCAGGCCGCCGATGCCGATGATGGTCGGGATGAACGGCGGTGCGGTCTGTGCATTCGCAGATGTCAGCAGCACGGCAAACGCGTACTCATTCCAGGCGAAGATCAGGCAGAAGATCGCAGTTGACGCAATTCCGGTAGCGGCTTGCGGCAGCACCACTTTGTAGAAGGCCTGAAACCTCGTGTACCCATCGATAAGGGCGGCTTCCTCGTACTCTCTGGGGATTTCGTCGATGAACCCTTTCAGCAACCAGACCGCCAGAGAGATATTTACCCCCGTATAGAGCAGGATCATTCCCAGATGCGTGTCGCTTAAACCGAGGTTTCTGAACATCAGGAAGATAGGGATGGCGACAGCGACCGGAGGCATCATCCTTGTGCTCAGGATGAAGAACAAAAGGTCGTCTTTGAGCGGGACCTTAAATCGGCTGAACGCATAGGCGGCCAGCGTGCCAAGGAAGATACTCAAGAACGTCGAGCCAAATCCGATGATGACCGAATTCATGAAGCGCTCACCGAATTTGGAGGGCCCAACGATCACCATGTCGTATTGGCGTACGATCTCATCGGCCCAGTTTTGCGGCGGGTTGGCTTCCAGAAACTCCTGCGTCTGCCTGGTGCGTGTGGTGAAAAGGTTTACGTAGCCTTCGAGCGTTGGGTCAAAGACCACCTTGGGCGGATAGCTGATCGCGTCGGCCGGAGACTTGAAGCCAGTCAGCAAGATCCACACCAGCGGGATCATCGTGATCAGCGCATAAGTGATAACCAGGAAGCCTGCGATCCATTTGGACCGGTTCGAAGGTTCAGTGACCGAAAAACTGCTCATCGCTGTTTCACCTTGTTCAGGGCTTTGACGTAGATCGACGCAAGGCCGAACACGGTGACGAACAAGATGATCGCATAGGCCGAGGCGTAGCCCGTCCGCCACTTCTCAAACGCCTCTCGCTTGAGATTGATTGAGGTGAGTTCCGTTACAGATCCCGGCCCACCGCCTGTCAGCTGAACAACCAGGTCGAACATCTTGAAGTTCTCGATCCCTCGAAACAGCACCGCGAGCATCAGGAACGGCAGCACCATCGGAATGGTAATCGTAAAGAACTGCCGCAGCTTGCTGGCCCTGTCGATCTCAGCCGCCTCGTAGATGTAGTCGGGGATGCTGCGCAGCCCGGCCAGACAGATCAGCATCACGAAGGGGGTCCACATCCAGGTGTCAACGATCACGATCGCCCAAGGGGCCAAAGTGACCGACCCCAGCATTTCAAAGCTTGAGGGGTCCTTGCCGGTGAACCAGGACACGATGTAGTTGAACAGGCCGATTTGAGGCTGATACAGGAATTTCCAGAAATTCCCGACGACGGCCGGGGACAGCATCATCGGCAGCACGATGATCGTGGTCCAAAGATCGTTGCCCTTGAATTTCTTGTTGATCAACCACGCCAGCGTGAACCCGATCAGGACCTGGAAAAAGATTGTCCAGAACAGGAAATGCGCTGTTGCCTGCATATTCAGCCAGGTATCCGAGTCCGTCAGGATACGCTCGTAGTTCCTGAGTCCGACGTCTTTGACCTCGCGCCCGATCCGGTTGGCCTTGTAGTTGGTAAAGCTCAGCTGGATGGTCCAGATCAACGGAAAGATGTTGATCGCCAGCAATAGAAAAATCGTTGGGGAGATGAAAATCCAGGCGATCGCGCGGTCGGATAATCCTCGGATTTTTCGCGCAACTCGCTCGGGCGTTGCCTGCGCAACGCGATCTACGGTCCTGTCAGACATCTCTTTGCCAGCTCTTGTTGGTTTAGGACTCACGGGTGAAGGTGGAGCGGGATTGCACCCGCTCCTGCCTGTGTCCGGACTACAGCTTGCCTTCGTCTTCGAAGACTTCGGTCCAGTCTTGGATCAGAAGGTCAAGCGCTTCTTGAGCGGTGCCCTGGTCCGCAACCACGTAGTCGTGGATGCGCTTCTGCATCGCCAGCAGCAGTTCCGCATAAGCAGGCTCCTGCCAGAAATCCTGCACCCCGGCCATCGCTTCCAGGAAGTCACCGGCAAACGGCTGGCTGTCAACAAAACCCGGATCTTCCAGTACGGAGTTATGGGCCGAGTAGCCGCCGAGCTCCCACCATTTGGCCTGAACGTCCGGTTGTGCAAACCACTTGATGTACTCAAGTGCGGCGTCTTGTTTGTCAGAGTAGCTGACAACAGAGATACCTTGTCCGCCAAGTGTCGAACCTGCCTGATTTTGTGGTGGGTTCACGAAGAAGTCGATTTTGTCACCGCCGGTATTGGGATCGGCGTAGAGACCCGGGAAGAACGCAAACCAGTTCATCGCCATGGCGACCTGACCGGACTTAAAGGCGTCCAGACTCTCACCCATGTAAGAGTTGGTATATCCCGGAGGCGTCGCCGTTTCGTAGAATTCCTTGTAGAATTCCAGAGCTTCAACCGCTTCGGGCGAGTTCACGGCGCCTTCCATGTCATAGGAACCCGGCGTGTTTTCGTATTTGAAACCCCAAGGATACAGCGCTCCGGTCACACCCATGGTGATCCCTTCCGAGCCGCGCTCGGTAAAGATGGCTGCACCATAGACAGTCTTGCCGTCGATCTCACGACCTTGGAAAAACTGCGCGATCTGCAGAAGTTCTTTTTGCGATTGAGGCTCGCGAAGATCCTGACCCGTCGCCTCTTTGTAGGCGGCTTGGATGTCGGGGTTTTCGAACCAGTCCTTGCGGTAGAACCAGCCATTCGCATCGCCCATCGCTGGCAGCGCATAGTAGTTCGGCGTGCCCTTGGGCCAGGTCGAGTACGCATAGACGGTGGCCGGCGCGAAATCGTCCATGCTGATGCCTTCAGCATCGAAGAAGTCGTTCAGTTTGACATAGTGGCCATTCTCAGCGCCCCCGCCGATCCACTGGCTGTCACCGATCAACAAGTCGCAGAGCTTGCCCCCAGAGTTCAGCTCGTTCAGCATCCGATCCGCAAAATTCGGCCAGGGAACAAACTCGAAGTTCATCGTGTGACCGGATTCGGCTTCGAATTCCTTTGAAAGCTCAACAAGCGCGTTGGCCGGGTCCCATGCAGCCCAACAAAGCGTCAGATCTTCAGCATTCGCCTTGGTGGAAAGAGTAGTAGCGGCAAGGACTATTGCGCTGGCCGAGGCCAGTTTTGTGTAAGTCATCCATTCCTCCCTTTTTTCGCCGTCAATCGAGGATGTGCGAATCGCGGCATACCTCCAAGGCTATTTGAGGTACGCACATCAAGTCTAGATATTTTTGAGGTTCGTACCTCAAGCGGGCGGTGGTTGACGATTAGTGCTCCTCTTAACCACTGATTTCATGTAATTTTATTCCATTTCGTCGGTGTGCATGTATTTTCAGCAGTGAGGCACTTAAGGGCCGCACCCGCCAAAATTGGCCCAGCTCACAATCACGGCCATCATGCGGCCAACCGGATTTTGGAGCCCGCTTATCAGGCTCCAGCGGATTATTCGGTCGATACCTTTGAGGATTGGAGATAGCGTCAAACGGCACGGGTCACTCTGGATCGTGCGTGACTCGTATTGACAGGTGCAGACGTATGAACACGCTCTCTATCGTCAGATTGAACCGGTTCCCAATCAAAGGCTTGAGTGCAGAGCCGATGCAAACCGTGACGCTGCTGGCAGGGGAGGGGATCCCAGGTGATCGCCTGTTCGGATTTGCGCGCTACAATTCCGGTTTCGACCCACAGAACCCTCAGCCACTGCCGAAAGATCGCTTTGTTGTTCTGTTGAATGAGGCAGCGCTGGCAGGCGTCGAGACGAGTTTTGATTTTGAGACCCAAGATCTTGAGATCAAAGCGAACGGCAAAACGCAAAGCTTCAATATGCGAACACTAGACGACCGGATGAATGCGGCAAGCTTCCTGTCCTCAGAGATCGGCTTGAAAGATCCCGAACTGCCGGAATTCGTCTCGTCCGCTCCTCATCGGTTTACGGATGTGTCCGTCGTCTCACCAAAAATGATGAACGCGATATCCGTTCTTAATCGCGCGTCGGTGAGAGAGTTGGGTGAAAAACTGAACGCAGAGATCCAGCCAGCGCGGTTCCGCGCGAACATCGAGATAGATGGCTTACCTGCGTTGTTCGAGTTGGAGGCGGTCGGATCAGTTCTGAGATTTGGCGATGTTGAGTTGAAGATACTATCGCGAACGAAAAGGTGTGCGGCCACTGAAGTGAACCCGGACACGGCCGAGCGTGACTTGAAAATACCCTATCTTATTAGGAAGTTGATGGGGCACATGGATATGGGCGTCTATGTCGAAGTGACGAAAGGCGGAACCCTAAGTGTCGGCCAACCCGGGGAAATGCTTGCCTGAATGCCGCCCCCTCAGATTGGCGACCTCGGGAAACCTCTGTTCCATATTCAATCGTGAAAAAGGTCTTCGGTTTTTGCTGGTTCGCCCGGGGTAGCGATATCTACGCAGCGAAGCTCCCCTGAGAGCCATATTCCAACCAGTCGCGGTCTTCGGGATCTAGGTGTGCATCCATCATCGCGTCGTAGCTTGCCAGTTCTTCCGCCGTCAGTTTTCCGCGCCATTTGCCGCTCGTTCCGCTGTGAAAAAACTCGGCATCCGACTTGAAGAACCCTTTGCCACCTGAGGGAGCATAGCGTTCTGCTTTGTCCTTCATGTTGTCGAAGGTCGCAGCTTGAACCAATTGATCCATGACTGCCTCTGAATGGGTCGTGCCCAAGATGTCAGCCAGCCTGAAGAACGTTCCTCTCAAGTCCCGGGTCATGTCTGCGTAGTGAAAACGCGATACGTTCGGCCGGTCGGAAAGCGCCGCCGCGGCTTTGTAATGCCGAATGATATGGGCCAGTGGCATCGCATCGGTATCGAACCCTTCCGCCCCGCCGTCCAGAAAGCGACGGAATGTGATACCTTCTTCATCGTTCTCGGGATACCAGGTGTCAAACCAGGTCATTGGAATGTTTCTGACGTGTTTGCGATACGAGAAATGCGCATCGAGGGGATGACGAAAAACGCAGATGTACTGTGCTTGATCATCCAGAGGTAACCCATCCATCGGTGTGTGGCTTTTCATGCTGCGCCGATGCTGCATGGCTTCGAGCCGCTCTGCGACTTCAGGCATCTCTCGGATTCGGATGTCTACCCAAGGCATCTTCACTGACAACTCCGTTTCAACTTCGGGATCACCAGAAAACAACAGCGATACGATGGTTTGCATCCAGGTCGTGCCGCATTTCGGAGGTGTTACCACGAACACATCGTCGGGGCGGATGCGAACCATATCCCAGCGTCTATTGTCGGTCAGGGGGCCAAGGTAGAGCTTTCGGTTTTTCACGTCTGAAAACTCCTCCGCGCGAATTGGTTCAGGAAAAATGGAATGAAAGTGAAAGGCGACTGGTTCTCATGGCGGAAATCCCAAAAAGCCAGTTGCTGCCTTGTTGAGTTAGGCCGGCAACAGAATGAGAGCGGAGCAGCACCTACACGTTATTCCAACAACCGCTCAGGGTTCTGGCCAGCAAGCAGCGCGCAATGCCCGCAAAACGGAACCAAGCCGCCGTTCATCCTTTCCCTTGGACTGCGCTGGTCTTCAGTCCAAGGGGATGATTTACCAGGCTGAATTCGACAAACAGTTGTCTGCGAATTCAGGCTGGCGAACACAGCTCACGGCGTCCCTTTGGTGCTATTGGTTCCCGGCACGGCTTGTGAGTTCCTCCATGACGTTGTCGAGGTTGAAGCTGCCGGGCTTTTGCCTTGGCGGAAATTCCTCGAAGCTTTGTAGCCATTGCCCAACGAAGGCGGAGGCCGGAGCTATCGCGAACATATGCTCGAGGAACCAGCGCTGGTATCCCATAGCGTTCTCTTCTTCTGCTCGCTCGAACGGATCGCTGCGGAGGTTTGCCAGCATCGGTGCGCGCAAGACTTCAAACGGTGAGAGCCATACATCAAGCCCATGCGCATTCTGCTTCAGGAATGTCACTTTGTACTGTTCGTATCGCAAGGCGGCGACGCTGCCATCATCCGTCCAATAGATGAACTCGCTGCGCGGCCACTCATCCGTTTCACCTGAGAGCGACGGCAGAAGATTGTAGCCGTCAAGATGGGCCTTGTATTGGCGACCGATCGCTTCAACGCCACCATCGAGCAGCTTTTCTTTGATGTCTGGCTCACCGACCGCAGCCAGAATGGTAGGCAACATATCCGTGTGCGATACTACGCCATTGACCTTCGATCCCGGCTCGATGACGCCCGGCCACTTGATGACCGTCGGGACGCGATAGCCACCTTCCCACTGCGTGTTTTTCTCACCGCGGAAGGGTGTCGTACCGCCATCCGGCCACGTGAACGTCTCCGCTCCGTTGTCGGTTGAATACATTACGACGGTGTTGTCGGCGATTCCGAGCTCATCAAGTTTATCAAGCAGTACGCCGACATGCCCATCATGCTCGACCATGCCATCGGGATAAACTCCAAGTCCCGTCACTCCCTCGGACTCTTCCTTCAGATGCGTGAAAATGTGCATGCGGGTTGAATTCCACCAAAGGAAGAAAGGTTTGTCCTGTTCGACGGCTCTATCCATGAAATCCAACGCGCTGGCTGTGACTTCTTCGTCAACGGTTTCCATGCGCTTTTTCGTAAGCGGCCCGGTATCCTCGATCGAGCCATCAGCGGTCGACTTGATCACCCCGCGCGGGCCGAAGTTTTCCCTGAAGGCTTCATCCTTGGGGTAGTCAGGGTTTTCGGGCTCTTCTTCTGCGTTGAGATGGTAAAGGTTTCCGAAAAACTCATCGAAACCATGGTTTGTGGGTAGGTGCTCGTCACGGTCACCCAAATGGTTTTTGCCGAACTGGCCAGTCATGTAACCATGGTTTTTGAGCAGCCCGGCGATGGTTGGGTCTTCGACGGGCATGCCCTCGGGCGCGCCGGGTAGGCCGACCTTGGTCAAACCCGTGCGGATGGGAGATTGTCCCGTGATAAAGGCTGCTCGTCCTGCGGTGCAGGACTGCTCACCGTACCAATCAGTAAATAGCGCGCCTTCTTTGGCTATGCGGTCGATGTTGGGTGTCTGATACCCCATCATGCCATGGTTGTAGGCACTGATATTCCAAAATCCAATGTCATCTCCCCAAATTATCAGGAAGTTCATGGGGGGATCATCTTGTGCGGAAACGGCTGTGGCGGCTGCAGCAAACAAGGCCGCCATTATCGTTGATCTTGTTTTGTATTTCATTTTCGTCCTCCCAAATTTTTTGTTAATACCGAGTAACCTATCACAAAACTGGCGGTTTTGTCGGGGCATTTGCGGTTTTCAGGATTTCGGGCGGAAACGCGCAAGTGATCCAAGAGACCCAATCGACTTTGATGGCTTTGATTTACGAGGCGGCTGAAACTTTTCTCCGCGCTTCAAGGCGTGGTTGTTCAAGACCAGTTGCACCGAACCTCGGAGCCACGCCAATCCGGTTTCTGGGGCACTTCTTCTGCTTTTGGCGCAAGGAAGGCACCCGCTGAACGTTTTTTGGGTGTGTGTTCAGTAAGCCTGTCGGTCGTTCCGGCACATTCGATCCCACGCGTTGGCGACCGAAAAGCGCCGCGCACCGCAGATCAGCCCGGTCGCCCCGGACGTCGGTGCTGCTGCCGTCTAACCTTTGGCCTATCGCCGGCTTCGGAACATGGGCGTATGAGTTCTTTGACAACCGCAGTATGGCGACCTGCGTGCCTCCGCTCCCTTGCAGTCGGAACGCCCAAACCTGCTGCGGGATTTGATCCGCTGAAACCGATTTCAGCGGATCAAGCGGCAATGATCAGTTGGTGATTTCTTGCACCTTCATGACCAGTTCGTTCCAGTTTCGCTGGTTCTCGATATCATGCTCGAGCGCTTGTTCATCGGCAATTCGAAAGCGTTTGACCGCCGGCGTCTTGCTAGTCGCCTGGTACAGCCAATAGGCCTCGGCCCTCAACGCTTCGGAAATAGGTTTGTCGATGGATTCGTAGACCATCTGCTTGCACGCGTTGATGGATTCGGCGGGGAACTGGGCAATGCGCCTGGCCAGAGCATCGACATAGGGACCGATCTCGTCAGGGTCCAGCGCCTTGTTGATGGTGCCTATGCGCTCGGCATCGTCGGCATCGTAGTCCTGCGCACTCAGGATGATTTCCAATGCCCGGCCAAGTCCGGTTTGGCGCGCCATGCGAGAAGCTCCGCCGCCGCAGGGCAGGATACCCATGCCAACTTCCATCTGCATGAACTTGAACTTCCCGCGTGCCGCAAAACGCATGTCCAGCGCGAGCGCGAGTTCGTGTCCGCCGCCACGCGCGAAGCCTTCAAGCTTTGCGATTGTTGCCTGCGGGACCTTGCTCAGCCGTTCGCACACTGACTGCAGGTCCAGCAGCTGGGCTTCTTCGCGCGAAACGGCCTCGGTCGAAAGATCCTTGAGCAACTCGGTATCGTAATGACAGACCCAGATTTCGGGGTTCGCAGACTGGAAGATCACCACTTTGGTTTCCCGGTCCCGCTCCAACCGCATCGCAAGGCTGTTGAGGTCGGCCAGCATCTCCTGGCCCTGAACATTGACCGCTCCGAAGTTGAACGTCACGGTGGCGATTGCATTCTCGACCGCGACGTCGAAGGTCTGGAAGTTTTCGTATTTCATTGGACAGTCCTCTCCTGTCCTCGTCATCAAAGATGCGAGGGTTTGCGTGGATTGGCTGGACGCGGGAGTGCGCCCGGCTCAGCCGTAGTGGCGGATAGTGTCTTGAATGGCCTTCATGACGTCGGCTGCGTGTTCGGACTTCAGCGCCGCGGGGTGCGGGTCCGCAAAGGTACCGCCGTCATTGTCGAAATAGGCGCCCGACGCCTGCGCGAACCGATCGCTAAGTGCGGCGTCGATCAGGATGTCGGCGCCGATGTTGAGGTCGTTGCCGGCGACTCCGAAGCCGTCCTTGACCATCTTGGACGCCAGCAATGAACCCGGATTCACCGCGATCAACGCCGGTCCATCGGGCAGGGCGCGGGCCTGTTCGCGAGTCCATATCGTGATTGCCAACTTGCTTTGCGCATATGCGCTCATATCGGCCAACCGCGTTCTGCCGGTCAAAGCATCCACATCCACAGGGGCCTGGGCGGCCGAGGACAGGTTCACGACGCGGCCAGTCTTGGGAATGATCGGAAGCAGAAGTTCGGTCAGCAGATAAGGCGCGAGCGTGTTGACGACGAAGCGGATATCGAGACCGTTTTCGAGATTGGTCTGCGGAGCCTTCAGGACGCCGGCGTTGTTAATCAGCACATCCAGCCGGTCGTGATTGGACCGGATGGCCTCCGCCAAAAACCTCACGGCTGATAGGTCGGACAGATCGGCGCTGTAGGTTTCCGGCTGCCCTCCAACCTTCTGGGCGGCTGCCTCCAGCTTTGCAGAGTTCCGCCCATGCAACAGAACACGGTGACCGTCAGCCGCCAGTTTCTTGGCGGTGAGCAGTCCGATACCATCGGTTGCGCCAGTGATCAGAATGGTTTTGGTCATGTGATCCGTTCCTTATGAAAAATCCGGCAAGATCGTATCCGCCAGGCGTTTGAGTGTCGGTTCGATGGCAGCCTGGTTGAAACGCAGATTCAGGGCGACGTGGTTCATCCCCAACTCACGGATTTCAGCCAAGCAGCGGTGCAGGAAATTCGAACCCGACTGGAACCCCAGATGTATTGGGCGTGCGGGGGCATTTGGGTCTTCCAGCAAGTCGACATAGAGCGACTGCATCACCGGTTTGTCCGGTTGCCCCAGTGCTTTCAGACGGTTCCGGTAATCGGCCACCGCGCGCCCCTGTGAAGCCGCATCGCGCGGATAGGTCATCCACCCATCGCCGTTTTCAGCCACCCAATCCGGGGATTGTCGACTGCCGCCCGTGATCAACAGCGGCAGGCGCGATCCCGAGGGTTTTGGCAGAAGGTCAATGTCGCCGGCCAGATGTCCCTGCAGGCTTTCATGCTTGGGATAGGGTGTTGCCGTCGCACGGATATAGTCGACACTGTCGCGGAACCGTTCACCGCGATCGGGGAAGGATTGACGCATTGCCGGATACTCTTCCGGTCGATCGCCGGACGCCACACCCAACAGCAGACGGCCATCGGACAATACATCCGCCGACGCGGCTGCCTTTGCCACATGGGCCGGATGGCGCAGGGGCAAAACGATGCTGGCGGTCCCCAGGGCAATGCGATCCGTCGCGGTCGCCAGTGCACCCAGATAGACAAACGGGTCAAAGATCTGGCCGGGGTCTCCGAAACTTGGAACATTGAATGGCACGTCGCGCAGCCAAAGCGCGGCAAAGCCCAGAGACTCGGCCAATTGCGCGGCCTTCATGTGGCCCTTCATCGTCGGCTCGGATCCCACCGGGTAGGCCTCAAGCGGCAATACCAGCCCTAGCGTCAGCTGATCCGGTCGAAATACCTGACCATAGGCCTTGTTGATCGGGGCAAAGGACAGGTTTTGGTTTTTGTCCAACATGACGGTTCCTTGCTCAGTACCGCACCAAAGTGCGGGTCTCGATGCTTTTCCGGATGGTGTTGACGGTCGGGTCCTCGACCATATCGAGCGCGCTGTGCGCGACGGAAGGCAACCCCCGATTGTCGTAGATGTTGAAAATAGCGATTTCATCCGGACTCATTCGAGACAGATAGACCCAGTCATGCCGTGCATTCCCGACAAGCCCCATGATCTGCCCTTTGCGGTCAGGATAGATCAGGTCAAGCAGGATCCAGTCTTTGGGGTCGACGGACGAAGGACGGACGAATCCAAGCGGCGCGCTGTTGATCGGGTGATCGACCGGCCGCCAGAGATTGACAAAGGCATAGTGCCCTTTGCTCCACTCGGCCGCCCGCTCGGCGCCTAGCAAATCCTCCAGCCGTTGCCGAGCGCCGTCCGCGCTGTAATCGCTGTGGACATTGCGCGCCGGCTTGCGCGCCGCCTTTGGGTCGTCCACGCGCAAGGTATGGTCAAAGATCACGACCTCGCGAACGCCGATCTTTGTGGTCAGCAGTTGAGTGAGCTCGTGTTCGTAGGGCCGTTTCCACTGATCCCCGGAAAAATCGCGGATGGCACTGGGCGCATTCAGAAACTCGACGCCGTCGGGGTCAAAGCGCAGGGGTTGCCCCGATGTCCGCGTATCAGTCAGGCTCACTTGTGTCGGCAACAGTTCGGGCGAAATCAGGTTGCCGACAATGCCGCCGGCGTCCAGTTGGAACGCCTGCCGTTCAGGTTTGTGAACGTGATAGTTTACGATACCGGTTCGTTGCATCTGTACCCTCACTGAATTGCGGATGACGCAGCCCCTGGCTTTTTCGACGTTGGCTCAGAACCAGTTCACGGTTTCGGCCATCGGGCGGCGGGTCTTGGGGAATTGCGGATCACTGGCGCGATACCCAAAGGCAAACATCACCGCGGGTTTCCATTTCGATGTATCCATCCCGAAATGCTCGGCCAGAGTCTGGGTGGTGAGTTCCAGGTCAAACCCTTCGATGGGGCAGGAATCGACACCCATCAAAGCAGCGGTCGTCATCATGTTGGCCAGAACGATATAGGCCTGTTTGCCGGACCAGTCGGTGATCTCGCGTTCAGTGGTGATGCGATGGTCGGTTGACTGGAACTTGTCATACGCACCGTTGAACAATTCGATGACGTCCTCGGGCAGTTGTTTGACCTTGCGATAGTGGTCCTGCAGATAATCAGACCCAGCGGTCATGGTTGCCGCAGTGCTGGCCAGAATGATGCCAAAGTGGCTGGCTGTCCCCAGCTGGCCGGAGCTGCCGTTCATCATGCCATTGGCGCCCCAGGAAAACTCGCGCAAAAGCTCGCGTTTGTCGGGCGATTGGATGACAAGAATCTTGAATGGCTCGTGCCCGAAAGAGGTGGGCGACAGGCGGCCAGCTTCAAGAATGGTTTCGAAATCGGCGTCGCTGATCTTGCGGTCGGGATCAAAGACCTTTGTCGCGTGCCGGAAATTGAAGGCTTCGAGGATCTGTGACTGAACGTTCGGGCGAACGGACATTGGTGGCTCCATTTGGTTTGTCTTCCGTGGAGCCAGAAATATCACTTGCAGAATCCGATGAAACAGCGGATATCAGGTTTCAGTTTTCGGGTTTTTCGTATAATAAGCTAATGGACACACAGGCGCTTCGGCTTTTCGTTCTTGCAGCGGACAAGCTGAACATATCGGCCGCCGGGCGCGAACTGGGTTTGGTGCCCGCAGTCTCGAGCGCCCGACTTGCCAAGCTGGAGTATCAGCTGGGTGTCGAGTTGCTTCACCGCTCGACCAGGAAAGTATCGCTGTCGCTGGAAGGCGCCGAGTTTCTGCCATATGCGCGCGAGATTCTGGCGCAGGAGAATGCGGCCATGGCCGCCTTGGGGCAGGGGTCGGCCCAAGCCACCGGCACTCTGCGGTTTACTGCGCCCAGTACATTTGCCCAGCTCTACATTGCTCCAATCCTTGCAAAGTTTCAGGAACAGCATCCGGGTGTGACCCTGGACCTGCGTCTGTCGGATGCTCAGTTTGATCTGATCGAGGGTAGCTATGATCTTGCTTTGCGGAACGCACCGCTGATCGATACCAGCCTCAAGGGGCGCAAGCTGGCGGATGACAAACGCATCCTCTGCGCGGCACCGAATTACCTGTCGGCCCACGGAGAGCCCGAGACGCCGGATGATCTGGTGCATCATCGGCTGATCGCATTTCGCCACACCCGGGCCCGGGCGCTGAAAACTGCCCGGGGAGCTGTTGCAAGTTTCGATCCCGGAGCCACGAAATGTCCATTGATCATGGATGACGGTCTCAGCCAGAAGCTGGCCACCGTGGCAGGGGCGGGGATCTCGATGAACTCGCTGTGGAGCGTTCAGGAAGAGCTTGCCTCGGGCAAGTTGCGTCATGTCCTTCCCGAATATGAGACGGCGGAAGACAACGTGCTGTGGCTGATCTATCCCAAGTCGAACGTATTGTCGCCAAAAGTAAGGGTCTTCATGGATTTTCTGATCACCGAGATCGGCGTGAAGCCTCCGTGGGAAAGACCATAGGACTGACTGATTGCGCCCAGTTGCTTCGGGCTAGCGCAGCAAAGGCCCGATTAGCCGTTCTGAAAGTAGAACGACAGCTTCCGGCTGACCCCGCCCGGAGGTTTCGGGAAAGGCGATGCGCGGCGGACCTGTTCCTTGGCGGCCCTGTCGACCTCGGTTGAGCCGGAACTGTCGATAATATCGACCCAGGCCAGTGTTCCGTCCGGATTGATTTCAAAGAAGACTTTGGCAAAGCCGCGAACCGAGACATAGACTGGCGGAGTTCTGTTGAGGTGGACAAGAACCTGCCCGGCGTAATTGGTGACATTCGAGTTGCCTGGGCCTCGACCGCCGGACTGATTGGAGTTGCCTCCTCGGGTAAAGGCATCGACCCCCTGTCGGCGATAGGTCGTCAGCGGCGAGTCGATCTGCTTGTTGGGAAATCGCAGGTTGTCAAAACTGTCCAGCCGGCTGGCCCTTTGGTCGGGTACAGGGGCCGGAGCAGGGGTCCGGTCCGGAAGGCGCGGGCGGATCGATGTTGCAACCGCCAGATCCGAGACGCCGTCTTCGGTGTCGCTTTCTACCGGTTGCTGCTCCTCTGCCGGCACTGAAGGCTCCGGAACCAGTGAGGGGGCAGGCAGGGCAGCCAGTTGCTCTGGTTCCGAAACCGGGGCCTCTGTGGGTTCGACCGGTGCTTCGGGCGCCGCTGCGGACTGCGTTTCGGCTTGGACGGGCGGTGTTTCGTCGACCTCATCGGCGGCCTGCCGATCACCTTCGGCCGAGTCCGCCGGCTCAACGATTTCCGGAACGGGCTGATCAGGCTGCACCGGGTAGGTTTGTCCGATATCAGGCGAGTTGACTTTTTGCGGGTCCGACGAGGCGACCAGTGTTTCGCTGACCGGTATTTCGGCCCGGTCCGGCTCTGTCGGCTGTTCGACATCGGGCTCGGGCTCTTCTGCGGGGGTCGGCGGCTCGGGCGGGGTCGCGGTTTCCGCCAGATCTTCGAACGCGTTGCCCAAGGCAACCGTGTCCGGTTGCGGTCCGGCCGTCGCAGGTTCCGCAGGGTCCCGGGCGGCTGGCAGCAGCAGGAAAAGGTGGAACAGCACCGAAAGCAAAACGGCCAGAGCCGCGACAAACAGAGATTCCCGGATCATTCGAGCGCCCGTTCGGTCACCGCAAAGACTGCGGTGGCGCCGAGACGGCGCAAGGCGCCGGTGACTTCGATCAGGCGTGCCCCGGAAACGTTCCGGTCAGGCACGATCCGCACGGGTTCTTCCCCCCGGCCGGTCATGTAGGTCTGCGGATCCGTCGGTGTTCCACGAAAGCTGAGCGTCCCGTCAGCGTGAAGAACCAGAGCATCGGGTGGTTCGCGGCCATCCAGATCGGATGTGTTGACCAGTTCCAAGTCCGGGTCCAACGGTTGAGCAACGGTTCCGGCGATCAAAAAGAAGATCAGCATCAGAAAGACCACGTTGATCAACGGGATGGTCGAGTCGCGCTTGCGGCTTGGGCGGTCGTGGCGGATCATGGCGTCACTCCAGAACCGTTACCGACAGACCATCGAGGCCGCGCAATTTCACCAGAAAGTCAACAAGCCGTTGGGCGTTGACGTCGCCGTCAAGACTGACCAGCACCTGCCCGGGCTGCAGTGCCTGTGCCAATTCATCCAGCGAGAGCGGTGCTCCGTTCAGCACCACGCGGTTCGCCCCCAATTGCACAAATGCGCGATCCGACGGGGCGCTGGGCTCTGATGGGCCCGCGGCTGCGCTGCTGAGTTGAATTTCTCCGAATGTCGAAAAGGTCGACGTTAGCATGAAGAACAGCAAAAGCAGAAAAATCACGTCGATGAGCGGTGTCATCGACATGGCGCGCCGAACAAATGGGGCCGCGTTACGCATGTCCCGGCGCGGCGACAAACGCGGTGCTTGTCGTTGCTGTAGGCAGCGCCTGGGTCGGTACGAGAATCGTGCGCAAGGCCTTGTCTGCGAACACCCGCTCGCGCGCGGTGCGGCTTTCGAACCAGGACAGGACCATGGATGTGGGCATCGCAACCGCCAGACCCACCGCCGTCGTAACCAGCGCAACCCAGATCCCACCAGCCAGCAAAGACGGATCCACTCCGGCCCCGGCCGTCTGCAGGCTTTGGAACGCTTCGATCATGCCCAGAACCGTGCCGAACAACCCCAGCAAGGGGGCCAACTGCGCGACCGTATCCAAAAGCCGGAAACCGCGCTCGAGCCCGGCCAACGCCAGTCCGGCTTCGGCGTCCAGCCGTTCGTCCAGCCCCGCCGTATCCGGGGCGTTCATTGCCGCACCCACGATCGGGGCAAGGTAGCTGCTGCTGGCGGCCAGACGCTCGCGCGCAGTGTCGTGGTCTCCGGCATCCCAGGCCGCCAATGCCTGGGACAGCACCCTATGGCGGCCGACGCCACAGGCCGCAAACTGCCAGAGCTTGTAGATCGATACCGCCACGGTCAGGATCGACATCACAAGAAGGATCGCCACTACTGGCCCGCCCAATGCAAGGATCTGGCCAAGCGCGTTGAAGATGTTCATCCCAAAAGCTCCATTTCCAAGCGGCTGGTCACCGACAGGGCCGAATTGCAAAGATCACTCTCGGAACCGCCTGTTACGCAGGAACTGGCTCCGTTTATCAGAACGCGCCCGACCGTTGCGCATGGTCTGTCAGGCAGGTCGAACTGGCGCACACGCGGGCGGTCCTGCGGCAAATCCCGAAAATCGAACAATGACAGTTTGATCACCGAACCCTGCGTGTCGAAGATCACGGTTTCGAAAACGGCTTTGTCGATCGCCTGTCCGGTTTCGTTGGTGATCAGAAATGACAGCCGACAGGCCTGCCCTACATCCTGCGCCGCGTTGAGTTCCAGTGACAACCCTGCGCCATCGGCGTCAGATGATTGCGCACTGGCCGCAAAGGGGAGGGCTGAACATGCGATAAGGGCGGGTAAAAGGTGACGCAGTTTCAATGATAGAACCTCATTCTGAACACGTGGTACCTGCAGCCCGCCAAACAGTGCTGGCGCCGTGTCTGTGATATCTTAGACCGTCTGTACGGGGAAGGGTTGGCGGGGGCTTTGTGATCGTTCGTCAGGCGAAACCTCGCCAATACTCTTGGAGGTTCGCGGCTGTCGCTCAGGTTTCGACAAGATATCTGTCCGACAGAGGCAGGCTGGCTGCCCCCAGGGCGCGGGCATCCGGACCCACCGACCCGGCCAGAACCGAGGGCTGCTCGAGCCCGGTAAAGTTCAACCGGGAGAGATGCGTCTCGACACGTTCGATCAAGCGCGCGGTAACGCTCTCGGGCATCCAGCCGTCGATTTTCACCGTTCCAAAGTCGATCAGGCTGCAGGAAGACAGGATCGCATAGGCCAGACCTTTCGCGGCCTCGTCCATCCATGCTTCGAGAAGCGTGTCCGGCATGTCCCAATGGTCCGGGGTCTCCCACATGTGGAAGGGATCCAGCCCTGCGGCGACAAGCTTCTGCTCAAGCACGCACAGGCTGGCGACATCGATCAGGGGTTTGACTTCGCCCGAGCCGACGGGAACCGGCAACGGACCCAAGGCGCCTGCATTCCCGCGCCCGGAAAAAATGACGCCGTTCAGGACGACTCCCCCGCCAATGAAGTACCCCATGTAGAAATACAGAAAGTTCCGCGGCCTTTCGGATGGCCCGAACACCAACTCTGCCCCGCAAGCCGCGGTGGCATCATTCTGCAAATAGACGGGGATGTCTCGCGCTTGGGAAAGACTGGCTTGCAGATCGGCTGAGCGCCATGGATCCATCCTTTCTTGTGGGACATTCAGGGTCTGCGCCCAATCCCAGAGATAGAAGGGCATCGCAATGCCCAACCCGGCAACCCGGTCACGCGATGCTTCCGGCATCTGGTGCATCATCCGGTCCAATGTGCCCGTGGCGAAATCCAATGTCGCACCGGGGGTGGGATAGTCATAGGTCTCTCGCGCGCGATCCCGTACTTTGCCCAGGAAATCGGTCAATACCAGCTCGGTGCTGCGGCGGCCGACCTTCAGCCCCAGAAAATAGGCCCCATCCGGATTCAGGCGCATTGGCACGGAGGGTTGCCCAACCCTGCCACGTTGTGGCTCGCCCCTCAGCAGCAACCCATCGCTTTCCAGTTGGCGCATGATCACCGAGACAGTCTGCGCCGACAATCCGGTCATGCGGGCCAGCTCCGATTTGGCGAGCGCCTGGTGTCGGCGGACCAGTGACAGCACCAGTCGTTCGTTGTGGGCGCGCATGCCACTTTGGTTCGTCCCGCGCACGGTCGAAACGCGCTCGGGCGGATGGCTTTGCGCTGATTGTTCGTCGGGCACGGGCCGCTCCTCCTTCAGTCAAGAATGTGGATGCGCCTACCCAGTGTCAATAATAAATAAGAGTGATTTATTTATTGACAGAACCCGAGAATCACCGGATGGTTTGACACATGGGAGCCGGAAGAAATCCGTTCGGATTCCTTAGATGCCCGTCGGGTATCGGAGATATTGGGAGGAAAAGCCTTGAAGATTTCAGCATTTGCTGGCGCGACCGCGCTGGCCTTTACAGCCATGGCAGGCGCTGCCGCCGCGCAGGACACGGTCTGCCTGATCACCAAAACCGACACCAACCCCTTCTTCGTGAAGATGAAAGAGGGGGCCACCGCCAAGGCCGAAGAGTTGGGCATGACGCTCAAGGCGTTTGCCGGCAAGATCGACGGCGACCATGAGACTCAGGTGCAGGCGATCGAGACCTGCATTCTGGACGGCGCCAAGGGTATCCTGTTGACCGCGTCCGATACCTCGTCGATCGTTCCGGCCGTCCAGCAGGCGCGCGACGCCGGTGTGCTGGTCATCGCGCTGGATACACCGCTCGAACCGATCGACTCGGCGGACGCGACTTTTGCAACCGACAACTTTCTGGCGGGCGAACTGATCGGCAAATGGGCCGCGGCCACGCTGGGAGACGAAGCCCAGAATGCGAAGATCGCGATGTTGGATCTGGCTGTCAGCCAGCCCTCGGTCGGGGTGCTGCGCGATCAGGGCTTCCTGCAGGGGTTCGGCATCGACCTGGGCGACCCGAACAAATGGGGCGACGAAACCGACCCGCGCATCGTGGGCCATGACGTCACCGCCGGGAACGAAGAGGGTGGCCGCAAAGCCATGGAGAACCTTCTGGCCAAGGACCCGATGGTCAACGTCGTCTACACTATCAACGAGCCGGCCGCCGCCGGCGCGTATGAGGCGCTCAAGGCTATCGGCCGCGAAAACGACGTGCTGATCGTATCTGTCGACGGTGGCTGCCCCGGTGTGCAGAACGTGGCCGACGGAGTGATCGGCGCGACCTCGCAGCAATACCCGCTGCTGATGGCGTCGCTTGGCGTCGAAGCGGTCAAGAAATGGGCCGACGAGGGCGTGAAGCCCGAGAACACACCCGGCAAGGATTTCTATGATACCGGTGTTGCGCTGGTGACGGACAAGCCGGCCGATGGCGTCGAGTCGATCTCGGTCAAAGAGGGCATGGACCTCTGCTGGGGCTGATCTGAACCCTTCAGGGGCCGCAGCGCGCGGCCCTTGAATTGAACCACGACCTCACCCGAAATTTTGCTAGAGTCGCCCCAAGACGGGAGCTTGACGCATGGGGGAACCTCACTGATGTCCGACACATCGAGACAGTCCGACGACTTCGAAGCCGCGGCCAAAGGCAGCCCGGAACAAGTTGCCGAATTCGAAGATCACCACCGCGGTTTCATGGGGACGGTCCAACACTTTCTGCATGTGAACCCGTCGCTGGTGCCGCTGATCGTTCTGGTCGCGGCGATCCTGATTTTCGGCGCCTTGCTTGGGGCCAAGTTCTTTTCGCCATTCGCACTGACCCTGATCCTGCAACAGGTGCAGATCGTCGGCATCGTCGCCGCCGCCCAGAGTCTTGTGATCCTGACCGCCGGGATCGATCTTAGCGTGGGCGCGATCATGGTCATGTCCTCGGTGGTGATGGGCCAGTTCACCTTCCGCTATGGGCTGCCGCCCACGGTGGCGATCCTGTGCGGTCTGGCCATCGGGACCGCCATCGGCGCGGTGAATGGTTTCCTGGTCAGCCGGGTCAAGTTGCCGCCCTTCATCGTGACCCTGGGCATGTGGCAGATCGTTCTGGCCGCCAACTTCCTGTATTCGCAGAATGAAACCATCCGGTCGCAGGAAATCGAGGCCAACGCCCCGATCCTTCAGCTGTTCGGCGCCAAGTTCAATGTCGGCGGGGCGGTGTTCACAGTCGGGGTGATCTTCATGCTGGTGCTGATTCTGGTGCTGGCCTATGCGCTGCGGCATACCGCGTGGGGGCGCCATGTCTATGCCGTGGGCGACGACCCCGAGGCCGCCGAGCTGTCGGGCGTAAATGTGCATCGCACGCTGATGTCGGTCTACATGCTGTCGGGGCTGATCTGCGCCTTTGCCGGCTGGGCGCTGATCGGGCGCATCGGCTCGGTCTCGCCCACCTCGGGGCAGTTGGCCAACATCGAAAGCATCACCGCCGTCGTGATCGGAGGCATTTCATTGTTCGGGGGGCGCGGGTCGATCCTGGGCTCGTTGTTCGGGGCGCTGATCGTTGGCGTGTTCACCCTCGGCCTGCGGTTGTTGGGCGCGGATGCGCAGTGGACTTTCCTTCTTATCGGTATGCTGATCATCGCCGCCGTGGCCGTGGACCAGTGGATCAGAAAGGTAGCAGCGTGATGGAACCCATTCTCAAAGGGCGCAATCTGGTCAAACGCTATGGCCGGGTCACGGCACTGGATCATTGCGATTTCGATCTGATGCCGGGCGAAATCCTGGCCGTGATCGGCGACAACGGCGCTGGTAAATCGACCCTGATCAAGGCGGTTTCCGGTGCCGTCGCCCCGGATGAGGGCGAGATCTGGCTGGAAGGGCGAAAGGTCGATTTCCACTCGCCCATAGACGCGCGCGAAGCCGGGATCGAAACGGTCTATCAGACGTTGGCCATGTCGCCCGCCCTGTCGATCACCGACAACATGTTCATGGGGCGCGAGATCCGGCGCAAAGGACCGTTGGGTTCGGTGTTTCGGATGCTCGACCGCCCGGCGATGGAGAAGTTCGCCCGCGACAAGCTGAACGAACTGGGGCTGATGACGATCCAGAACATCAACCAGGCGGTCGAGACCCTGTCGGGTGGACAGCGTCAGGGTGTGGCCGTGGCCCGGGCGGCGGCGTTCGGATCCAAAGTCATCATCCTTGATGAACCCACCGCGGCGCTTGGCGTCAAGGAAAGTCGGCGGGTTCTGGAGCTGATCCAGGACGTGAAATCGCGTGGCATTCCGATCATTCTGATCAGCCACAACATGCCCCATGTGTTCGAAGTGGCCGACCGCATCCATGTGCATCGGCTTGGCAAGCGGCTCTGCGTGATCGACCCCAAGGACTACACCATGTCCGATGCCGTGGCCTTCATGACGGGCGCCAAAGAGCCGCCGGAACAGGATCGCGCGGCATGACGACCGAAGGGTCATCGCCGCAGGCGCTGGCCGAGCGGATCGCCGACGCCGCAGCCGGGCTGGCGGACGGCGAGGCGCGTCAGCTTGTTGCCGTAGCCGGGCCGCCGGGTGCGGGGAAATCCACCGTGGCCGCTCTTGCCCAACAGGCGCTGCAGGGGCGCGGCATTCCGACCGGGCTGCTGTCGATGGATGGTTTCCACTATGACAACCAGATCCTGACGGCACGCGATCTGCTACCGCGCAAGGGTGCGCCCGAGACATTCGACCTGCCGGGCTTTCACGCCTTGTTGCGTCGCCTTCAGGCCGAAGACGAGGTCGCCGTGCCCGAGTTCGACCGCGTGCTCGACAAGTCCATCGCCGCCTGTTCGTTCGTGACCCGCGACCAGAAGGTGGTGATCGTGGAGGGAAATTATCTCCTGCTGGACGAACCGGGATGGAACGATCTGAGCGATCTGTGGGCGCTGACCGTGTTTCTGGACGTGCCCCTGCCGACGCTCGAGGCGCGGTTGCTGGACCGTTGGATAGGGCTGGGCCTGCCGCGCGACGAAGCCGAGAGCCGAGCCTTCGCCAATGACATTCCCAACGCCCGGCGCGTGGTGCAGAACTCGGGCGCGGCCGACCTGGTGCTGCGTTAGCCCAGCGCCTTGTACATGTAGGTGGTGGGTTCGAACACGGGTTCGAACGGGTTGCGGCAATAGCCGGGAATCTCTCCGGCAGTTTCAAAGCCCAGGCTCTGGTACAGGATGCGCGACGGGTCCGTGCTGCGCGTGTCCAACACCAAAAGGGTTCTGCCCAGTTCGGTGGCGCGCTTTTGCAGGGCGTGCATCAAGGCGCGGCCCAGCCCGCGCCGCCGTGCGTCGGGATGCACCAGCAGCTTGGCCACATCGGCGCGGTGCGGCTGGTTGGGCATCGCAGCCGGAATCAGCTGAACCGTCCCTTGGATGCGTCCGTCGCCATAGGCCACGAAAAGATCCAGATCTCCGGCTGACAGCGCCGGGCGCACGCGCTCCTGCCAATAGGCGCGCGCGGCGTCATGGGAAAATGGCAGAATGAACCCTATACTGGCGCCGGCATGCACGCAGCCATGCAGGATATCCGCCAGATCCTCCACCGCCTGGTCAAAAGTCGTTTCGGTCAGGCGTGTAATCATATCAGCACCAGGATGTAGCGGGCGCCGCGGGACGCCTCGGTTTCAAAACGGGTCGCGCCTGACAGATGATAACGCAGGCAATCACCCCCGTTCAGCGCATGGGACGTTCCATCAACGGTCAGGGTCAGTGCGCCATCCAGCACGATCAAGTGATGTTCCTGCCCGGGACGAGGCGGTGCGTCATAGGTGATCGTTGTGCCGGGTGGGAGGTGACATTCCAGAACCTCGCCCGTCAGCCCCGCCGAGGGGGGCGACACCGACCGGCGCGTGAACCCGGTTTCGGGGTCGCGCCATTCGATCTGCCGTTCGTAAGGAACCTTGGGGTCGAAGCTGTCCTCGACCATCATCAACAGGCGCGACATAGGAAGCCCGTAGGCTGCGCATAATCGGCCAAGATTCTCGGCCGTCGGGCTGACCTCGGCCTTCTCCATGCGCGACAGGGTGGCCCGGCTGACCCCGCTGGCCTGCGCGAGTTGTTCAAGCGACCAGCCCCGGCTGCGGCGCAGGTCGCTCAGATGGCGCGCGAGGCGGCTGGACAGGTTGTCTAGCATTTCTCATATCCGAGAATCAGTTTCGATAATGAGAAATGTAGCAGAAATAAATCAAATAAAAAGGGGCGCCTGTGCTGCGCCCCTTCAACTGCTCGATATGATGTCGGCTTACTTCCAGCCAACCTCGTTGAAGATCTTCTGGGCCTCGGGGATGTTCTTGGCGACTTCAGACAGGTTCACTTCATCGGCCTTGAATTCACCCAGAGCGGCCACGTTCTCGGCCAGCTCAACACCTTGGACGGCGGGGAATTCATCGTTGCCGTTCGAGAAGTAGACCTGTGCCTGATCGCTGGCGAGGTATTCCAGGAACTTGACCGCATTGTCCTTGTTCGGGGCATGGGCCGCGACGCCCGCACCCGACAGGTTCATGTGTGCGCCTTCGGCATCCTGCGCGGGGAATTGAATTCCGATCATGTCGACGCTGTCCGACAGGCCCTTGACGTCTTTGCGCAGGGCACGTGCAAAGTAGTACGAGTTCGACACGGCGATTTCGCATTCACCGGACACGATTCCACGCAGCTGATCGGTGTCGCCGCCCTGAGGTTCACGCGCCATGTTGGCCACGACGCCCTCGGCCCATTCTTTGGCCTTTTCGGCACCATGATGGGTGATGATCGAGGCCAGCAGGGTCTGGTTGTAGGTGTTGCTGGACGACCGGATGCAAACCAGCCCTTTGTATTCAGGGTCGGCCAGATCCAGGTAGGTGGCCGGCGGGTTGGTCACGTCATTCTTGTCGTAGAAGATGATGCGCGCGCGCTGCGAGAAGCCGAACCACTGGTTGTCTTCGTCCTGCAGGTTGGCGGGGATGCGCTCTTCCAGAACGTCGCTGTCGACCGCCTGCAGCAAGCCCGCGTTCTTGGCCCGTGCCAAGCGCGAGGTGTCAACGGTCAGCAGGATGTCGGCGGGCGAGTTCGCGCCTTCCGCTTCCATCCGTGCGATCAGCTCGTCGGCCTTGCCTTCGATGCGGTTGATCTTGATGCCGGTGGCTTCTTCGAAATCGGTGTAGAGACGCTCGTCGGTGTCGTAGTGGCGCGAGGAGTACAGGTTCAGCTCGCCTTCAGCGGCGGCCGATCCGGCGATCAGGGCCGACAGTGCGGCGGCGATAAAGCTCGTGGTTTTCATCTGTGGATGTCCCGGTTGTCGAATCTCATGAGCGGGGTATTTCCCGACTGATTTGCTCAATTAAACGATTTCGGGCGGGATGCAAGAAAATCCGACAAAATTACTTGGTCTAATTTGCCGCAGCGTGTTTGGGTGCGCCGGGCTGGGATGGTTAGCGCGCGCGTTGAATTGTCTCGACCGACAAAATGGTCGGCAGATGCCTGGCGATCTCGGTCCAGGTTTCGCCTTCGTCGGCGCTTGCAAACACCGAGCCGCTGTTGGTTCCGAAATAGACACCCGCAGGGTCACGACAATCTCCTGCCATCGCCTGGCGCAGAACAGTGAAAAAGCAGCTGGTCTGCGGCAGCCCTTCGCGACAAGCGGTCCAGCTTTGGCCACCATCGGTCGATTTCCAGACCGCCGCTGCCGCATCCGGCGGATACCGTCCGATGCTGTCTCCATTCAGGGGAATGGTCCAGATCGTATTGGGATCGTGGGGATGGACGTGGATTGGGAATCCAAAGGTCGACGGCAACCCGCCCGAGATATCGTCCCAGCTGCGCCCGTCATCGGACGAACGCCAGACACCATGATGGTTCTGTTGATACAGCAGCCCTTTGGTGCCGGGCGCCCGGACCATGTTGTGTACGCAATGACCGATTTGACCGTCCCGCGGCGCGGCCGGATGGTTGTGATGGCCGCAACTTTCGGCGTTCGACAGCCGGTTGCGCCGCTCCCACGTAGTGCCGCCGTCTTCCGAGGCGAATACTCCGGCCGCCGATATGCCCACCCACAGCTTTTGCGCATCGTCTGGATCGGAAACGATCGTGTGCAGCACCAAGCCTGCGGCCCCCGGTGACCAGTCTTCGGCTGAGGGGTGATCGGTCAGGCCATTGACCGTTTCCCAGGTCTGCCCAGCATCCGAACTGACCAACAGCCGCGCCGGTTTTGTTCCCGCGTACAATGCGCCGCCTGAAAAATGCAGCGACCAGATCTGCGAGAACTCATCGCCGAACGGTGCTACTTCCCCGGTCCAACCGATCAACTCGGCAAAGTCGGGATCGTTTGCGGCCCACTCGTCCTGCTGCCCCTGTGTGAGCTTGGTGACCTCCCAGCTCTGGCCCCCATCCTCGGAGCGCCAGACGCCGGCTCCGTGCCAGTCGCCGCCGCCGCCGGCCCAAAGTGTCCCGGTTTCGTCATCTCCGACGACGTGGTTGATGGGCCAGCCGCCGCAATGCGGACCCGTAACGCGCCAAGACGCGCGATCCGGGTCTCCGATGATCACGAAGGCACCCTTGGTGGTGCCCACCAGTATGTCGATGCAAGAGTGTTTCATCCGTTTCGCGCTCCCGGCTGTTTTCGACAGCCTAACACGAACGGTCAGTCTCGGCGCGCGGCACAAAAAAAACCGCGCCCGGGGGCGCGGTTCTTTGAAACAGCGATTTGCCGTTCTCAGCCCTGACGAGCTTTGAACTTGCGCTGCGTCTTGTTGATCACATAGACGCGGCCTTTGCGACGCACAACCCGGCAGTCGCGGTGCCGGTTCTTGAGCGAGCGGAGCGAGTTCTTGACCTTCATGGTCTCTCTCCAATTCTGCGGCGCCTTCATCAAGGACGTGGCCAGCGCCTGGGTTAGCGGGTGCCTCGGGTTAGACCCGAAACAGTGAAACGATGGTGGGCGGTACAAGGATCGAACTTGTGACCCCTTCGATGTCAACGAAGTGCTCTACCGCTGAGCTAACCGCCCACTTTCCCTTTGCGTATCCTACCCCATAACGAAACGGGGCGCGGATCTCCGCGCCGGTGGAGGGGTCTATAAAAGGAGTCGCGAAGGGGTTCAAGGGGTTTGGTCCAACAATTTTCCGGTCTATGTTATCGGCAAAGAAGGAGAGGCCATGCACAGCGCCGCATACGCTTTGGAAATGCCCGCAGAACGCACGTCGTGCGTTGTTTTTTCTTCGCCACATAGCGGCCGGAACTATTTGCCGGGCTTTCTGGATCGTTCGGTTCTGAACCGCAATGTGATTCGCTCTTCCGAAGATGCCTTTGTCGATCAACTGTTCGCTTCCGCCTCGATCCATGGCGCACCGTTGATTGCGGCACAGATGCCGCGCGCGTTCCTTGACCTCAATCGCAGCGCCGAGGAACTGGATCCTGCGTTGATTCTGGGCGCGCGCCGTCAGGGACACAACCCGCGCGTGGTATCGGGGTTGGGCGTGATCCCCCGTGTCGTATCCAACGGTCGCGCAATCTACAGCGGCAAGCTTACGATGGACGAAGCGCGCCTGCGCATCGACACTTATTGGCGCCCCTATCACGCCCGCCTGAAGTCTCTTTTGGCCGAATCGATCGACATGTTCGGACAGGCCATTTTGATCGACTGCCACTCGATGCCGCACGAGGCCGTTGCCATGGCCGGGAACCCCAAGGGGCGCCGTCCCGAGATCGTGCTGGGGGATCGATTTGGTGCCTCGGCATCGGGCGTCATTGTTGATCAGATCGAAGCGGCCTTTTCGTCCGCCGGTCTGACCGTGGCCCGCAACACGCCCTTTGCAGGGGCGTACGTGACCCAAACCTACGGACGTCCCGCCCGTCATCAGCATGCGATTCAGATCGAGATCGACCGGGCGCTCTACATGAATGAGAACACGATCGAGCCCAACGCCAATTTCTTGGCGTTCAGGGATATTCTGGAAGAAGTCATCGCGGATATCGCCCGAATTGGTTCTCAGCCGGCACGGTTGGCCGCCGAATAGGAAGAGTCACCGTAGTGCTCGGCCCTTTACGATTGCATCAGTTCCATATTTTCGCCGGATCTCGTCGGTCGCACGCTCTGCTTTCGAGCGCTGCGTGGCCCCGGGGTCCAGCAGGTCGCCGGAAATGTCGGCCTGATCTTCGGCGCACAGATCTGACAATCCGCAACCCAGCAGACGATAGGGGCCCTGATCGCCGACCTGATCGAACAGCCCGCGGGCGGTGCGATAGATGCGGTCGGCCATCTGTGTCGCATCCCGCAACGAGACTCGGCGGGTCAGCAGTTTGTGGTTGGCCTTCTTGAGCTTCAGCGTCACGACCCGCCCGGCCAGCCCCTTGGCCTTCGCACGGTCGGCCACCTTTTCGGCCATGCGCCAAAGGTGACCGTCCAGAATGTCGGGGTTGGCGGTGTCTTCGAAAAACGTTGTTTCATTGCTGATCGACTTCATCGGCTCGTGGGCCGAAACGCGCCGCTTGTCCTGCCCTCTGGCCAGGTGCCACAGCCGATAGCCCATCGAGCCGAAGCGCGCCGTGAGGGCCTCTTGATCCCATCGCAGCAAGTCCGAGAACGTGCGAATGCCGGCCCGCTCCAGTGACTCCTGCGCAGCCGGTCCAATGCCCCAGATCAACCGCACCGGCTTGCCGTTCAGAAACTCGGCGGTTTCCGCCTTGCCGATCACGGAAAACCCGCGCGGTTTGTCCAGGTCGGACGCCACCTTGGCCAGAAACTTGTTGTGCGAAAGCCCGATCGAGCCGGTCAGGCCCAGTTCGTCTTTCATGCGTTTGACCAGCTGTGCCAGCATCACCGCGGGCGGCGCGCCATGCAGCCGCTGGGTGCCTGACAGGTCCATGAACGCCTCGTCCAGTGACAGGGGTTCGATATCCGGTGTCAGTTCGTCCATCATCGCGCGGATCTGTCGTGAGACTTCGACATAGACGGACATGCGCGGTTTGATCACCACTGCATCGGGGCATAGTTTCAGCGCCTGAAACATTGGCATGGCCGAGCGCACGCCGCGAATACGCGCCACATAGCAGGCCGTTGACACCACGCCACGCCGTCCCCCGCCGATGATCACCGGCTTGTCCGCAAGTTCGGGGTTGTCGCGCTTTTCGACCGAGGCATAGAACGCGTCGCAATCCATATGGGCGATGGTCAGGTCGAACAGCTCTGGATGTCGCAGTACCCGCGGGCTGCCGCAGGAGGGGCAGCGCCGTTCGTCGTGAAGACTGGCAAGGCAATCGCGACAGAGAGCGGGCATCATTTCCTTTCCACGGGCACCGCGAATGAGCGGTCTGGCCGAGGTGCCAAAACTACAACACCGCACGCTGCAGCGCAAAGCGATTGAACGAAAAGGTGGGGCCGACAAGAAGACCCCCCGCAGTTTCGCGGGGGGAGGTAACAGGCCTCAGGAAGACGCGGCCCGTTGGGGAGTGTCTCTTGATCAGAATCGCCCAAAAATGTCGATTTCGATAGGCTTACGAAGCAGGTCCCAAAACTCGTGTTTTTCATGTGTGTTTTCGGGCACAGAGGCAATTTGGCGCGGCCACGGCTAAAAGTGACGCAAGGTCAACCGCTTGCGCGCCAAATTTTGCTTCCGGAACGGGGATTTGCCGCGACTTGTCCTCGAAAGGTCACACCGAACGCAACTCGGCCAGAACGGCGTCGGCTGCAGCTTTGGGGTCGGCGGCCTGATAAATCGGCCGCCCGACCACGATGTGATCGGCCCCTTCATTGATTGCGGCGGCGGGTGTCGCCACGCGTTTCTGATCGCCAAGGTCCGACCCGGACGGCCGCACGCCGGGGGTGACGATAAGCCGGCCGTTGGCCTGAGGCAGGGCGCGGATCAGGGCCGCCTCTTGCGGGCTGGCGATCACGCCGTCGGCGCCGGCGTCAAATGCGCGGGCCGCGCGTTCCAGAACCATGTCCTGCATGTCGCCGGACTTCATCAAACCTGCATCCAGATCGTCACGGTTCAGCGAGGTCAGGATGGTCACTGCGAGGATCTTCAGATCCTTGCCTGCTGCGCCTTCCTTGGCGGCACGCACCACATGCGGGTCTCCGTGCACGGTGAGGAAATCCAGATCGAACTGCGCCAGCCCCCGCACGGCGTTTTCCACCGTGTTGCCGATGTCGAACAGCTTCATGTCCAGAAAGATGCGCTTGCCGTGCTCCTGCTTCAACTCGTTTGCCAAGGCCAACCCGCCACCGGTCAGCATGCCCAGCCCGATCTTGTAGAACGATACCGCGTCGCCCAGCGTCTCGGCCATTTTCAGCCCCTCCAGCGCGTTGGGCACGTCGAGGGCGACGATCAGGCGGTCATCTGCGGTTTGGGGCAGGGCTTCGGGCATTGTTTCGACCTTTCAGGCTTGACGGGATCGGCGCTTCTGTAGAGCGTGTGGCGCAATCAGACAAGAAAAGACGCAGGGAACTACAGGATGATACGGTTGGGTGTGGTGGCTTCGGCAGCTGTTTTGGCCGGGGCGGGCGCTGTCTGGGCCGGTGAAACGGATTGCGGCGAGGCCCGACTGGTCTGGGCGGACGTCAAGGACAGCGGGTCGGCGGCAGCCATCCAAAGCTTTGCCGAGGTCTACGCGGAGTGCCCGATCTACTCACAACTTGCACGCGAGCAACTGGCCGAATTCAAGGGAGGCGCACCTGAACCGGAGGAGGTCAGCGTCCCCAAAGAAGAGACTCGACGCCTGCTTGTTACCGACCTGCGACCCCGGCCGGAACCGGACCCCGACGATCCGCCATACGAGCCCGACTATTCGGACGGAGAATATGAGTGCCTGATGGCCGCTGCCGCTCCGGGCCAGTCGCCCTATTTCGACGGGGTGGAATGGGCGGACATGGACGCCGAGAATGCGATGGCGATCTGTGCCGATCTACTGCTGAAAGACCAGAATTTCGACGCCGAGGTCGTCGCCGCGTTCGGCCGGGCGCTGATGAAAGGCGGCAAGCTGGAAATGGCGCTCGAGTTTTCGGAGCTGGCGGCAATAGAAGGCAGCGGGCTGGCGATGAACACGCTCGCTTCGATCTATAGCGAGGGTGAGATCGTTCCCGAAAACGATGAAACGGCGTTCGGGTGGTACATGGCGGCTGCCGATGCCGGCCTGTCCATGGGGATGCACAACGTGGCATACGGCTATGAGCACGGGGATGGTGTCGCGCCCGACATCGACAAGGCGATCGAGTATTATGAACGGGCTGCGTTCTTTGGGTATGATCCTTCTATGGTCCGCCTGGGCATTTTCCATCGCGACGGTACGCATGTCACACAGGATATGGACCGCGCGGTCGACTATCTGGAGCGGGCCGCCGATCACGGAAACGTCGATGCCGCGGTGCATCTGGGCTTGATCTACGAAACCGGCCAGAACGGATATCCCAAGGATATCGAAAAGGCGCTGGAGTATTATTTTCAGGCCGCCGAAGAGGATGACGTCGTGGCGCTGCATAATCTGGGGTCGCTGACCTATCACGGGCGAGACGGCGTGCCCCAGGACACGCAGGCGGCTTTTGTGCTCTGGGGTAGGGCGGCCGAGCTTGGTCATATGGCCTCGCAGCGTAATTTCGGCCGGCTGCTGCACGAGGCGGGCGAGATCGAAGGCGCGTTGAAATATTACCGTCTTGCGGCCGAGCAGGGCGACGACGTTGCAACAAAACTGATCCGGGAAATCGAAGGCGATTGACCCCCACGGCTGGCAGGGGAGACCCTGGTTTCCCCGCTTTGGCCCAACTGTGCTATGGTGCCGCCATTCAGGACCAAAAATTGCACCAAAGGGACAGACCATGAAGCACCTATTTCCGCTGGCCGCCGTGGCCGCGCTAGCCGCTTGTGACGACACCCCTCCACAACCCGAGACGGGCGCTGCCCCGCCGCCCACCAACGACGATTTGTACCTGGTCGGCGGCTATCGGTCCGAAGATGACTGGTGCCAGTTGACCGGCGAAACCGCCTTTACCGTCAATTTCCTGGACCACACGGCCGACCTTGTCTCGTGCCCCACCGGCAGTGCCGCCGCTCAGTCGTTGGTCGAAATGCAGAATGCTCAGCAGGTGGCCGAAACCGGCGGCTATACCGTCTATACGATTCCCCGGGGCTGAGCGTTTTTTTCACCCGCTACTCTCTTGAAGCAGCGGGAACATTTCCCAAATTGATCCATGAGGCCCGGACCATTGCGTGCTGCCAAGCAGGCGCAAATTTAACGGGCGCTTGGAAAAGGAGAATGCCATGGACTTGAACAAGTTCACCGAGCGTGCACGAGGTTTCGTGCAGGCGGCGCAAACCATTGCGCTGCGCGAGGGACACCAGAGACTGGCTCCCGAGCATATTCTGAAAGCACTGATGGATGATGACCAGGGGCTGGCCAGCAACCTGATCAAACGTGCGGGCGGCGCGCCCGAGCGCGTGGTCGAGGCGCTGGATGTTGCCCTGGCCAAGATCCCGAAGGTCAGCGGCGACGCGGGCCAGGTCTATCTGGACGGTCAGACCGCCAAGGTTCTGGACGAGGCCGAGAAGATCGCCAAGAAAGCCGGCGACAGCTTCGTTCCGGTCGAGCGCGTGCTGATGGCGCTGTGCATCGTCAAATCCAAAGCCAAAGAGGCCCTGGAAGCCGGTGCCGTGTCCGCCCAGAAGCTGAACGAGGCGATCAACGACATCCGCAAGGGCCGCACGGCCGACAGCGCCAATGCCGAAGAAGGCTATGACGCGCTGAAGAAATACGCCCGCGACCTGACCGAGGCCGCCCGCGAGGGCAAGATCGACCCGATCATCGGCCGCGACGAGGAAATCCGCCGCGCCATGCAGGTTCTGTCGCGTCGGACCAAGAACAACCCGGTTCTGATCGGTGAGCCCGGTGTGGGTAAGACCGCCATCGCCGAAGGTCTGGCTCTGCGCATCGTGAACGGCGACGTTCCGGAATCGCTGAAGGACAAAAAGCTGCTGGCGCTGGACATGGGTGCCTTGATCGCGGGTGCGAAATACCGTGGCGAGTTCGAGGAACGCCTGAAAGCCGTTCTGAACGAGGTCACCGCCGCCGCTGGCGAGATCATCCTGTTCATCGACGAGATGCACACGCTGGTGGGTGCCGGCAAGTCCGACGGTGCGATGGATGCGGCCAACCTGATCAAGCCCGCGCTGGCGCGGGGCGAGCTGCACTGCATCGGTGCCACCACGCTGGACGAGTACCGCAAATATGTCGAGAAGGACGCGGCCCTTGCCCGCCGGTTCCAGCCCGTCTTCGTGCAGGAACCTACGGTCGAAGACACGATCAGCATCCTGCGCGGCATCAAGGAAAAATACGAGCTGCACCATGGTGTGCGCATCTCGGATTCGGCGCTGGTGTCGGCCGCGACCCTGTCGCACCGCTACATCACCGACCGCTTCCTGCCCGACAAGGCGATCGACCTCGTGGACGAGGCCGCCTCGCGTCTGCGCATGGAAGTGGACAGCAAGCCCGAAGAGCTGGACCAGCTGGATCGCCAGATCCTGCAACTCCAGATCGAAGAAGAGGCGCTGAAGCTTGAAGATGATGCGGCTTCGAAAGATCGGCTTGAGGCCTTGCAGAAGGAACTGGCCGAGCTCAAGGAGAAATCCGCTGAGATGACCGCCCAGTGGCAGGCCGAGCGGGACAAGCTGGCCAGCGCCCGCGAGTTGAAGGAACAGCTGGACAAGGCGCGCGCCGAGCTGGAGATCGCCAAGCGCGAGGGCAATCTGGCCAAAGCCGGTGAGCTGTCCTATGGCGTGATCCCCGAGCTGGAGCGCAAGCTGGCCGAGGCCGAAAGCCAGGAAAGCAACGCGGTCATGGCCAAGGAAACGGTGCGTCCCGAACAGATCGCGGCCGTGGTCGAACGCTGGACGGGTATCCCGACCTCGAAGATGCTGGAAGGCGAGCGCGAAAAGCTGCTGCGCATGGAAGAAGCGCTGCATGCCCGCGTGGTCGGCCAGGACGAGGCCGTGCGCGCCGTGGCCAATGCCGTGCGCCGGGCCCGGGCCGGTCTGAACGACGAAAACCGCCCGCTGGGCTCGTTCCTGTTCCTCGGCCCGACCGGTGTGGGTAAGACCGAGCTGACCAAGGCCGTCGCCGAATACCTGTTCGACGACGAACACGCGATGGTGCGGATCGACATGTCTGAGTTCATGGAGAAACACGCCGTCGCCCGCCTGATCGGTGCTCCGCCGGGCTATGTCGGCTATGAGGAAGGCGGCGTTCTGACCGAAGCCGTCCGCCGCCGGCCGTACCAGGTGGTGCTGTTCGACGAGGTCGAGAAGGCGCATCCGGACGTGTTCAACGTGCTGTTGCAGGTGCTGGACGATGGTGTCCTGACCGATGGCCAGGGCCGTACGGTCGACTTCAAGCAGACGCTGATCGTGCTGACCTCGAACCTTGGCTCGCAGGCGCTGAGCCAGTTGCCCGAAGGGGCCGACACGGCGCAGGCCAAGCGCGATGTGATGGACGCGGTTCGGGCGCATTTCCGGCCCGAGTTCCTGAACCGTCTGGATGAGACCATCATCTTCGACCGGCTTCAGCGGTCGGACATGGATGCAATCGTCGACATCCAGCTGGCCCGCTTGCGGAAGCGGCTTGCCGGGCGCAAGATCGATCTTGTGCTGGACGATGCTGCCAAGGAGTGGCTGGCCAACGAAGGCTACGACCCGGTCTTCGGGGCGCGTCCGCTCAAGCGCGTGATCCAGCGTGCCCTGCAGAACCCGCTGGCCGAGGCTTTGCTGGCCGGCGACATCCGGGATGGCGACACCGTGCCGGTAACTGCCGGACCCGATGGTCTGATCATCGGCGACCGGTTGGGCACCAGCGACCGCCCGCGCCCGGACGAGGCCGTGGTCCACTAAGCTGCGGCTCGGCTGAAACAGGAAAGGCCCGCCAGAAATGGCGGGCCTTTTTATTGCGCACTAATCAGTCGTGGTTCTGACGGCTTTTGCGCAATGCTCGCAAGTCGTCGGCACTCAGGCGCGGACCGGACTCGGGCGATGGTGGTGGTGCCGGCGGAGCCATGCGCTGGGCCGGATCCACCATATGGCGGCTGGGGCGCCCGCCCTGCAGTTTCAGATAGGCCAATACCGCACCCGCGGATTGCAGGCTCAGCCCCCAAAGCCCGACCAGGATAAAGCTGAGAAACAAGGCCACTGCAGGCCAGATCGGGTTTTCGATGGCGCCACCGCGGAACAGGCCTTCGATTTCGGTAACGGACGTTGCCAACGCCGGTAGCCCCGCCACGAAGGCCACGGCCAGAAAGGCGAGGACGTAAAGCACCATCATCGATACATAGCTGATGGCCACCAAAGCAAAGAGCGGCCAGAAGGACGCACCCAGATTGCGGAAGGGTGTATAAGGTCGGTCGTCAGGATCGCTGCCCAAGGCCGCCGCAGCCAGGGGAACCAGCAGACTGGCCCGCGCAGCCGAGGCTACCGTGAATACCGCAACCGTGACGACGAGGCCCGCCACCGAAACCGACGCGCCGGCCGAGGTCAGCCAGTCCAGTGCCGGTGTTTCGGGGGTCTTGGTCAGATCGACCAGATTGGGCGCGACCTGAACAAAGGCCAACCCGACCACTGGCGCAAGGATCAGGCCGATCGCCAGGGACTCCGCCGCGCCATAGGCAATGGCGGGAACGATCAGCTTGCGATAGCCCACGCCGGGTCGGATCAGCTTTGACTGGAACCCGAACCGGGCGCCGACCATGATCGGGATCACGCCGGATGAGGCGCTGATCAGGAAGGTTGCGATGAACAGTGTTCCGGGCAGGATCAACCCGATGACGAACCCGATCACGCCACCCAACGCGCCGTACAGAAAAAGGCCGATGAGCAGGATCGGGAACGTCACCGCAAAGCGCCACAGGATCGAAAGGGACAAAGGAATGGTTTTGGTCAGTAACACGGGGCGGCCTTCACACAGTCTCTGGTGGTTTCGGCGATACCTTATCGGATGTGCAGCTTCCATCCCGTTGATGCCGTTCCAAACAGGTGTTCGTCTGTGCGCGACGGGAATGCAACGCAGGCTTCGTTACAGTCCCGTCTCTCAATCGTGACGCAAGTTGCGTTGGTCCGGTGTTAAAACGGGGCTAATTCAAGGCTGATTTTTGTAAATGAACGGAGAACGGAATGGCGCACCGCTGGATCAACACCCTGACACATGCCGATACGACCCCGCGGGCGGCGTTCCTGAACCGCCGACAGATCATGGCGGGACTCGCCGGATCGGGACTGGCGATGATCGCGGGCCGTGCAGGTGCGGAAGATGCGCTGGAGCAGAACACGTGGGAAGAGATCACGTCCTACAACAACTACTATGAGTTCGGGACCCGCAAGGACGACCCTGCGAAATACGCCCATACCCTCAAGACCGAACCATGGAGCGTCACGATCGACGGGTTGGTTGACCGCCCGGGAGAGTATGATTTCCAGGACATCATGTCCGAAATGACGATCGAAGAACGCATCTACCGTTTCCGCTGTGTCGAGGCCTGGTCGATGGTCGTGCCCTGGAACGGGTTCGAGCTGGCCGATCTGCTGAACATGGCCGGTGTGCAGGAAGGGGTGAAATACGTGGCCTTCGAAACCGCGCTGCGCCCCGACGAGATGCCGGGAGTTGCATATCCGGTTCTGGACTGGCCGTATCGCGAAGGTCTACGGCTGGATGAAGCCATGCATCCGTTGACGATCATGGCGACGGGTATCTATGGCCGCCCGATCCCCAATCAGAACGGCGCCCCGTTGCGCCTGGTGGTTCCATGGAAATATGGCTTCAAGTCGATCAAATCGATCGTACGCATCACTCTGACCGAGGAAGAGCCGCCAACCAGCTGGAACATGGCCAACCCGCGTGAATACGGGTTCTACAGCAACGTGAACCCGACCGTGGATCATCCGCGGTGGTCTCAGGCCTCGGAACGCCGCATCGGCGGCGGGTTGTTTGCCAAGCGACAACCAACACTGATGTTCAACGGTTACGAAGAAGAGGTCGCAGGGCTTTATGCCGGTATGGATCTCAGGGAATACTACTGAGGCCATGCACAAGCTGAACCAGATACTGCGCCGCGTTCCTGTCTGGGCGGTCTACATCGCCGGATTGGTTCCGGTGCCCTGGTTGTTCTACCAGGGCATGACCGGTGGCCTTGGGGTCGAACCGATCGAGGCTTTGGAACATGAATATGGAGAACTGGCGCTTCAGTTGTTGATCCTGGGTTTGGCGGTCACGCCGCTGAGGCGGCTCACCGGCTTGAACCTCATGAAGTTCAGGCGGGCCATTGGCGTTTTGACCCTATCCTATGTGGCGTGCCATCTTTTGGTTTGGCTGGTTCTGGACGTGCAAGACCCAAGTCAAATCTGGGCAGACATCATAAAGCGACCCTACATCACGGTCGGCATGGCGGCATTCGTTCTGATGCTGCCGCTTGGGATCACGTCGAACAATGCCTCGGTCCGTTGGCTGGGGGCGGCTTGGCGGCGCCTGCACAAGCTGGTCTACCCGGCAGCCATTCTTGCAGGGCTGCACTACGTCATGTTGGCGAAGGGCTTTCAGATCGAGCCCCTGATCTACTTGTTTGTGATTCTTGCCCTGTTGCTGCTGCGCTTGCCCAAACCGGCATTCAATACGGCGTCCCGGCACGCCGATTCCGCGTGACTCGGGTGCTGGGCTGTGGGTAACCATGTGGGCAAGTCAGACAGTGAGTGTTTTCTCGCTGCGAGGCCCAGGCGAGAACTGAGTTCTGGGGAGGCATGATGGCGCCAACACACTGATAACAAACAATTATTTTTGTTTTCGCGATTTTTTCCAAATTCCTGTCATTTTCTGCTTGCGGTGATTTGTAGTTATCCTTAGAACGCCCTTCACCGGCGCTGCTGAGGCGGTGTTGGTTGGTCGGAGTGACGGC
>NZ_JBQFUQ010000007.1:2500-5998 GCF_056539245.1 Ruegeria sp. BC2
GGCAGCATGGGTTCCAGGATGGAAGGCGGGAAAGTATGCTTTTGGTTCAGAAACAGAGGCGGCCTTTAGTTACCAGCTGGGCCTGCCGTGAATGATACGCCGTCTGCGAAGAACGAAGTTCGCAGCAGACACCGTGCTCAAGTAGCCGAATAGGCGGTAGCACAAACTATCGTGTCTTTCTCTTTCTGGATCAAATCAAGCGCGAGAAGGGCGTTTGGTGAATGCCTTGGCAGCAAGAGGCGATGAAAGACGTGATACTCTGCGATAAGCCATGGGGAGCTGAGAATAAGCTTTGATCCATGGATCTCTGAATGGGGCAACCCACCTGAATGTTTGTTATTGTTAGCACAGCTGATCAATAATGAGCATGACCAGGTACTTAAGACCTGAATACATAGGGTTTTAAGGGCAAACCCGGGGAACTGAAACATCTAAGTACCCGGAGGAAAGGAAATCAATTGATACTCCCCTAGTAGCGGCGAGCGAACGGGGACCAGCCGAGCCGGATAAGTGAGAAGAACATGTTGGGAAGCATGGCCATAGCGGGTGACAGCCCCGTATTCGAAGCTTTGACGGACGTATTAAGTAGGGCGGAACACGTGAAATTCTGTCTGAAGATCGGAGGACCACCTTCGAAGGCTAAGTACTCCTTGCTGACCGATAGCGAACCAGTACCGTGAGGGAAAGGTGAAAAGCACCCCGACGAGGGGAGTGAAACAGTACCTGAAACCGAACGCCTACAATCAGTCGGAGGCTCCTAGAGAGCTGACGGCGTACCTTTTGTATAATGGGTCATCGACTTGGTCTCACGAGCAAGCTTAAGCCGTTAGGTGTAGGCGTAGCGAAAGCGAGTCTTAATAGGGCGTATGAGTTCGTGGGATCAGACCCGAAACCGAGTGATCTAGGCATGGCCAGGTTGAAGGTGCGGTAACACGCACTGGAGGACCGAACCCACATCCGTTGAAAAGGATCGGGATGAGCTGTGCCTAGGGGTGAAAGGCCAATCAAACTCGGAGATAGCTGGTTCTCTGCGAAATCTATTTAGGTAGAGCGTCATCCGAATACCCCGGGGGGTAGAGCACTGGATGGGTAATGGGGCCCCACAGGCTTACTGATCCTAACCAAACTCCGAATACCCGGGAGTACTAGATGGCAGACACACTGCGGATGCTAACGTCCGTAGTGGAGAGGGAAACAACCCTGACCTACAGCTAAGGCCCCCAATTCATGGCTAAGTGGGAAAGCAGGTGGGACGACCAAAACAACCAGGAGGTTGGCTTAGAAGCAGCCATCCTTTAAAGATAGCGTAACAGCTCACTGGTCTAAACAAGTTGTCCTGCGGCGAAGATGTAACGGGGCTCAAGCCATGAGCCGAAGCTTAGGATGCCGTAAGGCATGGTAGCAGAGCGTAGTGTGACATAGATCCATGCCTCCTTGATCCCTTCGGGGATATTGGAGGCGAGGATCTTTCGATGAAGCCGGCCTGTGAGGGATCCGGTGGAGAGATCACTAGTGAGAATGATGACATGAGTAGCGACAAAGAGTGTGAGAGACACTCTCGCCGAAAGTCCAAGGGTTCCTGCTTAAAGCTAATCTGAGCAGGGTAAGCCGGCCCCTAAGCCGAGGCCGAAAGGCGTAGGCGATGGGAACTAGGTTAATATTCCTAGGCCAGGAGGATGTGACGGATCACAGGTGTAGTTCAATCTTATCGGATTGATTGGGCTGCTGAGTGGTTCCTGGAAATAGCCCTCCATCAGACCGTACCCTAAACCGACACAGGTGGACTGGTAGAGCATACCAAGGCGCTTGAGAGAACGATGTTGAAGGAACTCGGCAAAATACCTCCGTAAGTTCGCGAGAAGGAGGCCCGGTTCCTAGGCAACTAGGGGCTGGGGGCACAAACCAGGGGGTGGCGACTGTTTATTAAAAACACAGGGCTCTGCGAAGTCGCAAGACGACGTATAGGGTCTGACGCCTGCCCGGTGCCTGAAGGTTAAAAGGAGAGGTGAGAGCCTTGAATTGAAGCCCAGGTAAACGGCGGCCGTAACTATAACGGTCCTAAGGTAGCGAAATTCCTTGTCGGGTAAGTTCCGACCTGCACGAATGGCGTAACGACTTCCCCGCTGTCTCCAACATCGACTCAGCGAAATTGAATTGCCTGTCAAGATGCAGGCTTCCCGCGGTTAGACGGAAAGACCCCGTGCACCTTTACTACAGCTTCGCACTGGCATCAGGACTGCAATGTGCAGGATAGGTGGTAGGCTTCGAAGCAGGGACGCCAGTTCCTGTGGAGCCTCCCTTGAGATACCACCCTTTGCATTCTTGATGTCTAACCGCGGTCCGTTATCCGGATCCGGGACCCTGCGTGGCGGGTAGTTTGACTGGGGCGGTCGCCTCCTAAAGCGTAACGGAGGCGCGCGAAGGTTGGCTCAGAGCGGTCGGAAATCGCTCGTTGAGTGCAATGGCAGAAGCCAGCCTGACTGCGAGACTGACAAGTCGAGCAGAGTCGAAAGACGGCCATAGTGATCCGGTGGTCCCGAGTGGAAGGGCCATCGCTCAACGGATAAAAGGTACGCCGGGGATAACAGGCTGATACTGCCCAAGAGTCCATATCGACGGCAGTGTTTGGCACCTCGATGTCGGCTCATCTCATCCTGGGGCTGGAGCAGGTCCCAAGGGTACGGCTGTTCGCCGTTTAAAGAGGTACGTGAGCTGGGTTTAGAACGTCGTGAGACAGTTCGGTCCCTATCTGCCGTGGGTGTAGGAGACTTGAGAGGAGTTGCCCCTAGTACGAGAGGACCGGGGTGAACGATCCACTGGTGGACCTGTTGTCGTGCCAACGGCAGTGCAGGGTAGCTATGATCGGACAGGATAACCGCTGAAGGCATCTAAGCGGGAAGCCCCCCTCAAAACAAGGTCTCCCTGAGGGCCGTGGAAGACCACCACGTCAATAGGCCGGAGATGTAAGCGCAGCAATGCGTTCAGTTGACCGGTACTAATCGCCCGATAGGCTTGATTTGATCCAGTAACAGAAAGACAAATCACCAAAAGCATACACTGACCTTGAGTTGGACAACGTTGATTGATGTGAAACCCCGCAAGGGGTGACACAACCGTGCGGGAACGCGCATTCGCAAGCGAATACGCCGCCTCCCGCGCTTCGCCTTTTTGCAAAGCAAAAAGAGCGACGGGGATTTTCCTCGGTTTGGTGGTCATAGCGCAAGTGAAACACCCGGTCCCATCCCGAACCCGGAAGTTAAGCACTGCAGCGCCAATGGTACTTGGGCTCAAGCCCCGGGAGAGTAGGTCACCGCCAAACCTAGAAAAATCCCCCCTCTCTAAAACGATCAAAAAACACGACCAGGTCTCAATCAGCCAAATAGGCAACAGACCAACCCAAAGTGTCGCGGGATGGAGCAGCCCGGTAGCTCGTCAGGCTCATAACCTGAAGGTCGCAGGTTCAAATCCTGCTCCCGCAACCAAATCCACAAAATCAAA
>NZ_JBQFUQ010000008.1:0-1103 GCF_056539245.1 Ruegeria sp. BC2
ATGGCAAAGGAAAAGTTTGAGCGTACAAAACCGCACGTCAACATTGGCACGATTGGCCACGTTGACCACGGCAAGACGACGCTGACCGCAGCAATCACCAAGTATTTCGGCGACTTCAAGGCGTATGACCAGATTGACGGTGCGCCGGAAGAGAAAGCGCGCGGCATCACCATCTCGACCGCCCACGTGGAATACGAGACCGACAACCGCCACTATGCGCATGTCGACTGCCCCGGCCACGCTGACTATGTGAAGAACATGATCACCGGTGCGGCGCAGATGGACGGCGCGATCCTGGTTGTGAACGCCGCTGACGGCCCGATGCCGCAGACCCGCGAGCACATCCTGCTGGGCCGCCAGGTTGGCATCCCGAAGATGGTCGTGTTCCTGAACAAGGTTGACCAGGTTGACGACGAAGAGCTGCTGGAACTGGTTGAGATGGAAGTTCGCGAACTGCTGTCCAGCTACGACTACCCCGGCGACGACATTCCGATCATCGCAGGTTCGGCTCTGGCCGCGATGGAAGGCAACAACCCGGAAATCGGCGAGAACAAGATCCGCGAACTGATGGCGGCCGTTGATGAGTACATCGACACGCCCGAGCGCGCTGTTGACCAGCCGTTCCTGATGCCGATTGAAGACGTGTTCTCGATTTCGGGCCGCGGTACCGTTGTGACCGGTCGTGTCGAGCGTGGTGTGATCAACGTTGGCGACGAGATCGAAATCGTCGGCATCCGCGACACGCAGAAGACCACCTGCACCGGTGTTGAGATGTTCCGCAAGCTGCTGGACCGCGGTGAAGCCGGCGACAACATTGGCGCCCTGCTGCGTGGTGTTGACCGTGACGGCGTTGAGCGTGGCCAGGTTCTGTGTAAACCGGGCTCGGTGACTCCGCACACCAAGTTCGAAGCCGAAGCCTACATCCTGACCAAGGAAGAAGGCGGCCGTCACACTCCGTTCTTCGCGAACTACCGTCCGCAGTTCTACTTCCGTACGACTGACGTGACCGGCACCGTGACCCTGGCCGAAGGCACCGAGATGGTCATGCCCGGCGACAACGTGTCGTTCGGCGTCGAGCTGATCGCCCCGATCGCCATGGAAAA